>CAYOLF010000059.1:0-35233 GCA_964404725.1 uncultured Polyangiaceae bacterium
CTCAGTGCACGAGAGAGGACTCGAACCTCCACACCTTGCGGTACCGGAACCTAAATCCGGCGCGTCTGCCAGTTCCGCCACTCGTGCGCGCGCGGCTACCGTAACACCGGGTGCGGCCTCGCTCCAGCCGGGGACGGGACGGGACGGCGCGGCGGGGGGCGACGTCAGGTGCCGTAGCCGCGGGGCGAGGCCCAGCGGGGGACGACGTAGACCTTGAGCACGTCCTTGAAGAGGCCGATGTGGGCGCAGTGGTCCATCTGGTCGTTGCCGCGGAACCCCCGGACGTGGAAGTCGCCGCGGTCGAAGCGCGAGATGAGCTCGAGCCCCCACGGATCACCGGACCGGGGCCGCGCCGCGGAGGGACGGCCGCCGAGGGCGTGGATGAGGTAGTTCGCGGTCTCGGTCGTCGAGGCGTAGCCCGGCGGGATGATCGACGAGTGGCTGACGAACATGAGCTTCTCGCCGCCCCGCGCCTGACGCGCAAAGGCGACGAACGGCGACAGCTGCGAGGCGCGGAGCGAGTCGCCGTCGTAGCCGGCGTGCAGTCCGTCGAGGAGCACCACCGTGTCCACGCGCGCCGCCCACTGCGGGTGGCGGAGGATCTCGCCGACGGCGCCGTAGCCCGCGCTCCAGGCGCTCAGGCCGATCCGGCGCGCGCGCGCCGTCTCGAGGCCGTTCTTCTCGGCGACCGCCCGCTCGACGCTGGCGAGCAGCTCGGCGAACGCCGCCCGGCTACGGAAGCTCGCCTCGTAGGGGCCCGACCCGAGCCCGAGGTCGATGCCGACGAGCACCGCGCCCCGCTCCACCTTGACCCACTCCTTGCGCACGGGCTCGTGCCCGTGAAAGTGGAACATCACGTCGAAGCGGCCGCCGCTGACGCCGCCGCGGTGCGGCAGGAGCGCCTGCCCCATTGTCGGCGCGCGGCTCCAGCGGTCGTAGATCCCCCAGCCCGGATCCGGGGTCATGCAGGGGTTGATCCCGCCGCGCTCGGCCGAGGTCTTCTGTGTCTGCGTGGAGGCGTCGGGCTTGGCTCGCACCCAGTCGTTCCGGCGCCGACCCTCGGCGGGAGCGCTCCCCTTCGCGTCCGAGGACCCGCCACGCTCGCCCGGCGGCGTCGCGGGCCGGGTGGGCTTCTCGCCCGGCGCCGGGATGATCAGGACCTGACCCGGACGGATCGGCGCGTCCTCGCTGATGCCGTTCTTCTGGCAGAGCGCCTCCACGGACACGCCGTAGCGGCGCGCGATGGTCCACAGGGACTGGCCCGACTCGACGCGGTGCTCCTTCGCCGGCGGCGCCGCGCGGACCTCGGGCGCGGGGCCGCCCGCGAGCCCGACGGCCAGCGCGCCGGCCACGAGGGCGAGCCGCAGCCAGCGGGGCGTCCGCCGGCGGAGGGCTGGGGTCGCGCGGGCCGTCGGGTCACCGGACATCGGGGTACGGCATGTCACGGGACCAGAGCCCGTGCAAATGGCCAAACTTCCGGCCTGTCAGCGTCCGCCGCGGAGGCGGCTGCCGCACGGGTCCTTCCCGCGTCGCGGACGCGCGTTGGGTCAGCGTCGCCGCCGCCGGGGCACGCCGACCGGCTCTTGCTGGGTGCTGCAATGCAGCGTCCCGAGCCCGAGGACGAGGTCGACCGCGTGGATCCCCACCACCGTCCGGCCGGGGAACAGCTCCGCGAGCAGCCCCAGCGCCACCCGATCGTTCGGGTCGTTGAAGGTCGGCACGACCACCACGGCGTTGCCGACGTAGTAGTTCGCGTAGCTCGCGGGGAGCCGCTCGTCGCCGTAGTAGAGCGGCTCCGGCATGGGCAGCGGGATCACCTCGAGGCGCCGGCCGGCTGCGTCGCGCGCACCGGTGAGCACCTCGGCGGCGCGCCGTAGCGGGCGGTGGTTCGCGTCGCGCGTGCGCGGCTCTTGGGCCAGCACCACCCGCCCGGGGGCGACGAAGCGCACGAAGTCGTCGACGTGCCCCGCCGTGTCGTCGCCAGCGATCCCCTCGTCGAGCCAGAGGACGCGCTTGACGCCGAGATAGTCGGCGAAGACCGCCTCGGTGCCGTTCGCCTCGAGGTGCGGGTTGCGGGCGAGTGGGCCGGTGAGCAGGCACCGCCGCGTCGCGAGCAGCGTCCCCTCGCCGTCGACGTCGATGGCGCCACCCTCGAGGACGACGCGCCGCGGGGTCCCCGCGTGAACGAAGCTGGGCTGGTAGGTGGGGACGCCGAGCCACCGCGCGACGAGGTGGCCCACCGCGTCGTCCTTCTTGTGGTTCGTGTAGCGGGACCAGCCGTTGAACCGCCATTTCACGGCCGCGAGCGCGGGGACCCGGGACCGCTCCGGATCGGGCTCCCCCGGGCGTCGGGTCGTCACGAACGTCGGCAAGTTGTCGCGCACCCAGGTGCGGTTGACCGCGCCGCGCACGAAGTCCACCTCGTCGAGCGAGGCGCCTGCCTTGCGCAGCGTCGCGGCGATGCGCACCTCGGCCTCCGCGTGCGGGACGAGGATGCGGACGACCTCGCCCCGCTGCAGCCACCGCGTGAGCTCGGCGAACACCCAGGGGATGGCGGCGCCCTTGCCGGGCCAGTCCGCCGTGGACCAGGGCCACGCGATCCAGGTCGCCGCGTGGGGCTCCCACTCGGCAGGCATGCGGTAGCCGAGCGCGGCAGGGGGACCGGACGGGGCCGCCGGCGGGCTCATCGCGGCGTTCCCCCGAGCCAGCGCTCGGTGAGGCCCGCGTAGGCGTCGACGCGGCGATCGCGCAGGAAGGGCCACCAGCCGCGCACCGCCTCGATGCGTGACAGATCGAGCTCGACCACCAGGAGCTCCTCGCCCTCGCCCGCCTCGGCCAGCACCACTCCCTGCGGATCGCAGACGAAGGAGTGACCCCAGAACTCGATGCCGCCCTCCGGGCTCGGCTCGAACCCCACCCGGTTGACGCTCACCACGAACACGCCGTTCGCGATCGCGTGCGCGCGCTGGATCGTCCGCCAAGCGTCGAGCTGCGCGGCCCCCTCGGCCGCCTTCTCGCTCGGCATCCAGCCGATCGCCGTCGGGTAGGCGATGACTTCGGCGCCGTGGAGCGCGGTGAGGCGCGCGGCCTCGGGGAACCACTGGTCCCAGCAGATGAGCGTGCCCAGCACCCCGCAGGGCGTCGGGCAGACGAGGTAGCCCCCGTCGCCGGGGGTGAAGTAGAACTTCTCGTAGAACTGCGGGTCGTCGGGGATGTGGAGCTTGCGGTAAAGGCCCAGCGTCTCCCCCTGCGTTCCCAGGACCACGAGGCTGTTGTGGCAGAGGCCGGGCGCGCGCCGCTCGAAGAGCGGGACCACCAGGACGACGCCACACTCGGCCGCGAGGGCGCTCATGGCGGCGGTGGTGGGGCCGGGGACCGGCTCGGCGAGGGAGAACTGGGCGGGATCCTCGGTCTGGCAGGGGTAGCGGGTCGCGAAGAGCTCGCCGAGCACGACCACGCGCGCGCCGCGAGCGCGGGCGTCGCGGACGCGATCCGCCGTCGCGCGGAGGTTCTCGGCGCGGTCCTCACTCACCGCGCGCTGCACGAGCCCGACGCTCAGGGTGCGGTCCGCCATGGGCGGCGCCCAGATTAGCACCGGCGCCCCGCGTGCCACCTCGAATCGACGCCGCAGTGGCGGCGGGTCCGGGCCGGCGCCAGCCGGGCGGGGCCGCGGGCGGGAGCGCTGCGCCCCACGGGCGGAGCGACGGGGCCGTTCAGGGTGGGGCAGACGCCGGCGCTCGCGACTCCAGGGGGAGCGCGATCGCGGCGCCGAGCACCGAGGTGCACATCTGCAGCACGTACATCAGGAACACCACCGCCGCGCCCGGGCCGACCACGGTCTCCGGGGTGAGGTACATGGCCAGCCCCGCGTACAGGGAGAGCTGGAAGGTGCCGAAGAACCCGGGGACGTTCGGCGCGAGGAACCCGAGCGCCAGTACGCCGAGCACGGCGGTCCCCTGGGCGAACGTCAGCGTGTCGACCCCCGCGCCCCACACCAGGAGCCAGACGCTGCAGGCGTTGACGCCCCAGTAGGCGAACGTGATGCCGAGAAAGGGCAGGGAGTAGCGCGTCTGCGGCAGGAACCCCAGCCCGGACGCGAACCGCTCGAGCACCCCCGCCGCCACGTCGGCGAGGCGCGGGGAGACCACCCCGAGGACGCGGTGCAGCAGGGCGCGCATCCACTCACGGCGCCAGTAGAAGACCCCCATCGCGACGAACGCTGCGGCGAACAAAGCGACGACCGAGTAGGCGGCGCTTGTCACCATGCTGACCGGGACCGCCAGGTCCCCGATGCGGTCCGGTAGGACCGGCAGCGGCTCGGCCACTTGCAGCGCCACCAGGAGGACCAGGCTCAGCACCAGGCCGTCCACCACCCGCTCGGCGCCGACGATGCCGGACGCCGCCCACCAGGAGATGTGCTCCTTCCGATGCAGCAGCGACGGTCGCACGAGCTCCCCCGTGCGGAAGGGCAATAGCACGGTCGCGCCGTAGAACACGAAGGACACCCGGAGGATCCGCGGCAAGCGCACCCGTCGGATCGGCAGGAGCAGCCAGTGCCAGCGGACGGCGCGCAGGACCAGTGTGACGACGTAGAGCGCCATGTACGCCGGGACCGTCCACCAGCGCACGCTCGCGAAGGACTCCGCCGGGGGCACCACCGGCAAAGCGCCCTGGTGGAGCGCCCACGCCGAGCCGCCTGCGACCGCGACCGACACCAGGCCGGGAATGACGTACCGACGCCACCCGCCGCTCGGCGGCGGCAGGGAGGGTGACGGGCGGGCGGAAATCGGTTCGGACATGGGAAGCAAGGGCGGCGCGAGCGCCGAAGGGGGGCCGCGCGCCCGCGGGCCCCGAGCGTTTTGCCCTTGGTCGGACGCCAGGGCAAGACCCGGGAGCCGTGCGCTTCCGCGACCGCCCGCCCCCGTGCTATTCGGCTCTGCCTCCGCCTCCCGACTGGCGCGGGGGCGGACCGCCGAACCCGCATGTCCCATCCTGGTGCTCGCAGCGCATCTCCGGTCGCTTCGGCCTCCGCGGGGGACCCGTGAGCCGGGAGCGGGCCCTCGCCGTCGCCTGGGACGTCGCCTCGCTGCTGGTCGCGCTGTGGGCGTCGTACTGGCTCGCGGTGAGCTTCGGCTACAACTTCGGGTACGACAACCACGCGACGTACCTGGTGGGTGCGCTCCGGCTGCACGACCCGTCCGTCCTGACCCGCGACTGGCTCGCCGCCGAGTGCACCCAGTATCACCCGATCTTCAGCTATCTCGGCTGGGTGCTGTGGGCGCTGGACGAGGACGGGTGGGGGTTCGCCTACGCCAACGTCGGCTTCGTCACCGCGCTCGGCGCCGCGATCTTCGCGCTGTGCCGGGTCTTCGCCGGACGGCTCCACGCCCTCTCCGTCTTCTTGGTGGTGATGGCGATCGAGATGCAGACGCGGACGCACAGCGTCGCCGTCAGCTACCTCACCGACTTCATCCTCCAGCCCTCGACCTTCGGGGCGCTCGGCTGGCTCGCGGGGATGGCCGCCTTCGCCGCCGGCCGCTGGTTGCTCTCCGGGATTTGCTTCGGTCTCGGAGGACTGCTGCACGTGAACTATCTTCTGCTCGGGTTCCCGGTGCTGGGGCTCGCGCACCTGCTGGTCGAGGATCCCCGGGATTGGCGCGCGCTGGCGCGGCGGCTCTTGCTCGCCCTCGGGCCGTCGCTGGTGGCGCTGCTGCTCCTCTCGCCCGTCGTCTTCGGCGCTGCCAGTCACCCTGACGCGGCCGAGGCGCGGGAGATCTTCCAGACCGTCCGCTCGCCGCACCATTACCAGCCGCTCGGCTTCAGCCACCGGTTCCTCCCCGTCGGCGCGTGGCAGGTGCTCGGCCTCGGCGCGGCGTGGCCCCTGCTCGGCGGTCGCCACGGCCCGGGGTCGCGCCTCGCGGCGCTGCTGATCGCGCTCGCCGCGCTGCTCTGGTCGGGGACGCTGCTGACGACGTGGACCTTCATCCCCAGCGTGGCGCAGCTCTTCGTCTGGCGCGTGGCGCCCTTCACCGATCTGATCGGGCAGATCCTGCTCGCCGCGGCGGCGGCGCGCCTGGTGAGCGAGCCGGCCAGGATCCGGGAGTACCCGCCGCTGGCGCTCCTGTTGACGGCCGCCGGGATCGCGCTGATCTGCCTCGCCGAGGCTCGGGGCGACCGGCCGTGGATCGGCCGCATCGTGCTCTGGGTGGTGGTGGTCGGCGGGCTCGGCGCCGTGCTCGGCGCCGCGTTCGACGGTCTGGTCCGGGGGACCGCGCCGCGGGGGCTTCGCTCATTGCCGTTGCGGTCCCAGGCGAGGGGCGGCTGGCCACCGTCGTTCGCGGCGGCGCTCCAGGCCCCGAGCCCGCTGACGCGCTACGCCGCCTTCGCGCTGGCGCCGCTCGCGTTCCTGCTCTGGGCGCGCTCGAGCGCCGATTACCGCGCGCCGTCTCGCATCGAGCGCGAGTCCTCGCTGTTGCGCGGCTTCGACGAGCGGGAGGAGGATCTCTACGCTTGGATCCGCGACCACACGCCAAAGGAGGCGCGCTTCCTCCAGCCGCCGCTGCTCGAGCGATTCCGCCTCACCGCCCGGCGTGCCATCGTCGTCGACTGGAAGAGCCCACCGATCCTGCCGGGCGAGCTGCTCGAGTGGTACGACCGCCTGGGGGCGGTGGCGGGGCGTCAGCGCCCCCGCGGCGCGAGCGAAGTCGCCAAGGGGTACGACGCCATGGACGCTGCCCGGCTGACGGCCCTGCGCGACCGATATGCCGTCGACTTCGCCGTGGTCCGCCGGGGCAGGGAGGGGGGGCTCTCGCGGTGGCCGGCCGTGTACTCGAACGCGGCCTTCGTCGTCCTCGATCTCCGGGCCGGGCCCCGCGAGTGAGCGGTCGCGCTCCCCGGAGCGAGATCCGGCGAGCGGTGCGCGAGCTCACGGCCCGATCCGTGGTATTTTCGATCCCCTCCGCCGGAGCAACGTCACCGTGGCCCCTCCCCGCCTCTCCTTCGTCATCCCCTTCTTGAACGAGGCCGCCACCCTCGGCGAGCTCTACGCGCGGATCGCGGCCGCCGCGGGCCCCGTGCTCGGCCCCGGCGAAGGCTTCGAGGTGGTGTTCGTGGACGATGGCAGCACGGACGACTCGGTGCGCGCGGTGGAGGCGCTGGTGGCCGAGCACCCGGAGGTTTCGCTGGTGGAGCTCCAGGGCAACTTCGGAAAGAGCGCCGCGCTCGCGGCGGGCTTCGCCGTCGCGCGGGGAGAGGTGGTCTTCACGCTCGACGCCGATCTCCAGGACGATCCCAAGGAGATCCCCCGCTTCCTCGCCGAGCTGGACCGCGGTCACGACCTCGTGTCGGGCTTCAAGCGGACGCGCCACGATCCGTGGCACAAGGTCTTCCCCTCCCGGATCTTCAACTGGATGGTGCGCACGAGCACCGGCATCCGTCTGCACGACGTCAACTGCGGGTTCAAGGCCTACCGGCGGCGCGTCCTGGAGAACGTGCGGGTATACGGCGAGCTCCACCGTTTCGTGCCGGTGCTGGCGCACTGGCGGCGGTTCAAGGTCGGCGAGATCGAGGTGGAGCACCACGCTCGCATGCACGGCGTCAGCAAGTTCGGCGGTGGTCGCTTCTTCCGCGGCCTGATGGACCTGATGACGGTGACGTTTCTGTTGCGGTATGAGCGCCGCCCGCTGCATTTCTTCGGGGCCCTCGGCGCCGTCTGCCTGGCCCTGGGGGTGGCCCTCGGCGCCTACCTCACCGGGATCTGGGTGATGGGGGAGAGCATCGGTCAGCGGCCGCTGCTGTCGCTCAGCGTGCTCTTGATGGTGATCGGGATGCAGATCCTCGTCACCGGCCTCATCGCCGAGCTCGTCGTACACCTGGCGCGCAACGAGCGGCCTTACGTGGTGCGCCGCGTGGTCGGCGGCGTGACGGCGGACGGCGATCCTCGCCGGAGCGCCCTGCTCGGGGGCCTATCACCGTCGGGCGACGCGATCGCCTCGAGCGTGGCCGCCGGCGTGGCGCCGAGCTGACGCGGCCGCGGCGCCGGTCAGCGGCGGCGAGCCCCGATCAGGGCCACCGCCCGCAGCAGCCCCCAAGCGAGCAAGTCGGCCACGATCGACAGCGCGCGGGAGAGGAGGGCCGCCGCCAGCGCGGGGGCCGCGCCGATCACCGGCGCCAGCCCCGCGGCGAAGACCGCCTCGCGCACCCCGACCCCGGCCGGGGCGAACGCCGCCAGAAATCCGAGCACCGTCCCCAGGATGAAGAGTCCGGGGGAGGCCAGCGCGGCGCTGGGATCCGCGGTCACCGCCCAGGTCACGAGGTAGCCGTGCAGCGCCCAGGTCGCCCAGTAGGCGACGTGGAAGCCCGGGAGCACCGCCGGCACCAGGGGCCCGCGCTCGCCCACCGCGAGGCGCACCCGGAGGCTCGTTGGCAGGTGCCGGCGGTCGACCACCAACAGCAGGACGAGGCCCACGATCGAGGCGCCGAGCAGCGGCAGCCCGAAGCGACCGAGCAGCGAGAGCACCCCGGCGGCGTGCGTGTTGGTCGCGTAGAGCGACGCGAAGCCGAGGGTGCAGCCCACGGCCAGCCAGGACAGCATCTCCACGAAGACCGAGATCCCGACGGTCATCGGTGTCGCCCCGACCCGATCGGCGCCCGCCATACGCACGGCGGGCAGACCGACCTTGCCGGGCAGGTACCGGCCGAGCTGCGAGTCGAGGTAGAGCACCAGCCCGGGCACCGTGCGCGGGCGGTGCCCCGTCATCGCTCCGAGCAGCGCGATCCAACCGAAGCCCTGGGCGAGGGTGCCGACGACCAGGGGCAGCAGCGCGGCGGCGACGAGCGGCGTGGAGATGGCGAGCGCGCCGGGCTCCCAGCGCGCCGCCAGGTCCCAGGTGGCGAGCGCGACGAAGACGACGCCGATCCCGACCATCAGCGGCCGGAGCGCGCGCTTCAACCCCGCGCCCGGCACCACCGCCCCGGGCGACGCCGCCGTGCCGGCGGTCTCCGGCCGCGGCTCCGGCGCGTCCCCCCCGGGTTCCGAGCTCGCCGTCACGCGGTCAGTAGACCTCGATCTCGGCCAGGTGGAAGAACTCCTTCTTCCGGAGCTTGAGCCGCACGAACCGCGCCTCCTGTCCGGGCACCTCGGCGGTCCACACGTCGAACACCTCGTTCCGGCGCGCAACCTCCTGGTACTTGCCGGGCTCGGCCGCTAGCTCGAGCGTCAGCGGGACGGCGCGCCCGGGGTTGGTCTCCCGGTTGTAGACGACCACCTTCTCGACCCACTTGGCGGAGCCGAGATCCACCTCGACCCACGGCTCATTCTCGGAATTCGTGTGGAACCCGAGCCCGCCGCGGTTGCCGTCGACCACCTGCAGCGGATCGCAGCCGTGCTTGGCGTTGCGGCTGCTCGCCTTCACGGGCATGCCCCGCGCCAGGTTCGTCGGGGGCTGAGCGCGGCGGACGAGCATCGCCATCCCGGCGACGACGACGACGAGCAGGACGACCGCCGCCGCGATGCGCAGCCAGCGCTGGTACAGGATCGAGGACACTCGCTGGGCTTCGCGCTCGAGCTGCTCGGCGAGCCGCTCGGTGACCAGGGCGAGCGCGTTGCCCAGCGCGGTGCGGCGATCCTTCGGCAAGCCGGCGATACGGACCGCAGCGTCGGGGGCGAAGGCGACGTCGAGCAGCGCGCGGTCCTCGGCGGAGATCCCCTCCACCGCGGTCTTCCCCAGCTGGTGCTCGAGGAGCGCGGCCCAGCGCGCGGAGGGCGTGGCCTCGCTCGCGATCCCCGCGCGAGCGGTCTGGGCCGCGACGAGCAGTTCGACGGACTCCCGGCGCAGCAGCAGCACCCCCGTCCTGGTGTCGGAGAGCTCGCCGAGACGCTGGGCGCAGACGACGCCCTCGCGCGCGACCTCGAACTCGGGGTAGCCCGGCACGCTCGGTACGAACCCCTCTTCTCTCGCCGTCGCCAGGCGCTCATCCAGCCAGAAGAACCGGCGAACCGTCGCCCAGGCGCCCGGGCCCGGCACGGCCGCGGGGGTTGGCGCCGTCGCGACTCCAGCGTCGGTGGCGGGTTCGCTGGTCGCGGCGGGTCCGTCGTCTGCTGCGGGCTGGGCGTCCGCCGCGGGCTGGGCGTCCGCTGCGGGTTGGGCGTCCGCCGCGGGTTGGGCGTCCACCGCCGGCGCCGCGACCGCGGCGGGACTGGTGGGAGGCGCTGCCTCGGCCGGCACGGGCGCCGCCGCCGGGGCGGGCTCGCCCGTGCCCGTGGCACTCTCGCCCCCCGTCGTTCCTGCGTCCTGCCCGCGCTCCGAGTCCACCATGACGTGCCGTTCTCCTCTCGCCGGACCGAAGCTATCCCATCGCCGGACCGGGTCAACTCCGGGGGGGCCGCGGTCGAACGATCCGGCTTCGACGCCGACCCTGGACCCCGTCGGTCCACCCTCGCCGGGACGCCGCGGCCCCGGGTGGGGCGGCGGTCCGGCGGGGAGAATTCGCGCTCAATGACGGCGCGAGGTCGCCTCCACGGTCCACAGAGTGCCGTCGCCGCCCACGGAGAGGGACACCAACTTTGGCGCCTCCTCGACCATCGCAAAATCCTTGCCGTCGAAGTGCACGAGGCGTCGCGCTTCGTCGATCCCCCAGACGTCGTCCCGGTTGACGACCGCGATCTCGGCAAGCTTGCCGGGGAACTTGTCCCAGCTACTGCCGTTCCAGCGCACGGGCTGGCGCTTGCGATCCGTCCCCCAGAGGGATCCGTCGGCGCCGACGCTGATCCGGAGCAGCTTCCCCTTTCCCTTCGCCCACTTGCCGCCCTCGAGCCGGTTGGGCACCGTGTCCGGATCGATCGCCCAGATGTGGTCCTTGCTCCCCACGGAGATGCGCTGGAACCGCCCGCTCTCCCGCTTCCAGTCCTTGCCGGTCCAGCGGTAGGCGCGGCCCGAATCGCTCAGGCCCCAGAGGGTGCCGTCCACGCCGGCGTCGATCTGGTTCATGATCCCGATGCGCCGTTGCCAGGCCGTGCCGTCGAACTCGAACACGGTGCCGCCGGGGCCCGTGCCCCAGACGAAGCCGGCGTTGCCGACGGTCACGTCGACCACAGGCGCCGCGCCGCGGTCAGCGGCCGCGATCGCCCGGGCGTGGCGGGAGTCGGCGTTGGACCGCCCGAGCAGGTAGCCAACGACGGTCATCACGACGACCGCCGCGCCGCTGGCGATGAGGATGCTGGTGGTCTTGTTCATGCTCGAGCTCTCCGGGATCGAGGCGCGGAGCGGTCGCGCGCGCCGCCCCACCGCCCTCGGTGCCGCGCCGGGCGCGGGGGCCGTGCGCGGAGCCTCGGGGGCGCGGGGAGTCCTAGCCGATTTCGCCGCCGCGTGCACCATCGCGCCGGCTCCCGTCCACGGGCGGCACCGCCGCGCCGGTCACTTCGACAGGGTGTGCAGCCCGTAACCACCCGTGAGGGACCGGCGCGACGCCCGCTTCTGGAGGAATTTGACCACGCTCCGGGGCGTCTTGCGGTGGGTGAGGACGTGCGTCACCCGGTACTCGTCCAGGATCGCCTCGCGGCGCCCGTCCGACCCCTCCGGGCTCATGAAGGCGCGCACCGCGTCGCTGCGCTCGCGCTGATCCGGGACCAGCGGGTTCTGGTGCAGCAAGGCCACCACCTTGACCCCGCAGGAGGGGAGCGGCCAGGAGGACGCCGGATCGGCCAGCACGACGGCGCCCGTCGAGGCCCCCTCGGCGACCGCGCGGCAGTAGCTGGCGAGGTTGCGCCGTGAGTCCGCGGGCGCCTTCACCTTGCGGGCCTTCTGCACGTTGATGGTCGTCATGGCGCCGAGCAGCGCCACCACGCAGAGGCGCCCGGCGACGCGGCGCCAGCGCCGGCCCCGGATCCACCACCAGGCGTCGCGGTAGCCCGGCGTGAGCTTCAGGAGCAGCCAGACCAGCCCGATCTGGAGGTAGCCGATGAACAGCAGGACGAAGCGGTGGCCGAGGGGCAGCTTCACGAACGTGTTGAGGACGAAGGGGCCCAGCATTGCCAGCGCGCCCGCGAGCACGAAGCGGTGGCGACCGGTGACCGCGAAGCACGCGAGCGCGTAGGCGCCGAGCGCCGCGAAGCCGAAGGTGCGCGCCAGCGGGAACAGATCGTAGAACTGGTGGTGCCACCGCCTGAAGTCCCGCTCGACGAGGTCCTCGAGCCCGTCGACTACCCAGCTGGTGTCGACCTCCTGCCCGTTGAGGACCGTTCGCACGGTCGAAAAATACGGCCACAGCTCGACCAGAACGCAGGACGCCAGCACAGCGCCGATGACCGACCGGCGTCGGCGCCACCCGATCTCCGGCTCGAACCAGGCCATCGCGAGCACGCCGGTGAACGCCATCGTCGCGGTGAGGGCGTGGGTGAGGACCACGTTGGCCGTGCTCAAGGCGAGCAAGACCAGCCACGGGATCGACTTCTGGCCACGCAGCGTCCGGACGGCGACGGCGAAGGTGAGGAACGTGAACCCGACCGCCGCCGTGGACGGGTAGGACGCGATCTCGAGCAGCAGGTTGAGCTGATAGACGTTCGAGAACCGGAAGCCGTGGTACCAGCTCCCGAAGAGGACGACGAGCGCGTAGAGCGGCGCGCGCCGATCGCCGAAATAGGACTGAAAGAAGGCGAAGGCACCGGCGACCAGGAGCGCCACGTTCACCGTGCCCGCGAGCGCCATCGCCTGGTAGGCGTCGTACCCGACGAGCCGGCCGGCGATCGCCACCAGGACGAACAGGGGCATGAACCGCGGCGAAGGGTCGGCCGTGTCGAGGTGGGAATTCCGCGGCGACAACGGGGAGTCCATCAGCGCCCGCAGCACCCCGGCGTGCTCCCAGTAGTCGGAGCGCGCGTCGAAGAAGGACACCTGCAGGACGAAGAGTCCGCGCCCCACCCAGGCCACCAAGGCGAGGCCGAGCAGCACGAAGACCACGGTGGGCCACCAGGCGAGGGCCGCCGCGAGGCGGCCGCCAGCGGGCGGCGCCGCCCCCCCGACGGGGGCGATCACGGGCTCGACCGTCGTCACCTCGGAGGGGCCGCCGTCCACGTCATCCCCGGCGCCAAGGCGCCGCTCCCGTGCTCCAGATCCCCTCCCGGGGCGCGTCCTCGCCCCGTAGCCGCCCGACCTCGGCGTCCACTCGACGCACGCGGAGCAGGATCTCCTCGAGCAGGCGCCGGTTGGTCGCCAGCAGTTCGGCCAGCACGGCCACCAGCGAGACGATGAAGGCGAGGAGGATGGCGCTCGTCCCCACCGTGAGCGACTGGAGGTGTCCCGCGTACCCGTCCAGGGTCAGGTAGGCGATGAAGAAGCGGAGCGCCAGCCCCAGGCCAAACAGCAGGAGCACCCCGGCGATGGCGAGGAAGATCTGCGTCGGGCGGTACATGGCGTAGCCCCGCAGCATCACCGGCCCCGCCTTCCGGAGGTAGTCCGGGACCGACTTGAAGAGGCGCGACTCCCGCGTCTTCGGGTTGGTCTGGATGGGGACGTTGACCACCGTGAGCCCGCGGCGCCCGGCCTGGATCACCGTCTCCAGCGTGTACGTGAAGCGGTTGTGCACGAAGAGCTGGAGCGCGGCGCGGCGGCTTATGGCGCGGAAGCCGCTCGGCGAGTCGCGCACCTCGGTCGCCGACAGCCCCCGGAGCACGCCCGACCCCCAGCGCTGGAGGAGCTTCTTGGCCGGTGAAAAATGCGCGATCTTGTCGGTCTGGCGGTCCCCGATGACCAGATCGGCACGACCGGCCACGATGGGCGCGACCAGGCGGGGGATGTCCGCCCCGCGATACTGGTTGTCCGCGTCCGTGTTGACGACGATGTCGGCGCCGAGGCGCGTGGCGGCGTCGAGCCCCGCCATGAAGGCCGCCGCCAGCCCGCGGTTCTGGGGGAAACGCACCACGTGGTGGACCCCGAGCTCCGCCGCGCGCTCTGCGGTGCCGTCGGTGCTCCCGTCGTCGACGACGAGCACTTCGATCTCGTCGATCCCGTCGACCTGGCGCGGCAGATCGTCGAGCGTGGGGCCGAGCGTGTCGCGCTCGTTGAGGCAGGGGATCTGAATGATGAGCTTCACCGGCGGTCACCCTCGGCTGGATCGTCGTCGACCTCGTCCGCCGGGTCGCGCCTGCCGAACCAGTCCGCGATCAGCTCCGCGTTGCCGGACGGGTCGTGCCCGCGCTTCATCAGCGCGAAGTCGCCCTTGCGGAAGAGGACCCCGTAGCGCTTGCTCTCCAGCGCCTCCTTGAGCTTCGGCCGGGTCTGCTTCAGATCGAGCTCCCTGCGCGAGGCGAGGTAGTACTCGGCGTCGTGGGGGCCGTAGCGCGCGGCGTAGATGGTCACCCGCGACGAGACGTGCGGGCCGACGTTCTCCGTCGCCGCCACCGAGGCCTCGGGGGGGATGAGCTCGACCACGTCCCGTAGGTCGGCGTAGCGACGGCGCTCCTCGTCGCTGAAGGAGAACTCCACCGTCTTGTAGCCGCCCTTCACGCTCCCGTCGCGCGCCGGGAAGGCCCCGTAATTGTACTGGAGCGCCAGCGCGGCGACCAGCATCGCCGCCGCGGCCGCCCCGGCCCGCGCCCGGCCCGCGTCCGGGCGCGCCGCGATGGACGCGAGGGCGAGCGGCGTGGCCAGGAAGAGGTACGGCGTCCAGTGCATCACGTACTGGAACGAGAACATGGTGGGGGGTTTGTAGTCCGTCGCCAGCAGCGTCAGGACCACCCCGGGGATGAACGCGGCCCACAGGTACCACCGCCGCGCCGGCAGGAACGCCAGCGGGACGAACAGGTGGAGCAGGTAGTAGAGCCGGTCCTTTTCGACCAGGCGCGTCAGCACGAAGGCAGGGTTCGTCGCCAGCGTCTTGATCACGCTCTTGAAGCCCTCCTCGCCCGGCGACCAGAGCCCCTTGTACATCGACGGGAACCACCACTCGCCCTTCTCCTCCATCCAGAAGAAGCGCAGGTAGACGAACCAGCCCGTGGCGATCGCGGCCATGAGCAGCCCCGCGCGCGGACGCCGCCCGCTGACCGCGAAGAACGCGCCCACGACGGCCAGCCCGATGGGGATGTCCTCGCGCATCAGGCAGGCGGCCAGGAAGGCCAGGACGAACCAGACCCAGCGCCGCTCCTCCAGCGCCCACACCGTCGCCAGCACGAAGAACGTGGCGGTCGGGATGTAGTTGCAGTCGGTGAACGTCACGCTGTGCATCGGGTGGTAGAGGAGGTACGCGACCGCGACGGCCACCGCGAGCCACGGCGAGACGTGCCGCCGGGCGAAGCCGTAGAGGGGCAGCGCGCCGAGGCCGAGGAGCGTCGACTGGATGACGAACAGCGCCTCCGCGCGCGGGTAGAGCGCGTAGAGCGGGAGCAGGACGTAAGTGCCGAGCTTGACGTGGATCGCGCCGTACGCGGCCGGGTTCTCCGGCATCGTCACCGGGCTGTGGAGGAACTTGCCGTGCAGCGCCCCGAAGATGAGGTTGTTGTTGATCGATAGATCGTAGTTGCCCGTCTCGAGCTTGTAGTGCCACCGGACGGTGTAGAAGCTCATGAACCCGGCGTAGAAGAGGGCGCCAGCGAGGACGACCAGGAAGGGGCCGTGCCGACGGAGCCAGGGCGGCACCTGCTGCGCGGCGCCCCGGAGGACCGCGCGGACGCCAGCGGGTGCGGCGGTGAGCGCGCGGAGCGCCAGCACCTCGGTCACCAGGAGGAGCGCGGCGACCACGACGAGCAGGTTCTCGTGCTTGCCCCGCCACGCGAGCGTCGCCGTCACCACCGGGACCGCGGGCAGGAGCACGGCCGGGCCGAGCAGCCACAGGACTCGTTCCAGCGCTGCCAGGGAGCGACCGGCGCGCCACTGCGACCAGACCAGGACGCACGCCCCGATCGCGGTCGCCGCCGCCCCCGCCGCGACGGCGTGGAGCATGGCCATCCGGCGGGCCATCTCGAGCTCGTTGCGGCTCAGGAACGCCGGGAGCAGGGGCCCGAGCTGCACGAGCTCGTGGGCGAGGGTGACCATCGCCCCGAGGACCGTGGCGAGCGTGACCGCGCGCAGCGCCGCGCCGAGGCGCTCGCGCCCGCTCCCCGTCAGGTCGCGGCCCAACGAAAGCATGGGCCGCGGTGTAGCACGCAGCGTGGCACCAGGGGGATGGGCAAGACCGTTCCGACGGCCCCTCGCCGCCCCGGCGGCGCTCCGGGGGCCGTGAGCCGCCGTCCCTGGTGGCGGGGGCGCGGGCGGGTCGGTACGCTTCGGGGCGTGAAGCGCCGACCCCTCGCCCTGGTCTGCCTCGGCGCCCTGCTGCTGGCGCAGGGGGTGACGGGCGAGGCTCGCGGCCAGTTCAACCCCGGTGGGCGCCGCAAGCCGAAGCCGAGCGCCACCACTCCGGCCCCGCGACCAGGCGGCGGCGCGGCGCCAGCCCGGGCGGCGCGCCCGCCGGCTCCGGGCGGGACGGCCGCGGCGGGCCCCAGCGACGCCGCGCTGATCGCGCGCTACACGGGCATCGTCCTGGCGCAACCCGGCGCCGCGTTCCCGCTGCAGCGGCTCGCCGACCTCTACCGGCAGCGCGACGGCAAGCTCGACGCGCTGATCACCGACTTCGAGCGCCGCGCCCAGGACCCCGGCGCCCAGCGCTGGAGCGCGCTGGTGGCCCTCGCTGGCATCTACCGCCAGGCGGGCGACGGCGCGCGCGCCGTCGCGACCTACGAGCGGGCCATCGCGGAGGAGCCGGGGCGTCCCGTGGCACAGCTCGCACTCGCCGAGCTCCTGGTCGATCGCGGCGACCGCGCCGGGGCCCGCGCGCGGTACGAGGCCGCGCTGCCCCGGCTCACCACCGACGCCGATCGCGAGCAGGTGCTCCGGCAGCTGATGACGCTCTGCCTGGATCTCAAGGACGTGGCCGGCGCGCGCCGCCACCACCAGGAGCTCGTCAAGCGGGCGAAGGGATCCTTTTACGTGCGCGGCGAGCTCGGCCGCGAGCTCTTCGTGCGCGGTGAGTTTGCGGTGGCCGTGGTGGAGTACCAGGCGGTGGTCGCGGCGGCGGCGGGGGACAACCGCGTCCTCGGCCCCGCGCTGCGCGACCTCGGGCACGCCCAGGCGAAGGCCGGGGACCACACGGCGGCGCTGGCGACCCTGCGTCGGGCGCTCGCCGTGGCGGGGGCGCAGGCGGGGATCCGGCGCGAGATCTACGAGATCATCGTCGAGATCTACCGCGCCGACGATCGGCTCCGGGAGCTTCTGGCCGAGCTCGAGCAGCAGCGCGCGCCGGACTCGCTGGAGCTCCGGATGCTCGGTGGTCTGTACGAGGAAACCGGGCAGGTGCAGCGCGCCCTGGAGGTCTTCCGCCGGGCGCTCGCCAAGGACACCGGGGATCTCGAGCTGCGCCTGAAGGTGATCCAGCTACTACAGATCCAGGGCGAGCTCGAGGCGGCCATCACCGAGTACGAGGCGCTCATCCGCGCCGCCCCCCACAACCCCGACTTCGTCTTCCAGCTCGCCGAGGCGCTGATCCAGCGCGGCGAGCGCGACCAGGCCCTGCGCCGCCTGGCGGAGCTCGAGGCTCGGTCTGCGGGGGACGAGGAGACGCTGGCGGCGCTCGTCGACTACTACGAGCGCATGGAGGAAAAGGCGCGCGCCCTGGCGGTGCTGCAGCGCCTGACCGCGCTGGGTGTGCAGGACCCTCGGCACCTCGTCGAGCTTGGGCACCGGTACTGGGAGGAGGGGGATAAGGAGAAGGCGCAGCGCACCTGGCAGCGGCTCCTCGGCGTTGGCGGCAGCCGCGCCGACGCGCTCCTCGGCCTCGGCGAGGTGTACGTGGAGCACGGGCTCGCGGACGAGGGGCTGGCGTCGCTGGCCGAGGCGGTGAAGGCCGGTGGCGGCGCCGTGAAGTACCAGAAGGCCCACGCGCTCGCCCTCGAGCGGACCGGCGCGACCGCGCAGCAGCCCGAGCGCCGCCGGCGGTACGACCAGGCGCTCGCGATCTGGGAGCGCTTGCTGGCGACCAGCGCGCAGGACCCGCAGCTCTCCCGCGAGGCCCGGCAGCACGTGGTCACGCTGTGGTTGCTGATGGGGACCCTGGAGCGGCGCGAGGCCCCGCTGGCGCGGCGCCTTCAGGCGTCCCCGCCGGATCTGGAGGCGGGGCGCCTCTTGGCGGAGGTGCAGCTCCGCCAGCAGCGCCACGCCGCGGCCGAGCGAACGCTGCTGACCGTCACCCGGCTCGCGCCCGGCGACGTGGCGAGCCTGAATAGTCTCGAGCGCGTCCTGGTGCTGGAGCGCAAGCTCCGCGCGGCCATTGGCGTGCTCGAGCGGCTGGTCGAGGCCGATCCGAAGCGGGCGCGGGAGTATTACCAGCGGATGGCCCAGCACGCGGCCGAGCTCTACGCGGACGACGAGGCGGTCGCCTACGCGGCTCGCGCCGTCGAGCTCAGCCCCGACGACGCGGAGGGGCACCGCCGCCTCGGCGAGATGTACCGCCGGCGGCACCAGACCGCGCAGGCCATCACCCAGCTCCGGCAGGCGATCCTCAAGAACGACCGCCTCTTCCCGGTCTACTTCGAGCTCGCGGACCTGCTCCTCGGCGAGGGGGAGGTCGACGAGGCCGACCGGCTCCTGCGCCGAGTGGTCCGTGCGTCGCCGGACGAGGAGCTGGTGGCACGGGCGGCGCGGATGAGCATGCAGGTCCACCTGGGGCGCGGGGATCTCGAGGTGCTGGAGCGGGAGCTGTTGCCGATTGCCCTCGGCAACCCGCAGCGACCGCTCTATCGCCGGCTCCTCGTTGAGCTCTACGGCGCGCTCGCGCTGCCGCTCGTGCACCGGACGCTCGCCGAGGATCCCACCGCGGCCGCGGCCGCGCGCGAGGCGCTCGGGCGCATCGGCGAGCGCGCGGTCAAGCCCCTGCTCGATGCGCTCGGCGACGACCGGGAGGAGCAGCAGCGGGTGGCGATCGAGCTACTGTCCCACATCCGCAACCCCGGCGCGGGGCCCGCGCTGATCGCGTACGCCACCGGCCCGGCCGCGCCGGACCTCCGCGCACGGGCCATGATCGCGGCCGGTTCCCTCGGCGATCCCGCGCTCCTGCCGCGGTTCGAGGGAGTGCTGCTCGACCACGGGAGGGCGCGCGCGGACGAGGGCGATCCGGTGGTCGTGGCCGCGGCGTGGGGCGTCGCTCGGTTGCGCCACCCGCGCGCGCGAGGCCTGCTCGTCGCCCTGGTCGAGAGCGAGGCCCCGAGCCTGCGCGCCCTCGGGGCGCTGGGGCTCGGCCTGCTCCAGGACCAGCGCTCGCGGGCGTTGCTCGTCGGCGTGGCGCGAGAGCCGGGGTGGGGGCCGCTGCCGCGCGCCGCGGCCGCCGACGCCCTCGGACGCCTCGGCGGCGGGACCAGCGTGGACGTGCTCACCGAGCTCGCTGCCGCCGGGGATCCGACGGTACGCGGCGCCGCCGTGCTCGGGTTGGTGCGCGTCCGGGCGCCGGACGTCGACCGCGTCGTCGCCGACGCCCTGGTCGCTGCGGACCCCGAGGTCCAGCGCGCCGCCGCCGCGGCCGCCGCGCTGCTCGCCACCGGCAAGCTCCGCGAGCCGGCGGAGCTCTTGCCGGCGGGTGAGGGGCGCATCGACCTGGCGCGCTGCCTCGAGTCGCTGCGCCCGACGGGCTACTCCCTCTCCGAGCGGGTCACGGCGCTCGAGCGCCTGGCGTCGCCGCTGGCCCAGGCCGCGGCCGCCGCCGCCGTAAGCTCGCCGGAGCGCGCCCGCGCCGTGGCCGACGCGATCCGGCCGATCGAGGGTCGCGCGGGGTTCGCCCCGCTCACCGGGGACCTCGCCGGGGCGACGCCGGCCGAGCTTCGTGCGGCGGCCGGCGTCGCGGACCGCGTCGCGGCCGCGGTGGTGCCGGCGTTCCTCGCGCTCGCCGCCCATCCATCGCCGGAGATCCGCGCCCGCTCGCTCGAGCTTCTCGCGCCGCGCGAGGAGCCCGCCGCTCGGGCGGCGGTGCTCGCCGCGCTGTCCGACTCGACCCCGACCGTGCAGCGCGCGGCGCTCGCCGCCGCGTCGGTGCGTCCTGACGCCGCGTCGGTGGCGGCCGTCGCGGCGCTCCTCGCGGCCCCGGGCGAGTGGCCGCCGCGCGTGTGGGCCGCCGACGCGCTCGCCGCGATCGGGCCCGCGGCGCGCTCCGCCGCCGTCCGCGCCGCCCTCGAGCGCGCGGCGCGCGAGGACGCGACGGCGCTGGTCCGCGAGGCCGCGATCCGGGCGCTCGCGCGGGTGGAGGGGGACGCGGCGCGGCCGGCGCTCCGGCGCGCGGCGGAGCAGGACCCGGAGCCGCGCGTGCGCGCGGCGGCCGCAAGGGAGCTCGAGCGATGAGCGAGCGGCATCTGCTGGGGATCCTCGGGCTGGTGGCGGCGGTCGGCGCCGTCGGCTGCCGGGATCTCGAGCGGTTCGACACCGACGGCGACGCTGCCTTCTGCGGCAAGATGGTGGGTGCGTCCTTCCAGACCGGCTTCATGGCGGACGGGGCCGAGTCGGAGACCGTCCGGATGCGTCTCGAGTTCGATGTCAACGGTTTCGCGCGCTACCCGGGCCGGGTGAGTACGGACGACGCCCTCACCGGGCTCTGCGCGCCGTCGCCGCTCTTTCGCGATGTCCGCCTCCGGGCCGTCTCGGAGGCGTTCCACGACCCCATCTCCCAGCTCGACTTCGGCGACGGGCGCGAGCGAAACGTGCTCGTGTGGGTCGAGTCGACCTGCGCCGGATCCCTCTTCGGCGTCCTGTCGCTGATGCGGGACGACTCGGTCGAGCTCCGGCTGTTCAAGCCCGCGCCCGATCCCGACGACGACACCCCGGCCGTGGATCGGCCGGGGTTCGCGACGTTCCACCTCACCCGGCGGCGCGACGGCTGCGGGTTCTAGGCGTCCCGCCGGATTGACACCGGACCGCGGTGTCGTATGCAGCGCGTCTCATGCTGGTCCTCGGGATCGAGACGTCGTGTGACGAGACGGGGGCGGCGGTCGTCACCGAGGACGGGACCGTCCTGAGCGACGTCGTGCAGAGCCAGGTGACGCTCCACGCCCCCTACGGCGGCGTCGTGCCGGAGCTCGCCGCCCGCGATCACCTGCGCGCCGTCCGCCCCGTGGTCGAGGCTGCACTCGCCCGATCGGGCAAGTCGCTCGCCGAGATCGGCGGGATCGCAGTCACCGCGCGGCCGGGGCTCTCGGGGGCGCTCCTGGTGGGCGTGCAGGTGGCGCAGGGGCTGGCGTGGGCGACGGATCGCCCGCTGGTGGGCGTTGATCACCTGGTCGGCCACCTCCTGGCCGTGTTCCTCCGCCACCCGGGGGTCGAGGCGCCGCCGCCGCCCTCGCTACCCTTCGTCGCCCTGCTCGCCTCCGGTGGGCACACGGCGATCTACCGGGTCGACGGCCTCGAGCTGTCCAGTGTCACCGAGCTCGGGGCCACCCGCGACGACGCGGCCGGCGAGGCCTTCGACAAGATCGCCAAGCTGCTCGGCCTCGGCTACCCGGGCGGCCCCATCATCGATCGGCTGGCGCGCGAGGGCGATCCGCGCGCGATTCCGCTGGCGCAGCCGATGTCGAGCCGGGCCACCCTGGAGTTTAGCTTCTCGGGGCTCAAGTCCAACGTCGCGCGCTGGGTGTCGCTCCACGGTCGCCCGGGCGACGACCAGGTCCTGCGCGACCTCTGCGCCGCGTTCCAGAGCCGCGTGGTCGAGACGCTGGTGGGCAAGGCCGTGCGGGCCGCGCGCCAGGAGGGCGTCGCCGAGCTGGTGCTCGGCGGCGGCGTCGCGGCCAACCAGCAGCTCCGCGAGCGCGCGACCGAGGTCGGCGCGCGCCACGGGATCCGCGTGGTCATCCCGCCCTTCCGGAGCTGCACCGACAACGCCGCCATGATCGCCTACGCGGGCGCGCTGCGCCTGCTCCGCGGCGAGGACGATCGCGGCCACCTCGAGATGCACCCGCGGACGGCGCTGCTGCGGGTGACGCGCAAGGGGCGCGGGCGGCGCTGAGCAGCCCCCCGAGAGCGGAGCAGCCCATGCAGCGATCCTGGTGGAGAGAAGCGGTCGTCTACCAGATCTACCCCCGCAGCTTCGCGGATTCTAACGGCGACGGCATCGGGGATCTCCGCGGCATCGTCGCGCGTCTCGACTACCTGCAGCGGTTGGGCGTGGATGTGCTCTGGTTGTGCCCCATCTACCGATCCCCCAACGACGACAACGGCTACGACATCTCCGACTACCGGACGATCATGCCCGAGTTCGGCAGTATGGAGGATTTCACCCAGCTCTTGGGCGAGACACATCGCCGCGGGATGCGGCTCATCATGGACCTGGTGGTGAACCACACCTCGGACGAACACCCCTGGTTCGTCGAGTCCCGCGCGTCACGCCGGAATCCTCGGCGGGACTACTACATCTGGGCCGACCCCCGCGACGGCGGGCCGCCGAACAACTGGCGCTCGTGGTTTCGCGGTCCGGCGTGGGAGCTCGACCCCACCACGGGCCAGTACTACCTCCACCTCTTCTCGAAGAAGCAGCCGGATCTCAACTGGGCCAACCCCGAGCTCCGCCGGGCGGTCTACGCCATGATGCGTTGGTGGCTCGACCTGGGGATCGACGGCTTCCGCATGGACGTCATCAATTTCATCGCCAAGGTGCCCGGGGTTCCCGACTCGGCCGCAGCCCCGGCCGTCCTCGGTGAACGCTACGCCCACGTGCCGGGGATCGAGCACTACGCCGACACGGCCCACGTGCACGGGTACCTGCAGGAGATGCACCGAGAGGTCCTGGCCCACTACGACGTCATGACGGTGGGGGAGTGCCACTTTCTGAACCCCGAGCGTGCCGCGCGCTACGTCGATCCCGCGCGCCACGAGCTCTGCTTGCTCTTTCAGTTCGATCAGATCTTCGCCGCCGGCGATCGCTCCGCGCTCCGGCGCGCGCTCGAGGACTGGTACGCGGAGTTTCGCCGACACGGAGCCTGGACGACCACCACCCTGGGGAACCACGACTTCCCGCGGCTGGTGTCGGTGTTCGGGGCGGAGGGGGAGGCTCGCGAAGCGTCTGCCCAGCTCTTCGCCACGCTGCTGCTCACCGCGCCCGGCACGCCGTTCCTGTACCAGGGGGACGAGCTCGGGATGACCAACGTCCGCTGGGAGCGCGCCTCGGACTACGACGATATCCAGGCGCTCGGGGAGTACCGCGAGAGCATCGCCCGGGGCGTGCCCGAGGCGCAGGCGCTGGCTCAGCTGCAGCAGCACTCGCGCGACAACGCGCGCACGCCCATGCAGTGGTCCGCCGAGGCGCACGCGGGCTTCACCACGGGCCAGCCGTGGCTCCGGGTCAACGACAACTTCCGCGAGCTCAACGCGGCCGCCCAGGAGCGTGAGCCGGGCTCGGTCCTGCAGTACTACCGGCGACTCATCGCGCTCCGGAAGCAGGAGCCCTGCCTCGTCTACGGCGACTTCGTGCCCCTGAGCCCCGACCCCGGGCCCTACGTCTACGCGCGCGTCCTCGAGCGGACCCGGATCGTCGTGGTCCTCAACTGGACCCAGGAGCCCACCTCGCTGCCAGTCGCCGACTGGTTCGAGCCGCGCACGGCCGAGCTCCTGCTCTCGAACCAGGGAGCCCCGCCGGTCGAGGCCGATGGCGCCGGTGTCCTTCGCCTCGCGCCGTGGCAGGCCTGCGTGTACCGGACGCGGGTCTGAGCGCGGCGCGGGCCCGACGGGTGGGGGAGGAGAACGATCAGAGGTCCACGCCCACCATCAGCGCGGGCGCGAGCGCCGCGACGTTGACGTCGTCGTCCATGGTGAGAAACGCGGGTGCGACCCAGGGGACCGCGACGGCGACGACCCCCATCGTCGGCTCTCCCTGCTCGACGTCGGCGTACAGCTCGATGCCGAGGCGCGCCCCCACGAAGGGGACCGGACGCCCCGGCGCGGAGCGGAAGCGGTACGCGCCGCCGAGGAACACGGTGGTCGTGGTGGCTCCCGAGAGCGGCGTGCTGGTGGCGCCGTTGACGCCGATCCTGCCCACCTCGAAGCCCGAGCCCACGTGCCAACGCGCTCCGAGCCAGTCCGCTTCGATCCCGCCCGCACCACCGAGCCACTCCATGCCCGCGCGGCTGCGACCCCAGAAGCCGGTCCCGGTGAGGAGGAGCTCGACGTGACCCGACGCCGTTCTGATCCCGAAGCCGCCGGTGGCGCTGCCCCCGCCGACGGGGATGCCGTAGATCGATCGCGCGCTGCCGAGCAGCGCGAGCCGCCCGGCGATCTGCGTCGGGCCGTGTGCGCGGGGGCGCTGGTCCAGCGGACCCGGAGCGGGCGTCGGGGGTGGGGCCGCCGACGGCGTGGCGCCCGCGACGGCGATCGACGACGCGGGCGGCGGTGATTCCGGCGGGGCAGCCGCCGCTGCGCGCGCGCCCAGCACGACCACGAGCGCGGCGGGGATCACTCGCAACGGGGCGTTCCTCCCTCGGGATCCGCGAGCGTGGCGCACACGCCCCGATCCCGGATCTCGTCGCAGGAGAGCGCGCGCCAGCAGCGGCCCTCGACCTCCGAGACGTCCGGATCGATGCCGCTCCCGTCCTCACTGCACCCGGGGTCCACGAAGGTGCACGAGATCCGATCGGGATGCATCCCCGGGCAGCAGTGTGCGAGGTGCGTGGCCGCCTCCTCGCACAGGAGCTCTTCGCGCTCGAACGCGGACACCACCTGCCGGGGCAGCGTGAGCCCGAACCCGATCAGCAGCGCGAGCGCAGCCGCGAACGCCGAGCTCGATGGAGTCCGGGGACGCGGTGCGAGCCCACCCATCGCGAGCATCGTCGGGCGAGTATGGCAGTCCCAGCACCGCCGGGTTCCTCCTGGAAGGCCACGCCGACTTGATCGCGCCCTCCCTCCACGCGGGCCGCGGCGGCCGCGGGAAGACGACGGACGAGGCCGCACCCGCCGCGACGAGCGACGCGGTCGTGACCCCCGCCGCTGCCTCGCCCGGCGTCGCCATCCCGAGCGCGGGCGTTGCGACCTCGAACGCCGTCGTCGCAGCGCCCATCGCGCCCCTGACTCCGGGACCGTCGCCTCGCCGACCCCGTGACCACGAATGGCGTGGTCTTGTACTTGAGGTGGAGCGCCTCACCACGCCAGCGCGCACTGTGGCCGATTGCATCACCGGGGCGCCGGCGTGGGTGGTCGCGAAGCGCGGCGGCGTCGGGCTCCGGAAGTCCTCTCAACGTGGATCTGATAGCTTACCCGGAGGGCCAGGGCGCCGGGGTCCCCCAGCCCCCCGTCGTGGCTCGCCGCAAGCGTCGCGCTCCTCCGTGATCCAGGATCGAGCCCGTGCTCGCTGCGTCCTTTCGCCTGCTGGCTCCCGGCTTCGCCGTGCTCGCCGCGGCTGGCTGCAACCGCCGCCAGGGCGCGAGCCTCGATGACGCAGCGACACCGGCGGCGTCGCGATTGACCGCGCCACCCGAGGGATCTCCCGCGCGCTCCGGCGCGCCCCCACGCTCGAGCGCCAGCGAGCCTCGTGGTCCCTATCGGCCGCATCTCCCGTCATACCGGGGCGCAGGTACTCTCCGTCCATGGCTCGGCGCGGACACGACGTGCGTCACCGACGACTCGGCGCCGGTCGTTCGTTGCTGGGGCTGCTTCGAGCAGTCGCGGGACTGCGCGTACACTCGACCGCTTCGCATGCCGACCTTCGAGCGCGCCCGCGCCGTCGCCTACGGCTCGACGGAGATCTGCGCGCTCACGGCCGGTGGCGCCCTGCGCTGCTACCACTCGATGTCCTATCACCGAAGGCTCGACGGAACGTTCGCCGAGCCCTCCGGTGCCATCGACGGTGGGGTGAAGGCGATCGGCGGCACCGGCGGCCTGCTCTGCGCGCTTCTCGTCACCGGCGCCGTCAGGTGCGGGGGGTTCGTCCCGACGGGCGCGACGCTGACCCGTGTCCTCGGGCTGCCACCGGCACGGTCCATCGCGGTGTCCGATTCGGCGGCTTGTGCGCTGGATGCTCCGGGCGTCCCTTGGTGCTGGAGCGAAGACGATGACGCGGGGCTCTCGCGCCCCGCCCGGATCGGGGGCCTGCCGGCGCTCGAGAGGATCGCGGTGAGCGATCTTGGTGGTTGTGGGGTGTCCCTGGAGGGCGAGATCTGGTGCTGGGATCACGGCTCGTCGCGACCTCTGGTTCAGCCCCTCCCCGGTCGCGGTATCGAGGTCGCCATCGGTGCGGAGGAGGCCTGTGCCAGCCTCGATTCGGGGCGAGTCGCCTGCTTCGAACCCGCCGACCGAGGCAAGCGGGCCGACGTCCTGCCGGAGCTGGAGGGCATCGTCAGCCTAGCGGGGGACGGGCATTTCTGCGCCGGAGACGCCAATGGTCGGCTGTGGTGCTGGGGACCGAACCGAAAGGGGCAGCTCGGGTTGGGTTTCGAGAGCCATCACGAACCCCCTCGTCAGGTGGTCGAAGCGGACCGAGAGCGGGAACCCCGCTAGAGCAGCAATCAGGTTGATTGCTGCGAGAAATCAACGACCTGGAGCACCGAACCGGGAGCAGACTTCGGCGAAGGAGGCCTGGAAAATGTCTCCTCGCCCTGCACGGAGGCATTTTCCGGGCCTCCGTCGCTGTCGGCAACCTGATCGGTGCTCTAGAGCACCGATCGGCTCCCCGCCGCTGCTTGCCCGGCCCCGAGCGCCCGGCCCGCAGCCGCAGCGCCGGGCGCGCTCTGGGCTCGCTCACTCCGGCGCGAAGACAAATCGAGCGGGGCCGCCGTTCGCGGGCTCGGTGACGACGGCGCGGAGCTTCATCGCGGCCCCGCAGCGCGGGCAGCGCTCGAGCGCTACCCGGATGACCCGCCTCACCCCCCCGCGAAGAACCCCGGGAGCTCGTTGAGCCAGCCCTGCAGCACGTCGGCGAAGCGGCAGGTGCCGGGGCGGAGCGCGGCGCAGTCTTCGGGGACGGACCAGCGGCGGAGGCAGACCGCGGCGAGCTCCGCGCGGAGGGCCTCCGGCGGCTCGCCGTCGGCGAGGCGGCAGAGGAGGCGACGGGCGACCTCGTGCTCGTCCACCTGGCCGCGCCGTACCGCCGCCGCGAGCGGCCCGGCGTCGCGGCAGACACCCGCCCGGTGCGCGCGCGCCGCGGGGTCGGCGACGGAGAACCGCCCCCCGCCGACGGCGCGCAGCGCGAAGGTTGGCGCACGGAGGTCCTCGGGATCCCACGCCACCTGGTCGTCGCAGCCGGCCCCGTTGCGGGTCAGGGAGAAGTCGAGCAGGGCGTCGAGGCGTCCGTCACCGTCGACGTCCTCCACGCCGGACCAGGGGGTCTCGCGCGGCTCGCCGGTGGGCTCCACGACGAGGACTCGCTGTCCCTCGCCGACGCCCTCCGGGTGCTCCCAGCCGCGGACCAGCACCGCCTCGACCGTCCCGTCGTCGTCCGGATCGCTCGCCACCATCCGGACCGTGAAATCGAGGTCGAATTCTTCGTAGACCGTCGTCGAGCGCGCGGGTTTCGCCACCGCGGTGGCCGCCCGCGGCACGAACCAGAGCTCGTAGCTGCAGAGCGCGAAGTCGGCCGGGGCGACGGGGACGAACCACCCCGTGGGCGTCTCGAGGACCCGCACCTGGTCGAGCTTCGGGAGGCAGCCGTTCGGGCGTCCCGTGTCGTTCGGCGGCTGGCGGCGCTCCTCGGCGAGCGGCCCGACCTCGAGGAAGCCCGCGCCCCGGTCGCGGAGCGAGAGCAGCCGGGCGCTCATCGCCGCGCCCCACTGGCGATCGACCTCCTCGCGGCGCCGCCGTTGCTCCTGCTCGGCGAGCTCCCTTGCCAGCTGCGCCGTGTCGTCGCCCACCCGTCGCTGCTGCTCCTGGAGCGCCGCCTCCAGCGCCGCCACGGTCCGCTGGGCCGCCACGTCCGGTGGCAAGATCCCGGTCGCGAGCTGCCAGGAGCGCTCGCGCGCCGCTTCGGCTCGCGCGGCCTCCGCGGCGCGGCAGACCGGCATGCGGGGCACGTGGGCGCAACAATCAGGATCGGCGTCCGGCAGGTGCCGCGCGGTGAAGGTCCCGTAGCCGATGAGGAGGTTGCAGCGGTCGAGCGGGACGGTGACGGCGACCGCGAAGAGGGAGGGGAGCAGCGCGACCACGGCGAGGCTGTCCAGCCGGCGCCGGAGCGCCCAGCGCAGGAGCCCCGCCACGACGAGCAGGCCGAGGCAGGCGAGCGCGACCCCGAGGGGCGAGAGCCCGACGTGGTTGCACGAGTCGGTCTGCAGGCGCCGGGCGACGTACACCAGGAGCGCGAGCGGGACGAACGCGAGCAGCACGTGGGCGGCGGTCGCCACGATGGACAGCGTGCTCCTCACGCGGGGACGGTAGCGCACCACGGTGCGCGCGCGCTATTCTCCCGCCGATGACCCGCCCCACCATCACCTGTGCCGTCTGCGCTCGCCCCATGGACCGGGTCCGCGTGGAGGGCGACGTGGAGGTCGACGTCTGCGACGAGCACGGCGTGTGGCTCGATCGGGGGGAGCTCGAGCGCATCGTCACCCACCACGAGCGGGTCTCGATGCAGGCCGCCAAGGGGCGCAAGACCAAGGCCCAGGGCAGCAGCACCCTTACCCGCGCGGGGCAGCGCGCCGTGACCGGCGCGGCGAGCACCGTCGCCACCACGCTGGCGCGCTCGCTCGTGCGGAAGCTGCTCGGCTGAGCTCGGGCGGGAGCGCCGCGCGCAGCCCCTTGCCGGCGCGGGGAGAGCGGGCCATGTTCCTCCCCTCGTTAGCGGAGGAGCGCGATGCTGAAGCGGAAGGTGAGGGCGGACGATCTGGCCGACGTGGGGCTCATCGGCCTCGAGGTCATGGGCAAGAACCTCGCGCTGAACCTGGCGGACCACGGGTTTCGCGTCGCCGTCTACAACCGCACCGTCGAGAAGATGCAGCGCCTGCTCGCCGAGCACCCGGACACCCCGGGCGGGCTGGTCGGCTGCGCGACGCCGGCTGAGCTGCTCGCGCGCCTCCGGACCCCGCGCGTGATCGTGGTGCTGGTGAAGGCGGGGCCGGCGGTCGACGCGGTGGTCGCGCAGCTCCTCGCCGCCGGCCTCGGCCCGGACGATCTCGTGGTGGACGCCGGCAACAGTCTTTACACGGACACCATCCGTCGCGAGCGCGACACCGCGGGCAAGCTCAAGTTCTTCGGTTCCGGTATCTCCGGCGGCGAGCTCGGCGCGCGCTTCGGCCCCTCGCTGATGCCCGGCGGCGACCGGGCGGCGTACCGGCGCCTGAAGCCCATCTGGGAGGCGATCGCCGCCAAGGTGGACCCCGCGACCGGGCGCGAGATCGGGGGCGCGGCGCCCGGCCGCCCCGTGCGCGGCGGGGTGCCCTGCACCGCGTACCTCGGGCCGAACGGCGCGGGCCACTTCGTCAAGATGGTCCACAACGGGATCGAATACGCCGACATGCAGGTGATCGGCGAGAGCTACTGGCTCTTGCGGGAGCTTGTCGGCATGTCCGCGGGCGCCATCGGGGACGTCTTCGCGACCTGGAACCGCGGTGACCTCTCCAGCTACCTGATCGAGATCACCGCCGACATCCTCCACCAGCGCGACCCGCTGGATCCGCGGAGCTTCCTGGTCGACTGGATCCTGGACACGGCCGGCCAGAAGGGCACGGGCAAGTGGACCAGCGCGGCCGCGCTCGACCTCGGCGTGCCCGCCAACGCCATCGGCGAGGCCGTGTTCGCCCGCTACCTCTCGGCGCTCAAGGAGGAGCGCGTGGCCGCGAGCCGCGTGCTCGTCGGGCCCCGCCCGCCACGCCTGGCGGCGCGCCGCGGGGAGCTCGTGCGGGCCGTGCGTGACGCCCTCTACTGCTCCAAGATCTGCGCCTACGCCCAGGGCTTCCAGCTGCTCCGCGCCGCCGATCAGGCGCAGGGGTGGAAGCTCGACTACGCGACCATCGCCCGGATCTGGCGGGGTGGCTGCATCATCCGCGCGGTCTTTCTCCAGCGCATCACCGAGGCCTACGAGGCGGACCCGAAGCTCCAGAACCTGCTGCTCGCCCCCTACTTCGCGGGCACCCTCCGCCGGGCCCAGAAGCACTGGCGCACGGTGGTGGCGCTGGCGGCTGAGAGCGGCATCGCGGCGCCCATCTTCATGTCCGCGCTCGCCTATTACGACGGGTACCGCGCCGCCTCGCTCCCCGCCAACCTCCTCCAGGCCCAGCGCGACTATTTCGGCGCCCACACCTTCGAGCGCGTGGACGCGCCGCGCGGCCAGTTCTTCCACCTGGACTGGCCGGCGCCGGGGCGTCCGCTAGAGAAGCTGTGAGAGGGGCGTCCGTCATGGTTCGCCACCCTGCCGCCCGAGCGCACCGGAGCCGACCGGTGGTATCACGCTCCGAGAGGTTGCGGCGCGTGCTCCACCAGCTCGACGCCATCGAGGCGGAGCTCCGGCGCCTCGGTTGGTGGAGCGAAAACCCGCCGGACCTGCTGGCCGAGGTCCGAGCCGGGACGCTCCGGACCTACCTCGACGCGCCGTCCTTCGAGCTGTGGCTCCAGTGCGTCTTCTTGCCCAACGCGCGCGCCGCCGCCGAGTCCGACGCGCTGCCGTCCACGAGCCAGGTGGGGCTGATGGCGCTTCGCCAGTACGACTACCACTCCTCAGTCCCGGAGGCGCAGCCGCTGCTCCGGCTCCTGCACGACTTCGACAGCATCGTCGCGGGCGCCCGGTAGGGCAGCGGCCGCCGGGGCGCGGGCGGAACCGCCGCAGGGGGTGCGCGAAAGCTCCGCGCGCCGGACTCGAAACGGGAGCTCGCGCGTTCTCGCTGGAGCCATGGGCAGCATCGGGATAGACGTCACCCGTCGGCGTCCGGGCGAGCCAGCACGGCTCGTCTCGGGCGGCACCGGCGTCCGCCGAGCCAGAGGGCAGCGGGGCGGAGAGAGGCCATCATCCATGAGCTCGACGGAAAAGCGGGGCTGGGGACGGACGCGGACGCTGAGGCCGGGAGGCGGGCGGCTCGGGGCGCTCGGCGTCACCCTCGTCACCGCGATGACCCTCGGCTGCCAGCGCGCGCCGACAGGAGAGCTGAGCGCGGCGGCGAGCGCCTCGGCTCCCGCATCGAGCGTGACTGGGGCGGCGAGCGCGGCCCCGAGCGCGTCGGCGACGGCCCCGGCGCCCGGCGGCGCGGACCTGGCGAACGCGGCCGAGGACGCGGCCCCGCCCGCGTCGTTTGCAGGGGGGAGCGAGGTGAACGTCACCAACGCGGTGGGGCTCGGCTGCGCGGCGACCGCCAGCGGGGGCTGGCTCGAGCTCCTCTGCCGCAAGAAGAACGGCACCGGCGGACACCCGGTCCGCGCCGTGCGGGACCTCGCCGCGCTGGCGGCGGCCGAGGCGGCGGGCACGGCTCCCGCAGCGAGCACAGCTCCCGCGGTGAGCGCCGTGCCGGTCGCGAGCGCCGCGGAGACGGCGACTGACACGGCGACCGACGCGGACGCTCTCGATCCGCGCCTCGCCAACGTGATCGAGGCCGACGCGCAGGGCGAGCTCCGCGTCGTCGCGCCCTGGCGCGCTGGACAGCATGCCAAGATCCGCGTCGAATGGTCGGACACCCAGTACGATCTGACCGTCGACGGCGAATCGGCGAGCCTGGTCCTGCCGGTGGCGCTCGGACTGCGCAAGAAGTGCGAGGCGTTGCGCGTCGCGAGCCAGCGCGTGGCGGAGGCGGCGCAGAAGCTCCCCGACGGGGCCGCGCTCACCAGCGCCGACGCGCTCAAGCTGCCGCGCTTCGGGCTCTGCCAGATGGCGGGGCTCGGGGCCTGGGTGGTCGGGCTCGACGCGCTCAGGGCGAGCGGCAGCGGCGCCGCGCGCAGCCTCGAGGCACAGCTCTCGGCGATCCACCTCGATCCCGACGGCAGCGAGCAGTCCACCCTGCTCGGTACCCTCGAATTCGCGCCGGGCGGCCTGCGGGTCCCGCCGCTCATGGTCTACGACTACGACGACGACGGTCAGCACGAGCTCATCTTCCGCCACGAGATCCAGAAGGTGGCCGCCGGCAAGACGCCCGCCGCGCTCCCCGCCGTGTGGTCGTTCGTCGGCGGCGCCGTCGCCGCCTACGGCAAGCTCGGTCCGCTCGGCCCGGGTGGCGCCTCCACCGAGCACCTCGACCACGACATGCGGCCGGACCTCGCGGACTTCGGTCCCTTCGTGGCCTGGCTCGGCGCGGACTGTGGCGCCCGGACCTGCCCCGCGCGGATCGTCGGGCCGCGGTTCTTCGCGCACTCGACGCCCGATGGGTCCTTCTCCCGCACCGACGCGGCCGCCGTCGCCGCGCTCGAGCGCGCCTGCGCGACGGCGCCGGCGAGCGTGGTGGTCGCCGAGGGCCCGAGCGTGAACGCGGCGCGAACCGCCACGCTCATCGGCTGCGCTCGGGCCTGGGGCGTCGGCACGGAGGTCATCACCCAGGAGCTTGACGCGAAGCGCAGCGCCCTCTGCGGCACCGAGGGCGACTGCCCGCTGCTCGTCACCCTGCGCGCTTGGGCGTCCGCGGAGCCGCCCGCCCGCGTGAGCCGGGCCGCCCGTCCATGAGCCGTGCGCCGGCGCCGCGCGCCCCGGCGCGGCGGCGGATCACGGCGTGCGCTCGTCCTCCAGCCGATACTGGCCGCAATAGAACGTGATCCGGTAGCCCTCGTTCGCGGCTTGCTCCCGATTGAGATCCTCGACCTCTTGCCAGAGCTCGGCGAGCCGCCGGCGCGTGCCGGCGAGCAGCTCGCGGACCTCCCGCTCCTTGGGGTGGCCGGGCCACAGATCGTAGGAAACCGTGGTGCCGCCCACCTCGTCGTCCGCCGCGGAGCCGTGACGGCCGTTCTGGATCTTGGCCGCGAGGGCGTTCAGCACCGCGCGGTGGTGGTCGATCACCGCCGCCTCCCAGCCCGCCGTGTCGCCCACCGGGATCAGGCAGCGATCCGTGGCGTAGCGCGTGCCGTCAGGACCCTCCTCGGTGCGCACGCGACCGTCCGCCACCAGCGCGGCGAGCGCGTCCTCGAGGAGGGCGGGAGCGAGCGGCAGGAGCTCCGCGAGCTGCTCCTTGCCGAGCGGTCCCGCGTGGCAGACGTGGACCCACACCAGCGCCTGGTTGGTTTCGGCCGAGTTGGTGGCGCCGCTGAGCCCCAGCGCCTCGAGCTCGGTGGCCGTCGCCGCCCGGTACCGGGTGTGCTTGCCACGCCCGCGGCGTCGGACCAGGCCGCTCGCCTCCAGATCGTCGAGGACCCCGCGCACCGTGCCCTTCTCGTCGTGCGCGAAACGATCCCGGATCTCGCGGCGGCTGGCCTCGCCCCCCTCGGTGAGGAACGCGTGGACAGCCCCCCAGAGGGTCACCCCGCGCGCGGTCACCGACTCGGCGAGGCGCCGCGCCTTCCGCCGATACGCGCGCAGGGCCAGGCCGAACATGCCGGCGATCACCTTCCCCCCGAAGCCCTGCTCCTCGAGCTCGCGGACCACGCTGACGAACACCTCGTCCGCCGCGTGCTGCAGCGGCGAGGGGGCGCCCTCGGCGGAAGACACCTGCGACATGAAGACGAGCGACTGACGCGCGATCGCATCGACCAGAAGCTGAGAATTCATGCGATGAGGGCCCTCTGCCCGGGAGCGAGGCGCGCGATCGCATGGCGCCTCGCGCCGCCGCGGGCGGCGGGTGCCGACGTCGAGGGCGAGGGGTTCGCGATGTGCCGGTGGCGCCTCACGACCCCGAGTCTCCCAGCCCGCGGGCTGGGGCGGCAGGTGTGGCGCGCCTCCTCCACGCCGTAGAGCGTTGCACCAGTGGGGGGAGACATCGTTCCCCCCCAAGTCCTCTCGGACGCGTCACCGATACTCGATGGACGTCGAGCGATGGTCTCCTGATGCGATGTCCGGCCACCGCTGGTGGGATGGACAGTGTGGAGAGCCTCTTTTCGTCCCTTCGCGTTCGTGCCAGGCCTTTGGCACCGTCGTGGCTCGAGCGACGCGAGGTGGGCTGGCGTCGCCGCTGCCGGATTGGGAGAGTCGGAGCGTGCTCTCTCAGAATCGGCGCCTCCTATCGTTATGCGGTGCGGGGAGCTGGGTTTCGCCGGGGACGACCCACCGTGATAGGGGCATGCCGTGGGACGCATCGCCCGGGGGATGCTGATCCTGGGAGTGGTGGCGTGCGCGAGGCACGCCCCGGCGCTCGCGCCTCCGAGCGGGCCGATGCCGTGGTTCGCGGCGCGCCTGGGGGAGCCCTGTTCGGCCGACTTGGCCTGGGACGGCGGGTTCGAACGCTGCGAGCTCGGCAAGATCTCGTACGTGGTCCGCAGGAGCGCGCACTACCTCGTCACTGGCGTGCTCCCGGGCGGAGGCTGCTGTCATTGGGGGGTTCCTTGTCGGGACTCCCGCGCTGGCGCCGGGCCCAGCGTCGAGTCGTCCCCTCCGCTGGATTTCCCACGGCACCGCCTGGTGACGCGGACGCTCTGCCGACGGGGTCGCGACGTCGACGAGCAGCGCGTCTACGTCGATGGCGCCCTCCTCTGGATCGTCGGAGTCTACGAGGTGGGCATTAACTGCGGCCACGGGATCATCGTGATCGCCGATCGACGGCTGCTCTCGGCACGGGATCGAGAGACGCTGCGCGAGATCCTCACGCTGGCTCCCGAGGTCGATCTCGACGACGATGCCGGGCTCGAGCGCGCGCTGTGGGAGCTGCCGTCGCTCCCTCCCGGTGCGGGGGGCTGTATCGAAGGCCCGGGACCAGGGGGCGCCCGTACCGAGTGAGCCGTCGGGGCGGCGGCCGTTGGCTTCCTGGGCGGCCGAAGCGCTGTCCCGGACGGTCGAAGCGCCGTTCCGGACAGGAGGATGCCCCTCCCGGACAGCGCGACCGACGGGCCGGAGGACCTCCCGCCGGCCGTTCCACGGTCATCCGGTCGGGCGGTCGCGATCGCCGTCGCATCAGCGGGCTGCGGCGCCCAGGCGATGGGGCATGAACGCGGCCATGCGCTCGGGCTCCCCGTAACAGCGGAAGGCGGCTACGCTCGCCCCCCGGGACGGTGGAACCGCGCGCGCTCTCCGGAGGATCGATGGCGAAGCAGGGCAGCAGGCCGACAGGCAACAGCACGGCGAAGAAGCCTGCGGCCGCGAGGAAGGGTACGAGGAAGACGGCGAAGAAGTCCGCGGCTACCGCGAAGCCCGTGACCACCAAGAAGCCCGTGGCCACCAAGAAGCCCGTGGCCACCAAGAAGCCCGTGGCCACCAAGAAGCCCGTGGC
>CAYOLF010000059.1:35333-38528 GCA_964404725.1 uncultured Polyangiaceae bacterium
CCACCAAGAAGCCCGTGGCCACCAAGAAGCCCGTGGCCACCAAGAAGCCCGTGGCCACGAAGAAGCCCGCGGCCACCAAGAAGCCCGTGGCCACCAAGAAGCCCGTGGCCACCAAGAAGCCCGCGGCCACCAAGAAGCCCGCGGCCACGAAGAAGCCCGCGGCCACGAAGAAGCCCGCGGCCACCAAGAAGCCCGCCGCAAAGGCCAGGCGCGGCGCCGAGTCGCGCGCCAGTCAAGGCGCCGCCATCCACCAGCGGCCGACGCAGATCCCGCCGGGGCCGCCTCCCTCGCCCAGCAAATTCCCCGTGCGCGCCGCGCCGGCGCCCCGGCGCGCGACCGAGATCGGGTTCGAGTACGGCGGCCTCCTGCGGGAGCGGCCGGCGCCGAGGGACGAGCAGTGGGCGCGGATCGAGGCGCGCGTGGGGGCGGCGTTGCCCGCCGACTACAAGGCGTTCCTCGCGACCCAGAACGGCGGCCGTCCGTTGCTGCCCTGGGTTCCGGTCGGCGACGACGGCTTCTTCGTGGAGTGCCTCAACTACGTGGACGGCGCGGAGGCCGACATCTACGACGTCGAGAGGGCCTCGCGCCGGCCGAGCCGGGATCTCGCCGAGGACGTGGTGGCGATCGCCCCGGACGGCAGCGGCGATCAGCTCATCCTGCGCCGCGTGGACGGGGACTGGCGGGTGCAGTGGTGGCGCCACGACGAGGGCACCACCGAGCCGGTCGCTGCGTCGTTCAGCGCGCTGCTCGACCTGCTGGAGCCGGATCCGAACGACGATTAGCCGAGAGGGCCAGCCCGAGCTGCCCGCATGCGGCGCCCACGTCGCCACCCCCGGAGTAACGGCGGACGACCGGGGTGCCCCGCTGGCCGATGACCTCGCGGAAGGCCTCGAGGCGCTCGGGCGGTGAGGGCACGAAGGGATCGTCGTCGCCCAGGCGGTTGTAGGTGACCAGGCTCACGCGCGGCTGCAGGCCCGCCGCGGCCGCGAACCGCTCCACCAGCGCCGCGAGCGCGGCGACGTCGTCGTCGCCGTCGTTCACGCCGGCGAGCAGAGTGACCGTGAGCAGGGGCGCCACCCGCGTGCGGCGGGCGTGCGCGGCGAGCACCTCGAGCAGGGCCGCGAGCGGGTGGGCGCGCTCGCTCGGGATGAGCGCGGCTCGGCGCTCGGGGATCGCCGAGCCGATGGAGAGCGCGATGCGCACGCGCCGCGGGAGCGCCGCCGTCAGCTCGCGGAGGCGTGGCAGGAGGCCCACGGTCGACACCGTCACCGCGCAGGCGTCGATGGCGAGCGCGGAGGGCTCGCAGCAGATCCGGATCGAGCGGAGCACCGCCTCGAGGTTGGCGAGCGGCTCGCCCATGCCCTGGTAGACCACGCCGTGGATCCGCGCCCCGGGCGGGAGGCGGTCGCGGAGCTGCCGTACCTGATCGACGATCTCCCAGGCGGCGAGCTGGCGGCGGTGTCCCAGGCGCGCCGTGCCGCAGAACGCGCAGCCCATCCCGCACCCCACCTGCGAGGAAACGCAGGCGACGAAGCGGCCGGGGCGCTCGAGCGGGATGCGCACCGCCTCCACGACGGCCCCGTCCGGCGCGGCGAAGGCGTACTTCACGAAGGGATCGATCGCGCTCGGTCGCTCCTCGAGGAGGGTGAGCGCCGGGGTCGTGACCAGGGCCCGCAGGCTCTGGTACGGAGCCCGCCGCACCCCCGACGGCGTGACGACGGGGAGCGTCCCGTGGCGGTGCACGAGCGACACCACCCGCCTCGCCTCGCCCAGGGCGAGCCCCGGCACCTGCTCCACGAGCTCGTCCGGCAGGAGCGCGGCCAATGCCTGCATGGTGGGCGGGTCTTAGCACGCGGGGCCTCACGTCACGGGTTTACGCGCTGGCGCGCCCGTGCCACGGGGTGCTCGCCGGCGTCGTCCGGTGCCCGGTCCGCCATGAGCTCCCCGCGCCCACTCGACGCCCTGTTCGCCGCCTCCCGGGCGGTGCGCGCCGCCGGGCGCGATCCGCTCGTGGTCCTCGATCTCGACGGCACGCTCTACGACAGCCGGCTGCGCACCTGGCGGATCCTGCTCGAGCTCGGCCACCTCCGCGCGCGCTCGCGCCCAGACCTGCTCGCGGCCCTCCGCCGCCTCGGTAGCGGGGCCGTCCGGTACCGCGTGAGCGACACACTCGCCGCGGTGGGTATCACCGACCCCGAGCTCGTCCGCGCCGCGGAGGACTTCTGGGGCGGCCGTTTCTTTACCGACGAGTACGTCCTCTACGACCTGCCGACGCCCGGCGCCGTGGACTGCGTGCGCGCCCTGGCGGCCGCGGGGGCCGTGGCCTGCTACCTCACCGGGCGGGACGCCCCGAACATGCTCGTCGGCACCGTGCGCGCGCTGCAGCGCGACGGTTTCCCCGTCGGCACCGTCGGGTCGCGGCTCGTCCTCAAAGCGGACCCGCTCGACGATGACGTCGCCTACAAGGCGTCCGTCACGGCGCCGCTCGCCGCCGCAGGGACGGTGATCGGCGCCTTCGACAACGAGCCCGCGCTCTGCAACCGCTTCCACGCCGCGTTCCCCGAGGCGATCGTCGTGCACCTGGCGACCGCCTACTCGCCGGACGCCCCGCCGCTCCAGCCCGGGATCGCGAGCGTGCCCGACTTCTGCGCGCTGCTCGGGAGTTAGGGGAGTCCCGGGGTTCGGGCCCGGGCCCGGGCCCGGGGCCAGCACGGGGTCCGGTGCCGGGCCCCGTGCCGGCACCGACACCGGGATCCACGGGGTCCGGGAGTTCACCGAGATGTCGCCGGCCCGGCACTCGCCCACAACGGTCCGGGTCCATCCTCGGTAGCGTGGACAAGAAAAGAGGCGACATGAGGATCCTCTCGTCACCCGACACGGCCACGGCCAAGCTCCTCTTCCTCCCACTGTGGACCGCGGGGTGGGTCGTGGGCACCCTCGTCCTGCTCACCGGCGCGCTCAGCGCCCCACCGGAGGGTTACGTCCCCCCTCCGACGGGCGTGGTTCTGCTCGGCCTGATCACGATGACGGCCCTCACCGTCTTCGCCTGGTGGGGGCTCGGCCCCCTGAAGGAGGTGAAGATGGACGAGCGAGAGCTCCGGGTCTCCAACTTCTGGCGGCAGATCACCGTTCCGCTGGCGGACGTGGCCGAGGTGACCCAGGACTCCTGGAACGATCTGGTGACGGTCACCCTGC
>CAYOLF010000060.1:0-17845 GCA_964404725.1 uncultured Polyangiaceae bacterium
CGACCAACCGCAGCCCTACCGGCAACCCCTCGCCGAACCGCTCCGCGCGCTCCTTCGCGGCCACCGGCACGTGCTCGCGCACGGCGCGCACCCACTCGTCCGGGGCTTTCACTTCCGTCAATCGCGAGGCGATCGTCGCGCGGAGGTTGGCGTTGACGTCGCGGGCGCGGTCGTCGGTGACGCGGGCGAGCTGGACGGCGGCGGCGGCGGCGGTTGGCATCTCGGGCCACTTCTCGCGCAGGAGATGGTCCAGCCACCGCTCCACGGTGGACGGCGAGATCACGTGGTGCACGCTCGCGTAGACGGGGACGCGGGCGCCGAGGCGGCCGATGGCGGCCCAGAGTCGGGGGTCGCGGCTCGTCCAGGTGCGTTCGAGCAGCCACCCGCCGAGCTCCGCGCGGCGGGGCACGGGGACGCGCTCGAGCCAGGACGCGAGCTCGACGAGTTCGTCGGTGGCGAGCGGCGCGAAGCCCTTGGGCTTCTTGAGCTTGGACTCGGCTGGAGCGAGGAAGGGGTCGAGCCGGTCACGCAGGGCGAGCTGCGTGCGCTCCTCGAGGCCGCCGACGATGCGGCGCCAGGCGATGAACAGCTGCTGCCAGCCGCGGCTCTCCGCCGGGAACGTCAGGCCCTCGGCGAAGGTCGGGACCAGGACGGCGACGCGCTTGCCGTCCCGCGGATCCCCGAAGCCGGGGCGGAGGCAGAAGCCGGCGAGCATCCAGAAGACCCGCTCGTGATCGGCCGAGCGGCGGCGGGCGCGGACGTTCGGGGCGAGGGCGTCGAAGAGGGCGCGCGCCGTCTCGGTCGTCCACTCGCCGCGGTCTCCGAGCAGCTTCTCCAGCGTGCGCCAGAGATCCTTCGCCTCCCGCGGCTTGGCGTCGGCGCGGCCCTTGCCGAAGACCAGGTCGATGGCGCCGAGCGCCTCCGCGAGGTTGCCGTGCGGCGCCCGCGGCGCCGTGCTCGCCCGGCGCACCCCCGGCGCCGCGCTCGGTCGCTGCTCACCCGGCGAATTGCTCGGCGCGCGCTCACCCGTCGCCGCGTCCCCCTCGGTCGCCGGCGCCGCCCGCAGGTCGAACGCGAGCCGGAAGCGCTGTCGCGCCGCCCCCTCGCCGCTGACGCACGCGAGCTCCAGCGTCCCCAGCGGCGTGAGCTCCCCCTCCAAGTGCACGCGCAGCTCCGCCGCGCTCGGCGGCGCCGACGTGCCACGCCTGCCCGCCCCCGGACCCGCTCCCGGACCCGCCCCCGGACCCGGACCCGCTCCCGCCCCCGGACCCGCTCCCGCCCCCGCATCCGCCGGAAACTCCGCCGTGACCGCCGGCAGCGCCACGAACCCCTCCGCCCCGAGCGGCACGATCTCCCCCGGAGCATGCGGGACCGCCGCGTCCCCCGAGTACACCTCGAAGCGCACGGGCTCGCCGACACGCAGGGCGAGCGGGTGGCGGCTGGCGACGTGGATCTCGCCCTCCTTTGCGCCCCGCGGCAGGACGCAGAGCAGGCGCCGGTCGCCGCGGCCGCGGCCCGCGTCGAGGGCGACGTAGAACGCGCTGGTCGCGCCGCCGCCGATGGTCGCGCCATGGCCGGCCAGGGCCAGGCCGTAGGCCACCGCGCCGCGCGCGACGGCGAGCTCGGGATCCGTCACCGGCAGGAGCTCCACCGGGGCAGCGCTCCAGCCCGACACCGTGCGCGCGAGCCGCTCGGCGAGGCGCGGGGCCTGGAAGACGCCGCCGTTGAGCAGCAGCGCGGTGGGCCCGCCCGGGCGCGTCGCGGTCTCCGGCGGGATCGCGGCGTCCGGCGAGCGGTCGGCGCCGTCGTCGAGCGCCGCCGCGCTCCGCGCGAAGAAGGCCGCGAGGTGGCGGGTGATGGCGGGATCGCGCTCGTAGGGGAGCCCGAACGCGACCAGACCGCCGCGGATCCGGGCGGGGGTGGCGTCGAGCGGGACCACCGGGAAGAACCCCTCGACCACCAGCGCTTCGATCTCCTCGCGGACGAGCTCGGCGCTCAGCGTGCTGCCGACCAGGGCCGCGCCCGCGCTGGCGACCGCGAGGCGCGCCGTCGCCGGACCCGCGGGGTCGAGCAGCGCCTCCTTGGCGCCGCGGCAGGCGAGCACGAGGGCCGCGAAGCGGCGGGGATCGAGGTGCTGTCCGTCGGGCACCAGGCGTCGCTCGACGTGGTGCGCGATCGCCAGATCCATGTTGTCGCCGCCGAGGAGCAGGTGCCGGCCGACGGCGACGCGGCGCAGATCGAGCGCGCCCTGCGCGTCGAGCGTGGCGCGGATGAGCGTGAGATCCGTGGTGCCACCGCCGACGTCGCAGACGAGCACCGACGCCCGGCCGCGGTCGCGGGCCAGGGCGGTGAGCGCCTCGACGCCGTGGCGCGCGAGGTAGTCGTAGAACGCGGCCTGCGGCTCCTCGAGCAGGCGCACCGACAGTCCCGCCTGGGCCGCGGCGCGCAGGGTGAGCTCGCGGGCGATGGGGTCGAACGACGCGGGGACGGTGAGGATCACCTGCTGCCGCGCCAGCGGCGCGCCCGGGTGCTCCGCGTCCCAGGCGCTCCGCACGTGCTCGAGGACGCGCGCGCTCGCGGCCACTGGGGAGATCCGCGGCAGCGGATCCTCGGGATCGAGCCCCCAGGGCAGGATCGCGGCCGTGCGCTCGACGGCCGCGTGGGTGAGCCAGCTCTTGGCCGAGGTCACCGCGCGCCCCGGCACCTCGCGGCCGCGCTGGCGCGCGTGCTCGCCGACGATCCATGGCGGCGTGCCCCAGCGATCGACCGCAGGTTCGTCCCCGGTCGGTGCAAAGAGGCAAGAGGGCAAGAGCGCCCTCGGCTCCGCCGTGCGGGGCGAGACGAGCTGCGGGATCTGGAACACCTCGGGCGACGCCGGGGGCTCACCCGCAGTCGGCAGCGGGCAGGAGGCCACCACCGTGTGCGAGGTGCCGAGGTCGATGCCGACGACGCGCCTCGTCACCGTCCCCCTCAGGCCCAGGCGGGCTCGCCCCGCACGCCGAGCTCGACCTTGAAGCGCTCGTCGACCTTCACCGGATCGGTCGGCACCGCCTCGAGCAGGAGCGTTCCGATCGCGGTCACCGAGGTCTCGAGGCGCACGGGCACCACGTCCCCCTCGGTGCGGCCCTCGGCGGGGAGCGTCACCTCGATGGGCGCGAGCTCCGCCAGCTCGTCGGGCTGCCAGCGCTCGAGCGCGGTCCCGACGCGATCGCCGCGCCGCACCGAGGACGAGAAGAACCGGAAGCGGACGGGCTCCCCCACCACGACGCAGAGCTCCTCGTCCACGCGCTCCGGCGGGCTGCCCTCCTCGACGCCGAACGGCGCCACGCAGAGCGCCGTGATGGGCACGTCCATCCCCGGCACCGCCGGCGTCGGGCTCTCGATGCCGACGTAGTAGGCGCGGGCGGTGCCGCCGCGGATCCGGAGCCCGCGGCCGCGGCGCACCAGCGCGAAATAGGCCGCGCCGCGCGCCACCGCGAGATCGGCGTCCTCGCCGGGCAGCACGCGCACCGGCGGCGCGCCGTCGGCCGCGAGCCAGCCGTTCAGGACCTCCAGGAGGCGCTCGCGGAACGACGGGGCCTTGGTCACGCCGCCGTTGAAGAGCAGGTGGGTCGGGCGGAGCAGCTTGCCCGCGGGGGCCCCGAGCGCCGCGGCGGCCGCGGCCTGCCGGGAGAGGAAGGCGGCGAGGTGCCGGGTGATGGCGGGATCCGCCGCGTAGGGGAGGCCGAGCTGCGCGAGGCCCGCGCGCGGGCGCACCGCCGGGCGGGCCGTCGCCTCCACGCGGGGGAAGAAGCCGTCGACCAGCGCCGCCTCGACCTCGGCACGGGTGAGCTCCGAGCGACGGGAGCCCCCGAGCAGCTCCGCGCCGCGGCCCGGCACCACGACGGGCACCGCGCCGAGCTCGGCGCGCGCGAGGAGCTGCTCCTTCGCGCCGCGGCAGGCGTGGGTGAGGGCCGTGAGCTGCCAGCGATCGAGCTCGACACCGTCGGCGACGAGCTTCTGTCCGACGCGGTGCGCCAGCGCCAGATCCATGTTGTCGCCGCCGAGCAGGATGTGGTCCCCGACCGCGATCCGCCGGAGCTCCACGGCGCCGTCCTCCTCGCGGACGGCGATGGCGGAGAAGTCCGTGGTGCCGCCGCCCACGTCGATCACGAGGATGACGTCCCCGACGGTGAGGTGCTCGCGCCAGTCGGCGCCGTGGGCCGCGATCCAGGCGTAGAGTGCCGCCTGCGGCTCCTCGAGCAGGGTGACGTCCTCGAGCCCGGCGGCGTATGCGGCCTCGACGGTCAGATCGCGGGCGGCGGCGTCGAAGCTCGCCGGCACCGTGAGCACGATCTCCTGCTCGGCGAGCGGGGCGGCGGGGTGCTTCTCCGCCCAGGCCTCGGCGAGGTGGTCGAGGTAATGCCAGGTGGCCTGCACGGGCGAGATCTTCTCGACGTCGTCGGGCGCCCCCAGCGGCAGCACGTCCGCGCGGCGATCGATCCCCTGGTGCGACAGCCAGCTCTTGGCGCTCGTCACCACTCGCTCTGGCGCCTCGACGCCACGGCTCCGGGCATGCTCGCCGACGGCGAAGCGGCGCGTGCGGTCCCACGGCACCGCCAGCGCGCCCTCCGCCTCGTGCGCGAAGTACACGCAGGAGGGGAGCAGCGGCAGCTCGTCCACGGTGGTCGCGGTGACGAGCTGCGCGACGCGCTCGACGGTGACGGCCGCGGCCGGGTCGTCGGTGGGCGCGGCGGCCAGCGCCGTGTGCGTGGTGCCGAGATCGATCCCGGCGACGTACTGGGGAGCCGTCACCGTCCGCCTCCGCGCTGGGGTTGGCGATTCAAGTGGGCGCCGCGCCCGGTCGCGGTGCGCGCGCGGCTCACAGCTCGACCTCCGCCGGCGCGAGGATCGTCGCGTCGCCGTCCCCCACGGGCCGCGGCAGCGAGACGCGCGTGGCGCGCCAGCCGCGGTGCCGGAGCACGCCACGGTACGGCGCCGAGCCCTTGACGGCGCCCGTGAGCTTGGCGCTCGCGGGGTCGAAGCCGGCCTCCAGGGTCACGGGCTCCCCCTCCGGCTCCGTCCGGATCGGCGCGAACTCGAGGTGGCCGCGCAGGGCTCGGCGGCAACCCTCGTGGATCACCCGGGCGGCGGCGCCGACGTCCGGGTCGCTGAACGCCGTGATGTCCTGCTGCAGGAAGTCCACGAGCCGCCCCTCGCGCTGGAGCAGGCCCAGGAGGACCAGCGCGGAGGTGGGATCGGGGGCGTCGGGGAGGGGCGCGGCGGCGGGCGGCGGCGGGAGGGGCTCGGCGGCAGCGGGCGCGGCGCCAGCGGGCGCGGCGGCGCGAGCGGCCAGGACGCGCGCCGCGAAGGCACCGTCGAGGAGGATGCGCAGCCACGCGACCCAGGCGAGCCAGAGGCGGGTGAGGAGGGGCACGGGCTCGGTCACGGTCGCGAGTCTACGCGGGCAGGGGGGACCGGCAAGGCGTGTCGGGCGGCCGTCGCGCGGCGCCGCGGCGGTGGGTGGCGCGGCGGCGACGGTCGGCGCGGGGCCATGGATCACTGGCGCTCTTGGCGGTAGAAGGGTCGCCGTGACCGCGAAACTCGGACCGCACGGGGAGCGCCCGGTCGCTCTCATCACGGGCGGGGCGCAGGGGCTCGGGCGGGCCACGGCCGAGCGGCTCCTCGATGACGGCTGGAACGTCGTGCTGGTGGATCTCGATCGCGACGCGGGGCTCGAGACCACCGAGGAGCTGGGGCTCTCGGTCGAGCTGAACCGGGATCCCGCCGCGCCCACCGAGGGTCGGGGCGGGGCGCGCGTGTCGTTCGTGCACGCCGACGTCGGGGTCGAGGCGGATGTCGTGCGCGCGATCGAGCACACCCTCACCGAGCACGCTCGGCTCGACGGGCTGGTCTGCAACGCGGGCGTGAGCCGCTTCGAGCCGCTCGACCGCCTCTCGCTCGAGGACTGGAACTCGATCCTCGGCACCAACCTCACCGGGGCGTTCCTCTTCGCCAAGCACGCGGCGCCCCACCTCCGGCAGGCGCGGGGGGCGATCGTCACCATCGCCTCGACGCGGGCGCTCATGTCGGAGCCGCACGGCGAGGCGTATGCGGCCTCCAAGGGGGGCCTGGTGGCGCTCACCCACGCGCTCGCGGTGAGCCTCGGGCCCGAGGTGCGCGCCAACTGCCTCAGCCCCGGGTGGATCGACGTGTCGCTGCTGAAAAAATCGAGCGAGCGCGCCCCGCAGCCGCTCTCCGTCGAGGACCACGCGCAGCACCCGGTCGGACGGGTCGGGCGCCCCGAGGACGTGGCGGCGGCGGTGGCCTGGCTGCTCGGCGACGACTCCGCGTTCGTGACCGGCGCCAACCTCGTGATCGACGGCGGGATGACGCGCCGGATGATCTACGCGCCGAGCGCGGAGGAGATCTCGGTGTAGGCTTCGGCCGTCCCCACCCCGGAGCCCCGCCTTGCGCCGCCTCGCGTCGCCGTTCGCACCTCGACCCACGATCCCGATCCGCGCCGGCGGCGCCCCCGTCCGCCGGCGTGCCCCCGCGGCGACCGCGCTGCTCGCGGCGTCCGTCGTCGCGGCCGCCTGCTCGCCGCACGGCGGCGTCCCGGCGGTGGATCTGGCCGCCTTCCCGCAGCCGCTGCCGGTCCCGCGCGTGGTGGAAGGCAAGCTCGTCGACGGGCTCGGCGCGCCGCTCACGCTGCGCGGTATCGCCTTCACGAACCGGGTCTGGCAGGACGACCCGCTCCCGGACGAGCACCACGCCGAGGTCGACTTTCAGCGCGTCGCCGAGCTCGGCCTCAACTCGGTGCGGTTCTACGTCCACCAGCGGACGCTCGAGGACGGCCTCGAGCCCGGTCAGTACCGAGCCGAGGGGTTCGCGTGGCTCGACCGGAACCTCGCCTGGGCGCGGGCCCGCGGCGTCTACCTCGTCCTCGGCCTGTACGTCCCGCCGCACGGGTACCCGTCGATCGGGGACGGCGCGGCGCTCTGGTCCGACGTCGATATCCAGCGCCGCTTCGTCGAGTTGTGGCGGGCGATCGCCGCGCGGTACCGCGGCGAGCCCGCGATCGCGGGCTACCACCTGCTGAGCGGACCTGTGCCCCCCGACGATCTCGGGCGGTGGCGGGACCTGGCCGAGCGGGTCATCGGCGGGATCCGCACGGTCGATCCGGGGCACGCGATCTTCGTCGAGCGCCTGGGCTCTGTTGACGGGGCTCGCGACCCCGACGGCGAGCCCCCGCTGGTCTCCGACCCGAACGTCGTCTACTCGTTCCCGTTCTACGAGCCGGTGCCGTTCACCCACCAGGGCGCGCCCTGGGTGGACTCGGTCGCCACCGACCAGCGCTACCCGGATCCGACCAAGCTCGGCGTGCGTTCGGTCCACCTCGAGCCCGCGGCGAGCACCGACGCGAGCCCCAAGCTCCCCGTCGGCGACAGCGACTGGGCCTTCTACGAGGGCGCGCCCTACCGCGTCGAGGAGCCGACCGTGGCGGTAGGCGGCGTCGCGCTGGTCGCGAGCGACAACACGGGCAAGGCGTACTTCGACGATCTCGTGATCGAGGAGCTCGACCCGGAGGGGGAGGTCACCCGGCAGATCGCGCGCATCGACCTCGATCGGAAGGCGGGCTGGCATTTCTACACCAAGGATCGGAGCGGGCAGCGCACCGAGGAGCCGGCGGGACACGGGGATGACGGGAGCCTCGCGATCGGCGGGACTCGCTCGCTGGCCACGGCCTCGGCGGAGATCTGGCGGTTCGCGGTGCGGCCCGGCGCCACCTACCGCGCGAGTGGGTGGATGAAGGGCGAGGGGATCCCGGACGGCGCCACCTGTCAGATCCGCCTCGAGCTGTTCCGCTCCAAGGTCCCCGTCCTGCCCCGGGATCGCGCGTTCCTCACCCGGGAGCTCGACGCCCAGGTGGCCTTCGGCCGCGAGCACGGCGTGCCGCTCTACCTCGGGGAGTTCGGCGCCATCCGCGGGAGCTTCGACCACGATCGCGGCGGCGAGCGCTGGGTCGCGGACCTGCTCGACCTCGCCGCCGAGCGCGAGCTCCACTTCGCGTACCACGAGTACCACGAGGACTCCTTCGGCCTCTACGCCGGCGAGGAGCTGCTCCCGTCGCCGTTCGCGGTGAACGCCGCGCTGCAGGGGCTGTTCGAGGAGCGCTTCGCCCTGCCGGCGGCGCCGGCGGCGCCGGTCGCTTCGCCGTGACGCTGGCGTGAGGCCGATCGGCCCCGTCCCGTCGGGCCGCCCCGCGGGCGACGCCTCGCCGTCACTCAGTCGTACGGACTCTCCTCTTCCGGCGGGGGGGGCGGGGTCTCGGGCTCGGGTCGAGCCCAGTCGGGCTTCACGATCTTGCCGTCGATCTCCCTCGGGAGCCACTCGGGGGGCGGATCCTTGCCACTCTCCGCGGAGGGCATCGTCGCCGCCGCGGAGGCGTTCGCGGAGGGTGCCGTAGTGCTCTCCGGCGGGGGCTCCGCGGACGCCGCCGGGGTCGCGCTCGGTTCAGCGCTCGGCGCGGCGGTCGCCGTCGCGTCGTCCTTGCGCCGCGGCTCGACGTTGCCTGGCACCGCGGCTCGCACCTCGGGCGCGGCGACGGTCGGCAGGGGACGGGTCCGGTCGCGGAGGCTGTATACCGTCAGGCCACCGAGCAGGCCGATGACGGTCGCGCTCGCCGCGACGACGAACCGGACACCCCAGCCTCGCCGTGGGGCCTCGGCTGGCGCCGAGAACTGGCTGACGGTGGCGGTCTCGCTGCGAGCGCGCGGACGTTCGCCGCGCGGGAAGTCCGGGACCGTGGGGCCCGCCTCGTCGCTGACCGCCGGGCTCGCGCCCGCCGCGCTCGCCAGGATCGTGGGGGCGGTGGAGGCGTCCCGGCGGCGCGCAGCGCTAGGCGGCGGGTCCGTGGCGTACGGGCGACGCGCCCTCAGGGCGGCGGGCAGCTCCTCTCCGGGCTCCGGCACTGTCACCACCGTGTCGGCGCTGTCGGTCCCGAGGTCGAGCGCCTCCCGGAGCGACTCCACCACCTCGCGGGCGCTGGCGAGCCGCGCGCCGGGGTCCCGCGTCATGATGCGGGCGAACCAGGCGTCGAAGCCCAGCGGGACCGGAGCGAACTGCGACGGCAATGGCAGCGGGTGCACGGTGATCTGGAGCACCAGATCGCCGAGGCCATCGCTCACGAACGGGCGCCGACCGGTGATCATCTCGAAGGCGATGACCCCCAGCGACCAGAGATCGGAGCGATGATCGACCTCCTTGTTGCCGAGGACCTGCTCGGGGCTCATGTAAAACGGGGTACCGAGGAGCGAGCCCGTGCGCGTGGCCGTGCTCTGGACGCCGAGCTTGTTCGCGTCGAGCTTGGCAACCCCGAAGTCGAGGACCTTCGCGATCTCCTCGTCGTCGTTCCGGATCAGGAACACGTTCTCCGGCTTCAGGTCGCGGTGCACTACCCCGGCGTCGTGGGCGCGCCCGATCGCGCGGGCGACGTGGCCGAGGATGCGCAACGCCTCGGTCGGCTCGAGCCGCCCCAGGCGCTTGATCCGGTGGGCGAGCGTCTCCCCCTCGAGCAGCTCCATTGCGATGAACGGCTGCCCGTCGTCGACCCCGTAGTCGAGGATCTGGACGACGTGCGGGCTGCGTAAGCTGGCCGCCGCCTTCGCCTCACGCAGGAAGCGCTCGACGGCGATCTCGTCCTCGGCGATCTCGGGATCGATGAGCTTGACGGCGACCGGCGCCTCGAGCACGAGGTGCTGCGCTCTCCAGACGGTCCCGAAGCCACCTGTGCCGAGCACTGCTTCGAGGCGAAAGCGCCCGGCGAGTACGCGGCCGGGCTCGATGGCGTCTTTGGGCATGAGGGCGCTCGGACGACGATAGCGCCGGCGCCGCGAGGATGCAGCAGCGGCCGCCCGGGGCCGCCCAGGACCGACGCGCACGCCGGGGCCGGCCGTTCGACCGTCGGTGGCGGCGCGGAGCTGCTCGCGGCCCGGGTGCCGTCGCGGGGCTCAGGCGAAGGCGCGCAGGATCTCCTGCTGGAGGCTCTCGAGCTCGCCGTGGGCGGCGCCGACCTCGCGCACCTTGGCGGCGAGCTGGTCGATGAGGCGCTTCTTCTCGATCCCGTTGCGGACGACGAGGTGAAGATCGTCGTTGTTCCAGGGCTTCTCGAGGTACTGATAGAGCCCGACCTCGTTGATGGCCTGGATGGCGTTCTCCTTGTCGGCGTAGCCGGTGAGCAGAACCCGGGGCACCTCGGGCCGGAGCGCCCGGACGCGGGCCAAGAAGGCGATCCCGTCCATTTCCGCCATCAAGAAGTCCGAGATGACGACGTCGGCGTCCTCGGTCGCGAAAAACTCGAGCGCGGCGCGCGCGGAGGTGAAGGTGACGACCCGCCAGTCCGTCTCGAGGCCGAAATAGGTCGTGAGACTCTCGAGGACCATCTCCTCGTCGTCCACGATCACGACGGTGGCCTGTGCTTCCATCGCGGACCCGCCCAGGCTACCCGCCGGCTCGGGCGCGGGCAAGCGCCTCGCCGACGAGCCTCAGCGCCCGCGCGCGCGCCGGCGGTTCAGCCCGATCACGGTCAGGGGCTCCGGGGAAAGGGAGAAGACCGTCTGCTCGCCGAGGCCGAGATCGACCCGCTTGTAGGGGCCGTCGAGGAACATGCAGGCCTCGAGCATCTTGCTCTTGACCACGATGCGTCCGGGCGGGTCCACCACTGACCGCAGCAGCTCGAAGCGCTCCCCGGGCGCCGCGTAGGGCTCGCGGACCACGAGCTGCAGGGCGCGGGAGGTCAGCGGCAGCACTCGCCCGCCCGCCGACCGCTGCGCGGCGGTCGAGCCGGCGCCGGTGCCCACCCAGAACCCGCTCGACCGGTGCTCCTCGCTTCTCCGGCCGATCCGCACGATGTAGCGCGAGGTCGCCGCGGGCGAGACATGACAGTAGAGCGCCTCGTTCAGGACGCGCCGCGACCGGACCCGGCCGTCCACGGTCACCTGCATCCGCTCGAGCCGCAGCGACGGCGCGCGGCCGGCGAGGGCCGCCGGCACCAGCGCGGCGACGTTCCCCGCGTGACCCGCGCAATAGAAGCCCACGCTCGAGCGCGGCGCGCTGTTGACCCCAAGGACGGGGACGGGCCCGACGTCGTGCGACGCCGCGAGCAGGGTGCCGTCGCCGCCGATGGTGATCACCAGGTCCGCGTCCGTGGTGTCGAAGGCGACATGGGGGTTCTCGATGACGGCGACGTGGACACCGTCGGCGTCGAGCACGCGCATCACCTCGTCCACCGTGCGCGAGTGCTCGGCGTGGGTGCGTCGCCAGCGCTTGACCACGGGGTCGTGCTGCTCGAGCAGGAGCTGCACGCGCGGGTGCTGGGCGTCCTCGACGAAGCGGGCGATGTTGGTCCGCTTGGCGACCACGACCACCCGGGTCATCGGTAGCGCTCCCGGAGCCGGCGCAGGCCGAGCTCGGTCTTCGCGTCGGCGAGCTCGCCGGCGGCGGCCAGGGCGAGCGCGTCGTCGAGCTCCACGTCCACGATCACGCCGCCCCGCTCGAGCGGCGACCCGTCGAGCTCGGGCTCGACCTGCGTCGCGGGGTCGACCTCCACCTCGAAGAAATAATGGCGCTCGGCGACGAAGCCCGGCGCGGGGAACGTGCTGGGCCCGAGCGCGACGAGGCGTTCGACCGCGACGTCGAAGCCGAGCTCCTCGAGGAGCTCCCGCCGCGCCGCGCTCGCAGCGCCGAGCGCGCCCGAGTCCTCGCCGGGCTCAACGAGCCCGGCCGGGAGCTCCCAGAGGCTCGCGCCGCTGCCTTCGGCCACCGCGGCCGGCGCGGCGTCGCGCGTGGTGATGGGGGGGCGCAGGGCGCTGCGGAGGTAGACGTGGACCCTGCCGGCGACGCGGTGGTGGGCCGCGATGACCACGGCGTCGATGGCGTCGCGCGTCACGGAGTCGTAGGCGAAGGGATCGCTCGTGGTCCCGTCCGGGTAACGGGCGCGGTAGCGCCGGCGGATCAGGCGGAGGAACCCCGCCGGGTTGAGCGGCGGGAGCTCCTCGACCACCTCGAGGCCTATCGCGGGAAGCATTCCGGCCAGCGTGCGCACCGACATCGGCTCGCAGGGTAACCTGGCCGTGAGCCCTGCCAAGACCGTCGCTCGTCCCGCCGTCGCCGGTGGCGTGGCGGTCCCGTGCCGTCTTGACGACGAGCCGCCGCTGGGCGGGCGCTCGATGGCGAGCGCCGCGGGCTGCACCGGTGTTCACCACCCGGTCGCTTGATTTCCGGTGCCGCCACCGTAACGTCCGAGCACCGGCGCCCCACAGGGACCGGGCACGAGACGACGAGCCGATGCCACTTTGCGACTGGACGTTCGAGAAGCTGTTCAAGAACGCGTTCGTCTACAACATCCTCTGGGAGGACACGGAGGTGGACGAGCGGTTCCTCGGGGTGGACGAGGACAGCAGCGTGCTCTGTATCTCGGCCGCGGGCTGCGGCGTCGCCAACCACCTCTCCCGCAACCCGCGCCGGGTCGACGCCGTCGACATCAACCCGCACCACCTCGCCCTCGCCGCGCTCAAGGCCTCTGCGGCCCGCGGCCTCGAGTCGCACGAGGAGCTCTACGCCCTGTTCGGCCTCGGGCGCCACCCGAGCGCCGAGCGGGTCGTGCGGCGGCTGGTTTCCCCGCTGCCACGCTGGATCCGGGCTTACTGGAAGCTCCACTGGCGCATCTTCGAGAAATCGATGGTCCAGGAGGGGCTGACCGCGCAGATGCTCAAGGGCGTCCGCGCGGTCACGCACACCGACGCCGAGTGGCTCCGTCGGCGCATCGGGGAGACCGTCGCGGACCGCCAGCGCGCGATCGAGCAGGCCTTCGGTCGGGCGGTGCGGAGGCCCTGGGTCCGCGCCGCGCTGAACTCGCCGCTGCAGCTGGTGGCGCTCGGGGTCAACTACAGCCAGCGCGATCGCATCCTCCAAACCGAGCGGACCGATCTACCGACCTTCCTCGTCAGCCACCTGAAGCGCGTCGCCGAGACGGATCTCGAGCGCAACTGGTTCGCCTGGTACGCGATCGCTGGCCATTTCAACCATGACCGCGCGGACGCGGTGCCGCCCTACCTCCGGGAGTGCCACCACCGCGAGAGCAAGCGCGCCACGACGACGATGAGCTACGCGAACGGCAATCTCTTCGACACGCTCCGGAGCGCGGGGCCCGGCACCTGGACGCACTACACCCTCTGCGACGCGGTGGACTGGATGCCCCCCCCGGTGCAAAAGGACCTGCTCGACGAGATCGTCCGCACCAGCAAGGACGGGGCCCGCGTCCTTTATCGCACGGTCGAGGACGACTCGCTCGTCGAGCGCCATGGCATGGACCGTCACCTCAAGCTCGACGTCGAGGCCTCCCGCCTCGCCTCGGAGCTCGATCGGACCCGGCAGTATCGCCGGGTGAACTTCTACACCGTCACCCACTGACCCTCGCCGTATTCGTTGGTGCCTTCCGTCCGGAAAGGACCGGCCGAGATCCGCTCCGCTGGAACGGCGCACGGGGGTGGCCCCGAGGACCATGTCGGACCGCAACGAGCACCGCGCCTTCCTGAACCGGTACTACGGGATCAGTCGCCACTTCTACGACATCACGCGCAAGTACTACCTCTTCGGGCGCGACGCAGTGCTGCGCGAGCTCTTGGCGGAGCCCTGGGGGTCGCTGGTCGAGGTCGGCGTCGGCACCGGGCGGAACCTGCGCCGGCTCCACGCCGCGCGGCCCGCGGCGCACCTCGGCGGGCTCGACGCCTCCGACGCCATGCTCACCCACGTGCGGGCGCGCGCGCCCTGGGCCCGGCTCCAGCACGGCTTCGCCGAGGACGCCGACCTCGCGGCGCTGCTCGGCGGGCGGCGTCCGGACCGCGTCCTTTTCTCGTACTGCCTCTCGATGGTGTCCGATCCGGTGGCGGCGCTCCGCAACGCCCAGCGCGCGCTCGCGCCCGGCGGCAAGGTGGTCGTCGTCGATTTCTCGGATCTCGACGGCCTGCCGGCGCTCGCCCGGAGCGGCCTCCGCCGCTGGCTCGCCGCCTTCCACGTCGCGCCTCTGGACGGCGCGGTGCTGGGCGAGGTCGGCGCGCGCGTCCGGCACGGGCTCGGGCGCTACTACGTCATCGGTGAGCTCGACGCCCTGCCAGGTTGAGGTGGGGGTTGGGGGCGGGGATTGCCCGCGGGTCGGGCGGGGCGGTCAGACGACGTCGAGCGGATCCCGATCGCGCGCGGAGAGCACGACCTCGATGGCTTCGCCGAGGCGCGCGCGGAGTCGCTCGGCGAGCAGGGGGAGGTACCCGCGCTCCGTGTTGGTGTGGTCGCAGAGGATGACGGAAGCGCCCGCCGCGTTGTGCGCGCGGACGTCGTGGTGCCGGAGCTCCCCGGTCCAAAACAGATCCGCCCCGCGCACGTCGGCGAACAGGGCGCCGCCCGCGCCGGGGCAGACCGCGACCGAGCGGATCGGTTCGCCCGCGGCGTGGCGCGGCGCCGCCGCCAGGCGAACTCGCTCGAGCCCGAGGTGGCTCTTCACTGCGGCGACCGCGGCCTCGATCCCGAGCGGCGGATCGAGCGACGCGAGGCGACCGGCGCCCGCCGGCGCGTCGCTCCCCGCCGCCGGCGCGCCGCCCCCCGCCGCCGGCGCGCCCGTGGGGTCGGGCGCTGGCGCGAGCGCGCGGACGTCTCGCACCCGGTCCCCGAAGGCCGTGAGCAGCCAGTCGTTGACGCCGCCGGGGACGGCGTCCAGCGCCGTGTGGGGCGAGTAGACGGCGATCCCGTGCGCGATGGCGCGGAGCACGACCCGCTCCGTCGCGCTGCCTCGCGTGAGGCGGGACAGCGGGTGGAAGATCGGCGGGTGATAGGCGACGACCAACTCGCACCCGCCCGCGACCGCCTCGTCGAGCTCGAGCTCCCCGAGATCGACGGTGAACAGGACGCGGCGCACGACGTCACCTTGCCCCGGCGCCGACTCCAGCAGCAGCCCCACGTTGTCCCAGCTCGCGGCCAGCGCGAGCGGCGCCAGCGCCTCGAGCGCAGTGATCACGGACGCGAGCGGGAGCGGCACGGGGGCGATGGTAGGACGGAGCGGCTGGCCGCGCGAGCGGCGCGAAGCGCCCGTGGCGGGGCGCGCGGGACCGGCCGCTGGCGGCGCGGCTCAGCGGGGCGGGGGCTTGTGCTCGATGATGCGCGCCTTGCGCCCGGTCGCCACCGCCCAACCGTAGCGGGCCGCCCCGTAGAGCTGCGCGACCTTGTCAGCAGTGTTGAGCGTGGCGTGGGCGAGCGCTAACCGATGGGCCCGTCCTCGCCGCCGCTCGCGGACGTACAGGCGCACCATCCGCGCCGGGTACGCGGCGAAGGCGACGCTGGCCACCGGGGTCACCCGCGTGGCCGCCAGGGTGGCCGCGGGCAGCCCGACGGCCCAAAAGGCGCTATTCAGCGTCGTCCGCCACCCGTGCGGGCCCTCCGCGTGGGCGTGCAGATGCGCGAGCTGCGCTGACGCGAAGCCCCACCGGACGGCGCGCCGCCACCACTGCCAGTACCGCAGCAGATCCGCGTCGTGCGTCACCATTTCGCAGGGGATCTTGAGGACTCGGCCGCCCGACTCGCGCAGACGCTGGCAGAGGTCCGGCTCCTCGCCGGCGATCAGATCCGGCCGGAACCCGCCGACGGCGCGGAACGCCCCCGCTCGCAGCATCGCGTTGCCGCCACAGGAGTCAACGAACCCGGTGGGGGAGTCCCACTCGAGCTGGCAGAGCGCGTTGTAAACCGAGCGCTCGGGGTGGCGCTCTCGGATCCGCCCGCAGACGGCCACGACGGCCGGATCAGCCTCGAGCGCGCGGGCTCCCGCCTCGAGCCACCCCGGAAAGACCTCGCAGTCGCCGTCGACGAACTGCACCAGAACCGTCTCGGGCGCGTGTTCCATCAGCCGCTCGAACCCCGCGTTGCGGGCGCGCGCCGCGGTGAACGGGCGGCTCATGTCGAGCTCGACCACCGCCGCGCCGAGCGCGCGGGCGGCCTCGACGGACCCGTCAGTGGAGCCCGAGTCGACGTAGACGACCGGGGCCAGGTCCGACCGCACCGAGCGCAAGCACGCCTTGAGCCGCTCCCCCTCGTTCCGCCCGATCACGACCAGGCCGAGCCCCGGGGGTACATCGAGTCGGGTGAGGGGGGTGGGGTTCGGATCCCCGGGCGCGGTGGCGTAGCTCACGGCGGCGGACGCTACCACTCGGGCGCCCGTGTCCCAACGGCGTCGCGGCGGGGGCTCGTGTCGCGCTGGACGGGCGTGGGTCACCGCCGCGACGTGGCGCGCCAGTCTCGGGTACCACAAGGTGCGCAGAGGTCCGACCCGCGTTTCGTGCGCGCTCCCTCGCCCGGTCGCCGCGCGCGCGCCGGGTTATCGATTGGCGCGGCCGTACGCGCGGAGCACGCCGGGGAATTCGGCCGGCGAGGCTGGCCTCCGAGCCGAAGGCGTGATGGAATCGATGTGTCCTGGCACAGCTCGCTCTCGGCACCAAGCTTGGGTCCTTCGAGCTCCTGATCGAGCTTGGGCGGGGTGGCATGGCCAGCGTCTGGGCGGCGCGGGAGGTGTCGCCCAGCAGCGGCAAGCAGCGCATCGTCGCCGTCAAGGTGATGCTGCCGGAGCTTGCCATGGACCCGACGTTCCGGTCGATGTTCCTCAACGAGGGGGGCATCACCGGCAGCATCCAGCACGAGAACGTGGTGCGGGTCTACGAGGTCGCCGAGAGCGAAGGGATGCTCTACATGGCGATGGAGTGGATCGAGGGGGACTCGCTCCAGACGCTCATCAACGTCGCCCGTCAGCGCCGGCCCATCCCCCCGGAGATGGCCGTCCGCATCGTGGCCGACGCGGCCGCGGGGCTACACGCGGCGCAGGAGCTCCGCGGCTGGGACGGGGAGCTCCGGGGCATCGTCCACTGCGATGTCTCACCCCACAACATCCTGGTCGGCCCCACCGGCGTCGCCAAGCTGGTGGATTTCGGCGTCGCGAGCGCGCTGACGAAGAAGGAGTCGCGCGCCGAGGATGAGCGGATCGGCGGAAAATTCGGCTACATGTCGCCGGAGCAGGCGATGGGTCGCGAGCTCGACCGGCGGAGCGACATCTTCTCGCTCGGCGTGGTGCTCTACGAGCTGACCACGGGTCGGCGACTGTTCAAGGGGCGGAACCCCTCGCACACGCTGACGCTGGTCACGAGCGGCCAGATCCCGCTCCCCTCGACGCTCGTCTCCGACTACCCGCCCCGGCTCGAGCAGGTCGTCTTCAAGGCGCTCGAGCGCGACGTGAACCGGCGCTTCCAGACCGCAGAGCAGATGCAGAAGGCGCTCGAGGCGTACCTCGTCGAAGAGCGCATCATGGTCACCCGCGCGGGCGTGGGGCAGCTCGCCAAGCGCGTCCTCGGCGACCGGATCAAGCAGCGGCGCGTCGCCCTCCGTCACGCCCTCGACCAGCTCGGCGGCGAGCGCATCGCCCTCCCGGCGCCCCCGGATCACGAGCCGCTCAGCGACTCGGCGACGTCGGCGAAGGCGGCCCTCTCCCATACGGTGCCGGACCCCCGGTCCGCGCCCGGCTACGAGGCGATCGAGGGGCGCCGCAGCGGCACGATCCGCTACCTGGCCCTCGCGATCGCGCTGCTCGTGGGCGCCCTGCTGAGCTTCCTGCTCTTCGGGCGGACGCCGGGTACGGCGATCGTGACGGAGGGGCCGACGCCCGCCGCGGAGCCCGCCCCGCCCGTGCAGGTTTCGACCGCGCCGACCGCGGTCGCGCCGACCCCCTCGGGCGAGCCGCGCGGCGTTGCCGCGGGCGACCTCCCGGCGGAGCCGC
>CAYOLF010000060.1:17945-38347 GCA_964404725.1 uncultured Polyangiaceae bacterium
GACCAGCCCGTACTTGTGCAGCTTGTCGTGCAGGGTCGCGCGGCTCAGGCCCAGGTGGAGCGCGGCCTCCCGGCGGCGGCCCTGGGCGGCCTCGAGGGCGCGCACGATGAGGCCGCGCTCGTAGGCCTCGACGCGCTGGCGGAGCGAGAGCTGGCCCTCGGCGTCGGCGGCGCCCGCGTCCACCAGGGTGTCGCGCGGTGCGGCGCCTCCGGTGGGCTCGGGGGCGCCGGGGCCGGAGGCGGGCGCGCCCCCGTCCGGTGGCAGCAGCGCGAGGTCGAGCTCACCGTCGACGCTCAGCGCGACCAGCGCCTCGATGGTGTTCTCGAGCTCGCGCACGTTGCCGGGCCAGGGGTGCGCGACCAGGCGCGCGATGAGGTCCGGGGGCACGCGCAGGGGGCCGACGCCGAAGCGCTCGGCGTACCGCTGCAGGAAATGCCGGGTCAGGACGGGGATGTCCTCGAGGCGCTCCCGCAGCGGGGGCACGGTGAGCTCGACCACCTTGAGGCGGTAGTAGAGGTCCTCGCGGAAGCGCCCCTCGGCGACCAGCCGCGGCAGGTCGCGGTGGGTCGCCGCCAGGATCCGAACGTCGATCGCGGTGGAGCGGTCGTCGCCCACGGGCCGCACCTCGCCCTCCTGCAGAACGCGGAGCAGCTTCGCCTGCGTTCCCAGCGTCAGCTCGCCCACCTCGTCGAGCAGGAGGGTGCCGCCGTTCGTCTCGCGGAACAGGCCGTTGCGCGCGCGCTGGGCGCCGGTGAAGGCGCCACGGGTGTGACCGAAGAGCTCGGCCTCGGCGAGCTCGTCGGGCAGCGCGGCGCAGTTGAAGCGGAGGAAGGGGCGGCTCGCGCGCTCGCTCGCCCGCACGAGCGCCTCCGCCACCCGCTCCTTGCCGGTGCCGCTCTCCCCCGTGAGCAGCACCGTGACGGCGCGGGGCGCCACGCGGTGCACCAGCCCAGCGAGGCGGCTCATGGCGGGGGAGGCGAAGATCAGCGACTGGCCGAGCGCGCTCTCGCCGCGGAGCTGCTCGTTCTCGCGCGCGAGCCGCACCGCCTCCAGCGCCCTGCGGGTCACCGCCAGGAGCTCGTCGAGCTCGAACGGCTTCTTGAAGTAGTCGTAGGCGCCGCGGCGGATCGCCTCCACGGCCAGGCGCTCGGAGCCGTGCGCCGTGATCAGGATCACCCTGAGCTCCGGCTGCTCGGCGCGCAGGTGATCCAGCAGCTCGAGCCCGTCCATCGGCGCCATCCGGAGGTCGCTCACCACCAGATCGAACGACTCCTCCCGGGCGCGCGCGAGGCCGTCCACGCCGTTCTCCGCCGTCACCACCGTGACCCCGGCGTCGCGCAGGATCTGGGCGATGGTGTAACGGACCCCCGCCTCGTCATCCACCACCAGCGCCCGGAAGGTCACGGCACCCCCTCCGGCGAGGTCGCCAGCGAGGGGTGCGCCGCCCCGGTCCGTGCCGGTGGCTCGCCGGGCGTCGGGTCGACCGGGCTCGGCGTGACGACGGGCGGCAAGCGGGGCAGACGGAGCGTCGCCACGCAGCCGCGGCCCGGGGGCGACTCGAGCGTGACCTCGCCGCCGTGCTGGCGGGCCAGGCCGCGCGCGACCGTGAGGCCGAAGCCGCTGCCCTTCGGCTTGGTGGTCACCCCGGCGTCGAAGGCGCGGGTCAAGAGCCCTGGGGCTACGCCGGGGCCGGCGTCCTCGAGCGCGATCTGCGCCTCGCTGGGGGAGGCGGAGAGCCGCGCCCGGATGGCTCCCTGCTCGGGGCAGGCCTCGATGGCGTTCTGCAGCAGGTTGACCAGGACCTGGTGGATCTTGCGCGGATCGGCCTGCACCGTCGGGTCCGTGCCGGGCTCCGTGACCACCTCCAACCGCAACCGCTTCTGGGCGAGCTGCCCCTCGTGCAGCGCGGCCACCTCCGCCAGCAGGGCGTCGAGGTCCGTCGCGCGGGTGGTGAGCGGGACCAGCGGGCGCGAGAGGTTCAAGAATCCCTCGAGCGTCGCTTGCATGCGATCCACCTCCCCGCGGAGCACCGCGAGGTGCTCCTGCTGATCGTCGCGGCAGCGCCGCGCCAGCAGGGCGGCGAGTCCCTTGACGCTGGCGAGCGGGTTCTTCAGCTCGTGCGCGATCTCGCCGGCGAGCCGGGTGAGCTCGTCGATGCGCTCGGCGTGGGTGCGGAGGGACTCGTCGCGGGCGGACGTCTCGCGCGTCAGAAGATCGCTGAACGCCATCCGGATGTGCGCCCCCAGCCCCAGCGTCACCAGCAGGAGCATCGTCTCCACCAGGAGCAGCGCGATCACGAACAGCGGGGCTGGCGTGGCGTCGACGCCGTTGCGAAAAGGCAACGGCAGGAGCGGACCGAGGACGCCCGACAGCTCGAGCCCGGCCACCACCCATAGCCAGGCGATCACGGCGGCGATCTGGAGGCGGATCGCGCGGCGCTCCGGCATGGTGCTGGCGACGAAGCAGACCACCAGGAGCGCCATCACCACCGGGCTCATGACGCCGCCGGTCGCGAGCACCACCACCCCCTGGATGACCGCGATCACGGCCAGGCGCGGGGGGAGCCGAACGGCGCGGCCGCGGCGCACCGCGCGGTCCTCGAGGGTGCTGAGCACCGCGGCGGTGCCGAGCGCGCAGACGATCGCGATCCGGCGCCAAAGGGTGGGATCGAACACCACCACGATGCAGCCGAGCAGCAGCGGGAGCGGCGCGACCGCGAAGCGCACCTGCAGGAAGAAGCGATAGACCCGGCGCCGGAGCTCGCGCTCGACGTCCTCGGCGGCGAGGCCCGCCGCCGCCGGCTCCCTTCTCGACCGGGACGACGCCATCGCGTCGCCAGCATAGCCGAAGACCTGGGGCGCCGGCGGGGTGGCGCGCGGCGGGCCGGGGGCGGGGGAGGGGGGCATGGTCGAGGCTTCCCGGGGACGCTCCTGCCCGGCCGCCGTGAGAGGGCCAAGCAACCTCAGTGCCAGGGCATCATCGGTGATCGTTTCGGCGGCGGTGGCCCCCGGGAGCCCGCCGCGGCTCGCGCTGCCGGCGTCGCCCGCCGCCGGATCCCCGGACGGATGATCCGGGAACCCGGACGTCAGCGGCGCTCCCCCGGTCGCTTCGCGCGTCCTCGCTCGCGATCACCCCGCGCGGCCGCCCCCGGCGGCGTCGGCACGGTCGTTGCTCTCTCACGACGGGTCGTCCATCACCGCGAGTCCTCCGATGCGTCGTCTGCTCGTCGTCTTCCTCGTCCTCACCGTCGCGCTCGCCGTCGCCGTCGCCTACAAGCTGAAGCAGCAGGACGCCGTCCTGACGGCGCCCGCGGGGGGCTCGGGGATCGTCGAGGGGAGGGACGTGACGCTCGCCTCCCAGGTGGCGGCGCGAGTGGAGAAGGTGCTCGTCGCCGAGGGGCAGTCCGTCAAGCAGGGGGACCTGCTGGTCGTCCTCGACTGCCGCGATCTAGACGCGACCATCGCCGAGTCCGAGGCCCGGCTCGTCGCGGCGCGGGCCCAGCGCGACGGCGCGTCGGCGTCGGTCAAGGTCGCCAAGCAGTCGGCCGGTGCGGCCTACGCGCAGGTGCTCGCTGCCCGCACCCGCGGGCAGGTGACGGAGACCCGCGAGGCAGCGGCGGCCCGCCAGGTTGCGCGCCTCGAACAGGTTGGCGACGGCGTCACGGCCGCCGCCCTCGACCAGTCGCAGTCGGAGGTCGCGTCGCTCTCGCTCGAGAAGGAGGCAGCGGTCGCTGCGACCCGCGCGACCGCGGCGCAGGCCGGCGCGGCGGCGGCGCAGGGGCAGGTGGCCGAGGCGCAGGCGCGCGCCGCCGACGCCACGGTCGCCAGTGCAGAGGCGGCGCTCGAGCGCGCGCGGATCCTGCGCCGCGACTGCGAGCTCTTCGCCCCGCGAGCGGGCGTGGTCGACCAAGTCTATTTCGAGGTGGGGGAGCTCGCGGCGCGTGGCGCGCCGCTGGTACGCCTGGTCGAGCTCGACCCGGTGACCATCACCTTCTACCTCCCGAACGCCGAGCTCGGTGCGGCCAGGATCGGGGCCGAGGTCGACGTCACCGCCGACGCCTACCCCGGCGTGACCTTCGCGGGTAGCGTCCGCACCGTCGCGCTCGAGGCCGCGTTCACCCCGCGCAACGTGCAGACCCGGACCGACCGCGATCGGCTCGTCTACCCGATCGAGGTCGTGGTCCCCAACCCCGAGCGCCGGCTCCGCCCCGGCATGCCCGCCGAGGTACGGGTGCGGGGCTGGTGAGCGGTGAGGCGCGGCCGATGACGACCCCTGACGACCCCGGCGAGGCGGTGCTGGTGGCGCACGAAGTCGAGCGGCGCTTCCACGCCGTCGAGGCTTTGCGCGGCGTCTCGCTCACGGTCCGGCGCGGCGAGCTGTTCGGGCTGGTCGGCCCCGACGGCGCCGGCAAGACCACCATGATCCGGGCGCTCGCGGGGCTGATCGGGATCCAGGGTGGGACGGTGCGCGTGCTCGGCGAGGACCCGCTGACGTCCGTGACCGTCCGCGACGCCATGGGCCTGATGCCCCAGCACTTCAGCCTGTACGGCGACCTGTCCGTCGGCGAAAACCTCCGCTTCTTCGGGCGCCTGTACTGCCTGTCGCGCCAACAGTACGCGGAGCGCTCCGCGCGCCTGCTCGGCATCACCCGGCTCGCTCCCTTCGTCGACCGTCGCGCCGCCGCCCTCTCGGGCGGCATGTACAAGAAGCTCGCCCTCGCCTGCGCGCTGCTGCACCGCCCGACGGTCCTGCTCCTCGACGAGCCGACCAACGGCGTCGATCCCGTGAGCCGCCGTGAGCTCTGGGACCTCTTGCACGAGTTCGTCGGCGAGGGCATGGCCGTGCTGCTCGCCACCGCGTACATGGAGGAGGCGGCGCGGTGTCACCGCGTGTGTCTGCTCCACGCGGGCCGCGTGCTGGCGCTGGGCGAGCCGCAGCGCCTGGTGCGCGCGCTCGAGCACGGGGTGTTCGAGGTGCGCGGCGGCGACCGCGCGGTCCTGCACGCCGCGCTCGAGGCGACCGCCGGGGTCGTCGCCGCCTCCCCCGCCGGCGCGCGCCTGCGCGTCGTGGTTGAGGCCGCGGCGGTGCCGGCGCTGCGCGACGTGCTGGGCCGCAACGGCGCGGAGCTTCACCCCGTGACGGCCGACTTCGAGGACCTGTTCCTGGCCCGGACGAGCGCGGCGTCGCCCGCGGTGGGCCCGCGCGCGGAGCTCGGCGCCCCCGCGGCTGCGCTCCCCGGAGGTGCGTCGTGACCGAGCTTGCCATCGAGGTCGCCGCGCTCCACCGCACCTTCGGGCGCTTCGTGGCGGTGGACGACGTCTCGTTCACGGTGAAACAGGGCGAGATTTTCGGGTATCTCGGCGCTAATGGGGCCGGCAAGTCGACGACCATCCGCATGCTCTGTGGGCTCCTCCCGCCGTCCGGGGGTCGCGCGATCGTCGCGGGCTGCGTGGTGGGCAAGGACTCCTTCGCCCTGCGCTCGCGCATCGGCTACATGTCCCAGAAGTTCTCGCTCTACCTCGATCTCTCGGTGGCGGCGAACCTGGACTTCTTCGGGGGGGCCTACGGCATGCAGGGGCGCGCCCTCCGGACGCGGCGTGACCAGCTCCTCGATCTCTTCGAGCTCAGCGAGCTCCGGCGGACCGTCACCGCCGAGCTCCCCGGCGGAGTCCGCCAGCGGCTCGCGCTCGCGACCGCGCTCCTGCACGAGCCGCGGATCGTGTTCCTCGACGAGCCCACGGCCGGGGTCGACCCGGGCTCCCGTCGCGCCTTCTGGCGCCTCATCCGCCAGCTCTCCGCCGGCGGGACCACGGTGTTCGTCACCACCCATTACATGGACGAGGCCGAGTACTGCTCGCGGATCGGGCTGATGGTGTCCGGAAAGCTCGTCGCCCTCGACACCCCGTGGGAGCTCAAGCGGCGTTGGGTTCCCGGCGGGGTGGTCGCGGTGCGCGGCGTGACTCTGGCGAGCGTGCGCGCCGCGCTGGCGGGGCTGGAGGGGTTCCTCGCGGTCGAGCCGTTCGGCGCCACGGTTCGGGTGCGCCACGAGTTGGCGGCCAGGGCGGGGATCGAGGGCGTCCTCGCCGCGCTCCCGGGCGCGAGCTGGGAGTCGACCGACGTGTCGCTCGAGGACGTCTTTCTCGCCGTCGTGGCCGCTGGCGCGTCCGGCTCCTCGGGGGTCGCCGCATGAGCCATGGCGCCCGCTTCCGCTCGCTCCGTCGCGTGGCGGCGATGGCCACCAAGGAGGCGGACCACATCCGTCGCGACCCGCTCACGCTCTTCCTCGCCGTCGTCATGCCGGTGGGGCTGCTGGTGCTGTTCGGCTACGGGGTCACCTTCGACCTCGAGCGGCTCCCCATCGCCGTCGTCGATCAGGACCGCACGCCGGAGTCGCGGTCGATCACCGAGGCCTTCGCCCACTCCCGTGAGCTGGTGGTCAGCGCCCGGCCCGACGCGCTCGCCGACGCCGACCGCGAGCTCCGCCGCGGGCGCGCGGTGGCGGCGCTGATCATCCCGAAGGGGTTCGCCCGGTCCCTCGGTCGCGGAGAGGCGGGCGAGCTGCAGCTCGTCGTGGACGGCGTCGACGCCTCCACCGCCGTGCAGACGATCAACAAGACGGAGGCGATCGCCAGCCTCGCGCTCCCCGCCTATGCTGTGGCCGTCGACGCCGCGGCCGTTCCCGGCGCGCCGCGCCTCGTCGCCCAGACCTGGACCCTCTATAACCCCGCCGGGCGCTCGGCGCTGTTCATCGTGCCGGGGTTGATGGCCTATGTTCTCGCCATGGTGTGCGTGCTGCTCACCGCGCTCACCGTCGCGCGGGAGTGGGAGCGGGGCTCGATGGAACAGCTCTTCACGACCCCTATCCGTCGTGGCGAGATCATCCTCGGCAAGCTTATCCCCTACGTCGCGGTCGGCGCCATCGGGGTGCTGCTGGTGCTGGCCCTCGGCTCGTGGATCTTCGACGTCCCGCTCCGCGGCTCGCTCCCCGCGCTCGCGGTGGCCTCGCTCCTCTTCCTCATTGGCATGCTCGGCCAGGGGCTCTTGGTGTCCGTGGTGACCAAGAACCAGACGGTCGCTACCCAGGTGGGCCTGCTGACCTCGATGCTCCCGGTCATGGTGCTGAGCGGCTTCGTCTTTCCGATCGCCAACATGCCGCGCGTGCTGCAGGCCCTGGCGGTGGTGATGCCCGCCACCCACTACATCTCCGCCCTGCGTGGCATCCTGCTCCGCGGCAACGGCTTTGCCGTTCTCTGGCCCCAGCTGCTGGCGCTCGCCGCCTTCGCGCTCGGGATCGTCGCGCTGAGCACCGCCAAGTTCCGGCGGAGGATCGATTGACCGGGGGCGGGCGACCCCCACCGGTCCATCGCTGACGGATACACCCGATCATGCTCCCCCGCTGGCTCGTTCAGACCCTCGCCGTGGCGAAGAAGGAGACCCTTCAGACGGTCGGCGATCGGCGCATGGTGGCGCTCTTGCTCATCGCGCCCGCGCTGCAGCTCGGGGTGCTGGGGGCGGCCGTCGACTTCGACGTCGATCGCGTGCCGACGGTGGTGGTCGATCACGACCGCACGGTGGAGAGCCGAGCCCACGTGCAGCACGTCCTCGCGGACGGGACGCTGCAGCAGGTGCTGGCGACGGACAGCGACGCCGAGGCGCTGCTCGCCATCGAGCAGGGGCGGGCGGCCACCGCGTTGTTCGTGCCCGCGGGGTTCGGCGAGCGGCTAGCGCGCGGGCAGCCGGCGGAGCTGCAGCTGGTGGCGGACGGCACCGATCCGAACCGGAGCTCGATCGCCACCGCCGCGGCGTCTCGCTACGCGCGGTTCGTCAGCCGCGGCATGGCGCTCGCGGCCAGGGACGCGGCCGGTCTCGGTCCCGATGGCGCCTCCGTCGCCGCGGCGGCGTCGCCGCGGCGCGGGGAGGTCGTGCTCGTCCCGCGCGTCCTCTACAACCCTCGCCTCCGCACGGCCGTCTTCATGGTGCCGGGGATCATGGCCCTCCTCCTGCTCGTGGTGACGGTCATCATCGCGGCCATGGGGCTCGCGCGCGAGCGGGAGACGGGCACCCTCGAGCAGATCCAGGTGACACCGATCGGCGCCACGCCGCTGCTCGTGGGCAAGCTCGTCCCCTACGTCGTGGCCGGGCTCTTCGACCTCGTGCTCGCGATCGTGGTCGGGGCCTTCGCCTTCGGGGTCCCCATCCGCGGCAACCTCGGCGTCGTCGCCCTCGGCACCACCGCCTACCTCGTCTCGAACCTCGGCATCGGGCTGATGATCTCCACCCTGAGCCGCAACCAGCAGCAGGCCTTCATCGGCGGCTTCTTGACCATGCTCCCGGCCCTGCTGCTCTCGGGCGTGATGACGCCGCTCTGGGGGATCCCAGATTGGCTCCGGCCGCTGACCTACCTCAATCCGGTTCGCTACTACGCCGTGATCGTGCGCAGCGTCCTGCTCAAGGGCGCGACGCTCGGTGACCTCTGGTTCGAGCACCTGGCGCTGGCCGCTATCGGGCTCACCGTCCTCGCCATCGCGGCCTGGCGCTTTCGGCGGGGGCTGGCGTGAGGACGCTTCGAGGAGACTCCATGGCAACGTCGCTCTACTCGGTTCGGTCGGTGGTGGTCCCGGCGCGCGCGGTGCGCTTCGTCCTTCCCCTGACGCTCCTCGCGTCCGCCGCGCTCGCGCAGCCAGCCCCCCCACCGCCGGCGGCCCCCGCCGGGGCCGCCGCGGGCGCTGCGCCCCCGGCGGCGGCTCCCCGGGCCTCCGTCACCGAGCCGAAGGACGCTGCGGCCGTGCTCGAGCGCGAGCTCGAGGACCTGGTGGGCCGCCCCGGCGGGCTGACCGCCGACACGGTCGCCCAGCGCGCCGTCGCCACCAGCCAGGACGTCGCGGCCGCCGAGGCGCGTCGCGGCGTCGCCGACGCCGACGTGGACGGCGCGCGGGTGCGGTATGCACCCCGGCTGACGCTCGGCGCCAGCTACCAGCGCCTGTCCCCGATCGACGAGCCCTCGCTGGGGACCCTGGTGGCCGCGCCCGGGGCCGAGGCCGGGCGCCCGCTCCCGGACGGCGCGCCGCTCGTGGCCGTGCCGATCCGCTTTCCCGCCGTGCTGGATCAGATCCAGCTGCGAGCCTCGCTCGTGGTCCCCTTGACCGACTACTTCCTCCGCTTCCCGCAGGCCTTCTCGGCGGCCAAGCAGGGGCGCGCCGCGGCCGACCAAGAAGCCGTGGCGCGACGGGCGCGCGCGGACGCGGAGGCTCGGCTGGCCTACTACGCCTGGGTGCGGGCCGAGCTCCAGCGCGTGGCCATGCGCGAGGCGCGCGCCCGCACGGCCCAACACCTGCACGACGTCGACCGCGCCGTGGCGGCCGGCCTCGCCACCAGCGCGGATCTGCGCGCGGTGGAGGCGCAGGAGGCCCAGGCCGAGCTCGTCGAGCTCCGCGCCGCCGACACGGCGAGCATCGCGGCCGAACAGCTCGCCACGCTGCAGCACCTGCCCCCCGGGACCGCGTTCACCATCGGTGAGGACGTGCTCGCCGCGCCCATGCTGCCGCGTGTCCCCAGCGTGGAGGAGGCCTGGGCCGAGGCCGAGCGCTCGCGGGCCGAGCTCCGCGCGCTCGCGGCGTCGAGCGTTCAGCTCCGCGAGCAGGACGCCGCGCTGCGCGCCCAGCAGCTGCCCCGGGTTGACGCCATCGGTGAGGCCCTGCTCGCCCAGCCGAACCCCCGCTACTTCCCCGCCGCCGAGGAATTTCACGCCACCTGGGCGGTCGGCGTCCAGGCGACCTGGACCGTGAACGACGCGCCGGGCACGGCCGCAAGCCGCCGCGCGGTTTCGGCGCAGGTGCGCGCGATCGAGGCGCAGCAGGGCGCCGTCCGCGACGGGCTGCGCACGGAGGTGGTAGCGGCGATCCGTGGCGTGGAGCAGGCGGAGCGCGCGATCGGCGTGGCGGAGCGAGGGCACCGCGCCGCCACGGCCGCCTACGGCGTGCGCCGCAGCCAGTACCTGGCCGGGCGCGCGACCTCGGTGGAGCTCACCGACGCGGAGACGGAGCTCACCCGCGCCCGGATCGAGCTCATCGACACGCTGGTCGGGGCCCGCATCGCCGTGGTGCGGCTCGAACATGCCCTCGGCCGCGACGTCCGGCGGGTGGAGGCGCAGGCCCAGCGATGACCGGGGGGCCGCTCTGCCCGCCTTCCGCCCCCCCGGCCGCCCCCGTTGGCGCGCCTCCGGTGTCGGCGCCGGTGCCCTCGCTGGCGCCGCTGGTGGTCGGAGTCCCACCCTCGGGCGAGGACGCACGCCTGTCGGCGAGACGCACCCGGTTGGCACGGAGCCGATCGAGCTGCTCCTCGCCGAAATCGGCGTGGGGCGCATCGTCCCCACGACGCGCCCGATCGAGCCCGGCCTCCGCGCCCCCGCGGAGCCTCTCGCGATTGTCCTCTTTCCGGGGTGAACTTGGACTCTGCGGCGGATATCGCCAGTTGTCCGTGCCGCCCGCGCGGAACACGATCCCATGCAAGGCGCCGCGATGCTCGACGAGGACGCCACCCCGCAGGTTCCGATCAGTCGCCGCTACCTCCGCGGAGCAGCGCCGCACGTGATCTGCAAGCGCGGCTCCCAGGCGGATCTGCTCATCTGTGTCGTGAGGGGCAAGGTGTCCTTCGACGCCTTCGTCGAGGCGCTGGAGGAGGCGCTCGATCTGGGGCTCAGTGAGCTCGCCTTCTGGAACGTCATGGACGGCGATCTGAGCGGGCTGTCGCCGTCGAACCTGCGCGATCTCGCCGCCCACGTGTTCGCCGGTCCGTGGGCGCCGAGCCGGCTCGCGATCCTCGCCAAGTCCATCCCGTCCCTGGCGGCGGCCGGCGCGCTCGAGATGTTCGCGGGCGAGCACGGGGCGCAGGACCGCGTGATGGTCTTCGACGATCGGGACTCCGCGCTGGACTGGCTCGGGATCAACGAGCCGCCGACCGCCCCCGGAGTCCCGCGGTTCTGAGCGCCGCCGAGGCTCCAAGGGCGACACCACTCCAGGTTCGTGGACGATTCTTGCCTGGTGGCCCCATCGTCCGGCATCGGTTGGACCCACCGGCAACCTAGCGACTGGCTCGACGCCTGGGCTCGGCGCTAGACTCCCCTCATCGGAGGGTTGCCATGAGCCGGACCAATCTGTGCGTCACATCCATCGCCCTGCTCCTCGCCGCTTGCGGCGGGCGCGCGTTGTCCAGCGACGAGGACTTCACTGATGAGACGACGGGCGGCGGCGGGGCGTCCACGGGCATCGAGCCCACGGAGGGTGGGGCAGGGGGGAGGACGGATCCGGTGGGCGAGGCCGGCCGCGAGGGTGAGGATCCGTTCAACGAAGGGGGAGAGGGGGGCGAGACGGGAGGGCGCGGTGTCGGCGGGCGGCCAGCGACCGGCGGGGTTTCGGTCGGTGGCGTGTCCGGCGGTGGCGCCTCGGTCGGTGGCAGCGGCGCTTCGGTTGGTGGCGAGGTGCCAGTGGCCGGTGGATCCAGCGGCGGCCTCGCGGGCGGGGGCACCGCTTCCGGTGGCGTCTCTCCCACGGGCGGTACGGCGGGGGCTATCGCCACGGGCGGGACCGCGGGGGCTATCGCCACGGGCGGGACCGCGGGGACTGTCGGCGGCACGGGCGGACGACCCATCTACATCGGTGGTGCGCCCGTCGGCGGATCGATCGTGGGCGGCGGGGGCGCGGTCGGCGGCGAGGCGCCCGAGCCCGAGAACTGCGAGGTGCAGTACGAGAACGGATCGCCGTCGGAGGGCTACTGCGAGATCAATCTCGCGTGCGACAACGACTACGTCTACACCTACTGTTGGGAGGAGGGCGCGGGAAGTTGGTACTGCGACTGCGGCACCAACTACTTCTACCAGTCCTATCAGACGACGGGGGGCACCGAGGCGCCCTGCAGCGCCGTCGCCGAGATCTGCATCGACGCGGATTCTCCCGCGTTCACGGCGCCCGAGGTGTGCACTCCGTCCTACGCGTCGGCGGGCAGCGGCTACTGCGAGGTGCAGCAGGATTGCTCCCGCACGGCCGAGCTCGGCGACGGCATCTCCGCGGTCGAGCGGCGCAGCGAGTACACCTACTGCTACGACTACGGCGAGGGCTACCTGCGCTGCGACTGCAGCGCCGATGGCGCCTATGCAAGCTACGCGATCGACGGTGACCCGAGCGTCGATCAGTGCCGGCGGGTCCTCGATCTGTGCGGGACCCCGGCGCCCGAGGGCGAGGGGACGATCACCTGCGATCCCGCCTACGACTACTGGGGCAGCGACTACTGCCAGGCGGAGCAGAATTGCACGGCGCGGATCCCGGTCAGCGACGGCGTGGACGTCGTGTACTCGAACTACGAGAATGCGTACTGTCAGTCCGCCGCGGACGGCACCATCAACTGCTCGTGCTCGAGCATTGAGAGGTCGCTGCGCTTCGACATCGAGGGCGACACGGAGGACAGCGCGGTGTGCTGGACTTCCCTCGAGGTGTGCCGCGATCCGGCTCCGCTCGAGCTCTCGGGGTCCCCCACCTGCACGCGATCGTACCAGTCCGCGTACTCGGGCGCTTGCGACGCGCAGATCACCTGCTCGCAGCCCGCCTCGGTGGGGGAGCTCGACCTCATCGCCTACGGCGACGTGCACACGTATTGCACGGCCGACGGCGCCGACGGGCTCTTCACGTGCCAGTGCTCCTCCGGGCAGGTGACGGTCGCGTTCGAGGTCGAGGGCGCGGACGAGTGGGAGGTCTGCTCCCTGGCCGTCGGGCGCTGCCCGGACCTGGTGGAGGTCCAGTACGAAGGGACCAGCTACGGCTACGGCGGCGGCTTCGGCGGTATCGGGCCCGTCCCCGTGGACTGACTCCCGGGTTCACCGCCCCCGGGGAGAAATACCCTCCCGCTCGGCGGCGGGAGCTCGGAGCCCACGGCACGGCGCCGCGCCCGCGATCCCGCGCACGGTGGGCGCTGGGGCGAGCGTCTGTCGGCGAAGGGTCGCCCGTGATAGGCTCGGCCCCAGGTGGTTCTCGTCCCCGCAGACTCCCTGCGTCCCGCGGTGCCGTGCTCGGCGTCCCCAGGCGGGGCGCAGCGCGGGTGCTCACGGCCGGGCGTGCGCCCCGTCTCCCCCCGCCGCCTCTCGGTGCCTCGCGCGCTGGCCGCGCGGGGGCGTGAGCGCGAGGCCGGACCATGAACCTCACCTGCCCGCGATGCGCCGCCCGCTACGCCGTCGCTGACGACAAGCTGCGCGGGCGCCTCGCGAGGCTGCGCTGCAAGAAGTGCCAGGCCTCGCTTCGCGTGTTCTGGGACGGTGAGTCCCTGCGGGTTTCCGTCGAGGAGTCGGCGGGCGCGGGAGACGTCGCGCTCGGGCGCCGCGCCTCGCCGGAGGCCGCGAACGCGGCGTCGCGAGCCAGTCAGGGCCCGGCCCCCGCGAGCGAGCCGGGAACGAAGCGCGTCCTCGTCTTCGAGACGGACCAGGCCCTCGCGCAGGAGCTCACCAGCGGCTTCGCCCGCATTCACGGCGTCACTACCATCGTCGACGACCTGAAGCGCGGCCTCGACGAGGCCGCACGCCGCCGGCCCGATCTCATCCTCGTCTCGGCGGAGTTCCCCCGGATCAACGGCTACGCCATCTGCAACAAGCTCAAGCGCGACCCCGCGCTGAAGGACGTCCCGCTCGTGATCATGAGCGCCGAGGCCACGGACGAGACCTTCGAGAAGCACGGGAGGCTTGCCACCTCGGCGGAGGCCTACGTCAAGAAGCCCTTCACCTTCGAGGCGCTGCTCTTGCGCGTCGGCGCCTCGTTCGACTCGACCCCGCCCGAAGCGGAGACGGCGGAGGTCGAGGCCGCGCCACCGGCGAGCCTGGTCGACCCCGAGGTGGGACCGAGCACGTGGCGCGTGACCTGCTCGGGCTGCCTGGCGACGTTCCAGGTCGATCCGCGCCGCATCCCCCCCGAGGGGCGGCAGCTCCGCTGCCCGAAATGCGGCGCGTCCTTCCCCGTGTCCGCTCCGGGGCGCCCCTCCCCGCTGTTCGTCTCGTACCGACGTGACGACGCCGTGTGGGCGGCGGAGCGCATCCGGGATCACCTCGCCCTGGCGCTCGGCGTCGACCCGGTCACCGACGACTTCCTTGCCGCTTCGACCGGCGCCGACCTGCGTGGCCTCGTCGAGGCGGCACTCGAGCCGTGCAGGCTCGTGCTCGTGATGGTCGGCGAGCGCTGGCTGGCGGAGTCCGGCCCAGGCCAGGAGCGCCGCCTCCATCAGCCGACCGATCCCGTGCGGATGGCGCTGGTGGTGGCGATGAGGAGGGGGCTCCGGGTCGTTCCGGTCCTGATCGGCGACACGCCCATGCCCGCGCCGGACGAGCTCCCCGACGTGCTGCGGGACCTCGCGTACCTCGACGCCGCTCGAGTGCGGCCGGACCCGGACTTCCGGGGAGACGTGGCCACGCTGATCGAGACGGTCAAGGGGATCGTCGGTGCCCCGCCGCCGCGCTCCTCCCGTCCGGAGCGACCCTGGCAGCTGCCATCGGAAGCGGCGCCGGGTGACTAGCCCTGCTCGACGTAGGCCCGCACGAGCTCGGGCGTCATCAGCAGGGCCCCCTCGATCGCCTCGCGGAACAGCCGCACGACCAGCCCCTCGCCGAGGTCGGCCGCTGTGAACATGGCGAGGTGACAGCGATCGGGGCCAGGCTCGGCGAGCTCGAACTCCACCCAACCGTCGCGCACGTTGCGGATCGGGTCGATCCACGCGACCACGCGCCGCGGGTTCACCTCGAGGACGTGGGCGACGTAGCGGCCGGAGGCGAAGGCGTACCCCTGCTCCATGATGACCAGCAGCTCCCCACGACTCCCGACGCCGAGCGGCTCGACCGCGCGGGTGTTGGCGAACAGGGCCCAGTAGGCGTCGGGATCGAGGAGCGCTCGAGCGACGACATCGCAGCCTCGCTCGATCCTCGCCTCGGCGGCGCCGCCGATCCAGCCCGACGGGACCTGGCGCGGGTCGCCGAAGCGCGTCGCTGCCGCGGCCGGGCCCTCCGCCCGTGCCGGGCCGGGTGCGGAGACGCCCCCGCCCTCCGCGGGCGTGTGGGCCATCTTGGGCTGTCCTGTGCACCCGGCGGTCAGAAGAGCCGCGATTGACCCCCCCTGAACCCAGCGGCCGACCACGAGGCCATGAGACGGCGCTTTCCCGGTACGGTCAACCGTCGCTGCGCGTCGCGTCGCATCCCCGATCGCGCTAGGGGACGTCACCCACGCGGTCGTCGTGGCAGCATTGGTGTCTTGGCGCGACGGCGTCGGGTCGGGATGACCCGTTCGCCGGTTGGGTTCGGGGCTGCTGTCGGAGCTCCACGCCTGTCAGACCGAGGGAGAGGCTAGCGAGCCAACACCGCCACGCCGGCCACGGCCAGCAAGGCGCCGGCGACCTCGGCGGCCGCGACGCCCCCACCGGGAACCGATAGGCTACGGCGATGGAGCGCTCCTGGCGCATCGTTACCGCGGACCTCGCCGCGGTTGTCGCCCAGTGGTCGGTGTGCGGCGTTACCGGGTGGACGGTCGCCGGGTACTGCGCGCGCGCACCGGCTGGGAGCCAGCCGTGAAGCGCGCGCCGCTGCTCGTCGCGCTCGCCGCCTGCGGCGCGCCGCAGGTCATGCCCGAGGTCGCGCTGTCGACGCCAGTCCCGTCACTGACGCCGCCACCACCGCAGCGAGCCGTCCTCCAAGGCCAGGCGCTCGAGTCCGATCGGAAGGCCGTGGCGTCCCTCCTCGAGGATGACGCCCGGCAGCGCGGCGCCGCGCTCGTACACTTTGCGGCGAACGCGGAGCTTGCCAGGTCCCTGCACGCAGCGAGTGAGTCTGAGGCGCGAGTGCCCGAGGAGTCGCGCACGCAGGGCGAGGCGGCGCTGCGCCTCGTGAACCAGACGATCCCCGCGAAACTGGCGTTCGACGCCGTGTTCGCCGTCGATCGGCTGGGACGGGTCGTGGCCCACCTCGGCTACGATGGCATGCGCGAAGTGGATGACTTCGAGCTCGGCGGGTATGCGGTCGTGGCGGACGCGCTGCACGGGCACCTCCGCGACGACACCCTGGTCCTGGAGCGCGTCCACCGCGTCGTCGCGCGACCCGTCGAGCACCAGCCAGGCTCGGCACCGGCCGGTGCGGTGCTGGGCGCCCGCACGATCGACGACGCCTTCGTGCGTGACCTCTCGCACCGGATCGGTTCTGCCCTCGCGTTCTTCGACGCCCGCGGGGTCCTCGCCTCCGCCGCCCCCGAGAGCATGGACCGGTCCGACCTCTGGGTGCTCGTCGGAGACCTCGGTTCGCTGCCCGACGATCCAGACCATCGGCGAAGCGGGGTCAGCGGTGTGCGACAGGTCGGAGCCGGCCTCGGAGCGGTCTACGCGCGCTTGCCCGGCGAGAGCTGGCTGCTCGGAGTCGGCTTCGCGGTGATCCGTCCGCTCGAATGACCGCGGTCAGACCGTCGATAGTCCGCCGGCGCGCCACTGGGTCAATTGACGCCGGGTCAATCGAGCCCGCACCGCCCGCTGCTGCACCCGCCGTAGCTCGGCAGGCCACAAGTCCCGGAAGCACAGCCCCCCAGGTCGTAGCTGGAAGCAGCGCCCCCAGCGTGGTGAGCGAAGGTACTCGAGAGGATGCGCCGCAGCGGCTCCCCGGTTTCCGGGTGGTGCGTGAGGGCCGGGTCGCTCATCCTCTGCTCGACCTCGAGGACGCCGCGCGGAGAGCCGTCTTTCCCAATGATTTCGTATTCGTAGGTGGCCATGGAGGAACTCCCGGAGGGCGTTGCTACCGGTGAGAGCCATGGGCGCGGCGTTTGGATTCACGAGGTTCGTCCGCTTGGCGCGACCGCGGGAAGGGGAGGCTTGGGCCGGCGGTTCCCTCCCGTCCCGCTCGTTCACCCGGAGCCCGGGGAGGAGCTCTCCCTACGTCGCAGGCCCGATGGCACGACGGTGGTTTGGATGGTGACTAGAGGCTCACCCAGTCGGCGGCGTTCCACGTCTGCTCCGTGTCGCCGGCAACCACCAACGAGAGCTGGGTGGCGAGATCGCCGGGGGTTGGCCGGGTGCTCCCGTCGACGTCCACGAACGCGCAGGCGGTGTAGGCGCCGTCCGGCACGAGCGGGATCGAGATCGCGCACGCACCCGCGGCCACCGTTCCCCGACCAGAATACGCGGGTGGGTCGGTAGCCGACAAGCAGTCGGCCGTGCCCGCCAGGAGCTTGATGCCTACGGACTGGCCCTCGTAGGTTGCATCGATGTTCGTCACCGCGATGGTCACGGTCGCCGGCGTGGTTGTGTCGCCTTCTGGCTCGCCGCCGCTGACGGGGGTGTGCAGGGTGCCGTCATGGCGCTGGGCGAGCAGCCAGTCGAGCAGGCCGGGCTCACTGCGCGCTGCCACGATCGCCGGGGAGTGCTCGAGGCCCTGGTAGAGCGTGAGCTTCGCCAAGGTGCCACCGACGTCCAAGATGGACTGATAGATCGTCTCGATGCTTCCAGGGAGGTTGGTGGTGTCGGCGGAGCCGTGGATGAGCCACAGCGGGGTCTGGGCCATCTGCTCGGCGCCCTGGTCGAGGGTGTAGCCGGCCACGACGACGGCGCCCGCGAAGCGGGTGGGGAAGTGCGCGAGCAGCTGGAGCACGCCTTCGGCGCCCATGGACTCGCCGTAGAGGTACTGGCGCTGGCTGTCGAGCCCATACCGCGCCACCACGCTGTCGAGCCCAGCCAGGGCGTCGACCATGGCGGGGCGCAGGTCGTCGTCGTAGGTCCCGCCCCAGGCCGAGCAGGTGGGGCTTTCGTCCGCGGGCCGATACGGGAGCAGCACGGCACACGGCTCGACCTGGTTGAGCGCGTCGATGATCCACCAATTGGCAGTGACCGGGTCGTTCCTGCAGCCGTGCAGGAACATCACGATGGGCAGGGGCTCGTCGGTCGGCGGGGGCAGGTAGAAGCCGACGGGCTGCCCGTTGTAGGTCCAGGTCATGAATCCGGTCTGGCCAGCATCGACGGGCAATGGATAGTCGCCGCCATCACCGGTAGCCCCGCCATCGTTCGCTCCACCCGCAGGGAGGGCACCCGTGCCGTCCGTCCCTGCGGCCGACGCACCTCCGTTGCCTGAGGCGCCTGAGGTTTCGGTGGCTCCAGAACCAGCCGTGACGACTCCGGCCGAACCGGCAGCACCGGCCGTGTCGGGTGCATCAGCGCCAGCGCCCCCGCCCGCGCCGCTCATGCCTCCCCGACCGCCACTGGACCCACCCGTAGCGCTGGGGGATTCGCCGCTGGCTCCTGTACCTGCCGCAGTCGCGCCTCCATCGTCGCCCCCGTCCTTGTCACCACCGCAGCCGCTCACGGCCGCGAATCCCAACACCACGAGCCCCCCAATGGCCCTCAGTTTGCGCATCGAGTCCTCACTTTGATCGAGGCATCTATAGCAGCGCGAGGCGGGCCGCAAGGCCGAGACGGGTGCAGATCCCCCATTGGGTGTGGCGCTGTTGTGACGGTGCGTACGGCCGGAAGAGCCGGGGGCTCGTCGGTTCGATGTCCCGCAGTCGGGCCCCTGTCGATGGGGAGAAGTACTCCACCACCCTGGGCAAGATTCCGGCGTCACTGCTCGAGATGGATCGGGCCACGGGGATGGGACGAGGCCACCGCGCGGCAGAAGCGGCGGCTTTCGCAGCTCGAGGAAGGTCAAGGACCACCGGCTGCAGGGCGCGCACGCTCACGTGAAGCGCACGCCAGCGTAGATCATGACAGGCGGACAGAAGTCGAACAGATCATTGTACCCGTCGGGCGGCTCGGGTTGCACCCTGATGTCCGAGTACAGGCAGCGCTCGATGTAGTCGGCGAGCTCGCCGCAGGTCCTGCACCGGAAGTAGTCCCTGATCAGCGGGGACCACGCTGGGTGCGAGGCTTCCAGATAGCCCAGGAAGAAGTCTCGAGCGCTGGAATCGGTGATGCAGGCCTCGATCATCTCGCGAAGGGTCATGGTGTCGGGGATGCAGCCGCTAGCGCCGCCAGCGCCGCCAGCGCCTCCCCAGCTTGGTGCCCCACTGGCGAGGAGCGGCGGGTCGTTCTCCACGAGTGCGCCACCGAGGCTGATGATGGGGAGCAAGGGTTCCCCGATGCCCCCGGTCGTCGCCACGCTCGCCCCGGTGCCCCCGGCCCCCGCGCTCGCCCCGGTGCCTCCCGTGGCTAGACCCTTGGTCAGGAGCTTCGAGTCGCTCTCCGTCTGGCCGCCGCACGCGACCACCACCAGCGTCACCAGCATCAGGAGCGGCATCGCGGGTCCGGTGATCCGTTTGCCGAGGGAGTGGTGGCCTTGCTGCTCGGTGCGCGACGCGGCGACCGCGTGACGGATCTCGAGCATCAGCGCGTCGCAGTCGAGGTTCATCGCTTGGACGAGCGCGCTCTCGGGGCGGCGGCGCTGCAGCTCTTGGGCGAGGCTCGTCGTGAGCTGGGTGAGATCCTCCCAGTAGCGGTCGTCGTGCCCGGCGTGGGCGAGGTGGTCCAGGAACGCCTCGAGGATGCGCTCCTGGGTCGTCCAGGGTTCGAGTCGAAGCCCCTGCTCGTAGAGGAAGCGCCGGAGACGCAGGGCAGGAGAGGTGGGGAAGCAGGGCGCTGGGGTCATGATGGGCTCCTCGAGTGGGCTCGGAAGCAGTGGGTGCTCGTGCCGAGGCGACCGTGGACGGCGAGCTGCATGCCGGTGCAGCCCGCCCGGCAGAGCCGGCCGAAGGCGCAGTCGGCGCACGCGCCGTGGAGGGTGTCGGGGCGAAAGCATCGCGTGTAGGCGAAGCGGTGGCGATCGTTCCAGATGTTCGCCAGCGATCAGCTCGGCCAGCAGGCGGCCGAGGTCCGGCAGTTCGTCGAGGTTGAGGCGGTTTACCTGGGTCATGGCGACGACGGGGAGCGCCTCTGCGCAGCGCGTGAGCGCGTCCACCGTCTGTTCCCAAGGCGAGCGTCCGGGAGCCTCTCGGGGTCGAATCCGGTCGTGCGTGGCCTGTAGACCGTCGATGGAAATCCCCACCACGCCGACGCCGACGCTGCGCGCTTCGCCGAGCGTCGCCTGGTCCAGCAGCGTGCCGTTGGTGACGAGGGAGACGTTGATGCCCCGCTGGCAGAGCGCGTGACACACGCGCTTCCACGCTGGACGCAGCAGCGGCTCACCCCCGGTCACGACCGCCTCGTGACACCCCAGGCTCGCCAGCTCCTCCGCCACCTCCAGCAGCCTGCCGTCCGCGAGCTCACCCGCGCTGAGCGGCCCTGAGCGATTCTCGCAGTGGATGCACCTGAGGTTGCACCGTCGCGTGATTTCCCACACGCATTTGCGCGGCACCCTTGGGGCCCTCAGAAGTGGATGGACGTAGGGCGCGTCACGGAGGTTCACGGCCTTTCGCAGTAGT
>CAYOLF010000061.1:0-33709 GCA_964404725.1 uncultured Polyangiaceae bacterium
GTCGCGACTGCTTCTCTGGACCGCCATGGACCCACACCAGGGCGGCGTGAGGACCGGGCCGCACGGGACGGTACACGAGCGTGGGCACCTCGATCCCGTCGAAGGACCGGATGCGCACCGCCTCCGGCGCAACGAACCAGTTCGCCGGGATCCCCCCGAGCTCGCTCGCCGTCCAGCGGACGAGACGGTCCCGCTCGAGCTCGTAGGTGAAGACGTCCGCGGTCTCGGTCGGCGTAGTACGCGTGAAGGCGAGGGTGAGCGCATTGCTCGCGAAGCGGAGGTCGGTGATCACACCGCGGCCGACGTCACGGAGCGCGCGCTCCTGGCCAGTCGTCGTGTCGAGCACCCGCACCACGGAGAATCCATCCTCGTTGGTGGTAAAGGCGAGGCGCGAGCCGTCCCTCGACAAGGTCGTTCCCTCGACGTCCCAGGGGATATGTTGGGTGAGGTGACGCCACCGCCGCGTGTCGGCGGACACCTCGTAGAGGGATACGAAGTCGCCGTCACGATCCGAGGTCACGAAGAGGCGCTGCCCATCGGGATGGAAGGTCGCCGAGCGAAACGTGATCCCCTCCGTGAGCGGCGCGAGGGTGCGCACCGTGCCCGTGCCGACATCGACCAGCAGCACCGTGGACGCCGAGCTGGAGGCGAACTGGCGGACCAGGAGGGTCGTTCCGTCGCGCGACGACCCGAGGAGCAAACTCTGTCCGTCCATCCCGGCGACGCGCCGGGCTGGCGTGGAGGGAGACGCGAGCGAGGTGGCGTACACGTCCATGTCCCGCCCGTTCCCGGCGTTGCTGGTGTACGTGAGCAATCCCGTCGAGGGTGAGACGAAGAAGCTTCCGTGGTGGCTCGTGCCGTCGGTCAAACGGCGAGTCTCCCGGGTCTGCAGATCGAGGTGGAAGAGCTGGAACAGCTCGTTGCCGGCGATGTCGCTACGATAGATCACGGAGTTGCCGGTGCCGGGAGTGAACCCGATCTGGCCCACTGGATTGCTCCCGAAGGTGACCTGGGTGCGCGCGCCAAGGGGTGTCGAGACGAGGTGCGCGTGCACCACATCGCCGAGGCGGGTCCGCACGATCATCCGCGCGCCGTCGCCGGCGAGGGACGCCAGCCGGGCACGGCGCGCCTCGAGAAAGGGCCGCAGCGTGCCGACCACGAACGGCGACAGGGCGGGCACGCCGTCGAGGATCGGCTCGCTCGCCCCATCGGCGTCGAACTCGGGCTCGAACTCGAAGCTGGTTTCGTCGCGGGGGCCGCCGGCGATGCCGGTGTCGTCCTCGAGCAATTGCGGAAGCCGTACCGCCGAGGCCGCAGGCCCGCCGGTGGACGCCGATCGTCCTGCGCCGGAAGCACCGACCGGCGCTCGTGGAGCCGCCGCCTCTGGGCACGGTACTGCGCAGGCCGCCACGAACACCCCGACGAGAGTCACCCTGCGCATCACACCTCCGAACATAGCCCACCTGCCGAAGCCGAGCTGAGCTTCCTGGCGGCGCGGGACGGCGCCTTGGCGATGGCGCGGGGACTGATCGGCGGATCGTCGAGGCGCCCGGGGCACAGCCACGGTCCTCGCGGCCGGCGCGCCTTGAAGTGAAGACGCGGCGGGAAATCCGGCTGGGCGGACGTGGGGAGCCCAGCCGGTGCCCACCCCCGTCCTGCTCGCCGCTTCGCGGCTGCGCGGCCGACCCCTCCCCACCCCACCGCCTTGACCCCAGCTGCCTGCGGCAGCCGGGGGCCCGTGCGATGGGGCCCCGCGCGCATTCGCGCGCTCAGGGAGGGGTGCAATGGCAGTCGGCGCGGCACCGGGACCGGAGCCGGCACCAGCAGCGGGGCCGGGACCCGTAGAAGTGACTGGACCTGCAGCAGTCCCTCGTTTTCCGGTTCACTACCTCGCTCCAATCGCAATTTTCCGCGGTCGAAGGTCGCGACCCCAGGTTCGCGGACCAGTCGCGGCGCTCACTGCTGTCGGTCGGTTTGAGCCGGAGTGGACGGAGTCCAGCAAGTCGGACGGAGTCCACGGAGGACCACGGCCCGAGCGGAGCGAGGGAGCGCCCGACGGGCGCAGTGACCCGCGGTGAAGGTTGCGGCGCGTCCGGTGGCGCCAAGCGCCGCGCCGCGCGGAGGTGCGCGACTTCTTGCTCCATTCGCTCCAGGGGACGGAAGGTCAACGAGCGCCGACCAAGCCTGGAGCTACAGCCATCCTCGCGTCCCGTCGTGCGAGCCCGCGATTCGGAGGACGGTCTGCCCCCGGGCGTGTCCTTCACCAACGCCCCGCAACGCATCAGCGGCCTCGCTCAGTGGGTATCGACGCTCGATGATGGGCTTCGCCTTCCCGGTTTCGACGAGCGCCTTCAGGAAGAGAAGGTCCGTCTGGCTGGGCGACATGACGAACGTCTTGAGCCTTCGGCTCGTGAAGAGCGACGCCACGAGCATCCCGGTGAGCCGGAAGAGCGGGCCGAACCAGTCGCCTCCACCTCCGGCGCATGCGACGTACGTGCCCTCGCGCGAGAGCACCTTCTGGCAATCGGAGAGCGAGCGGTCGCCGACCAGATCCAACATCACGTCGAAGGGCACCCGTCGCGCGACGAAGTCCTCCTTGCTGTAGTCGATCACGTCGTCCGCGCCGAGCGAACGCACCATCTCCACGTTGCGCGTGCTGCAGACCGCAGTAACGCTGGCTTCGAGAGCCTTCGCGATCTGGACGGCCCACGTGCCCACCCCGCCGGACGCGCCGTGGATCAGCACCCGCTGACCCGCGACGAGGCCACCGGCGTCGCGGAGTCCCTGCAGCGCGGTGGCCGCCCATGGCACCGCCGCGGCCTCCTCGAACGACAGGTTGCTCGGCTTGGCCGCGATGTGCGCGGCCGGCACGACGACGTACTCCGCGAACGCGCCGATCGCAGCCTGCCCGAAGACCTCGTCGCCCGGCCGGAATGCAGTGACCTTCGCGCCGACCGCCTCCACGACGCCGGCCATCGTGGCGCCAGGCACCCGGTGCCTCGGGCGTAGCAGGCCGCCGAACGAGCTGAGGCGGATCAGATACGGCTTGCCGGTGACGATGTGGTGGTCGCCGACGTTAGCGCCCGCTGCCTGCACCCGCACCAGCGCGTCGGCGTCCCCGGCGACCGGACGCTCGATCTCGCCGAGCGTCAGCACGTCGGGCGTCCCGTATCGCCGACGCACGATCGCGCGCATCGTGCCGCTAGCGGCGGTGACGGGGTTCGTCGCGTCGATGGCGAGCATGTCCTCTTCCTTCGGTCGAACGCCGGCGATTCGTTGGTATTGCTCGCACGCAGAGCGGCACCGGTGCCTGGGGTCCGTCAAGGTCCGGCCGCGGCAAGGGTGGGTTTGCCACGGCGCCTTCGCCGCTGCCCGCTCCCGGCCTCGGTGCTCCATCTCGTTGATCTGTCGCGCCAAGCAGCCTGATTGCCGCTCGAGGTGCAGCGTTGCGATGCCCGGTCAGGCGGCAGCCACGATCTGCTCACTCGCGGCCCAAAGTTGCTCGGCGAGCTCGGCGTCGCGTGCTTCGGGCGAGGAGTACGTGATCGCACAGTCGGCCAGGTAGGTGCCCGACTGCCCGGCGAGCTCGGGGGCGGTGGCGGCGAACACGCTGGTCGCCGCGCCCTGCGCCGGGCTCTTCGAGAACAGCTTGAGGAAGAATACGAACACCCTGCCGATCACACCGAGGCTTCGAGCGAGGTTGGTGCCGATGACGCCCGGGTGAATCGCGTGGGCCGATTGCTCAGGGGCGAGTCGCTTGGCCAAACCGCGGGTGAAGAGCACGTTGGCGAGCTTGGAGTCGTCGTACGAGCGGTAGCGCGAGTAGCGCCGGACCGTGAAGGCACGATCTGCGGTCAGCGTCTCGAGTACGTTCTTTGCTTTGCCCCGGGTGTGGACGGAGCTGGAGACGGTGACCACCCGGCCCTTCCGGCCGAGCGCCGGCAGCAATCCAGCCGTGAGCGCGAAGTGGCCGACGTGATTGACGCCGAGCTGCGACTCGATGCCCTGCGCAGTGAGCGTGAGCGGTGGCGCCATCACGCCCGCGTTGTTGATGAGCAAGTCGAGCCTGCGCCCCGAAGCGAGGAAGCCCGTGACGAACGCGCGCACCGAGGCGAGGTCGGCGAGATCGAGCGCCGCCACCTCGAGCTGGCCGGCGTCACTGGGGAGCGCGGCGCGGAGCGTCGCCGCGACCCGTTCCCCCGAATCGATCGAACGGCAGGCCAGCACCACGTTCGCGCCGGCGAACGCCAGCGCACGGGCGGTTTCGACGCCGATCCCCGAGCTTGCCCCGGTGACGACGGCGGTGAAGCCTTCAAGCCGCAGTCCCCGCAGGGCTTCGACGGCGGTCGTGTGTCTCCCGAGGGTTGTGGTCATGGGGCGGGGAAGAAGGGCCTCGGTGGGGGTAGATATCGGCCAACCTCATGCAGCTCCACCTCCATGGTACCGCGCACGACTCCGTCAATGAGGTTGCCGCCGAAAGTTGAGCATCGCTGCAGTGCCTGAATCGCGTAGCACAAGGATCGGAGCGGCAATCAGTGTGATTGCCGCGGAAGGTCAACGACCTGGTGCACCGAGCCAGCCGCCGCCGTCGCCCCGGGCGCCCTGGGAAACGCCCCCTCGCCCCTGGCAACCAGTGGTGCCAGGGGGCGTCTTCCAGGGCACCGACGCGGTCGGCAGACTGATTGGCGCTCTAGCGTCCGTCCGACCGACGTGTACCGAGCGCACGTGCCACCGTGGCGACGAGCTCGCTCGGGGTGAAGGGCTTGGCGAGGAATTCCCGGGCGCCAAGCTCGAGCAGTTGCTGGATGGTCGCCGCTGGGATGTGTCCAGAGATGAGCACCACCGCCACGTCATGATTGAGCGTAAGGAGCTCGGCGAACAGCTCGTGGCCGGACATCTCCGGCATGATCATGTCGAGGACGACCAGATCGATCTCGTGCCAGCGTTCGCGGTAATGACGCAAGGCCGCGGTCGGGCTGCCGAACACGCGAACCTGGTGGCCCACCCTCTCCAGCGCGAGGCCAGCCGCGCGCCCGGCCAGTTCCTCGTCGTCTACCACCAGCACCGTCGCCGCGCGCCCGGCGGGCCCCGGCGCCGCTTCCGGCCGAGCGCCTGCATCCGGTGGCGGAGCCTCGTGGAGAGGGAGGCGAAGCCGAACCGTCGTTCCGCGGCCGGGCGCTGACTCGAGGTCGATGGTGCCGCCGTGGCTGTGGACGGTTCCGTAGACCGCCGGCAACCCGAGGCCGGTCCCCTTGCCCACGTCCTTGAGCGTGAAGAAAGGCTCAAAGGCGTGGCGGATCGTTTCTGGGTCCATGCCGACGCCCGTGTCGGACACCCGTATCTCTAGCCAGCGCGCCTCCGTCGCGTCCTCGGCTGGGTCCGTGGCGAAGACCAGGCTGCCGCCCTGGGGCATCGCGTCGCGGGCGTTCAAGCCGAGGTTCAAGAGCGCGCTGACCATCTGGCTGGGATCACCCAGAATCACGGACCTCGGCGCACACAACCTGGTTTCGATGCGGATGTGCTTGTCGACGGTTCGTTCCAGCATCGCCACGGCCTCGCCGATGACGACGTGCATGTCGACCGCGACGCTGCGTTGCGCCGTGCGGCGCGCGTAGGCCAGGAGCTTGCGGGTCAAATCGGCGGACCGGCGGGCCGCGAGCAGGATATTGTGGGCGTGACCGCGCGCGCTAGCGCCGCTCTCCTCTTCCCCCTCGATCAGCTCCGCGAAGCCCATGATCGCCGAAAGCTGGTTGTTGAAGTCGTGGGCCACGCCGCCTGCGAGCTGACCGATCGCTTGTAGCTTGTCCACCTCCCGCAGGCGCTCTTCGAGCGCCAGTCGCTCCTGTTCGCCGCGGCGGCGCTCGCTGGTGTCGCGGAGCACGCCCTGGCTGCCAATCAGCGCGCCGCTCGCGTCCCGCAGGAACTTCACCCGGAGCTCGCCCCAGAAGGTGGAGCCGTCGGCCCGCACGTACTCGAACTCCAAGAGCGGAGGCTCGACGGACTCTCCCCGCTGGGCCCGGGGCAGATACTGTCCATAGACTCCCTGGGCTCGTCGCAGGGATTCCTCCGTCAGGACGTGATCCATGCCCAGGCGGAGAAGCTCGTCCGTGCTCCGACCGAAGAGCTGCTCAGCGGACTTGCTCAGGTAGACCAGGCCGAGGTCTAGCCCCTGCACGAACACCACGTCGGTCATGTTCTCGGCCAGCAGGCGGTGGCGTTGCTCGCTCTCCCGGAGTCGCTCGGTGATGCGCTCGAGCTCGGCGCCACGCTGACCCAGCTCCTCGAGCGAGCGGGCGAGCCGCTGCCTGACGCTGGCCGCCGCGAACAGGACGGCAAGGACGCAGACCAGGAACGAGGTCGCCTGGGTGGCCCACGATGACGGCGAGGTGACAAAGCCTGCCACGTTCGGCAGAGCAGGGAGCACGGCGAAGACGTGCGCGAAACCGATCACCACCATGATACTGAAGACGAGCACGGCGGTGACCACGGCGGAGCGCAGGCTGGCGAAGACCCCGACCAGGATGCAGGTGGCGGTGAGCACTGCCATCCCCGCGCTCGCCAGCCCGAGGGTGGCCAGGCTCACGACGCCCATCAGGGTGATGGCGCCGAACACGAGCCCGGAGACGACGCGAACGGGCAGGCGCCTGCGCAGCGTCAGCGCGCTGAGCACCACCATGAAGGCAAAGACGTCAATGGCGTAGCTGGCGGTGTACCCCGCCACCGCCATGCGAATCGTGGTAGCGGTCATGGTCACCGCTCCCAGTGTGACGACCAGGACGAAGAGCTGGTCCATCAGCTGGCGCAGTACGGCCTCGACCTCCGCCGCCGGGTCGACCGGAGCAGACACGCCAGGCGACTCTGGGTCAGTGGCGGGGATCGACATGCAACCGAGAGGACGGGTGGGCGCCATGCCGCCAGTGAGCTGCACAACACGGCGAGTGTATCATGAGTCCGTCGGACCATACCGCCCCTGGTCGTCGGTGCTCGCCCCAGGGCGGCGGGAGCACCAGCTCGCCGGCGGCCACGATGACGGGAGCTTCGCGAGCGGCCGATCTGTCTCCTCTGCGCTGAGGGTGGCGGGCAGGCATCGGGTCCCCTCGAGGTGACTGACCCACGCCACCGGCTCGGGTCGCCCCAGCGTGCGAAGCGAAGCGGTGGGCGACTTCGATAGGGACGGCGCGCGGGGGGACGCCGAGTCGCTCCGGACCCGGACGCACACGCCGGCCCCGGATCCGAGGTTGCACGGTGCGGCGCCCGGGAGGGCATCGACCCGGGGACACCCGGCAAGTCGGACTGGGTGATGTGTCCCTTCGGCGGGTGCGCTCGAACGCCCTCGCCGCCTGCGCGGCGAGCCGGTACGTTCCAGTGGGGGCGGTGCGGGGCGTCCAGTGGACGTCTACGCGACATCCACTTTTCGCCCCGCGTGGTGCGACGCGGACGGCAGGTTCGCGCGCGAAGCGCGGAAGTTCACCGCGTCCTTGCCGGCTCCGGCGCGCCGGATGGGGAGCACCGTGCATGGCACGCCCGTTGCGATCCGCGTCGTGGCGCTCCCGTCGGCGCGCGTCGCGCCCCGTGGCACGAGCGCGATTTCCACTGGAGGGACGAGGCATCATGTTCAAGCGCAACCACCCCCAACTCATCCGTCTCGCGAGGCTCTCGACGCTGCTCTTCGCGGCGGGTTCGTTCACCGCCTGCGCCGCCGACGTCGGCGACCTCGACGAGGGCGACACCGCCGTCGTGGAGTCGGAGCTCATGGACTGGCCCGGCATGTACGGTTGGGCGAAGGACCACTTCTATCGGGACATCCCGGTCTGCGTGAACCCGAGCACGGTGCTCTCGCGATCGGACGGGCAACAGATCGTCAACTTCTGGGCTCACACCGCGAGCCGGTCCTGGACCCAGGCGACGGGGCTCACGTTCTCGGGCTGGCAGGCGTGCCAGTACCCGAACGGCACCGATCACGGGCAGCCGTTCACCGTGAACCTCGGCATCTACGACGGCTGCTCCGGGGGTGCGTCCACCTACTCGCCGCAGGGCAGCGACGCCGACGGCACCGCCTGGGTGGACGTGATCTTCTGCGCCGACCTCGTCTACGACGACGCCACCGTCATCCACGAGCTCGGCCACGCGATCGGCTTCGATCATGAGTTTTATCGGCCCGACTTCCCGTCGCCGCTCACCACTGCGAACTGCCCGACGATGAGCCCGGACGGCGGGCAGTACACGGGCAACCAGCCGACGGAGTCCACCCGCGCCGACCCGTTCTCGATGATGAACGCGGGCTACTGCCACCTCTTGGTCGAGCCGAGCTACGAGGACAACGTGGGCGCCCAGGTCGCCTGGGGGCACCCCAACTACTTCGCTGACGTCACCGGCGATGGTCGCGATGACGCCATCGTCGTCAACCCCGATGGCGTCTACGTGATCGCCAACTCGGGCAGCGCGGCTGGCTACCTCAAGGGTGGCGCCACCCGCTGGTGGACCGGCTTCCGCGGCGACGCCGGCACGTTCTTCGCCGACCTGAACGGCGACAGGAAGGCGGACCTCGTCACGGTCACCAAGGACGGCATCTGGCACGCGGCGGCCTCCACGGGTACCGGCTTCGACCACGACCGGCAGCTGAACACGTCGGACTTCTTCGGCGTGCGGGGGATGTTCGTCACGGACGTCAACGGCGACGGCAAGGCGGACATCGTCCGCCTCCTGCAGCGGGACTTCGGCGCGGTGAACTCCGGTCGGGCGGCCCAAGTGATGTACGGGCGCACGCTCGCGGGAAGTGGCCCGTACGTGAGCGCGCCCGCGTATCTGGCCGGGCTCCCGTCGCTCCCCGGCGAAGCCGGGACCCACGGGTGGTTCGCCGAGGTGACCGGTCCCGACGCGGACGGGAAGAAGCGCGCCGACTACGTCTACTACAACGTGACCGCCGGCGGCATCATGGTCAGCAAGAACTCCGCGACCGGGTTCCGGACGCCGACGCGGTGGCTCGCCCAGACCGGCAGCTGGATCGGAGTGGCGCCAGCGCCGGCGCTCCCCGCGCTCTTCGCCGACATCGACGGGGACGGAAGGCAAGATTACGTCAGCACCGAGACGAGCACCATCGCGGGCGCTCCGGCGCGGGAGACGCTGCACGTCTACCGCTCCACGGGCGCGGCGTTCCGGCACCTCGGCACCGTGACCCCGACCACGCCGGTCGAGAAGGGCGTGTATGCCGCCCGCCTCTCCTCGGCGTCGAACAAGCGGAGCCTCCTGTGGGTGAACCGCACCTCCGTTTACGGATCGGTGGCCCTGACCGGTCCGCAGGTGGATCTCACCGGGCGCGCGTATCACGGCCTGCGCTGAGCGCCTGGCGACACGCGACGAGCAAGCCCGCGCCCGCGCGGCGACCCACCGGAGTCGCGGCGCGGGCGCGCGCGTCTCACGGGCCGCGCCCGGCGGCGCCCTCGAGGCAGTCGGTCCCGAAGCCCGAGGTGTGAACGGGCAACCCATCCTTTCTCAGCCCTCGGACGAGCGCGAGGAGTCAGGGGCCGTCGTCGACCTCCCCGGGCACGCTGGTGCCGTGCTCGAGCCGCACCGTGCCCTGACCTACCTCACTCGCTCGCGGATGCGGCGCGCCGTGCGTGTGCCAGGCGTCGACCTGCGGGGCCGAGTGCTCCACCAGCAGATAGGCGTACTCTACGAGCAGGATCATGCGCTCGATGTGCCGCGTGAAGACCATCAAGAGCCCACTCGGTCCTTGGCACTCCGTGGGCAGATGCACCACCGGACCCGCCTCTACGGTGGCGCTCGCCGCGGCGGAGTCCCGGTACACCAACGCCGCGCACCCACACCCACAGGCATGGGCGAACGCCGCCTGCCCGGCGCCGCCGAGGAACGACTCGTCCAGGCACGCTTCGGCGGACTTCGTCCGGTACGCCTCTGCCGGTTGCGTGCACTCCGCTTCGCTCGGCGTCCGGTCCTCGATCACCAGGTGGGCCCCATCATATGCTACCACCGCGCCGCTCGGCGGCAGCGTCGGCGCGCCCGCGGCCCCTCCCTCGGCAACGGCTGCCGAGCCGGGGTCCCCGGAGGCGCCCCCCGCTGCCCTGGCCTCGTCTCGCGTCGTCGTGCCGCCGCAGGCCGAGCTTACCGCGAGCGCAAGGACGGCGACGGCCGGGCGGTAGAAGGTCGTCGATGGACCGGAGCCTGCTCGTGCCCGAACTCGTCGCTGCTGGCCGCACGAGGACGGCGGTTCTGAACTCGCGGCGGTCACCATCGTCTCCTGGCGCGGCTCCTACGCCGGTTCAAGGTTCCACCAAACGGGCCCACCCTGAACCTTGGCCACCTCGAGCGCGGGCCACGCGCTCGACGTCTCCGGCGAGTGGCGGTGGCTTGAGCCCCGCGGTCATCGCGGTCTGCACGAACCCGGGCTTCACGCACCGCACGGCGCGCGGCACACGGGCGCTTACGGATCGCGATCGCGACCCGCCGCGGCGATGGGAGCGCCCTCAGGGACGCCAGTGTCGCGGTCCAGACCGGTGTCCGCGAACGACACCGGCTCCTCGACGGGTTCCAGGTGGGTGAACACCGTCGCGTTCGGGACGGCGCGGCGGAGGGCCCGCTCGACGTCCTCGAGCAGCGCGTGGCCGCGCTTCACGGTCCACGCCCCGGGCACGAGCACGTGGAGCGAGACGAACCGACGCGGCCCGGCCTGGCGGGTTCGCATCGCGTGGAACTGCACCGGGGGCCCAAACCCCGCCAGCGCGGCCGCCAGGGCGTCCTGGTCTTCGCGCGGCAGTGCCCGATCGAGGAGGCCCAGGGCGGAGCGTCGCACGATGGTCACGCCGGACCAGACGATGTTGGCAGCCACCACGAGCGCGATGACCGGATCGAGGCGCTCCCAGCCGGTGAGGGAAACCGCCACGATCCCCACCAGGACTCCCCCTGACGTCCACACGTCCGTCATCAGGTGACGCGCGTCGGCGTCGAGCGCGACGGAGTCATGCTGCCGCGCCGCGCGCAACAGCACTCGCGCCACTGCGAAGTTGATCAGCGAGGCAGCCGTCGAGATCGCGACGCCGAGCCAGGCCTGTTGGATCGGGGCTGGCGCCTGCAACCGTCCGATGGCGGTCCAAGCGATGGCCGCGGCCGCCAGCAGGATCAGCGCACCCTCCACCCCGCTGGAGAAGTACTCCGCCTTACCGTACCCGTAGGCGTGCTCGTCGTCGGGGGGTTTGGCGGCGACGGCGAGCATCGCCAGCGTCATGGTTGCCGCCACCAGATTGACGATGGACTCGAGGGCGTCCGAGAGGAGCCCGACCGAGCCGGTGAGCCACCAGGCCCCCATCTTCAGCGCGATCGTGCCCACGGCCGCCGCGATGGAGAGCCACGCGAATCGCGCGAGGTTGGTGGTCACGCTCCCCATGGTACTTGAGCCGCCTGCCTCCGGAAGCGGGCGACTGCGGCGAGGCCTCCCGGAGCTCGACCACGCTCCCAGCCCTCGGCACGCCCGTCCTGGCAGGCCACGCTACCGCGTGGGGACGCCTCGCGGCGCCGACCCGCGACCGCTCGGCGCCGTCAGCCGGGTTCGGGCGGCTCGAGGTGGATGGTGACACGCCGCAGCGTCGGCAGGCGCACGCGCAGCGCGGTCTCGAGGGACTCCGCGATCGCGTGGGCCTCGGCCACGGGGAGATCCCCCGCGACCAGGCAATGGAAGTCGAGGTCGAGGCGCTGGTCGCTCGTCCGCACCTCGATCGCGTGTGGCTCGCCGCAGCCCCGCGTGCGCCGGCAAACGGACTCGACCGCGACCCGCACCCTGTCGACCGTCGGCGGCGGCGCCGGCGCCGCGCCGTCGGCCCGGCGCTCCGGCTCGATGTGCGTGACCACCCGCGACACCGCCGGGACCTCGGCGAGGACGTCGCGCTCGAGCGCCGTCACGAGCTCGTGCGCTGCCGCGAGGGGGAGCTCCGGGGCGACCTCGACGTGGAGCGTCGCCGTGGCCCCGTCGACGGCAATCGCGTGCGCGCGCAGCCCGTGGCGGACGGCGAGCAGGTGCACGCGGGTGCCGGGATCCTCGCCGGCGGCGGCGCTGGTCGGCTCGAGGTGCACCATCACGTCGGCCCCCGGCACGGCCGTTCGCACCGCCTCCTCCACACGCCGGGTCAGATCGTGGGCGACCTCGAAGCTCTGATCTGCGGCGGCCGTGAGCGACAGATCGACGAAGGTCTCCGGGCCACTACGTCGAACCCGGACCCGGTCGACGCGCATCACCCCGGGCACCACCGCGGCCCGAGCCACTCGATCCTTCAGCTCGAGCGGAACGGCGTCGAGCAGATCGTTCACCGACTTCTTTCCGAGCCGTAGACTCACCCAGACGACGATCCCGGCGACGCCGAGCGCGGCCGTCGCGTCCGCCCGGACGAGCCATGGCGCGCCCAGCGGCCCGGCGAGCGCCACGCAGACGAGCCCCACCAGCACGACCGTCGAGGACCACACGTCGGTGGAGAAATGGAGCGCGTCGGCCTCGAGCGCCTGGCTCTGGTACTTCTTCGCCGTGGCCTCGAGCGCCCGGGAGCGTGAGACGTCGATGACGATCGACACGACGACCACCAGGAACGCCCAGATCGACGCCTTGACCACCACCGCGTGAAAGAAGAGGCGCTCGACGGCCTCGTAGACGATCCAGGCGCAGGTGGCGAGGAGGAGCACGGTCTCGAAGAGGGCGGAGAGGTTCTCCACCTTGCCGTGGCCGTAGGGGTGGTCGGCGTCCGCCGGCCGGCTCGCGGCGTGCACGGCCCACAACGTCACCAGGGCGGCGACCAGGTCGAGCGCCGAGTGGAGGGCCTCGGAGAGAAGGCCGAGGCTGCCGGTGCGCAACCCCACCACGAGCTTCATCCCCGTGAGCCCCACGGCGGCGACCACCGACGTGAGCGCGACCCAACGCTTCTCGCGATTGCCTGCCTCGACGCTGGCGCGCAGCTGGGCGTCCATCGGGCTGTCGCTCGGTATCGTCGCACAAATGCGCGGCGAGTGCCGGGCAAGACCCGGGTCTCTGCGTCGTAGAACGGGAGACAGAGACGGCGGGCGCGGGGGACGCCCCCGCCGTCGCGGCGAGTCGAAAACGAAATCCGCGTTCAGTTGCCCCGCGGCGCGGCATGCCGCATCCGCGGTCGAAGCCTTTCGATCACCCGCCAGTCGGCGACTCGCGAACCCGACGGCGGCGCCAAGGAGCGTCGTCATCGCCAGGATCGGGACCAGGGCGAGGGCTCCCTCCTCCCGATCGAGTTCGCGAACAACGCGAGGCACGGGAACGCCGTGACGACCCCGGTGATTTCGCGGGGCTCGCCACCGGGAAGAAATGCGGCTTGCGCCGAAGACTGGTCGTGATAATTACTAGAACGCTCATTCTAAGCCAGCGTTCTGTTTCTTTGTTCTAGCTGTTCTTGCCGAACGTCGGATGCCCCGTCCACGCTTCTTCAAGCTGCCCGCCGAGAAGCGGGAACGGATCCTTCGGGCGGCGGCGCGGGCCTTCCGCGAGCTCGGCTACGAGCGGGCCACGATCAAGCTGATCCTGACGGAGGCCGGCATCAGCACCGGCGCGGCCTACTACTACTTCGACACCAAGGCAGATCTGTTCGCCGCCGCCCTGGGCTTCTTCGTCGATCAGCTGGTCGCGTCGACCCGACCTGAGCTCGTCGCGTCGAATGCGAGGGAGTTCTGGGACGCGTTCAGCGCGATCGCGAGCCAGTCCATGCGGGGAATGAGCGACGTGCACCGCACCGTGGCGGCGCTGCGGAGAGCCTGGAGAAGCTCGCCAGAGCTCGCTGACTCGGCCGAGATCGTCGAGCATTTCGCCCGCAACGAGGCGCTGCTCGGCAGCTTCTTTCGCCGTGGCCGCGAGCTCGGGGCCATTCGCTCGGACTTGCCGGACACCTTGCTCCTCCGCTGCGGGATCGCGGTTGACGAGGCCTTCGATGATTGGCTGACAGAGGAGGCGAGGTCCCGCGCTCACCCGCTTCGGGATGAGGAGCTCGTGGGGCTGATGCGTCCGCTGACGAGCCTGTTGCGCGCGATGTTCAGCCCACTGGACAAGCACGGAGGGACTCCCGATGAGCCGTGACCGAGGGCCGCAACGTCAGCGTCGGCCTGGAGGCTGCCTGCCAGGGAAGTGGCGCCTGATGGTCTTCGCGGCGGTCGCTGTCGTCATCGTGGTGCTGGCGCTCCCTCGTGAGCGCCGGGGGACTCGGTATTGGTACGAGGACCACACGTTCCACTTCCAGGCGCTGCGGGCGTTGCAGTACGCACCGGCGGAGGCTGCCGATGCGAACGAAGTGCTGACGGCGGTCGGGCAGACGGTCGAAGGCGACCCGGAGTCCTGGTACCGAGCGTGGTATGGGACGGCGGAAACCGTGGAGGCAATGGCGGGAACGTACATGGCGCCGCGCGACCAGGCTTCGGCGCTGCTCCGGGCACAGAACTACTATCGGACCGCCGAGTTCTTCCTCCCCGGCACCGACCCTCGGCGCAACGACACCTGGCACAAGCAGGAGGCGCTCTTCGAGACTGCGCTCGACCTGCGAGGAGTGAAGCGCGAAACGCTGCGGGTCCCTTACGAAGGCAAGACGCTCAAGGCCGTCTTCTATCCGGCAGCGGGCCCCTTCGACGTGACCCGACCCCTCATCATCGGCTTCAATGGGTGGGACGGCACCATCGTCGAAACCTACCACCGACTGGTTCCCGAGGGGACGAGACGCGGGTACAACGTGCTCGTCTATGAGGGCCCTGGTCAAGGGTCGGTCTTGCGCGAACAGAAGCTGCTCTTCACCCACGAGTGGGAACGGCCGAACACCGCGGTCGTCGACCACTTCGTCCGGCGCTACGGCAAGCCAGGGAAGGTGGTCGTGTTTGGCGAGAGCCTGGGTGCGGTCCTGGCGATGCGGGCCGCGGCGAAGGACGTCCGGATCGATGGGGTCGTCGCCTTCGGCGTTCTCTACGACGCACTCGAGATCAGCCGTTCGCAGACCCCCTGGATCGTCGGCTGGTTGTACGACCGGGGCTACCGGAGGCTCCTCAACTTCGGCCTCCGTCAAGCCGGAAACGCCGACCCCATGGTCGGCTGGGGCCTCGGCCACGCGACGTGGACGATGGGGCTGAAGGACGAGGCGGGAGCCCTCGACGCCATGAAGAACTACCACCTTCGTGACGTCCTGGGTGACATCCGGGGCGACGTGCTCCTGATGTCGGGGACAGCAGACCATTTCATGGTCCGGTCGGACCAGCATGGCAGGACCAAGCGTGGATTGGTCAACGCGCGAAGCGTCTCGGAGGTCGTATTTCGAGTCGGGGAGGGCGGCGAGGAGCACTGCCAGATCGGAGCCCTGCTCCAGATGCAGGCCGAGCTGTTTCGCTGGGTCGAAGCCAAGTTCCGAATCTAGGGGAGATGGGCACGCCGTGACCGGGCAATCGACGCAGTCTGCGCATCCGGCTCCCGCGGACCTCGGGTGATCAGGACATGGGCCTCAACCTGCGCCAGCTCTGGTCGGAGTATCTGGGGAGGCACCGCGCCATGGCGCTCGCCGCCTGCTCACGGCGTCGGGAGGATCCAGCGGAAGGTCGCGCCCGAGCCGAGGGTGGACTCGACGCTGACGGTGCCGCCGTGACCGAGGGCGACGCTCTTGACGATGGCGAGCCCGAGGCCCGTCCCGTCGCGAGCGGCCTCGGTGGTGAAGAAACGATCGAAGACGCGTGACAGGTTCGCCGGGTCGATGCCGGGGCCGTGGTCGCGGACAGTGACCGCGAGCGCTCGCGGCTCCTCGTCGTCGACGCGGACAGTGACGCGTTCGCCGTCGGGCGAGAAGCGCAGCGCGTTGTCGATGAGATTGTGGAGCGCCGCCTCGAGATCGGCCTGGCGACCCAGCAGCACGGTGCGGTGCGCCGCGTAAACTAGCTCGAGCGTGCCCTCGGGGGTCTGCGCCCGCTCCACCGCTGCCGTGACGAGCTGCCGGAAGTCGAGCGGCGTCGGCGCGCTGGTGGTGGCCTCGATGCGGCCGAGCTCGAGCAGGCGCGAGACGAGCCGATCGAGCCGGGCAACGTCGAGCTCGATGTTGCGCAGGAACCGGGCGCGGTCGGTGGGATCCTCGGCGGCGCCCTCCTGCAGCAGCTCGGCGGCGCCCCGGATCGAGGTGAGCGGGGACTTGAACTCGTGGGCGACGTCGGCGGCGAACTCGGAGAAATGGCGGAGGCGGGCGTCGAGCCGTTCGGTCATGACCCGCATCGAGCGCGCGAGCTCGGTGAGCTCGCCGCCACCCCCTTCGGGCACGGTGACGTTGCGCTCGCCGGCGGCGATCCGCCGCGCCGCGGCGGCCAGCCTGCCGAGGGGGCGGGAAATGGTCCAGGCGAGCAGGAGCGTCGAGGCGGTGGTGAAGGCCAGCGCCGCCGCGAGCAGCATGAACAGACCGCGGCGGATCCGGTGGAGTTCCTGGAGCACGGGGGTGGTGGAGCGCACCCCGTAGACCACTCCCTCGACCCTCCCCCCTCGTCGGATGGGCTCGGCGACGAAGAAGAAGACGGCGGGGGGCGTGGTCGCCACGCGGGTGTGCGCGCTCGGGGTGCCGGCGAGCGCGGCGCGGACCTCGACTCGCTCGACCGGAGGCGGGGTCAGCGGCGCCGGGACTTCGCGCCGATCCCCCAGTTCGCTGACGCGCACTAGCCAGGGTGGCTCCGGCTCCTTGCCCTCGGGGGGGCCGCCGGCGTGGGAGTCGGCCACCACCCCGCGGTCGCGGTCGATGAGGCGGAGCCGGGTGCGGGTCTGGCGCGCAGCGCGCTCGAGGATGGTGGCCTGGTGGGGCGCGCCGAGGGGGATCCCGCGATCGAGCTCGCTCTCCACCAGGCTGCGGGTCAGCACGATCTGGTTGGTCATGTCGCGCTGCAGGGCAGCGAGGAGCTGCCGCTCGACAAGCCTCCCCAGCACCAGCCCGGCGACGGGAACGAGCACCACGACGAGGTTGACGACCAGCAGACGGACGCGAATGCGTCCGAGCTCGTGCCGCAGGCGCGCGCCGGGGCTCACTCCGCGGCCGCCTTGTAACCGACCCCGTGCACGGTGGCGATCGGATCGGCCCCCACGGCGCGAAACTTGGCGCGGATCCGGCGCACGTGGGTGTCCATCGTGCGTTCGGTGACGTGGGTGCCGTCGTCGTGGGCGCGCTCGAGGAGCTGAGCGCGCGTGTAGACCACACCCGGGCGCTCGATCAACGCGGCGAGCAGGTTGAGCTCGGTGGCGGTCAGCTCGACGAGCTGGTCGTCGAAGCGGGCCTCGTGCCGCTCGAGATCGACCGAAAGCCGGCCATGGCGCAACGCCCTGGGCCTACCCTCCTGGGCGCCGGCCGCCTCGAACCGGCGCAGGATGGCCCGGACGCGGGCCACCAGCTCCCGCGGCGAGAACGGCTTGGCCAGGTAGTCATCGGCCCCGAGCTCGAGGCCAACCACCCGATCGATCTCCTCGCCCCGCGCCGAGAGGAAGAGGATGGGCAGGTGCCCGGCGGCGCGGATGCGACGGCAGAGCTCGTAGCCGTCGAGGTCTGGGAGCATGACGTCGAGGACGACCAGATCGAACGAGGCCTGGGCGAGCCGAGCGAGGGCGCTGCGACCGTCCGCGGCGGCCTCGACGACGAAGCCGTTCTTCTCGAGGCCATACTGCACGACCTCGCGGATGCGCACCTCGTCGTCGACGATCAGGATCCGCTTGGGCAAGGGAAGGCTCTCGGGTGAGAAGGGAGCTCCCCGTGGTCGGTGAGCTCGATGGCGGCGCCGAGCCCCTCGACGCGGGCCCAGAGCTCGGTGACGATACCACCCGCGCCCTCTGCCGAGGAGCCGGCGTAGCGCGCCAGCACCAGCTGCGTCCGCAGCGCCCCCACCAGATCGGTCAGCTCGGCCAGGGCCCCGCGGTCGTGGTCACGCAGCCGCTCCAGCCGGTGGACGTTCTCGCGATGCAGGCGCGCTGAGGCGAGCGCGCGCGGCGGCGCGCCCTCCGCCTCGAGGGTGGCGAGCCGCCGCGTGGCCAGCTCGGGATCGAAGTCGGGGCGGGCCAGCAGCGCGTCCAGCTCTGCGCAGCGCGTGGCGGCGCGCCCGATCTCGGCCAGGATCTCGCTGACGGAGTCGGGCGAGAGGAGGCCGGCGAGCGGCGTCGACTCCACCGCGGCGAGCGCTTCCAGCAGCGCCGACTCGAGCTGGCGGGGGACGCCGGTGACGGGGGCGCGCTCGGCGCGGCGACCGCTCGTCAGCGCGATCGGGGCCCAGAGCGGCCAGAGCGGCAGGGCGAGCGCTGCGCTGGCGACCGCGCGCCGGTCGCGGGGCACCGCGCGCAGGTAGATCGCGGCGGCGATGGTCGCTCCGACGACGAAGTAGAGTGCCAGCAGATCAGCGAGGCGCATGGGCTCCCCCCGAGCGTCGCGGCTCATCGTGCTCCTCGCTCAGGGACGCGGAGAGGTCGGGCTCCCGCTGTCCGTAGATGCCCAGCGCCGACCAGGCGCTCCGGTGGACGGCGTCGGCGAAGCTGCTCTCGCGGGCGCGGAGCAGGGGCACCTCGGCCTGAGCAGGGCGGCCGAAGAACGGTCGGAGCATCCACGCGGTCTGGCCGCCGACCGGCAGCAACACGGTGGCGAAGGCGAGCGCCGCCACCAGTCCGCGGGGGCCGGGCGTGAGTCCGCGCAGGACGATGCCCAACGCCGCGGCCCCGGCGAGGAGGTAGCAGGCGGACGCGGCGAGCACCGACGCGTGGTAGCCGAGCGCCATGTCCATGGCGAGCCAGAGGCCGGGGGCGCAGGCGAGCAGCACCAGCGCCGCCCGGCCGGCGGCGGCCAGGGTGAGGGTGACGATTGAGCGGAACGGCACCGGTCGCGCGAGCCCGGCGTTGAAGACGTGGAACGCGGGCGCACACACGACGAGCGTGGCCAGCATCGCGAGCGGGAGCTTCAGGCCCGCGGACAGCGCCTGCAGGGCGCCCCGCGGCGCCCCGAGGACGGCCCCGAACAGCGCTCCCCCGACCGCGATCGCGACCACCGAGCCGAGCACCAGCGGTCGCAGCCCTTCGTCCTCGCGGCAGCGGCGGGCGATCTCCGCCGGGGAGCGGAGCAGGTCGTTGGCGACCGTGAGCAACTCTACGCCGGCGCCCTTCACGACGCACCTCCCAGAAGCGGCAGCAGGCCCCACCAGACGCGCAGGCACAGGCCCACCGCGAAGAAGGCGAAGATCGCCAGCGCCGCGTTGCCAGACGACTGGGTCAAGGGGCTGCCGGAGCGTAGCTGTCGCGACAGACCGCCGAGCAGGTGCGCGAGGCCGAGCAGGCCGGCGGCGGCGAGGCCGAGGCCGCCGACCGACGCGGCCACCGCGGTCGACTCGATGGTGACCAGGAAGAGTGCGGCCGCCGGGGCCAAACCCGCGAGCACCAGTCCCGTGATCCCGAGGGAGCGCGTCGCCGCCGAGAGCGCCCCCGCCGGCGCGATCGGGGCGTTGCCGAGCGCCAGGAACACGAACAGCGAGGGCACGCCGACGAGGGCGACCGCGGCGAGGCCGGCGGGGACCCCGGCGGCATGCAGCCAGAGGGCCGAGCCCCCGTCGCGGGTCCCGAGCGCGAGCCCGTAAACGGAGGCGAGCAGCAGTCCGGCGCCGGCCCGTCCTGCCTCCCTCGCCAACGACGCCGGGGCCGCCGTGACGAGGTGTTCGGTGAAGCTCTCGGCGTCGAGCGCGCCGAATCGTCCCAAGAGTGCCGTCATATTGCGATCCTTTCGGTGGTGGTCGCGGTAGCTCCCGCGGCCACGACGACCATTCTGGACGAGGCATACGGCACCGCTGAGGACCGGCGCGGGCATTCCCGAGGCAGGAATGTGGCCGAGATGTGGCACGCCCGCCGGGGCCGCCTCCCCCCCCGCCGCGGCGCGGGATCACGGCCCGACTTCGTGCTAGGACCCCGCCGCGTTCGGCGTCGGCCGTCGCCTCGTCGCGCATGAACATCGGCCTCCAGAACCTCGGCAAGAGCTTCGGCTCGCGCAGCCTCTTCTCCGGGGTTTCGCTCCAGCTCAATGCCGGCTGCCGGTACGGGCTGATCGGCGCCAACGGGTCCGGCAAGACCACCCTCCTCCGCATCCTGGCCGGCGACGAGCCGGCGAGCGAAGGCACCCTCACCGTGCCGCGGGAGGCGCGACTCGGCGTCCTGCGTCAGGACCGCTTCCTCAACGACGAACAGAGGATCCGCGACGTCGCGATGCAGGGGGACGAGGCCGCGTGGCAAGCGCTCGCCGAGCAGGCCCGGTTGACCAGCGAGACGGACCCGGACGCGGAACGGATCGTCGAGCTGGAGGACTGGATCGCCGCGCACGATGGTTACACCCTGGAGGCGAGGGCGAGCCAGGTCCTGCAAGGGCTGGGGATCCCGGTCCCGCTCCACGGCGAGCCGCTCGGCACGCTCTCCGGTGGCTTCAAGCTCCGCGTGCTGCTCGCGCAGGTGCTGATCGGGCGCCCCGATCTGCTCCTCCTCGACGAGCCGACCAACCACCTCGACATCGTCTCTATCCGCTGGCTAGAGCGCTTCTTGGCGGGGTTTCCCGGTTGCGCGGTGATCATCTCCCACGATCAGAGCTTCCTCGACGGCGTCGCCACCCACGTGCTCGACGTCGACTACGGCACCATCGCGCTGTACCCGGGCAACCTGACCGCTTCGCTCGCGGCCAAGCGCCTCGCCCGCGAGGGCAAGGAGGCCGAGATCGCCGCCGCCGAGCGGGCCATCGCCGAGAAGCGCGCCTTCGTCGAGCGCTTCGGTGCCAAGGCGACCAAGGCCAAGCAGGCGCAGAGCCGCCTGCGCCAGATCGAGCGGATCGAGGTCGAGGAGCTGGCGTCGACGTCGCGACGGGCACCCCGGTTCGTCTTCGAGCCGGTGCGCCCGAGCGGCAAGGACGTGCTCGAGGTCGAGGGTTTGACCAAGAGCTTCGGCGACAACCACGTCCTCCGCGGGGTGAGCCTGATCCTGCGACGGCGCGAGCGGCTGGCGGTGATCGGCGCCAACGGGCTCGGCAAGTCGACGTTGCTCCGCGTCCTCACCGGACGCCTACCAGCCGACGCCGGCACCGTGCGCTGGGGGCACGAGGTCCGGGTCGGCTTCTTCGCCCAGGACCATCGCGAGATCCTGACCGACCCCGCCCGGACGGCGCTGGACACCATCTGGTCCCTCGTCCCCGCCGAGACGACCGCCTTCGTGCGGGGCTGCCTCGGTCGCGTGCTCTTTTCCGGCGAGGACGTCGACAAGACGGTGGCGGTCCTCTCCGGCGGGGAGGCCGCTCGGCTCGTCTTCTGCTCGCTGATGGTGCAGCGCCCCAACGTCCTGGTCCTCGACGAGCCGACCAACCACCTCGACATCGAGTCGATCCAGGCCCTCACCTCGGCGCTCGAGCGCTTCGAGGGGACGGTGGTGTTCGTCTCCCACGATCGTCATTTCGTCGGCTCGTTGGCGACCCGGATCCTCGAGGTGACGGTGGAGGGGTTCCGCGACTTCCCCGGGAGCTACGCGGAGTATCTGGCGCGGGAGGGCGAGGACCACCTCGATCGCCAGGCGGTGCTCGACGCGGCGAAGGCCGCTCGCCGGCAACAGGAAGCGACCTCGACCCGCAAGGTGATCTGGGAGGAGCAGAAGCGCCGGCGCAACCGGCTCAAGGAGCTGCCCCGCGAACGCGATCGGGTGGTGGCCGCGATCGAAGCGGCCGAGGGCCGCCGCCGCGATATCGAGGCCGGCTATTGCGCCCCGGGCTTCTTCGAGCAGACGAGCGCCGAGGCGCTCGCGGCCCTCCGCGCCGAGGACGAAGCGTTGCGTGAGCGCCTCGTCGAGCTGCTCGCGGACTGGGAGCGCCTGGAGTTGGAGCTGGAGATCGCGGCCAACGAGTGAGCGCGGGCGCGACCGCCGGATGCGGTGGCTCTCCCGGGAACGGGGAGAGCCACCTCCCGCCGAGGACTACCTCACCTCGACATGGGACCACGGGTAGCTGCCGCGGACGTAGAGATAGTACCCCCCGTCCACCGCGGCGGGGTAGCTCCCCGAGCTGAGCCAGCGGTTCGAGACGTCGACGCCGTTGAGGTTCACTTCCGCCGTTTCCCAGGTATTGAGGTAGGTTCCGGCGCTGCCGCTGAAGAAGTAGCAGGCGTTCATGACGCCCTCCCTCATGAACGGCACGCTGGCGCTGACCACGCTCTCGCAGCCGCTGGGGCAGGTGCATCCGCTCGGGCATGCGCCGCAGTCTTGCGGACAGCTGCCGCAGTCCTCGGACGCGCCGCAGGTCCCATCGCCGCAGAACGGCTCGACTCCCGCGGTGCGGAATTCGACGTAGTTAACGTTGAGGTAGTTGGTGAGCATGTACAGGCGAACGACGTGGTCGCCCGCGCTGAGCGAGACGCCATTCACCGAGACGTCCTGGTAGCTCTGCCAGCCGCCCGCCGGGACCGCTAGCGCACCGCTGACGTCGACGCCGTCGATCTCGATGCGGAAGCGCTTGCCGGTGACGGCGGACGCGACGCGGGCAACGACGTCGAACGATTGCGCGGTCGGGACGGTGATGTCGTACTCGAGCCATTCACCGGCATCGATCCAGCCGACGTTGCAGCCACCGCCAGCGCTGTCACCGGTGACCTCCTTGTCCACGTCGTCAGCCGTGTCGCAGCCGCCGCCCTGGTTGCCGGGCGTCGTGTCGTGGTAGCGGACGTAGTCCTCCGCTTCGATCCGGGCGGGGACCGTGACGCCCCCGGAGGAGTCACCCGGCTGAGCGTAGACGGTGATGTCGTCGATCGCGAAACCGGGCCGATTGTTGTCGCCGGGCATCCCTGCATCGAAGGCGAGCTGGAGCTGGATGTCCGCCGGACCCGAGGCTGGCATGAGGTCCGAAACCTCAAACCGGAGCTGCTGCCAGGTCGTCGTCTCGCTCAAGGGCGCTCCGCTGCCGTAGTTGCTCGCCACGATCTGGAAGGGGCCGCCGTTCACGGCCATCAGCAGCTCTACGAAGTCGGTGCCGTGGCCCTCGGTTCGCAGGTAGTAGTTGAAGCCGAGGTCCACCACGACCGGGTTGGCGATCTCGATCACGGGGGAGGAAATCGTGTGTCGATCGGGGACGCTCGTGTCGTGGCTGCAGCTGTCGTCCCTGCCATAGTAGAGGCTGCCCGGGGACGAGTGGCCCGGTAGGTCGTCCAAGCACGCTGTCGACCGATGCCAGAGATTCTCCAGCCCTGCGTCGACAGAGTAGCCCTCCAGTCCGTCAGTGAAGGTGGCCGTGTAGATCGGAACCGGAACGCCGACCCGCAGCGTCGCCTCGCGGCTCACCGTGCCGACCCCCGAGCTCTGATTCACGAAATCGATCGTGGCGCTGTGGCTCCCGTCGGAGAGGAGCGCGGCCGCCGCCTGATCGATAGACACCGTAACGGTGGCCTGCTCCCCGATCGGGATGGTTCCGCTGGGGCTGTCCACGCTCAACCAGGGAACGCCGGGGGCGATCGCCACGGAGTAAGCGAGGTTCGCCTGGGGGCCGAGGTTGTGGAGCGTGTAGCTGACGCTGCCGGGCTCGAAGGGGCCGTCGCTCGGACCCCCCGCGGCGAAGGCCGCGCCCTGCACGACGAGTCCGTCGACAATGGGGGGGCAGTCCATGCCGTGCAGCTGGAAGGCCGAACAGATCTCCTCGTAGTGGGGAGTCCCGTTCTCCAGCATCCCATCGTCGTCGTCGAGCGTGAGCAGGTCGATGGCGAGGGCCGGATCGATGCTGGTGCCGGTGTGCATCGGGATGGAGCTGAGGACGAGCGAGCGGATGATGTCATCGGCGTCTTCGGGCTCCGTGACGTCCAGGTTCTGCCAGATGTCCCAGATCGTGCCCGAGAGTAGCGCGCCGCACTCGTAGAGGCCGGAGCCGCAGGACGAGCAATCGGTGTCGCTATACTCACAATGGCGATCGGCGAGGCGCATCGGCTCGCCGCACTCGAGGTGGTAGCCGATCCCGATCCGCGGGTCCTTGGTGAAGAGCATCGCGATGGTGTCCGACATCCCCTCGCCATATTCGGCCTGCCCGCTGCCGGCCACGTCGATGATGTGGTGCCCATACTCGTGGTGCACGATGCTGCCGGTCGCCGTGTTCGTCCGCTCCGCGGTGCGCTGGCAGAAATTGATGCTGGCCGGGTACCGGTCGCCGTCGTACCAGCCCCCGCCCGTCGAAGCGCACAGGTCCCTCGGGTTGTCGCCGGTCCGGTTGACGTTGATCTGGAAGCTCAACTCCCCGGCGATGACCGGGAACTCGGGGACGTGGCGGAGGAGCAGGTCGCGGAGCGCGTTCGCGTGTTGGTACGCGTTGAGCTGCGCCAGCACTAGCTCGGGGGGATTGGCCGGATCCTCGTGGAGGAAGTTGGCCGGACCCGGCGGGGTGACCGCGAGCGACAGCGAGGCGGGGTTGCCGCTGGCATCGCTCACCGTGAAGTACTCGCCCGTGATGGTGGAGGTGACGGTCACCGTGCCGCTCCCCGACTCCACGATGGAGAAGGCCCCCGTCGCGTCGGTGGTGGCATCTCCCGCTGCGGAGGTAACCCGGGCGTGGGCCAGTGGCGCGACCGCCAGCGTGCCGCACTCCATGGCCTCCACGCCCGCAACGACCTCCCCTTCGACCCTGCCGTCGATGTTGAAGTGAAGATTGCTCTCGATGTGGAGGATGTCGCCCGTCTCCGCGTCGGCCACGAACGTCCACTTGCCGGGACCGGTCGCGGCGTGCGCCGTGTACGTCACCGCCATCCGGGGTGCCACGACCTGGTCGTCAACGCCGGCGAAGATCGTTGGCGTGGGGGCGCTGAAGTTTTCGAGGGCGCGCGGCGCGGGGAGGCGCTGCCTGGCGAGCGCGGGGCTTTGGTGCAGCGCCTGGAGGGACCGGTCCGGGTCGGCCGGGGGAGTTCGAAGGGTGGCTGGCGCACGGAAGCTGCCCATGGGGCGCAGATCCGTGTTGGCCCAGACGACCGGGTTGTCGCCGGCTTGACGGACGAGGGTGCGCAGACCCGCGCGGAAGACCGGGATCCCGTCCCGCTGCTGGTCGTAGGCGTAGAGACGGAACTTGTGCTTGCCCGTGGCGGGGTCGACCATCAGGCCGATGCCATCCGCAGCGGGAGCGGCGCCGCCCTTGAGCTGTCTCGCGACCTGGGGCTGGGCAGCGTGGCGCCCCTTTGCGGGCACGAGGTCGCCTGGCGCGACCCCGAGCGCGGCGGCGCTGGTCTGCCTGAACTTCTCCGCCGCGGACTCCGAGGTGGTGCCCGTTCCCACGACGCCGTAGACGCGTCGGACCCGGCTGCCCTGGACCCGGGCGTGGGCGCTCGGGTGTACGGCCCTAAGCTGGGTCACGGCCTGCCGAACCGAAGCTGTCTCCAGCGGTTCTCGGCTTCCGGCGGCAGGTCCTTGGTCACCGGCGCTGCAGCCGATGAGGCCCGTGATCGCTCCCAACGTGACGCACCACGCGCCTGCAGTAACTGTTCTCTTGGTTGGCATCCTGGGTCGCTCCACTGTCGTACTTGCTTCGAACTCGAGAGGCGGGACAGAGGGGAGGCAAGCGTTGAAGCGCTCGCTTCGCGCTCACGATGGCGGACGCCGCCGTCGCCGGGCGAATGCGTGCGACGCCCCTCCCCACTTGTCTCGCTGCTCCAATCCTCCGCGTGTTACTACAACGTCGGCGCTCCCCGGCGTCGGCATTGGCTCGAAACTCGATTCCGAGCCGCGAGCGCCCGGACCGTACCGCCGGTGACGGCGTCTGGCCAGCGATCGCTCGACCGGGGTCGGCGGGTTGCGAAGGCGCCCGGCGCCCGGTGCGGCGCGGAGCCAGGGTTCGCCGCCTAGCGGCCAGGTCGTCACGCGGCGCGACGCGCTTGACCTCGGGCGACGCGCTCGAGAAGGCGCTGGACGAGGAGGAACGCCGACGGTACCGTGCCGCCCACCATGGATCGCCCGAGGACTCTGGTCCGGGTGGCAGTCTGGTTGGGTCACCTCTTCGTGCTCGCGGCGGCGCTCGGGGGGGGGGTCCTGGCCCTGAGCGTGCTCTGGGGCGCGTCGCCGGCGATCGACGTCCCCTTGCTGCGGCTCTTCCCCTTCGCGGAGCTGTCCCTTCACGTCGACGGGTTGTCGGCCTATTTCGTCCTCGTACTGTCGCTGGTCGCGGCGGCGGCGGCGATCTACGGCCCGTCCTATCTCGGCCCGCACGCGCGCGCGCCCGGGGTCCAGACGGTGGCGCTGGCGTTGTTCGTGGGCTGCATGGCGGTGGTCTGCTGTGCCGGCGACGCGCTCACCTTCCTCTTCGCCTGGGAAGGCATGACCCTGGCGAGCTACGTCCTGGTCGTCAGTGACTCGGAGAACGAGGAGAACGCGCGGGCGGGGCTCGTGTACCTCGTCATGGCGCACGCGGGCACGGCGGCGCTGATGGTCGTCTTCGTCGTGCTGATCGAGCGGGCGGGGGGAGTGTTCGATTTTGCCGCGCTCCGCGGGGCGGCTCGCGGACTCGAGGCGGGGCCCCGGACTGCGCTGTTCATGCTCGCGTTCCTCGGGTTCGGCGTGAAGGCGGGGGTCGTGCCGCTCCATGTCTGGCTGCCCCGGGCCCATCCCGCGGCGCCGAGCCACGTGTCGGCGCTCATGTCCGGCGTGATGCTCAAGGTGGCGCTCTACGGCGTCCTTCGTTTCGGGTTCGATCTGCTCGTGCCCGCCTCCGGGTCGCTGCCCGCGTTCTGCGGGTGGGCCGTGCTGATGGTGGGGACGGTGTCGGCGCTGGCGGGCGTGCTCCTCGCGCTACAGCAGCATGACCTGAAGCGGCTGCTGGCGTTCCACAGCGTCGAGAACGTCGGCATCATCCTGATCGGGGCGGGGCTGGCGATGCTGCTCGCCAGGGGCCGCGGGGGCGAACCCCTCGCCACGCTCGCGCTCGCGGCCGCGCTCCTGCACACCCTCAACCACGCGGCCTTCAAGGGGCTGCTCTTCCTCGGCGCCGGCAGCGTGCTCAGGAGCACCCACGAGCGAAACATGGAAGAGCTCGGCGGGCTCGCGCGGCGAATGCCCTGGACCGCGTGGCTGTTCCTGCTGGGCGCGGTCGCGATTTCGGCGCTGCCGCCCCTGAACGGCTTTGTGAGCGAGTGGATGACCTTCCAGGGCCTGGTGCTCGGGGGAGCGAAGCTGAAGGGGACGTCGGGGTTGTTCGTTGGCGTCGCGGCGTCGGCGCTAGCGCTGACCGGGGGGCTCGCGGCTGCCTGCTTCGCCAAGGCCTTCGGCGTGACCTTCCTCGGCCGACCGCGCACCGAGCGCGCCGCCGCCGCCACGGAGTCGCCCTGGCCGATGATCGTGGGAATGGTCCTGCTCGCGGCGGCCTGCGTCGCCCTGGGCGTGCTGCCCGGACACGCGATGCGCCTGCTCGACCGCCCCACGGCGGAGCTCCTCGGCGGGCCGGGAGCGAGCGCCGTGGTCACGGCGCAGGGGCCGTTCGTGCTCTCGGCAGGCTCCGCCGGGACCCGGATCTCCGTGGGAGCGGCGGCCGCGCTCCTCGCCGGGTTGGCGGTGCTGGCCCTGGTCCTGCGCGCCTGGCCGCGCCGATCGCCAAGTCGCCTCGCTCCCACGTGGACCTGCGGGATGACTCCGACCAGTCGCTTCGACTACACGGCCACCGCGTTCGCCAAGCCGCTGCGTCGGATCTTCGCGGCCGTGTACCAGCCGCGACGGCAGATCGTGCGTGAGACGGGCGCGTCACCCTTCGTGGTCAGCCGCGTCGGGTACGTGGGCGAGGTCGTCGACCTGGCGGAGACCGTGATCTACTCCCGGCTCAAGCGCTGGCTGACCGACGGTGCGGCGTTCATCCGCGCCTACAGCACCGGCCGGATCCATGGGTACATCGGCTACGTGCTGGTCACGCTGGTGATCACCTTGCTGCTGTTCGGGGGAGGATGAACGTGGGTACCGCGCTGCAGATCGGACCGGCGCTCGGGCAGGCGGCCCTGATCGTGCTGCTCGGGCCGCTGGTCACGGGCCTCGTGCAGAAGCTCAAGGCTCGCCTGCAGTGCCGGCGGGGCGCCAGCGTCGTGCAGCCCTACTGGGATCTCGCGAAGCTGCTGCGCAAGGGGACCGTGCAGGCCGATACCGCGAGCTCGTTCTTCCGGGTCGTGCCCGTCGTCGTCCTCGCCGCGACCGTCACCGGCGCCGCGCTGTTGCCCGTGCTGTGGGCCCCCGGCGGCGCCTCGCCGCTCCCGCTCGGTGACGCGATCCTGCTCATCTCGCTCCTGTCTCTGGCCCGGTTCCTCTGCGCGGTCGGTGCCCTCGACGCGGGCGGGGCGTTCGGCGGCATGGGCGCCTCTCGCGAGATGACCGTGGGGCTCCTGGTCGAGCCCGCCCTGATGATGGTGGTGTTCTCGGTCGCCGTCGCCGGGGGGACCACCGATCTCGGTGAGCTGGCGGCGCGGCGCCAGTGGTTGCCTGCCCTGTCGTGGCAGGCGGCGGATCTCCTGGCCCTCATCGCGATCCTACTGCTCATGCTGGCCGAGACGGGGCGGATCCCGGTGGACAACCCGGACACTCACCTCGAGCTCACCATGCTCCACGAGGGGATGCTCCTCGAGCATTCGGGGCCGGGCCTGGCGTGCATCGCCCTCGCCACGCACACCAAGCAACTCATCATCATCACGCTGGTCCTCGCGCTGTTCTTTCCGCCCCTGCTCTTGCCCTCGTGGTCGCTGTTCGCGGTCGCGATGGCGCTGACGAGCTACCTCGCCAAGGTGCTCGTGCTCGCGACCTTCCTGGCCTTGGTCGAGTCGTCGTTTGCCAAGCTCCGGCTCTTCCGCGTGCCCCAGTTCCTGGGCACCGGCCTCCTGTGCGCCTTCATGGCGCTGGCGTTGAGGATCCTATGAGCGCCGAGCTGGCCACGCGACTCATCGATCATATCGGGGCCCTGCTCCTGTTCACGATGCTGCTCATCCTCGCCTCGGCGCGGCTGTTCCGTGCCGTCTATGCGGTGGCGGTGCAGTCGGCGTGCATCGGTGTAGCCGGCGGCGTCCTCGCCGCCGCTACGGGGAACGTGGACCTCTGGGTCATCGCTGGCATCACCATCGTCGTCAAGGCGATCGGCCTCCCGTGGCTGCTCCTCTACGTGGTGAGGCGGGTGCAGATCCGCCGGGACATCGAGCCCGTGATCCCCGTGACCGTCACGCTGGTCCTGGCCGCCGCCATCGTGTTGCTCGCGTTCCACCTCAATGCGTCGCTCGGTCCGGTGCGGCAGGCCATCACCGGCAACGCGCTGCCCATCGGGATCGCGCTCACGCTCCTCGGAGTCCTGGTGATGGCGTCGCGGAAGAAGGCGCTCACCCAGATGGTGGGCCTCTTCGCCTCCGAGAACGGGATCTTCTTCACCGCCATGGCGATCAGCCAGGGGATGCCGCTCATCATCGAGATCGGGGTGATCCTCGATGTCGTGCTCGGCGCGCTCGTGATGGGGATCTTCGTCCTGCGGGTCCGCTCCAGCGTGGATGCGGACATCGCCGACCTCGAGAGTCTGAAGGGATGACCATGACCTCGAGCCTGGTGTGGATCGCACCGCTAGTCCCCATCACGGTGGCGCTGCTCATGTTGCTGACCGGGCGCCGCCGGATCCTGGCCGCGCTCGACGTGGCCGGCTCGGTCGCCGTGCTCGGGCTCGTGGCGGCGATCGCCTGGCAGGTCAGCGACGTCGGCGCGGTGGGCGCGTTCGGCCTCTTGCGGGCGGACGCCGTCGCGGTGGTCTTCTTGCTGCTCATCGGGGGCCTGGCGGTGCCGAGCTCCATCGCCACGACGGCGTGGATGCGGCGCGAGGTCGAGCGCGGGGAGATGCGGGCGGACCGGCTCCGCTACTACCACGCGATGGTCCACGCCTTCCTGGCCACGATGCTCATCACGGTGCTGGCGGACAACCTGGGCATCCTCTGGATCGCCATGGAGGGCACCACCATCACCTCGGCGATCCTGGTCGGATTCCACGGCAACCAGCAGAGCCTCGAGGCGGCGTGGAAGTACATCATCGTCACCACCATCGGCATCTCGTTCGGCCTCTTCGGGACGGTGCTGGTCTATGGCGCGGCCGCGCATGCCCAGGGCGGCGTCTTCACCGGGGCGATGAACTGGTCGAGCATCGTCGCCATCGCGCCCCGCCTCGATCCGGGCATCGTGCGCATGGGGTTCGTCTTCGTCGTGGTGGGCTACGGGACGAAGGCGGGGCTCGCTCCGATGCACATGTGGCTGCCGGACGCGCACAGCCAGGCCCCGACGCCGGTGTCCGCGCTCCTCTCCGGGGCGCTGATCAAATGCGCGCTCTTCGGCATCATTCGCTTTTACACCATCGCGCGCGGGGCGTGCGGAGCCGAGTGGTGTGAGGGGGTGCTGCTCGTCTTCGGGCTCATCTCGGTGGTCGTCGCCACCCCCTTCATCATCGCGCAGCACGATCTCAAGCGGCTGCTCGGCTATCACAGCGTCGAGCACGTCGGTATCATCACGCTGGGCCTCGGCTTCGGTGGGCGCCTCGGGGTTTACGGGGCGCTCCTCCACGTGGTCAACCACGGGGTGACGAAGGCCCTCGCCTTCCTGGTCGCGGGGGACGCCATCGCCCGCTACGGCACCCGGGATCTGCGAGCCATGAAGGGGTATCTGGCGATCGCGCCCTGGGGCGGGACGCTCATCCTCATGGCGGCGTTTTCGCTGGCCGGGACGCCGCCCTTCTCCATCTTCCTGAGCGAGCTCTTCGTGATCCGCGCCGGGCTCGGCGGCGGGCACTACGTCGCCATCGCGGTGCTGCTCACGATGTTCGTGATCATCTTCGCCGGGCTCATCCACCACATCGGCCTGCTGGTGTTCGGGAGCCCCGGGGCGACCGCGGATCGCGGGAAGGAGTCGGCGGGGGCCATTTTTGGCATGCTGCTCCTGGCGAGCGTGATGGTGGCCCTGGGCGTGACGATGCCCCCGTCGTTCGACCGCGTGCTCTCGCACGCAACGGAGATCATCCTTGGACCAGGGTAGCCCGACGCTGGGAGAGAGGGTCAGGACCACGCTCGGTGGCCGCGGAGACATCGGCGCCGGGCCACGTCCGGAGGATCTGACCGTCCGCCTTCATCGCGCGAGCGAGGTGGCGGACGCGGCGATCGAGTTGAAGCGGCTCGGGCTCTCCCTGGCGACGCTGGTGGCGACCGACGAGCGGTCGAGCGCGGACGCGGATCTCAAAGTCCGCTACCTCTTCGACCCCGGGCGGGGGGGGGACCTCGGTCCGCTGGAGGACACGTTCGTGACGCTGGTGGCCTCGCTCGATCCGGGGGCGCCGGAGGTTCCCTCGATCACCAGCGAGATCCCGGCCGCCAACTGGCACGAGCGGGAAGCGCAGGACCTCTTCGGGATCGTCTTTCTAGACCACCCGGAGCCCAAGCCGCTCGTGGTCCACGATGGCTGGCCGAAGGGGCACTTCCCGTTGCGGAAGGACTTCGATCCGGCGCGGCGTCTCCCGGTCGAGCCCGCCGAGGAGTTCCCCCACCTGGTGGTCGAGGGCGAGGGGGTCCTGGAGGTCCCCGTGGGGCCGATCCACGCCGGGATCATCGAGCCCGGGCACTTTCGCTTCAGCACGGTCGGGGAGGCGATCCTGCATCTCGAGGCGCGCCTCTTCTACACGCACCGCGGCCTGGAGAAGCGGCTCGAGGGGCTCACGGTGCCCGACGCCTTCTACGTCGTCGAGCGCATCTGCGGGGTCTGTGCCCTGTCGCACGGGCTCGGGTTTGCGGAGGCGGTGGAACGGATCGCAGCTGTCCGCGTCCCCGACCGGGCGCGCTACCTCCGGACCATCGCGCTGGAGCTGGAGCGGCTCTATAACCACGTCGGCGACATCGGGAACATCTGCGCCGGCGCGAGCTACCACTACGGCACCTCGGCCGGGGCCCGGATGAAGGAGGCCCTGCAGCAGGCGTGTGAACGGCTCTCGGGGAGCCGCTTCCTGCGCGACCTCGTGGTGCCGGGCGGCGTTCGCGGCGACCTCACACCGGAGCTCGAGCGCTCGCTGCGGGCCGTGATCGGCGCCACGGACGAGGCGCTGGCGAGCCTCATGGATCGCATCGACAACAACCCGTCGTTCCTCGATCGCTGCGTGGCGACGGGGCGGCTCGAGCTCGGGCCGGCCGTCGAGCTCGGCGTGACCGGCGTCGGGGCGCGCGCGAGTGGGGTTGACCGTGACGCGCGGCGCGATCATCCGCACGCCGCCTACGCGGGCAGGGGCGCTCCCGTCGTGAACGTCGTGACCGTCGAGGAGGGTGACGTCATGGCGCGGCTGAACGTGCGCGCGGGAGAGGCGCGGGAGTCGATGCGGCTGCTCCGGCTCCTGCTGGATGGTATTCCCGAGGGCGCGCTGGCTGTCCCCCTGCCGGAGGCGATGCCGCCCGGGGCGATCGCCGTGAGCGCGATCGAGTCGCCGCGAGGGGCCGCTATCCACTGGGTTCGCACCGACGGTGCCGGCAGGATCGATCGATACCACCTGCGCTCGGCGAGCTACGCGAACTGGCCGGCCGTGGTGGTGGCGGCACAACCGGAGATCATCCCGGACTTCCCCATCGTCAACAAGAGCTTCGAGCTCTGCTACTCCTGCACGGACCGGTGACGATGCGACCGAGGAGCGCGCTTCCATGCTGACGGCCATCCTGAATAGCCTGCGCACGGGCGTCGTGACCATCGACTACCCGGCGAAGCCCGCCCAGCCACCGGCGCGGTTTCGCGGGGCGCCGCGGGTCGTCGAGGGCAGGCCGTTCGGCGCGCTGCCTCCCGCGTCGTCGTGCCCGTCCGGGGCGATCACGGGTGGACCCGACCAGGGAACTTACGCCATCGACCTCGCGCGGTGCGTGTTCTGCGGGCGCTGCGCCGACGTCGCCGGTCCGGAGGGAGCCATCGAGCTCGGGCGTCGGATCGAGCTCGCCGCGCGGCAACGGGAGCGCCTCGTGGTGCGCGTCGAGTCGAGCGCCGAGCGGACGACGGTCGCCGCCCATCCCCCGGCGGCGGCGAGCACGCCGGTCGCGGAGCAGATCCGGCGCACCCTCGGTCGCTCCCTGCAGCTCCGCCACCTCGACTCGGGCTCGTGCAACGGGTGCGACTGGGAGCTCACCGCGCTCCTCAACCCGGTCTACGACGTGCGGCGCCTGGGCATCGATTTCGTCGCCTCGCCGCGCCACGCGGACGGCGTCATCGTGACGGGCCCCGTGACCCGGAACCTCGAGACGGCGGTGCGACGCACCTTTGAAGCGACCCCCGGGCCGAAGGTCGTCATCGCCGTCGGCGCCTGCGCCGCGTCGGGCGGGATCGTGGGGAAGAGCTACGCGAGCGCGGGCGGCGTCGGTGAGATCCTGCCCGTGGACGTCTTCATCCCCGGCTGCCCGCCCCGCCCCGAGGCGATCATCTTCGGGATCCTGGTCGCCATCGGCAGACTCGACGAAGCGCGCCTCGGTTGAGCGGGACGGCTCCTTTTGCGTGGTCGCGCAGCGACCAGGCATCACCGGCAGCAGAGGGAGCGCGAATCGCGCCTCAGGGACGTCATTGCTGCGCGCGACGGGGCGGCGGCCGCCGGCAGTACCGTCACCGCTCGATGCGGAGCTCTTCCAGCGCGGCGTCGCGCAGGCCCCGATCACCCCGGCTCGATCCTCCGCCACACGCCGCGGAAGCGCTGCTGCG
>CAYOLF010000061.1:33809-37874 GCA_964404725.1 uncultured Polyangiaceae bacterium
GGCCCCGATCACCCCGGCTCGATCCTCCGCCACACGCCGCGGAAGCGCTGCTGCGTCGGGTCGTCGAGCTTCTTGCAGCGCTCGCCGGCGACGGTGCGCGCCCCGTCGTCGCTCAGGAGGAGGAAGTCGTCGCGCTCCTCGGGGGTGAAGAGCGCCTCGGCGTTGAAGCCGGGGGGGACGGCGCCGCGGAGCTCGCGCGGCTCGGTGCCGGGGCCGCGCCACTCGAACAGCGTCGACCGATCGCCGCTGGCGTAGTGACCGGCGGCGATCAGGTACCGGCCGCGCCAGTGCGACAGTGCGCGGACCGAGAGCCCGCCGAGATCCAGGAGCAGCGGCTCGCCGAAGCGCGCGGGCTCGCCGCGGAGCGCCCGTTCGGGCTCGAGCAACGGCACCAGCAGCGCGCGCCCCCCCGGGACCGGGTTGCGGAACCCGATCAGGAGCGCTCCCTCCGGGGTCGCGGTCAGCCCCTCGAGGTTGAGCCCGCCGGGCTCCCCGGGGCCGCGCTCGGCCGCGGCGGCGAGGCCGAGGGGCGCGAAGCGAGGATCGGCGATCAGATCGGAGAGCAAGGTGCCGTTGGCGGGGGACGTGAGCCTCACCTCGGAGCCCGCCGTCGGCAAGGTGGTCGCGAAGAAGCGCAGCCGCTCGTCCTTGACCTTGCCCTTCTTGTTGCGCGCGTGAGAGCTGAGCCACACGGCCCGATCGCCGAGGCGCGTGGCGGCCTCGAGGTCGACCTCGGGGGCGGGCTCGTCGTGCGACTTCTTCTTCTTTCGCTTCTTCTTGCGCTCCCCGCCGAGGTCGAGCTCCGGGGACAGATCGACGGAGAAGACCGGCGGACCGCCGCGCTCGGCGTCGTAGATCCGGATGACGTTGTTCTCGTCGTCTGCCACGGCGAAGCGCCGGGCGTCGAGCGGCACCGCCCCGGAGGCGTCGCAGGTGCCCTCGAAGACGACCAACCCAGCCTCCTTGGCCTCGGCGCTGGGCGTGAGCGACGCCGCCTCGCCCGCGAGCGCCCCGAGCCCGCTGCGGGAGGCGCAGCCGCCGTCGTGGCAACCGCCGCCGAGCAGCAAGAGCCCAATCGTCGCCAGGCGTCGCATCCAGACCCTTTGTGGCCCCGGCGACGCGGCACCGCAAGGCGCGAGCCGGGGCGGGTGCCGGGGGGCGTTTGGCGGTTCAGGTGCCGTTCAGCTGGCGCGCGGTCCAGGCGGGGAGGGTCAGGCGGAGGCGCGCGCCCCCGGGCTCGTCGGCGAAGCTCGCGGTCCCGCCGTGCGCGCGCGCGATGTGGCCGATGAGGGCCAACCCGAGCCCATGCCCGGGCGTCGCGTCCGAGCGGATCCGGTAGAAGGGCTCGAACACGCGCTCCCGCTGGTCCTCGGGGACACCGGGGCCGTGATCGACGACGGCGACGCACACGGACGCGGCGGCGCCGGGACCGGCCACCCTCGCGTCGTCGACCTGGAGCTCGACGGGGCCGGGCGCCGAGAACTTCAGCGCGTTGCCGAGCGCGTTCGCCAGCATCGAGCGCAAGAGGGCGGGATCGCCGCGGACCAGCCCCTCGCCCTCGAGCTCCAGCGTGACCCGGTCGCGTTCGGCCCTGGGCAGGTCGGCGACGACGTCCTCCAGCAGCTCCGCCAGGGAGACGGCCTCGCCCCCGAGCGCGGTGGGATCGAGCGGGGACGCCAGCACGAGGAGCCGCTCGACCAGCTCGTGGAGCCGGTCGACCCGCTCCACCGCGCGCAGGAGCGCGTCGCGCGTGGTGGCAAGCTCGGTTTCTTCGGTCAACAGCTCGAGCTCGGCGCGGATCGCGGCGAGGGGGGTTCGGAGCTCGTGCGCCGCGTCGGCGGAGAAGCGCCGCGCCTGATCGAGCAGGGCGTCGACGCGGTCGAGCAGCCGCCCGAGCGCCTCGCGGATCAGCTCGGCCTCCTCGCACGTCGATGCCCCGCCCAGGCGCGGCGTGGTCCCGGCGCCGGGATCCAGATCACGGAGCCCGCGCGTCAGCTCCTCGATCGGGCGGAGTGCCCAGCGCGCGAGCCCGGCGCTGGTCCCGGCACCGATCGCTGCGCCGACGAGCAACGCGAGGACGCTGGCGGCGAGGTACAGGGCCGGCAGTCTCGGCGTGTCCGCCGCCGCCGCGGCCACCAGGATCCAGTCCTGGTAGGAGCGCGCGCAGGTGCGGACGCGCTTGCCGAGGGGACCCCGCAGCGCGCAGGTCCCGGGCGGCACGGGCGGGACCCAGGGGTGCCCGGCGATGCGATGCGTACCGGAATAGACGGCCAGACCGACCCCGCTGGAGGCGAGTTCCTCGTTCTCGTCGGCGACGATCTCGCCGATCGGCTCCCAGTCCCCCTCGATGAACCCCTCGTCGAGCTCCCCGGCGAGCACGTCGGCGGCGCCGGCGAGGCGCTGGTTCCCGTGGGCCGTGAGCACCCGGTCCACGACCGCGACCGCGGTGCCCGCCGCGAGGAGCGCCGCCACCGCGCCGCTCAGGGTGGAGGCGAGCACGACGCGGGTGCTCAGCCGGACTCGTCGTCGTCGGCTCATGGCCCGAGCGCGTAGCCCTCCCCGCGCACCGTGCGGATCAGCTCCGGGGCGAGCTTGCGCCGGATGCGGGCGATCAGCACCTCGAGGCTCGCCCCGGAGCGCTGGGTCGCCTCGCCCCAGACGCCGTCGAGGAGCGCGTCGCGGGACACCACGCGCCCGCCGCGCCGAGCCAATAGCTCCAGGATCGCCCACTCGCGCGCGGTGAGGGGCGCCTCTCGATCACCGAAGAACGCGCGCCTCCCGGCGAAATCCAGCGCGACGTCACCGCACCGGAGCAAGGAGGGGGCGAGCGTCTCGCGGCGCCGGCCGAGCGCGCGCACCCGCGCCCGCAGCTCGGCCACCGCGAAGGGCTTGCGAAGGTAGTCGTCCGCGCCGGCGTCGAGGGCCGTGACCCGCGACGTGACCGACCCCCGCGCGGTGAGCACCAGGATCGCGGTCACCCGCCCCTGGTGGCGGAGCTCGCGACAGAGCGCCTCCCCATCGCCGTCGGGCAGCCCGAGATCGAGCACGATCAGGTCGAACGACTGCGCGGCGAGGCGCGCCCTGGCCGCGGACAGGGTCGCTGCGTCCTCGACCACGTGGCCGTCCCGGACCAGGGCGCGCGCCACCAGATCGCGGAGCTCCGCGTGGTCGTCGACGAGCAGGATGCGCATGGGCGTCCGGCGCAGGATAGCAGCCGTCTCGGGCGCGGTGGGGCCGCGGGAGCGGCCACCGGGCGCCGTTGGAGCACCCGTTCAGGTGTCGTTCAGGTGCCTGCCCCATGCTCTGCCGCGGAGGTCACGACAGATGAAGGCAACGCACGTCGGTTTCCTGGGAGCGCTGCTCTTCTCGCTCTCTTCCACCACGGCCCTGGCGGACGAGGATCTCGGCTTCGACGAGCTGCCCGCGCCGGTGCAAGAGACGGTGGTGCGCGAAGTCCGCGGGGGACACCTCCTCGAGATCGAGCGCGAGGACGATGACGGCGTCACCGTCTACGAGGTAGAGTTCGCCCTCGATGGCGTCAAATACGAGCTGGACATCGCCCCCGACGGCACGCTGCTGCGCCGGCATCGTGACTGAGCCGCGCCGGGCCTCGCGGCTCGCGCTCGTCGCCATGCTGCTCGGCCTGGCCGCGACCGCCTGCGGCGGCGCGGGCTCCGCGAAGCTCCTCATCAACGAGATCTACGCGAACGGCCCCGGCGACGACTGGGTGGAGCTCTACAACGCCTCGTCGGCCGTGGTCGCGCTGGACGTCTATCGCCTGTACGACACCCCCCTGAAGCGCTACTCCTTCCCGAAGGGCGCGACCATCCCCGCCAAGGGCTTCTCGGTCGTGCAGTGCACCAAGGGCAGCTCCGGGGGCGGCGCCGATTTCCAGCTCTCCTCGCAGGGGGAGACGGTCCACCTCGAGGACGCCCTCGGGCGCCTGATCGATCGAGTGACCTACCCCACGATGGTCGACGGCACCTCCTACGGGCGCCTCCCCGACGGGTCGGGCAAGCTGGCGGTCCTGCCCCATCCGACCGAGGGGACCCCCAACGGCACCCC
>CAYOLF010000062.1:0-37274 GCA_964404725.1 uncultured Polyangiaceae bacterium
GTCGTCGTCGTCGTCGTCGTCGTCGTCGTCGTCGTCGTCGTCGTCGTCGTCGTCGCTCTTGGCGCGATCCTCGGCGGCAGCGTCTGCGTCGGCAGCGGAGTCTTCTTCTTCGTCCGCGTCCTCGTCGTCGCGGCTCGGGTCGTCGGGTGCGTCCTTCATGGCGCGCACCCTAGCCGGTCGCGGGCCATCCCGTAAGAGGGGCCGCGCTCCGTTCAGCCCCACGAGGGTCAGTCCTACCCCTGACTGGCAGCGACGGCCCCGTCCGGCGCGGACCCTACCCGCTGGGATCTACCCCGCCGCTCGCGTGGCCACGTCGGCGCGAGCCGCGAGCCGCCGGTGCACGGCGATCGCGGCGGCCACCAGCCCGAGCCCGATGAGCTGTGATGTGCTCAGCCCAAAGAGCGCCCCTCGATCGTCGGCGCGCACCGTCTCGATCAAGAACCTCAGGGCAGCGTACAGAGCCACGAACGCCAGGAATATCTGCCCGTCGTAGCGCTTGCGGCCATGCAGGTACAGGAGCAGTAGGGCCGCGATGGCCAGGCTCCCGGCGGACTCGTAGAGCTGCGTGGGGTGGACCGGGAGCGACGGCTCCGCGGGCGACCCCAGGAGCGCGCGTTTCCACTGCGACTCGCTCGCCGGGCTGTGCCCCGGGAAGACGATGCTCCAGGGCAGCGCGCTCGTCGCTCCGAAGCAGCAGCCGGCAAGGTGGCAGCCCATCCGCCCGAAGCCCAGGCCCAGCGCCACGGTGATCCCGGCCATGTCCGCGGCCCTCCAGAACGGGAAGCGGTCGCGCCGGAGGACGTACCAGGCGGTGCCGCAGGCGAGGACGAAGCCGCCGTAGAAGGCGAACCCCGCCCGCCAGAACTGGGCCCACGCGGTGCAGCGGTCGAGCGCGTCCCAGAAGGTGCCGCGGGCCTGCGGGTGGCAGACCCCGAGCGCAGCATCCCACACCCCGTCGTAGCTCGCGCTCCGGCACTGGGCCTCGGTGACCTGCCAGCTCACCGCCGCCGGATCGGTGCACAGGTGCACGTAGTCCCAGAAGTAGCCGTCCGCGACGACGTGCAGCAGGCGCCCACCGATGACCCCCGCCATGAGCATCGCCAACCCGAGATCGACGATGACGTCCGGATCCTGTCCGATCCGCTTCGCCCACACCGCCCCCATGGCGGTGGCGAAGACGAACCCGGCCACCAGCAGCGTGAAGTAGCTGGGGAACGGGATGGTTTCGAAGAGCGTGAAAAGCCGGCCGAACATCGGGATCCCTCGCGCGTGCCAGGCCGGTCGTCGCCGACGATCTCCCCGGATCAGGGCGACGGCGGCGGCGCGCTGGCGCTCGCCGGCAGCCCTTCCAGCGCCGGACGCGGCTCGTCGCCCGCGTCGTCCGCGGCGACGGCGGGCGCCCGCCGTCGCGGGGCCTCGCTCGCGGCCGCCCGCTCGGGCTCGGTCGGCGGGGGGCCGCGCCGCGAGAGCATCATGTCGATGGCCATCAGCGTGACCCCGGCGCAGATGGAGACGTCCGCGATGTTGAAGGTCGGCCAGTGCTCCGTGACGGTCCAGCCGGAGGTCAACCGGGCGATGAGCTCGTTCATCTGCCCCACCCACCCGGCCCGGTAATCGATGAAGTCGATGACGCTGTTGCGCACGATGCGATCGGTGAGGTTGCCGAGGGCTCCACCGAGCACGAGCGGGAGGCCCCAGGTGAGCGCCCGCTGGGAGGGGTGGAGCCGGCTGTACAGCGAGACGATGAAAACGACCGCCGCGAGGCTCACCAGGAGGAAGAACGGTCGTCGCACGACCTCGCTCGCGTCCTGCAGGATCCCCCACGCCCCGCCCCGGTTGAACGCGAGCGTGAGCGTCAGGTACCGGTCGATGACCACGATCCCCGGCTCCGCCGCGGTCCGCTGCGAGAGCATGCGCAGGGCCCAGGCCTTGGTCGCCACGTCCGCGAGGAGCGACAGCCCCGCCACCACGCCGAAGAACACGAAGGTCGGGCGACGGCCGAAGGTCGCGACCCCCTCGCTCCGGCTGGAGGCAACGCCCGCCGCCCGGCGCCGGCGCGGCACCGGCTCGACCGGCGGCACGACCTCGACGGGGTCGACGCTCGCCCCCGACGCTGGCAGGTCGCCCTCGTCGCCGGCGGCCACGGCCGGCGCTGAGTCCGACGGGGGAGGGTCCGATACGCCCGGGAGGGGCTGGCTGGGGTCGCTCATCGATCGCCGCGGTTTCCTACGACAGGTCGCCCGTTTGGGCCAGCCCGGCCCGCCGCCGCCCGCGCGCGCCGCCCCCGAGTTTGTCATACACCGCACATCCGTTTAGTATCCCGCCATGCCGTCGCCCCCCTGGGAGCAGCGCCTGGGCATCGACGCCGTCCTCGCGGAGTGGCTGGCCGCCGGGGCCGTGAAGGACTGCCTCGCGGCGGACCAGGAGCTGCCCGCTCGCCCGGCGAGCCTCGCCCCCCTGCCCGTCGGACTCCACCCGGCGATCGGGCGCGCCCTGGCGGCGCGGGGCATCCACCAGCTCTACTCGCACCAGGCGGAGGCCGTCGCGGCGGCGCTCGCCGGGCGCCACGTCGTCATCGCGACCCCCACCGCCAGCGGCAAGACGCTCTGCTTCCACCTGCCCGTGCTGCAGGCCCTGGTCGAGGACCCGACGGCGACCGCCATCTTCGTCTACCCCACCAAGGCGCTCTCGCGAGACCAGGAGCACGGGCTCCACGCCCTCGTCGCGGAGGCGGGGATCGAGCTACCCGCCATCGTCTACGACGGCGACACGCCGGCTGACGCGCGCCGCGCGGCGCGCGAGCGCTGCCGCATCCTGCTCACCAACCCCGACATGCTGCACGCCGGGATCCTGCAGAACCACGCCAAGTGGGCGGCGCTCTTCCAGAGCCTGCGCTACGTCGTGCTCGACGAACTCCACACCTACCGCGGCGTGTTCGGCTCGCACATGGCGCACGTCGTCGCCCGCCTCGGCCGGGTGGCGGCGTTCCACGGCGCCCGCCCGCGCTTCATCACCGCGACCGCCACCATCGGCAACCCGCGCGAGCACGCCGCCCGCCTGCTCGACGTCGAACCAGGCTCGATCGCGCTCGTCGATCGCTCGGGGGCGCCGCAAGCGCCGCGTCGCGTGCTGCTCTACAACCCGCCGGTGGTCAACGCCGAGCTCGGGGTGCGAGCGAGCGCGCTGAAGGCCTCCGTGCGCCTGGCCGGGGATCTCGTCGAGGCCCGGGTGCCCACCATCGTCTTTGGCCCGTCCCGCAATTCGGTGGAGGTCATGCTCAAGTACCTGCGCCAGCGCGCAGGCCACGTGGCGGGTCCCGACGCGATCAGGGGCTACCGCGGCGGCTACCTCCCCGACGAGCGTCGACGCATCGAGCGGGGCCTGCGCGAGGGCGAGATCCTCTGCGTCGTCGCCACCAACGCGCTCGAGCTCGGGATCGACATCGGGGACCTCGACGCCGTGATCTGCGCCGGGTACCCCGGCTCCGTGGCGGGGACCTGGCAGCGCTTTGGCCGCGCGGGCCGGCGGGGCGGTACCAGCCTCGCCGTGCTCGTCTGCTCGAGCGACGCGCTCGACCAGCACCTCGCCAGCTCGCCGGGATTCCTCCTCGGCGCCGCCGCCGAGGAGGCGCGCATCGACCCCGCCAACGTCGAGATCCTCCTCGACCACCTCAAGTGCGCCACCTTCGAGGCGCCCTTCGCGCTGGAGCCGGCCGGCGCGCGGCCGAGCCGGCCCGCTCCCGCCGTGGGCGAGGCTTACCTCGGCCTCGACGCCCAGGCCACGCGCGACGCCCTCGAGTACCTCGCGGCGAGCGGGCTCGTGCACGCCGCCGGCGGCAGCTTCCACTGGGCAGGCGAGGCGTTCCCGGCCAACCACGTCTCCCTGCGCAACATCGGCTGGGACAACTTCGTCATCATCGACGTCGAAACCGACCGGACGATCGCCGAGCTCGACTGGCGCGCAGCGCACACCATGCTCCACGAGCAGGCGATCTACCAGCACGACGCCGAGCAGTACCAGGTCGAGCGGCTCGACTACGACAACCACAAGGCCTTTGTCCGCCGGGTCAAGCCGGACTACTTCACCACCGCCCTCACCTATCGCACCGTGGAGGTGATCGATCCGGTCGGCGAAGGCGTCCTCGGGCGCGCGCCGATCGGCCACGGCGACGTCAAGGTCGTGGAGAAGGTGACGGGATACAAGAAGATCAAGTTCTTCACCCACGAGAACGCGGGCTACGGCGACGTCACCTTGCCCGAGATGCAGATGCACACCACCGCGTTCTGGCTCACCCTGCGCGAGGCCGACCTCGCCCGCCTCCCCTACCCTCGCGCGACCATCATCGACGGCCTGCGCGGCCTCGGCGCGGCGCTGGAGACGGCCGCCACAGTGGCGCTGATGTGCGATCCACGCGACCTCGGGCGCACGCTGGGTGATGGGGCCGGGGGCGACGGGGACGACGGGGACGAGCCCGAAGCGCACAGCGAGCTCCGACCACGCACCGGAGCGCCCCCAGCGCCATCCACGGCGCCCGGCCAGGTGGCGCCGACGCCGCTCCCGGCCGGGCGCGATCCGCACGCCGGTCGCACCGGCGCCTTCGACCCGACCGTCTTCCTCTTCGACGCCCACCCCGGCGGCGTCGGGCTCGCTCCCCGTATCTTCGAGCGCTCCGGGGAGCTGTTGGAGCGGGCCGTCAGGATCATCGCGGGCTGCACTTGCCCGGCGGGGTGCCCGGCGTGCGTGGGACCCGGCGGGGACGCGCCGCCGTTCGGAGGCGCGGGCACGCCCCCGCCGGACCGCGCCCCCGATCCGGGCGGGCGCAAGGCCGTCGCCCTCGCCGTCGCGCGGGCGATCCTTGGCTGAAGCACGGTCGCGGCAGGCGCGCGCGACGCCGCCTCCGCCCTGGCCACGCTTGCCCGGGCCAGCGCGGGATCCTACCCTTCGCGGGTGGCCGCCCGCAGCCGCTCGCCCCGTGGACGCGCTGACACCCACGGGGGGCGCACGAGGCTGCTCGCGGCGGGGGCGCTCGCGGCGGCGTGCGTGGCCCGTTCGGGCGAGCTCCCGGAGCCCGTCGAACTCGACGGCGACGACGACCCCGTCTTGCTCGAGGTCCCGACGCCCGAGGATCCGCTCCACCAGCTCCCCCCGCTCGATCCGCACGATCTGGTGGGCATCGATCCCCCCCACGGCCCCCCTTCGGGCGGGCGCGCCGTCCTCGTCCGGGGCAGCGGCTTCGGCGGCGACGCTCGAGTCTGGTTCGGCGACACGGCGGTGCCCGATAGCGACGTGGTCGCGGTCGACGCGACGCGCCTGCAGGTCGTGACCCCGCCCGGTGCCCCGGGACCCGCGGCCCTGACGGTACAGAACGGCGACGACACGTCAACCCGCCGCACCCTCTCCGACGCCTACACCTACGACGCCTTCGAGGTGTCCCCCGCGCGCGGCACCACCGCGGGAGGCACCCGCCTCGAGCTGTCCCTGGGCGTCCTCGCTCCGTCGGCCGAGGCAGCGACCGTCACCGTCGACGATACGCCCTGCACCGATCTCGAGGTGGTCGAGCCGGGCGTCATCCGGTGCACGACCCCGCCCGGCACCCCCGGCGCCAAGGCCATCCGGCTCGCCACCAGCGACGGCGCGTTCACCGTCCTCGACGCCTTCACCTACGGCGACTCCGACGACGGCTACCGCGGGGGGCTCGCTGGCGAGGCGCTCGACACGACGCTCACCGTCCTGGTGCTCGACGGCACCACCGGCGCGCCCCTCCCCGGCGCCGCCGTGGTGATCGACGCAGAGCTCACGACCGCGACGTCGACCGGCAAGGACGGCCGCGCCGACCTCGCGCTCGCGGGCTCGGCGCCGACGCGGACGGTGACCGCCGCGGCCCCCTGCCACCAGCCGATGACGCTGGTGGACGTCCCGGTCGATCACGTCACGCTCTACCTGGATCCTGTCCTCACCCCCGCCTGCGGCGATCTCGGCGATCTGCCCGCGGGTCGCGGCTCCGGCGCCGACGCCGTGTCCCTGGTGGGGGAGCTGCTCTGGCCGGAGGTCAACGAATTCCAGCGCCCGCCGTTCGGCAACGTCCCGGCCCCGGCGCGCCCGACCGCGCGGCGCGCCGCCTACGTGCTGATCGCCAACGCCAGCGCCAGCCGCGGCTTCACCCTCCCGGGCGCCGACCAGGCGGTGACCGAGGACACCGTCGGCGTGATGGGCTCGACCTTCACCCTCCCGGTCCTCCCCGGGATCCACACGCTGTACGCGCTCGCCGGCATCGAGGATCGTTCCCTGTCGCCGCCGAGCTTCGTCGCCTACACCCTCGGGCTGCTGCGGGGCGTCAACGTCGGCGTCGACGGGGCGTCCCGGGAGCTCTTCATCGACGTGGTAGTGCCGCTGGACCACGCGCTCACGATCGACGTCACCGCGCCGACCCCGTCGTCGCGCGGCCCGGACCGCCTGGTCGCCAAGGTCGGGGTCAAGGTCGGAGACGGCGAGCACCTCGCGCTGCCCGTCGGCCCCATCACCCGCCTCCTGCCTACCTCTGACCCCATCGAGTTCGTCGGGTTGCCACCGCTCGTCGGGCCGCTCGCCGGGGCCACCTACGTCACCGAGGTCCGCGCGGTGACCGGCAGCGCCGGGGGGGAGCCCTCGAGCGAGCTCGGGGTCTTCGCCGGCGGCTCGACCGGGGTGGCCTGGGAGATCGAGGGCTTCTTGGAGGTCCCCGCCCTCGTCTCCCCCGCGCCGAGCGGGGCCTGGGACGGCAGCGCGCTCGCCGTCGAGCACCCGCCCGGGGGCAGGGCCCCGAGCCTCACCTACGTGGAGATCGCCAGCGGCGACGACCTCGTCACCTGGACGGTCGTGCTCCCCGCGGGGGTCACGGCCACGGAGCTCCCCGCGCTCGACGCTCTCGGCGAGGGGCTCGGCCTCGTGCGCGGCCCGCTCACCGTCGTGGTGACCTCCGTGGTCATCCCGGATTTCGACTACGCGACCTGGAGCTACGCCGATCTCTCGAGCCGCCGCTGGGAGGCCCATGCCCGCGACGAGTTCTTCGTCCACTGGTGAGCCCGGAGGCCCGAGGCCGGCCGCGCCCGCCGCCGCCGGCCCGCGCAGCCGCGGCCCCGGCCTCGCCCTCCTGATCGCGTCGCTCGGGGGCGCCTGCCAGTTCGACGAGACGTCGCGCTGGGTGGCTCCGCCCGCTCCGGCGCCCGCGATCTGCCCAGTGGGCGAGCTCCGCTGCCGGACCGCGCTGCAGCGCTGCGAGCTCGACGAGGGCGAGCCCCGGTGGGTCGACCTCGAGGACTGCCGCGAGGAGGGCCTCGTCTGCGCCCCGAGCCTCCGCGCCTGCGCGCGTTGCCTGCCCGAGGAGCTCGCCTGTCGCGGGGCCGACGTCGTCCGCTGCGACGCAGAGGGCGAGGAGCAAACGGCGGTCGAAGCCTGCAGCGGCGACGGGGTGGCCTGCCGAAGCGGCGCCTGCGTCGGGCTCTGCGCTCAGGCCGCCCGGGAGCGCAGCAACGTCGGCTGCGAATACTGGGCCGTCGACCTCGACAACGCCAACATCGGCCCGGACCTCAACGCCGCCGCCCAGCAGTTCGCGGTGGTCGTCAGCAACCCCCAGCCGGACCTCTCCGCCCTCGTCACCGTCGAGCTCGACGACGGCCTGCCGGGCGCGCCGGGCGCGCCCGAGGAGGTGGCGCGGGCCACGCTGCCGGCGCTCGGCCTGCGGGTGTTCCGGCTCGGGCCCCGCGAGGTCGATGGCTCCCCGCCGGGCAGCTTCGACGCGGGCACGCACACGGCGCTCTCGCGCACCGCGTACCGGATCCGGAGCGACGTGCCGATCATCGCCTACCAGTTCAATCCGCTGGACAACGTCGATGTCTTCTCCAACGACGCCTCCCTGCTCAAGCCCGTCGAGTCACTGGTCGTGAGCCCGGGCCAGCTCACCCCGAGCTACGTCGTGCTCGGCTGGCCGCAGACCCTCGCCTCCACCGACGACCCCGACACCAACTTCGACCCCTTCGACCCCACCGATCTCCGCGCCTTCCTCGCCGTGGTGGGCACCCGGGAGGGGACACGCGTGCGCGTCACGCCCACCACCCGCGTGATCGGGGCCACGGCCGCCGCCGCGGGCCTCCCCGCCGTGCCGGCCCTCGCCCCGGGGGAGGCGCTCGAGGTCACACTCGACGCCTTCGACGTCCTGAACCTCGAGACCGACGACTTCAACGCCGACTTCACCGGGTCCACGGTGGAGGCCGACCAGCCCGTGGTGGTCTTCACCGGCAGCGAGGCCAGCGACGCCCCCTACTTCGACGAGCTCGCGGGCCGCTCCTGCTGCGCCGACCACCTCGAGGAGCAGCTCGATCCGATCCGCACCGCGGGGCGCACCTTCGTGGCCAGCGTCACCGCTAACCGCGTCGCCGCGCTGGTGCGCGCCGGAGAGCAACTCCCGGCGAGCGTCCAGCCGGAGTACTTCCGCGTCGTGGCGACCACCCGCGACGGCGCGAGCCTCCGGGCGACCGTCGACGGCGAGCCCTTCGAGGCGACCTTGCTCGAGCTCGGCGCTCACGCCGACCTCGTCGCCACCGAGCCCTTCGTGCTCACCAGCGACGCCCCGATCATCCTGGGGCACGTGACGCCGTCGCAGCAGGCCGCGGGGATCGTGCGCGGCCTGCCCGGCGGCGATCCCAGCCTCACCATCGTGCCGCCGGTGGAGCAGTTCCGCACGAGCTACGTCCTGCTCACGCCCGACCAGTACGCCTTCGACTTTCTCCGCATCGTCACCCCGGCGGACACCCGTGTGATCCTGGACGGGCGCGAGCTCGGCGAAATCCCCGGCTGCACCGCCGCCATCGCGGCGGGCGCGGGCGCGGATGTCCCGGGGCCGTTCTTCGTCCACACCTGCCAGCTCGGCTTCCCCACCCTCCGCCGCGAGGGAGACGAGCTGACGCTCGACCCCGGGGTGCAGGACGACGGCGTGCACCGTCTCTTCGCCGATCGCCCCATCGGGGTGCTCGTGGACGGCTTCGACCGCTACGTGAGCTACGGCTACGCCGGCGGCACGGAGCTCAGGGAGCTCGTGTTGAGGTGAACGGAGCGGCCGCGAACTCGGGGAGCTCACCCTCGCCGCCCCCATCCAGAGGGCACCGTCCTGACGCGTAGCGGACGACACGTCGCCTATTCCGGGTCCAGGCAATACCCACTCGAGGTATCGACGACGCACAGTTCCGGGCGCCCGCAGCTGGCGAGCTCGCGCCACTGGGACCCCTCGCAGCGCATCACCTTGCCGCAGGGGCTGCAGACCCACCGGCCTTCCGAGGCGCAATCGCTGCAGTAGTCGCAGTCATCGGGTTCGTCGACGCAGCCGCCGGTGCCGCAGTTCTCCAGCGTCCAACCCGACGCGCCGGTGTTGCACGTCTCGAGCGCCAGGCCGTCGCTAGTGCAATGGGCAGCGCCCGCGCGGCACGTCGCGCAGGTGCCGTTCGCCGCGTTGCAGACGAGCGACGCCGGGCAGACCTGGAGGGGCACCCAGGCGTCGCCCGCGGCGCTGCACTGGAGGAGCTGCTGCGCCTCACAACCGAAGCCGCCCGGCTCGCACACCCGGCAGCGCCCCTCGTTCGCGAGGCACCAGTCCGGCCTCCCACACACCGCGAAGGGAGTCCAGGTCGCGTCGCGACACTGCGCGAGCGCGCCAGCGTCGTCGCAGCTGAAGAGCCCCTCCGTGCAGGTGGGGCCCGCGGGGGTGTCCCCCTTCGCGGCCTCGAAATCTCCCCACACCAGGTGGCAGCCGACGCTGACCAGCAGCAGCGGGAGCGCCGCGGCTGCGGCGCGGGATGGCCGAGACACGGTCACAGGATGCACACGTGATTCTCGTCGCAGTTGGGCGTGGTGGGGGTGCCGGCGCAGTCCTCGTCGTCCCGGCACTGGACGCAGGCGCTGTCGAGGCAGTACGGCGACGACGTCGTCGTACAATCCGTCGCGCAAGCGCCGCAGTGGACGTCGTCCCGGGTCAGGTCCACGCAGGTGCCGCTGCAATTGGTCAGCAGCGGATCCGTGCAGACGCAGTCACCGCCGGTGCAGCCCTGGGTCGCCGCGCAGACCGTCGTGCAAGTGCCGCAGTGTGCGTCGTTCGAGCTCAAGTCCACGCAGGCGGCGTCACACACCGTCTGTCCGCTCGGGCACAGGCACTGCCCATTCTGGCAGGACTGACCGCTCGCCGGACAGTCGTCGTCCGCCGCGCAGCTCACGCACTCTCCGTTGCTGCACGTCCCCGTGGGCGCCATGCACGCACGGCCACAGATGCCGCAGTGGCTCGGATCAGTGTCCGTATCGACGCACTGATCCTCGCATCGATCCGGGGTCAGCGACGGGCACGCGCATGCGTTCTCCACACACGCCATGACGACGTCGGGGCAGTCGTCGCCTTCGGTGCACTCCACGCAACGGCCCGCGCTGCAGCGCGGAGTCGCGCCCGTGCACGACACATACTCCCAGGAGCCGTCGGCGTCGCAAATGCCGGCCGCGACCGGCGCCTGCTGGCACGTGGTGGAGGCGGGCTCGCACTCGACGCACTCGACGCCGCCGAGGCAGAAGGGCGTGGCGCCGGTGCAGGAGCCGCCCGCGCAACCGACGCACTGGGCCTCGTCGTCGACGAGCGAACACACGGGGGAAGGGTCGACGCACGCAGTCGTGGTGAAGGCGCCGGTTGGCGAGCAGCTCCGCACCTCGTCATTGACCGTGCACGTCGCCGGGGTGGCGCCGGGGTCGCACGCGACGCACGACGCCTGGCCGGCAACGACGAGGCAGCGAACGTCACACGTCGTCGTCGTCCACGTGCCCGAGCTGGTGGCGCAGGACCGGCGGGTCGTGGTGTCGGTGCAGGTGGCCGCGGAGCTCGCGTTGCACGCGGCGCACTCGCCCGTGGCGGGGTTGCAGGCTGGAGTGTCGCCCGCGCAGTCCGTCGTCGTGTAGGCCCCCTCGACGCAGTGGCGGCGCGTGTCGTCGTCGAGGCAGGTGGTGGGCGACGCGGCGTTGCAGCTCGCGCAATCACCCTGGTAGCAGACGACGTTGCCGTCCGTGCGCGCGGCGCAGTTCTCCAGCTGCCAGGCGTTGTTCACGCATTCTCGGCGCGACGTCGTGTCGGGGACGCACTGTCGAGTCGCGCCGGTACACTCGACGCAGCGGTCATCGACGCAAGCGGGCGTCGGCGCCGGACAGGCAACGACCTCGGTCACGGAGAGGACACCCCCGACACACCGCCTCAAGCTGGTCGCGTCGGCGCACTCGTAACGCGTGGGATCGAACCCATCCCCACTCGCCGAGCAGGTGTGCACCCCCGCCTCCCCCACGCAGCTCGCCTGGTTGGGAGCGCAGGTGTCGGCGCAGTAGTCGGCAGTGCCGTCGTTGACGCAGCCGAGCCCGGCCGCGCACGGCTCCGTCGGACCCCACGCGCTGCGGTCCACCGGACAGCGTCGCGTCGAGCCTGGCCGGCTCTCCTCCACGCACGCCACCTCGCTGGCGAGCGGACAGCCCGCGCAGTAGTCGGCGTTGCCCGGGCTGTCCTGGCAGCCATACTCACACGTCGTGGGGGCGCCGAACCCGCCGCGATCGACCGTGCACTCCTGGATCTGGTTGGTGCCGGAGCACTGCGTGTCGCCCGGATCACAGAGATAGCAGTAACCCTCGGGCCCGGAGGCGTAACAGTGCGCGGCGTCGCGACAGGTGCCGCGCGTCTCGAGGACCTGCCCGGCGGGGCCGCACTGCTGGAGCTCGGCGTCGTTGCAGCTGAACTGATTGGCCACGCAGACGTCGCACTGGGCGCCAACGGGATCGCAGATCCTCCCATCGCAGGTGGCAACGTCGTCCCAGCGGTCCCGCCCGACGGCGCAGGTCTGCAGCACCTGGGGGGTGCCGTCGGTGCACTGGAAGGCACCAACCTGGCAGACGGGCGCGAGACACCACGCCCCCATTGCCGAGGCGAAGCAGAGCGGGTCCGTCGTGCAGGGGGGCCCGGTGGGCTGCCACGAGGGCGCGCCGGCGGCGTCCTCGCGGCATTCCATGGGGACGCCGGCCTGGCATTGGAACGGCGGCGTCGGGCACTCGCCGCGGCAGGTCTGGCTCTGGGCGTCGCAGAGCCAGCCCTCCGGGCAGGTCTGCAGCACCTCCCAGGCGACGAGCGAGGTCGGGCAGCTCCGGAGGACGTTCCCCGCGCAGTCCACCGCGCCGGCCTGGGGGCATCCCGGAGGGTTGCAGTGCCCACCGGCGGCGTCACAGAGCGCGTCGGTGACGCAGTAGGCGACGGTCTCCCAGGAGATGTTGTCCGGTCCGCAACGCCGCAGCACGGTCCCGTTGCAGTCAAAGGCACCGGCCTCGCACCCCGGCGACTCGCAGCGACCCTCCGCCGCCAGGCACAGGGCCGAGCTCGCGCACTCGGCGAAGCTCTCCCAGGTCGAGGCCTCGGTGCAGCGCCGCAGGGTCGAGCCGCTGCACTCGTGTTCGCCGGGCACGCACGCGACGCAGTCCTGGCGGGTCGCGTTGCACTGGTCGGCCGTCGCGCAGGTCTTGACGGTCTCGAAGCGGGTCCCGTCGAGGCTGCACTGCTGGAGCTCGGCCCCCTCGCACCGGTAGCTGCCGGGGGTGATGCCGGGCCCGCACCCGGCCTGGCACACGCCCGCCGCAGCGTCGCAGAGGGCCGCCGTGGCGCAGGTGTCGAACACCTCCCAGCCGCTGCGGCTAGGAGGGCATCCGAGGAGCTGGCGCCCGTCCTCGGCAGCGCAGAGATAGGTGCCCGGATCACACGCCGGGGGGTCGCACTGGCCCGTCCACCCGTCCGCGCTCGTCGCGGGGTATCGTTGCACCGTGGCGGTGCAGAGCTCGGGCGTCGCGCAGTCGACGACGGGTTGCCACGCGCAGTCGGCCACGCACTCGCGCAGGGTCGTCCCCGCGCACTGGAGCTCTCCGGGCGCGCAGCAGCGGCAGGACTGGGAGCGCTCGTTGCAGAGGTCGGCGGACTCGCACTGGGTGACGACCCACCCATCGCCGGTCCCATTGCAGACGCTGAGCGCGGCCCCCTCACATTGTGCCTCGCCGGCCAGGCACGTGAGACAACGTCCCGCCACCGCATCGCAGTACACCGACGAGTTGCACTGCGCGGTCCGATCGAAACCGGAGCCGACGGCGTTGCAGGACTCGAGCTCCCAGCCCGCGCAGCGATGCTCCCCCGGACTGCAGACGTGACACAGCGCGGCCTGGGCGTCGCAGGTCACGGTCGACGGGCAGGTCTGGGTGGTCCGCCACGGGGGATCCGCCGCGGGATCGCAGCGCTGGAGTGCCGCCCCCTGGCACCGCACGTCACCGGCGGCGCAGCTCGCGACGCCGACCGGCACGTCGCCCGCCTCGGTGCCGCCGGCGCCGGTAGTCGACGCCGCGCCGACCTCGAAATCCCCGGCGAGCCAGTGACAGCCTGCCATCAACCCAAGGGAGGCCAGGGCGGCGGCGAGGATCGCTGGCACGAGTCGTGTGACGGACGACATCAGAACGACCCTCGCAATCCCGCCTCACTCGGCGAGAGGTAGAGTCGAAGGCGCGACGGAGCGGCGTGCTCCGCCTCCGTCGACCTCCGCTGCCCGAGCCAGAACACGACGCCGGTCGCGGTGCCGGCCAGCCCGAGGGTGAAGCCCACCCCCGACGCCCAGCCGAGGCGATGGTAGCCTTCGATCGCGGAGCCCTGGCTCGCGGGGCACACGCCCTCGGCACAAAGCTCCGTCAACTCGGCGTGCCTCTGCAGGGCAAGGATGCCCGTCACCGATCCAAGGAGCAGGCCGGCGCCGCCCACGCCGAAGGCGGCGTAGGTCGCGGGCCGGCGCCAGTCGTCGCTGCCGTCCGGCCCCGGACGCTGATCGGTGGGGCCTGTCGCGGCCAGCTGCCTCCGGGGCAGCGCGTCGAGGGTCACCGCGCGGGCCGCCTCGCCGCCTTCGGGCAACTCGACGTGGAGGCGCCGGGACCGATACCCATCGGCCTTCACGTCGATCGTCCGCCTGCCGGGGTTGGTGGCGCGGGGAACGCCTTGTGCGGCCCGCGGGATGGGCTGCCCATCGACCCGGATCTCGGCGTGGGGGACGTCCGGCACCGAGACCGTCAGCCACGCGATCTTGGGCCTCACCTCGTCGAGCAGGGCCCGCGCCTCCTGCACCGCGCGCTCCCAGCTCGGGGGTGCGCCGTCGGGGACGCCCTCCCGCAGCACCAGCTCGAACTGCTCCTGCGCCTCGACGTAGCGCTTCATCCCGATCAGGGCACGACCGCGATCGACCACCAGGGTCGGGGCGTGCACCAGCGCGTCAGCGCGGCGGAACCGATCCTCGGCGGTCGCGAAGTCCTCACCTTGGAGCGCCTCGAATCCCTCCGCCGCCAGCGCGCGAGCGGTGGCGCGGTCGGCGTCGCTCTGAGCGCAGGTGGGTGAGCTGGCGAGGCAAACACACACGAGCGAGGTCGCGGCCGCGACGACCACACCCGGTAGACGGGACGACCTTGGATGGTGCAGCGCGGCCGAGAGCAAGGACTTCTCCCCCCAGATCGAGCGAGGCGGTGCCGACCAGCTTACGCCAAGCATCCCCGTCCACCCAGCCGCACGTCGGAGGACCCCCGGCAGCCGGCCGGCGTCCGAGCCCGGCCGGCCCGAGAACCGGTCCGCCCGGCTGGCTCGGGTTGCTCCGAAACGAGACGGCGTCTCAGCGCAGGGGGCGGGCGCCGCGCGTCCCGGGGCGCCGCGGCCGGGCGGCCACGGCTGCCGGGCGGGCGATTGCCGGTCCCCGACTGTCCACTCACCGCTCAGATGCCGTAGTCGCGCGTGGTCGGCGCAGAGCTGGACGGGGCCGGGTTCGCGGGCCCACCGCCGACCGGTCGGGGGCGACCCGTGGGCGCGCGCCGCGCCTTCTCGGCGGGCTCTTTCGGGAGGTTCTCGAGCGGAATGACGGGCACGCCCTCGGGAGCGTCCGGAGTGGAGCGCACCGTCGGGGAAGGTTCGACCCCAGACTCCGCGGTCATCAGCTCCCTTGTCGGCACGGCGGGCTCGGGCCCCTTGCCGCGCTGCCACAACATCCCGGTCAGCACCACGAGCGCGGCCAAGACGGGCAGCGCCACGGCGAGCCATCGCGGGAAGCGGCGGGGCCGCATGGGCGGGACGGTCTTGGGCGCGTCTCGCGAGCTTGAGTTCGCGCCCGGGTCGAGCCCCGGGGGACGGAAGGCGGGCGTGAGCCCGAGCTCGCCGGAGGGCCGTACGGGCTGAGCCTTGGCGGGCCACGGCTCTCCATCCTCCACCGGGACGGAGGGGGCGGTGATCGCGCTTTCGCCTGGCGCGGCGGCCCGCCCCGTCAGAAGAGCGGCCAGGGGTTCGCCGATCGCGGGCGAGTAGATGCCGGACGCGCGCATCTCGGGGAACGAGCTGGTACGGGCTCGAGCCGGGGGGGGGACCGTGACCGACAGCTCCAGCCCCAGCGCCTTCCCGAGCTCGTCCGCGAGCTCCTTCGCCGACTGGAATCGCTCCTCGCGGTCCCGCGCGACCGCGCGCTTCCACCAGGCATCGACGGCTGCGGGCAGGGTCGGCTCGTAGTCGGTGACGTTGGGCAACGGCTCGTAGAGGATGCGCCCCATCACCTCACCGATCGCGTCGCCGGCGAACGGCGACTGTCCAGTCAGGCACTCGAACGCCATCACGCCGAGGGACCACAGATCCGCGCGGTGATCGACGGGCTTGCCCCGCGACTGCTCCGGACTGAGGTAGCAAGGGGTCCCCAGGAATGTGCCCTCCCGCGTGGCGCGATCGCGCAGCGCGTAGACGCTGTCGAGCGCGATGCCAAAGTCCAGCACCTTCGCCGTTTCTTCATCGTAGCCCGGTACCAGGAACACGTTGTCGGGCTTGAGGTCGCGGTGGACGATGCCGAGCGAGTGCGTGCTGGTGAGCGCCCGCGCGACATGGGCGACGACGCGGTACGTGCTGGCCGGATCTAGCCTGCCGTCGCGGTCGATCCGCGTCGCCAGGCTCTCGCCCTCCAGCCACTCCATCACGATGTAGAGGGTGCCGTTCGATTCGCCGCAATCGAACACGTCGACGACGTGCGGGCTGCGGAGCTGCGCGGAGAGCTTCGCCTCGCGAGAGAAGCGCGCGCGGACCTCTGCGTTCGCGACCAGCTCGGCGTTCACGAGCTTGACGGCGCAGCGCGCGTCGAGGGCCTGGTCGTGGGCGAGCCAGACGGTCCCCATGCCACCGGCGCCCACCTTCCGGATCAGCTGGTACCGGTTAGCCAGGAGCCCCTCTGGACGACCCGCCGGGTCCAGTCTCGCTGCGTCCGCGGAGGCCTGGTTGGACATTCCCATTGCTTGGGTAGCCCCCTCCCTTTGCAAGTCAAGCGCAATTCGCCCGGGCGGCCAATCCACCGCCACTCCATTGCCGCTACACTGCCAGTCCCGCTGGGCGACGGCTCCCGACCCGCGCCCCGACACGGGAATGCGAGCGCCCGCGGTGGCAACCCATCCCGGTCGGGTCCCAACGCCTCGCGCCGCCTCGGAGCCGGCCCGGCGGAGTCCCCCGTCAGTCGCCGCCGCGGGGTTCAGTGCGGCCAGGCGCAGGGGGTCCGTCCCTCGGTGGCGCCCGAGCCCCGGCCGTTCGACAATCGTGGGCAGGAGGCATGCTCATGGGCTCACGATGGCGAACGGTGCTCGGGCTGGGGATACTGGCGGCGGGGATCACGACGGCGGCGATCGCCTACGGGTGGGAGATCGATCAGGCGATCAGCACCTCCATCCACCATCACACCTTCGATCGGATCGAGCTAGAGCGGCTCGGCGACGGCTGCAAGCTCGACCTAGCCCTGCACTTCTCGGCCCCGTCGTCGGGCTACCAGGACCCGGCGCCCGTGCGAAACTTCTACCGCTTCAAGGCGCGCGTGTCCCTGAGCGAGCGCCACCGGATCTACTCTCGCGAGTTCTTCAACCGCGTGCCCGGAAGGCGCGTCTACCGCTGGCAGCACGACACCACCGCGGAGGGCTGCTGGGCCGCGAACCCCGCCAAAGTGTACTTCGTCGATGTCGAGGGCTGCCGCGTGAAAAACTGCACGGTCGAGCCGTTCAAGGGGGAGTGATCCCCGGGCGCAGGGCGCTCGGCCCTTGCGGCGCGCCGGCCGCTGCGTGACCGTTCCGCCATGGTTCGGAGGCAATCCTTGGGTTCCGTCCGCGGCAGACCGTCGAGCGCGCCGCTCCGGGCGGTCACGCTGTGGTCCACGCTAGCCGCCGCGCTCATGAGCGGCGGGTGCCCCCACCGGCCCCCACCGGTCACGCCGCCACCGGACGTGATCACCGCGGCACCCCCGGCGCCGGTGCGGTGGCAGGAGTCGAAGACGGGGCTCGGCTTCCGCCTGAGCGACGCCGATCCCGAGCCGCCGGCGCGCGCGCGTGTGAAGGCGACGCCGCTCTCCGACGAGGACGCCCGGACCATCATCGCGCGGCTGCCGCCGATGGCGAAGGCCCCGAGCGTGAAGCGCTTCGCCCTGCGCGAACGGTCCCTTCCCGCGCCGCGCCCGGGACAGACGCTGAAGACCCCGTTCCCGCCGGCGCCGCGACCGCTGGCGGCGAGCGCGCCAATCCCGGCCGACGCGCCCCTGCAGGTCGAGCGCCATGCTCCCGAGGGCGAGGTCCCGATCGTCCCCGAGCTCACCGTCACCTTCTCCGAGCCGATGGTCGAGCTGACCTCGCACGCCGAGCTCGAGAAGATCCCTCCACCGGTGCAGCTATCGCCCCAACCCGAGGGGCGCTGGCGCTGGATCGGAACCCAAACGGTCCTGTTCGATCCCGACGGCGAGCGGTTCCCGATGGCCACGAGCTACCGCGTGACCGTCCCCGCTGGCTCCCCCAGCGTGGCGGGCAAGCGCCTGCCGCGCGCCGTGGAGTGGACCTTCTCCACCCCGCGCGCGACCGTGGAGCACTTCTACCCCCCGAGCGGCGCCGGACCGCAGGATCTGGACGTGATCCAGTTCGCGTCCTTCGACCAGCGCGTCGATCCGGCCGCCGTCCTCGCCCGCACCACGCTGCGCCCGGCGGGCGCCGGCGCCGACGCGGCGCCCATCGCGCTCCGGCTGGCGACGGACGCGGAGCTCGAGGCGGACCGCGCGCTCCGGGCCCTCCGCCAGGGCGCCGAGCCGGGCCGGTGGCTCGCCTTCCGCTCCGTGGAGGCGCTCCCCCGAGCGACCTCCTTCGCCCTCACCTTCGAGACCGGGCTTCCGTCCGCGGAGGGGCCGCTCCGGACCGTCTCCCCGCAGCGCTTCGGCTTCCGGACCTACGCCCCCCTCGCCCTCGAGCGGGTGCGCTGTGGCTGGAGCGGTGGCTGCGCCCCGACCGCGCCCTGGACAGTCGAGCTCAACAACCCCCTGGACGCTCGCGCCTTCGATCGCGAGCTCGTCCGCGTCGAGCCCGCGCTCGCCCAGATGAAGGTCGAGGTCGGCGGTGACCACCTCGTCATCCATGGCCGCTCGCGGGGCCGCACCCGCTACACGGTGACCCTCCTCCCGGGCCTGCGCGACCGCTTTGGCCAGGTGCTCGAGTCGGCTGTCTCCGCCACCGTCGACGTCGACGCGGCCGAGCCCGTCCTCTTCCCGGAGCAGGACGCGATGGTCGTCACCGACCCGACCTCCCCCGATCGGATCGCGGTGTATAGCGTCAACCGCCCCGCGCTGCGCGTGCGCCTCTACCGCGTCACCCCCGAGGACTTCCCCGCCTACCTCCGGTACCGCGAGGCCTGGGACTACGACCAGAAGCTGGTCGCGCCCCCCGGCAAGCTCGTGTCCGACCGCGTGGTGAAGCCCCAGAAGGCGCCAGACGAGCTAGTCGAAACGAGCCTCGACCTCGGTTCGGCGCTCGCCGGCGGCCGCGGGCAGGTCCTCGCCATCGTCGAGCCGACCACGCCGCCGAAGCGGGACCCCTGGGGCGGCGTCCGCCGTGAGTGGGTGCGCTGCTGGGTGCAGGCGACGAGCATCGGCCTGCAGGCCTTCTGGGACCAGGACACGCTGCACGGCTGGGCGAGCGCGCTCGCCGACGGCAGCCCACTCGCCGGCGTGGAGCTCGCGCTGGTCGGGATGCCCGGGCGGAGCGCCACCGACGCCACGGGACTCGCCCGACTCGCCCTCGGCGCCCCGAGCGCCCTGCTCGTGGCGCGCCGCGACGGTGATGTCGCCTTCCTCACCACCCGCGAGAGCGCCCGCTGGGGCTCCGACGGCTTCTCCCCCTCCTTCCCCGGGTCGACCGAGCGCTGGTTCATGTTCACCGATCGGGGGCTGTACAAGCCGGGCGAGCGCGTTCACGCCAAGGGCTGGGCGCGCGGGATCGGCGCCGGGCGCGGCGGCGACGTCCAGGCGCTCCCGGCCGGGACCGACCGGGACGTCCGCTACCGCGTCAACGACGCGCGCGGGGCGGAGCTCGCCAAGGGGAGCGCGGTGCTCGACGACGCCGGCGGCTTCCACCTCGCCTTCGACCTGCCCAAGAACGCCAACCTCGGCGAGGGAAGGATCGTGCTCTCGACGCGCCGTGACTCCTGGGCGGTTTCGCACCCCTTCCGGATCGACGAGTTCCGGCGCCCCGAGTTCGAGGTCGGCGCCGCCGTCGGTGAGGGACCCCACCTCGTCGGGGCGCACACCATCGCCACGGTGACGGCGGCCTACTACGCCGGCGGCGGACTGCCCGCCGCCGACGTCAAATGGACCGTCGCCGCGAGCGACGCCGCCTTCGTGCCCCCGAACCTCGGCGGCTTCCACTTCGGCCAGGCCCCGCGCTTCTTCTCCTGGTGGAGCCAGCCGGAGCCGTCCGTGCCCGAGGAGTGGCGGGCCCGCACCGGCCCCGAAGGCGCCCACCGTCTGCGCATCGACTTCGACGCGCTGGCACCGTATTACCCGCGGCGCCTCGCGCTCGAGGCCACCGTCACCGACGTCAACCAGCAGGAGTGGACGGCGCGCGCCGATCTGCTCGTCCACCCCGCAGAGGTGACCGTGGGCCTGCGCACCGCGGCGCGCCTGGTGCGAGCGGGCGAGGACCTCGTCCTCGACGCCCTCGTCGCCGATCTAGACGGCCGCCCCGTATCGGGACGCGCGGTGGAGATCCGGGCCGCGCGCCTCGACTGGGAGCAGGTCGCGGGCGAGTACGCGGAGCGCGAGGTCGACCCCGTCACCTGCACGATCACCTCGACCACCGAGCCCGAGCGCTGCACCCTCCCCACCCGCGCGGGCGGCCAGCACTTGGTAACGGCCCTCGTCACCGACGTGCACGGCCGCAAGAGCCGCAGCGAGCTCCGACTGTGGGTGCTGGGCGACGACGTCCCCGAGGGGCCCCGTGTCCCCGCCGGCAAGGTCGAGCTCGTGCCCGACCGCGACGAGTACCGGGGCGGTGACCGCGCCCGCCTGCTGGTGATGGCGCCCTTCGCACCCGCCGAGGGCGTGCTCACCGTGCGCCGCGACGGGATCGAGGAGATTCGGCGCGTCACCCTGCGCGAGACGACCGAGGTGCTCGAAGTCGGCCTGCTCGCTCGCCACGTCCCGAACGTCGTCGTGCAGCTCGATCTGGTCGGGGCAGACCTGCGCGAGGACGAGCGCGGCCGCCCCGATCCCTCGCTCCCGCGACGGCCCGCCTTCGCGCGGGGGGACGTGACCCTTCGGGTGCCCCCAGTGGATCGCACGCTCGCCATCGCCGTCGAGCCCGCCGCGCGCGCCGCGGAGCCCGGGCAGAAGACGCGGCTCACCGTCGACGTCACCGACGCCGCAGGGCGCCCGGTGTCGAACGCCCAGGTGGCCGTGATCGTGGTCGATGAGTCGGTGCTCGCGCTCACCGGCTTCAAGACCCCGGATCCCCTCGAAGCGTTCTACCCCCGGCGTGGCGAGGGGACCGAGGATCTCGAGCTCCGCTACCGCATCGCGCTGCTCCGGCCCGACCTGGCGCGGATGCAGGTGCAGGCGCTGGAGGCCGCGGGGGCGCGCGACGCGGGCGGGATGGACCTCAGCGCGGTCACCGCCAACGGCGGCGCGCAGCCGAGGCGCCTGTCGAAGCCGTCGGACATGAAGAGCGCCGCCAAGGAAATGGCCCGCGCGCCCGAGGCCGCGCCGGCGCCGGCGCTCCCGGCCGCCATGGCCGTCCACGAGGACGCGGCGGCGACCGCGCCCGGAGCCAAGGGGGCGAGCCCCCTCGCCGTGCGGCTCGACTTCGACCCGCTCGCCGCCTTCGTCCCCGACCTTCGCACCGACGCGCGCGGCCGCGCCACGGTGAAGGTCAAGCTCCCGGACAGCCTGACGCGCTACCGGGTGATGGCGGTGGCGGCCTCCGGACACGACCGCTTCGGGAGCACCGAGGACGCCATCGTGGCGCGCCTGCCGCTGATGGTGCGCGCCTCGCCGCCGCGGTTCCTCAACTTCGGGGATCACTTCGAGCTGCCGGTCGTCCTGCAGAACCAGACGGGGGAGCCGGTCGTCGCCGACGTCGTCGCCCGCGCCGCCAACCTCGAGCTGGTCGGGGCGCGGGGCCTGCGGGTGAGGGTGCCCGCGAACGACCGCGTGGAGGTCCGCTTCCCCGCCGCCGCCGCGCGCCCCGGCACGGCCCGCTTCCAGGTCGGCGCCGCCAGCGCGGCCGGCGACGACGCGAGCGAGCACGAGCTGCCCGTGTGGACCCCGGCCACCACCGAGGCCTTCGCCACCTACGGCAGCCTCACCGAAGGGGCGCTCGCCCAGCCCGTGCGGCGGCCGCGCGACGCGGTGAAGGAGTGGGGCGGCCTGGAGCTGACCACCTCCTCGACCGCGCTGCAGGGGCTGACCGACGCCGTGCTCTACCTGGTCAAGTACCCGTACGAGTGCAACGAGCAGCTCGCCTCGCGCGTGCTCACCATCGCCGCGCTCCGCGACGTGCTCGACGCCTTCCAGGCCGAGGGCCTGCCGCCCAAGGCCGCGCTGCTCGCCAGCGTGAAGGATGACGTGAAGAAGCTCGCCGACCGCCAGCACTGGTCGGGGGGCTGGGATTGGTGGCGCCGGGACCGGGAGCCCTCGCCGTTCGTGAGCCTCCACGTCCTGCACGCGCTGGTCCGCGCCAGAGACAAGGGGTTCCCGGTGCCGGACCAGGTCTTCCAGCGCGCGATGAACTACGTGCGCGGGGTCGAGCACCGGATCCCCGGCACCTACCCGACCGAGGTCCGCCAGGTCCTGAGCGCCTACGGCCTGTACGTGCGAAACCTAGCCAAGGATCCCGACCCCGCCGCCGCGCGCAAGCTCGTCGAGGCCGCAGGCGGGCTCGAGAAGCTCCCGCTCGAGGCGGTGGGGCTGCTCTGGTCCGTCTTCACGGGCCGCGCACAGTACGAGGCCGAGCTCGCCGTGATCCGCCGGCTGGTGGGCAATCGGGTGACGGAGACCGCGGGCAACGCCCACTTCGTCACCGGCTACGACGACGGGGCCTGGCTCCTGCTCCACTCGGACCGACGCGTCGACGGGATCCTGCTCGAGGCCATGATCGGAGACGTGCCCGATAGCTCGCTCGTCCCCAAGGTGGTCAAGGGGCTGCTCGCCGCGCGTAAGCGAGGGGCCTGGTACAACACGCAGGAGAACGCCTTCGTGCTCCTGGCGCTCGACCGCTACTTCGCAGCCTACGAAAAGGTCACGCCGGACTTCGTAGCGCGCGCCTGGCTCGGTGACGGCCTCGTCGCCGAGCACCGCTTCCAGGGCCGCAGCACCGACCGACAGCACGTCGACGTGCCCATGGACCACCTCGCGAAGCTGCCCCAGCCGGCGCCGCTGGTGCTGGCCAAGGAGGGCCCCGGGCGCCTGTACTACCGCCTGGGCATGCAATACGCGCCCAAGGACCTGAAGCTCGCCCCGGCCGACCACGGCTTCGCGGTGAGCCGCGCCTACGAGGCCGTCGAGCGGCCCGGCGACGTGCGCCGCGGGAAGAACGGGGCCTGGCACGTCAAACGCGGCGCCACGGTGCGGGTCCGCATCGGGCTGGTGGCGCGCGCGCGCCGTTACCACGTGGCCCTGGTCGACCCGCTCCCGGCCGGCTTCGAGCCGCTCAACCCCGAGCTTGCCACCACGGCGAGCGTCCCCGAGGCTCCCGACCCGGCCCAGAGCCGCTCCCCCTGGTGGTGGTCGCGCCCCTGGTACGAGCACCAGAACCTCCGCGACGAGCGCGCCGAGGCCTTCACCTCCCTGCTCTGGGACGGCGTCTACGAGTACGTCTACGCCGCGCGCGCGACCACGCCCGGCCGCTTCGTGGTGCCGCCCCCCAAGGCCGAGGAGATGTACGACCCGGAGACCTTCGGCCGCGGGGCGAGCGACCAGGTGATCGTGGAGTGACCGCGCCGCTCAGGCTCGAGCTTGAGCCCGACCCGCCCGGCGCGGTATGCGGGCGCCCCATGCCCGCGCCGCGCCTCCTGCCCTGCCTCGTCGCCCCGCTCGCGCTCCTCGGCGGCCTGACCGCCTGCCGGCGCCCCACCGACGCCGCGCCCGACCCGTCCGCCTCCGCGCGCGCCGCCCAGACCCCGACCCCCGCTGCGTCGGCGACGCCGACCCCACCGCCGGCGACGCCGGCCGCCAGCGCCGGCTCCACCGCGACGACCTCGGGTGACGTCTGCGTCGACATCTGTGAGCTCACGAAGCCGCTCCGCTGCTCCGCCCAGGCCCAGTGCGTCCCGGACTGCCACGAGATGCGGAGCGGCGAGCATTGTCGGGCGCAGATGGACGCCTTCCTCGCTTGCCTCGTCCGGCACCCTGTCGACCGCTGGGAGTGCGTCGAGGATGGGACCGCGTCCATCAAGGAGGGCTTCTGCGATCCGGAGCAGGAGGCGTACATCCTCTGCGTCGCCAGCGCCCTGCGCTAGCGCGGCCGCGCCAGCGCGCATGCCACCCTCGCGCCCGAGCCCCGCGCCTCGCGTCCCCTCACTGGAACGGCGCCGGGGGGACGAGCCGTCCGTCGCTCCCCTCCGCGCCTTCGTAGCCCCAGCACGCGATGGTCCGGTCCGCCCGCATCGCGCAGCCATGACCGAAGCCGATGGCGACCTGGTCGAAGACCCCCGCGGGTGGACGTGCCTGCCGGCAGTCGTACTCCTCGCACAGGTCCGCCGTCCCCGCCCCCCAGCAGGCCAGTGAGCCGTCGGTGGCCACCGCGCACGACGTGTACTCACCCGCGGCCACCTGCCGATAGGTGCCCGCGGGCGGCACACTCTGGCCGCGATTGAAGGTCACCTTGTAGCAGAACTGCTCCGGATCGTCGTCGGCCTCGCCGGCGCCCCAGCAGTGGAGCTGTCCCGCGACGTCGATCGCGCAGCTGTGCAGGTTGCGGCTGGCCACGGCCACGTAGGCTCCCGCCGGGGCGTTGAGCTGCCCGACCGCGGGGCCCGTCTCACAGGCCTCGTCGCCTGGCATCCCCCAGCACAAGAGGGCGCCGTCGCTGACGCGCAGCCCACACGCAAAATCCCGGCCGACCGAAACCTGTGAGAGCGGATCCGCTGGCGGCGTGGTGAGCGCCGGGTCGAAGTTGGTAATCGTGTCGCAGTACGCCCCACCGCTCACCTCGACGGCGCAGACCCAGCCCACGTCCGTCGCCATCGTCGCCACCGGTACCGTCGGTGTGTTCTCGAGCGCGCCACCGTTCGTGAACTGCTCGTAGAAGCACGCCACGGTGCGATCGGGGCGCACGGCGCAGGTCGCCTCGCTCCCGGCGTGGAGCTCGACGAAGGGCCCCACCGGCAGCGCCTGACCCTCGATCCCTGGACCCCAGCAGTGCATCGCCCCCGCCGCGTCGAGGGCGCAGGCCGCTCTCTGCATCACGACGACCTGGTGCGCCGGCAGTACCTCACCGCCGCCGCCGGTGGCCGCTGGTCCGGCCCCGGTGCCGCCCGTGGCCACGCTGGCCCCAGTGCCGCTCCCGGCTCCGTCGCCGCCCGTCGTGCCGTCGCCACCCGTCGTGCCGTCGCCGCCGGTCGTGCCGTCGCCGCCGGTGACCCCCGCCCCCCCCGAGCCCGCGGCCTCTCCCCCGTCGTCCGGCGAGCCGCAGCCCGCCACCAACAGCATCCCCCAGAAGCCAACACTCCAGCACCTCATGGCGACGACTCTACCAGCACCCTCCATCGGCCTTCGACCTGAAAACACCGCGCCCGCGGCCCGAGCGAACGGTGACCGCCGGGTGAACGAGGAGCTGAACGGGCCGACTTCGCCAGAGGTCAGCCCGTCACCGCTCAACGCACCGGGATCCCCCGGTTACCCGTCCCCACGTGCGAACGCCTTCACCTGATCTCAGGCGGAGTGTAGCAGTGGTTCCCCTCACAGTTCCCACTGATGCACTGATTGCCGCCCTGGCAGAAATCTCCGTCGGGCCGCTTACCGCTGCAGTACGGCGTCTCCTGACCGACCACCCGTGGACCCGGCTCGTAGCAGAACAGCTCGTCCGCCCAGCGACACTCGTAGTTGTCGTTGCAGCTCATGCCCGCCCCGCGCAGCGTCGAGCACACGGGCTCGAGCTCGTAGCGCAGCTCGTTCTGCGGCCCGCGGAAGATGAACATCTCCTCGCTGCAGCACTCGCCGAAGTCCGGCACGTTGTCGTGGTTCGCGTCGGGGGCCGACTCGTCCTGGCCGTAGCAGGCCTGGCAGTACGACGGCCCGCCGGTGACGCGCGGCGAGCAGGTCACCCCCGCGCCATACCCGCAGCACTCCGTGTCCTCGTCGCACTGCTGCCCGCCACTGGCGTTCCACGGCGTCTCCTCGACGCAAGGCTCGCAGCTCGACGTTCCGGTGAGATCGTCGAAGACGCAGCTACTGGCGCCGTCGCAGCAGTCGTGGTCGCTCTCGCACGGCTCGTGGGCCCCGCTGCAAGCGCAGTACCCCGCATAGAACAGCTTCTCGACGCGCCCCGGCTCAAAATCGACGTACCGTGGATCGTCGGCGGCTCCGCCCCCGGCTGCCCCGCCGCTGGCGCTGCCGCCCGTCGCCGTCACGCCGCCCGTCGCGGTGGGACTGCTGCCGCTCCCGCTGCTGGCTCCGGCAGCGCCACCGGCGCCCGGCTCGGGCAGCGGAGGCAGCGGGCCGGGATCGTCGAGGCGCGCCAGCCGCACGAACTGTAGCGGCATCCGCACGCGACCGAGCACACCCCCGTCACTGCCGAAGGGGGCGTCGCCTCCCCCGTGCAACAGCGGGATGACGATCGGATCGAATGGGGATTCGAACCGCGCGATCACCTTGGACCAGGTCTTGCTGAAGAACATGAACTTGATCCTCAGCTTGGCCGAGATGGTCCCCTGCAGGATGTCGCGGATCTCGACCGACGCGCCAAACTTGTAGGTCCCGAAGAACTCGTACTGCTTCGGCCCGCCCGCGGGGTACTGCATGCTCGTGGTCGAGGCGACCTTGTCCGTGAGGTCGGCGGCCAGCTCGGTGTCGTCGGCCACCGCCCGCACGCCGATCCCGGCGCCCGAGTAGAGCGGGACGATCACGTTGGCGAGGGTGATGTCCCCGGAGATGCCGACCTTGGCGCTGAGCGCACCCCAGTCGAACCCGACGCCCAGGAAGAGCGACACGCCCGCCCCCGCGAACGGGGTGATGGTCGCGTCCACCGACGCGAGGGTCGCGTCGGTGCCGTTGTACACGTTGAGGAGCTCGCCCGGGGTCAGCGTGGCCGTCAGGCTCCCCGCGATCCCGTACTGGGCGAAGGCCTCGATGGTGAGGTTCATCGGGACCGGACCGATCGCGAAGTTCATGTTCGCGATCTGCTGCGTCTCCCGGCGCGACTCATCGACCGCGCCGTTGACGTCGTCGAGGAACGGGATGCTGACGGACGGCGCGGCGGGGAGCGACGCGGCCAACATCCGCCCCTGCGCCTCGGCCAGGCGCGCCACCTCGTTCTCGTAGTACTCGATGAAGTAGTTGATCGCCTCCTCCGGGGAGACGCCGTCGCAGCTCACGAACGGGCGTTCCTCGGAGGGGAAGTCGGCCGGGACGCCCTCCCCCAGCAGCTGCTCGCAGAGATCGGGCGCGAGCCGGTTGCCCGCCTCGATCGCGGCCTGCTGCTGCCGGACCAGCTCCTGGGCATCGCGCATCGCCTTCACGCCACGCCCCACCTCGCCGACGTACTCGTCGATCAGGGCCTCGCACGCCTCCTTGCCGTCGTCGAGCTGCCGCGCCTGCTCGAGGAGCGCGTAGTCGTCCGTGTCCATCAGGATGGGCAAGAAGTCGATCCCGAACAACGCCAGGCGCGCGTCCGCGGTGAGCCCGCAGCGCTCGGCCACGAGCACCGCGTAGGCGTCGAGGATGTTGACGTGCCCCGACACCTTGAAGAGATTGAAGCCGACCCCGGCCGAGGCCGAGGCGTCCGCGCCGATCTTGAACTCTGCGTCGCCGAGCGGCAGCAGGTCCTTGTCGGACGGGATCTCGTAGTAAAGCGACAGGTTGGGATCGAAGTCGAAGGAGAGCGGTCCGGTGCGCTCCGTCGTGCCCTGCTTGTCGCCGAAATCGTCGGCGTCGGAGACGTCGCTTCGCCCGAACCGCTCGCTCTGGTCTACTCGGAAATGGCACCAGGGGTGCTCGCCGGCCGCGAAGTGGCAGTCCGGCTCTCCCTCTCCACCACAGGCCCCGAGCTCGGAGTCGGCCGTCGGGTACTGGATCGGGGTCTTCGGGGGCGGCTCCGGCAGGATCGTCTCGGCGAGGACCTGCTCCTCCGTGAGGTTCGAGTCCGCCACCTCCCGGGGATCGCTCTCGATAGGCGGTTGGGGCTCCGGGCAAAGCAGGGTGTGCTTACAACGACCCCACAGGTCACGGTCGTCATTGATGGCGCACTCCTCTTCCGGCTCGCCGCAGGCGAACGACCGGTAGCAGATGCCGATGCAGTTCTCCCCGGAGGCGTCGCGCGTGTCGCATTGAGAGCGCTTGCTGGGGTCGATGCAGATGCTCTGCTCGCCGCGCGTCACGCAGACGCCGCCGGTGCAGGCCGCGTCACCGCAGGCGACGGGCAGACCGTCGGGCCCCATCATGGCGCATTGGGTCACCCGCCCGCAGACTCCCGCGTCGCAGCTCGGGTCGGCCTTGCTGCACGGCTGCCCGTTGGTCGAGGCCAGATCGCACCAGAGGCGCTCCTGGGCGTTGAACCGCACGCACTCTTCGCCGTCATCAGGCACTGCGGCGAGGCCGGTGCAGTGCTCGGCGCAGGCGGCCTCCTCCTCCGGGGTGGTCGGGTCCGCAGGGCAGGCCGCGTTGCAGGCGTCGACGCGCTCGCGGAGGATGGCGGTGTCCGCCTCCGTCGCCTCTTCGCCGAGCAGCGGGAAGAAGGCGAGGTCCTCGTCGATCGCCCCCCCGTCGACGCAGTCTCCTTCGAGGTTCTCCCCCTGCTCCGGCGTCGGGCAGTCCAGGCCTGGATAGAAATCGCAGACCCCTTCGTTCACGACCTCCACCCAGGGAACGAGGTAGAGCAGCGGCTGCTCGCAGACGAATGGACGAGCGCCGCCGCAGTCGGCGTCGCTCCACCGGCCGCCCGCCTGCATGGCGAGGCAGGAGCCGTTCGCGGCCGGCGCATTGGCGGCCCATTGGGTGAAGCGGGGCGCCACCGGCGCGCCCTCCGCCCAGAAGGCCCGCGCGCTGCGCTCCCCGTTGGCGCTCCAGAACCATTCGTCCGCGGTGTCGAGGGCGTTGCCGCCGAGCCAGGCGCCGCCCTTCATCACGCTGCTGATCCAGGCGTTCTCGACGCGGTCGTCGATGGCAACCAGCGAGCGATCGGGCACCGCGTTGCAGGCCGCCTCCGCTGCTTCGAAGCTCGCCGGCCCGGTGCAGAACCAGTAGAGACGGTCGCGGATGACACGATGAAAGCAGCCCTCGGCCAGTGGGGCGCAGTCCGGAACCCCGCAGGACCCGGCGCCGTCGCAAGTGGCCTCTTGCCGGTTCAGGCCGCAGGCCTCCACGATGCAGGTCGCCCCCGCCGGCTGCAGATCGCTCCGATCGGAGCAGCCGCAGGCGCCCGGAACGGACTTGTTCGCGTCCGCGGGACAGCGATCGAGGCAGTCCGGGACGAGATCGCCATCACCGTCGGTGTCGGGGGTGCCGCAGCCGCAGCTCCCCGGGTCGCCCTTGCTCGGATCGACCAGGCAGATGTCCGAGTCATCGGGGATCCCGTCCTGGTCCGAGTCGCGAGGCTCGCCCGACACTGCGGACCAATCGAGCGCCAGCGGCTCGATGTGGCAGGCGGAGAAGACGTGGACGACGCGCCCGAAGAAAGCCCCCTTGTGCTGCCCGGAGGTGGGGCTCTGCAGCTCGATGGTGCCGTTCGGCGCCACCATCGTCCCGACGAAGGGCGCCTGGAGGAACGCCGTCGTTTCGCCCAAGAGGCCCACCAGCAGCTGGCCCTCCTGCTCGGCACCGACGAACGTCCCCTTGTAAATGAAGCCACCCTTCACGTAGACGACGACCGGTCCGCTCGCGTTGTCGAGCTCGAGCCGGCCCTGGGGCTCGGTGTTGAACGAGTCGAAGTAGTAGGTGCCGGTGCGGAGGGTGACGACCCCGGAATTGTGGACGTTGAAGACGCCGTAGCGACCGGGGTCGAGCGCCATCGTCGCGTTGATCGGGTCCGGCAGCGCCGTGACCTCCGCCGGGAACTCCACCTCCCAGGCGAGGGTCCGCGCGGTCACGGGCCACCCCGCCTGCTCCGCGCCGAGCACCCGAACCGAGCCGTCCTGCTTGGCGATCAGACCAGACGTCCGCACGAGGCCGTCGACCCTGGCCTGGGAGCGCAGCACGGCGTCGCCCACGCTGATCAGGTTGGCGTGTGCCTTGACCTCCGCGCCGAGCTGCGCCCCCGACGCTCCGAGGCTGGCCACGTTGGTGAAGGTCCCAGCGCTACCGATCTCGGCGCGCTCGTCGATCCGAAGCTGCTCGCTCGCCGACAGCACCATCGCCGACCGCTCGTGGGTCGACGGGATCACCACCGACAGGGTCGTGACCTCCGGTTCGGGGGGGTCGTCGGGGCTGCTGCTGCTCGCCACCACCAGGTTGTCGAACAGGTACGGGGACGACGAGCCGGGCGCGTTCAGCACGATGCGGATGCGCAGATCGCCGTAGTCTCCCGCGAGCGCCGTCCGCAGCTCGCTCGAGAGCGGGAAGCTCAGGGTCGAGTACTCCCCGGCGGGGCGCCCGGTGAGGGATTGGCCGCCCAGATCCGACCACCAGAGCCCGACCGAGGGGGCGACCAGGATGACGCGGACCTCACCCCAGCTCACCGTCTGGGGCAGGGAGACGTCGAGCCGCAGGGTGTCGTTGGTCTGGCCCAGCGTCGAGAGCGGCGTGGACACCAGCTCGGTCCAACCCCACGCCGTCAGGGCCAGCGCCTGGCTGCCCTGGGTAACGTTGCTGCTGGCGGCCACGGAGCCGCTCGACGCGGTCCAGTCGGTGGTCGGGCTCTCGAACCCGAGCACCGCCTCCTGCGCAGCGGTGAGCGCCATGCCCACCTTGCCGAGGGTGGGCGCCTCGGGGCTGGAGCAGCCTGCCGCGAGCGCGACCAGGCCGGTGCCGATGGCGACGCAGAGTCGCTGGAACCCACCGCTGCTGCTGGCGCCATCAGAGACGCCCATCCGACCTCGTTCCCGCTTCATTGGCATGAGGATCCTCCCGAGCCGAGCCACTTCCCTGACGCGTCTCCACCGCGCGCCACGCCCGCGGGGCGGAAGCTAGTCAAACGCAGCGGCTTCGAGAAGGGATTTTGAGCGCCGTGGGCGACGAATTCTCTCCCGACGCGTGGATCTCGGAGATCCATACGGAAATGTCGCGACCCCTTCGTTCCAAGTTCTCTTTGAAACTTGGAATGGCATTCCGCTGCGGCAGCTTGGCTTCCGTGCCGTGGGAGACTAGGTTGCGGCTCATGGTGCAGCGCGGCTGGTGGCTCGGTCTGGTGGGTTTGCTCGCGGTGGGCTGCGGCGACGGCTCGGACAGCGACGACCCGTCGGGAAGCGGCGGAGCGGCCACGGGCGGCTCGGGCAACTCGGGCGTCACGGGCGGCGCCTCGACGGGAGGCGGGGGAACCCCCAGCACCGGCGGCTCGGCGACCGGCGGCGCGAACGACGGGGCGCTGCGAGCGGCCATCTCGCTCAACTTCATCGGCTCCGCCTGCGGCATCGCCGACCATTACATCGACGTCCCCGAGGTGAGCGGCCAGCACCCGGTGACCGCCACCGCGGTCAATGCGCTCGTCGCGGACCAGGAGCGCAACGCCGACGGCGATTGGATCTCCGTGGATTGCACCTGGCGAGGCGACTGGTGGTCGGGCGGCATCGGGGTGGGGTATTACGGCGCGTTCTTCTCAATGAGCGGTTCAAACGTGGTCGGGGACACGGACTGTGACGGGGTCACTTTTGCCGGGCCGAACCTTCCGGAACAGTACGGGGAGGACGCCACCAATCCCTGCGTCTATTCGATCCTGGAGGCGGACGAAGCCACCCACACCCTCTGGGGTGAGTTCTCATGCGGGACGCTTGACAACGAAACCAACGTCACCGCCTGCTCCCTGGGTCCCAGCTACTTCTACTTCGAGAACTGCCCCGAGGGCTGACTCGGTCCCGCGCACGCCGCCGCCAGGCGAGGCTTCCGGAGGCTGGAATGGGCTCGAGCGCTGGGCTGGCTTCCTCGCCGTGAGGCTTCCCCCGTCTTGCCCGCCGCTCGCGTTCGCACCTCGCTCAAGCGAGGGCTGATCGGGCACGGCGGCGAGGGCTTTCCCGCGTCGTAATGACGACGGCTCTCCCGATGCATGGTTTTCGGAGATCCATACGGAAACGTCGCGATCCCTCCGCGCCAAGTTCTCGCCAAAACTTGGAACGACATGCCGCAGCGGCACCTTGGCTCCCGCGCGGCGCAACGCTAGGTTGCGGCTCATGGTGCAGCGCGGCTGGTGGCTCGGTCTGGTGGGTTTGCTCGCGGTGGGCTGCGGCGACGGCTCGGACAGCGACGACCCGTCGGGAAGCGGCGGAGCGGCCACGGGCGGCTCGGGCAACTCGGGCGTCACGGGCGGCGCCTCGACGGGAGGCGGGGGAACCCCCAGCACCGGCGGCTCGGCGACCGGCGGCGCGAACGACGGGGCGCTGCGAGCGGCCATCTCGCTCAACTTCATCGGCTCCGCCTGCGGCATCGCCGACCATTACATCGACGTCCCCGAGGTGAGCGGCCAGCACCCGGTGACCGCCACCGCGGTCAATGCGCTCGTCGCGGACCAGGAGCGCAACGCCGACGGCGAGCGGATCTCGGTCGATTGCATGTGGCGGGACCGGACTTGGTCCGGTGGAATTACGGTAGGTTACTATGGTGCGTTCGTATCACTCGGCGGGTCAAAGGTCGTAGGGGGAACCGAGTACGAGGGGATCGCCCTCAACGGGCCAGATCTTCCGGAGCAGTACGGTTCAAGCCCGACCAGTCCGTGCGAATACGCGGTCCTCGAGGTGGACGAAACGACCCGCTCCGTCTGGGGCGAGATCTCGTGCGCGACAATCGACAACGAGACCCAGACCTCCCTCTGCTCTCTCGGTCCCAGCTACTTCTACTTCGAGAACTGCCCCGAGGGCTGACTCGGTCCCGCGCACGCCGCCGCCAGGCGAGGCTTCGGGAGGCTGGAATGGGCTCGAGCGCTGGGCTAGCTTCCTCGCCGTGAGGCTACCCCCGTCATCCCTTCTGCTCGCGGCCTCGCTCTCGGTCGCCGCGCCCCTCGCCTGCCACGGCCGCCGCGCGGAGGTGACCGCGGCCGTCACTCAGCCCCTTGCCGCGCCGACCTGGGAGGCGGGCCAGCGCCATCGCTATCGCGTCGAGCTCGCCTCCCGGATCGGGCTCTCGAGCGGCGAGCCGATGGTGAGCCTCTCGCTCCGCGGCGACCTCTTGCTGTACGCGCGAACGCTCGACGGCGGCGCGACCCAGCTCGCGGCGACGGTCGAGCAGGCCCGGCTCGACTCGCCGGACCCGGCCGCGCGACCCCAGCTGGACGCCCTCGCGCTCGAGCTGCGCGAGCCGTTCGTCTTCACGCTCGTCGAGGGCAAGGTCACGGAGACTTTCCCCCGCCCCACGGCGTCCCGCTTCGCCGACAGCATCGCGCGCACGCTGGCGGCGTCGCTCCAGGTCGCCGCGCAGCCGAGCGCGGGCACCACGACCTGGAAGGCCAACGAATTCGACGCCACCGGCGAGTACGTCGCGGAGTACGCCCGAGGGGGAGCGGGCCTCGAGCTCTCCAAGCGGAAGACCGGCTACGAGAGCCTGGCGCTCGGCACGCTCTCCCTCACCCGGGTCGCCGCCACCGTGACCCCCAAGGTCCAGGAGTCGAGCGGGACGGTCTTGCTCCTGGCGCTGCCGGATGGACGGACGCGACTGCAGCGGGTGACCTCCGCAGAGCAGATCGAGGTCGAGGTGACCTCGACGACCCCGATGAAGTCGTCGACCTCGCTCTCGCTCGAGTTCGTCGAACGGCTCCCGGCCACCGTCGACTTTGGCGCGCTGCTCGCCGAGCGCTCGCGGTTCGCGGCCGGGGAGCGCGCGGCGACCCGGACCGAGGGGCCGAACTACGACGCGACCCGGATCGGCGACTACACCTTCGAGACGGCGGCCCGTGAGCTCGAGGCGCTGGCCGCCGATCCGCGAGCCAACGCGCTGAACGCGAGCGAGAACGAGACCCCGCTCCCTGCCCACGAGGTCGAGGAGCGCGAGTCGCGCCTCCGGGCGGACTCCAAGGCGTTCACAGCGATGGCCGCCCTCCTCCGCTCGGATCCCAAGTACGTCCCCCTCGCGGTCGCCAGGATCCGGGGCGGGAGCACCGCGCGGCGGGCGCTCCTCGACGCGCTGAGCGCGGCCGGCACCGCCGAGGCGCAGGCCGCCCTCGTCGAGCTCATGAACGACGTCCGCTCGCCCCTCGAGTGGCGCCGCGCGGCGGCCTCCAGCCTGATCCGGACCCCGGCGGCCACGGCGCCCACCATCGCGGCGCTCTCGGCCCACGTCGGCAAGGACGACCTCCACGTCCACGCGATCTACGGGCTCGGTACCATCGCGCGCCGCCTGCGCGAACGGGGAGAGTCCGCGGCGATGGGCCCCCTGGTCAAGGTGCTGATCGACAACCTCGCCGCGGCGCCCTCGCGACCGCTGCGCATCCATGCCCTCCGCGCGCTCGCCAACGCCGGCGACGCGACCGCGCTTCCGGCGGTTCGGCCCTGGCTCGCGGACGAGAACGACATCGTGCGCGCGGCCGCGGTCGACGCGCTCCGCCTCATGGATCACCCATCCATCGACGGCATTCTGGTCCAGCAACTCCGCGAGGGGAGCGATCCCGTGGCGCTGGCGGCGCTCGACGCGATCGCCGTGCGCAAGCCGACGGTCGAGCTCGAGCGGGTGCTCATGGCGACGGTGACGGACGCCAAGAAGCCGAGCGCGCGCATCAAGGCGGTCAAGGTCCTCGCCAGCTGGCTGCCCACCCGCCCGAACCTGCGCGCGACGCTCGCGGAGGCATCCCAGAAGGACCCCGCCGAAGCGGTCCGCAGGGCCGCCGAGCAGGCCCTCGGCCACACGGACCCGGTCAGCGACGGCGCTACTCGAGGACGAAGGTGATCTGGAGGATCACCTGGTAGGCGACGATGCGCCCGTTCTCGACGTCGACCTTCTGCTCCTTGACCCAGGCGCCCTTGACGTTGCGCAGGGTCTGGCTCGCGCGCTCGATACCGACGCGGATGGCATCGTCGAAGCTCTTCTCCGATCGAACGCTGAGCTCGGTGATCTTCGCGACCGATGTCATGGCAATCTCTCCCTGGTAGCGGTCCCGCTCGCCGTTGGCGCACCGCGCGCACGACGGCAACCGGTCCCCTGTGCACATCCCGAGTTGGCTCCACGCGTATGCAATGGTTTCGGGAGCGGGGTCAATGGTCAGCGCTTCACGCGACGCGGCCGTCGCGCTTCGAGACGGCTCCCCGGAACGCCTTCCAAACCGCCGGCGATGCGCGAGGGACCTCCGCTCTGACGGAGGCTCCGCCGTGAGGTACGGTGGCCGTAGCTCCGGGCCCGAACCGACGCTCGGCACCAGAACGGGACAGGATGACCGCATCGAGCCCCACCGTCGCGCCCGAGCGCCCGCCCGACAGTCGATCGGTGCTGTCCCGCGTCGTCGCGTTGCTCGCGCCGCACCGCTGGTCGTTGGTCCTGGTCGCCGTGACCATCGGGGTCGGCGCCGGCCTGGGGATCGTCACTCCGTTTCTGACCCAGGCCGTCTTCGACCGCGCGCTCTTCCCGGCTGACGGCACGGGCGTGAACGTCGCCCTGCTCCTCTGGCTGGTCGGCGCCATGGTCCTCGTGCCCCTGGTGAGCGCGGCGCTCGGCGTCGGCCAGACCTACCTGACGACCCGGGTGGGAAACCGGGCCATGGCCGACCTGCGGGGACGGCTCTTCGAGCACCTGCAGCGGATGGAGCTCGCGTTCTTCACCTCCACCCGCACTGGCGCGATCCAGTCGCGGCTCGCCAACGACGTCGGCGGTGTCCGCTCGGTGCTCACGTCGACGGCGTCGAGCATCCTCTCGAACTCGGTCACCGTCCTGGCGTCGCTCGTCGCGATGCTCCTCCTGTCCTGGCCGCTCACGCTGATCTCTCTGGCGCTGATGCCAGCGTTCATCTTCATGCAACGCCGCGTGGGTATGCGGCGTCAGGTGCTGGCGCGGCGCGCGCAGGAGTCGCTCTCCGACATGACGGCCATCACCGAGGAGGCGCTGAGCGTCTCGGGGATCCTGCTCGCCAAGATCTTCAACCGGGCCGACGCGGAGGTCGCGAGATACCGAGAAGAGAACGAGCGGCAGGTGGACCTTCAGGTCCAGCAAGCCATGGCCGGCCAGGGGTTCTTCGGGGTGGTGACCGCGTTCATGGCCGTCACGCCCGCGCTCGTGTACCTCGCCGCGGGGCTGATGCTCGACGGCGGAGCGGCGATCACGGCGGGGACCCTGGTGGCCTTCTCCACCCTGCAGGCTCGCCTGCTGATGCCCGCGGTGGCGCTGATGCGCGTGGCGATGGACGTGCAGACCTCGCTGGCGCTCTTCCGGCGGATCTTCGAGTACCTCGACCTGATGCCCGCAGTGCGGGACCGCCCCGCTGCGGTGGACCTCCACCGTGACCGGATGCAGGGCGAGGTCCGCCTGGCGGACGTCTGGTTCGCCTACCCGCCGCCGCCCACGCTGCTCGCCCCGCCGCCGTCGGCGGCGGAGCGGATCCGCGGCCAAGGCTCGCTGCGCTGGGCGGCGACCGGCGCCGTGCCCGCCGCCCCGATGGGCCGCTGGGGGGGCAGCGATGGAGCCCTGGAGCCCGCCCGCGGCACCCCCCGGTCCGAGGCCCCCGCCCCGGGCGCGATCGAGGTCCCGAAGGCGGGCTCCCCGCGGCGTCCCTGGGCGCTCCGGGGCGTCACTCTGACCGTGCAGCCTGGCCAGCTCGCCGCGCTCGTGGGGCCCTCCGGCGCGGGCAAGTCCACGCTCACCACCCTCATCCCTCGGCTCTACGAGGTGGACCGGGGGGCCGTGCTCATCGACGGCACCGACGTGCGTGACCTGACGCTCGCCTCCATCGCCGACGCCATCGGGATCGTCACTCAGGACCCGTACCTCTTCCACGCCAGCATCGCGGACAACCTCCGCTACGCCAAACCCGACGCCTCCGACGCGGAGCTCGAGGACGCGGCCCGGGCCGCCAACATCCACGAGCGGATCATGGCCTTTCCGGACGGCTACGCCACCACCGTCGGCGAGCGGGGCTACCGCCTCTCCGGGGGCGAGAAGCAGCGCCTGGCCATCGCCCGCGTGCTCCTCAAGGATCCCCGGATCCTCATCCTCGACGAGGCCACCTCGGCCCTGGACACCTTGGGCGAACGCCTGGTCCAGCAGGCGCTGGAGCGCGTGATGGCGGGCCGCACGTCCATCGCCATCGCGCATCGGCTCTCGACCGTGCGCCACGCCGACGTCATCGCCGTCCTGGACGCCGGGCAGATCGTGGAACAGGGCACCCACGCGGAGCTGGTGGACGGCGGTGGGCTCTACGCGCGACTCCACGCCGAGCAGTTCGGCGCGGGCCGGGTCGAGGCCCGCTTCGCCGACGGCGTGCTGTTCACCGACGGCACCGTGCTCCCCCAGCGCCGCGGCCTGCCCGCCTGAGCCGGGTTTGGCCGCGCGCAAGGGGGCCGCGCTGGAAGCGCTAATCCGTCAGTGAGGGGTTGGGCGTCTTGTCCTTGCCGTCCTCCTTCGGCTCACCGCAGAGCGCCGACG
>CAYOLF010000063.1:0-8509 GCA_964404725.1 uncultured Polyangiaceae bacterium
TCTCCTCGCCCTGCACGGAGGCATTTTCCGGGCCTCCGTTGCTGTCGGCAACCTGATCGGTGCTCTAGGTGTCCGTCACCACCTGCCAGAACGTCGTGTACGGGCGACTGTGCTGGCGTTCGAGCAGGCGCGCCAGCGGCTGGATGAGGGTCGTCGTCCGGTGCCCGGCGAGCTGCGCGGGGTGGGCCCTGCCCTGGTCGAGGTGTGCGCGCACGAAGACAGCGTCTCCCCGCGCCGGCAGGCGCGCGACGTTCTCGATCCATCGCGGCCAATGGTCAGGGTCGAGCAGGTACTGCTCGACGTTGGAGACGTAGTACGTGGACACCTCGAGCTCCTGCGCGCGAAGCTCCGCGGCGACGCCCGCGAGCGCGCGCCGCCCGGAGAAATCGCCCACCACCGGGATGACGCGGTTGGCACGCTCGAGGTCGCGGACGCGCACGAACGCCGCGCGAGTGCCGAGGAAGCCGGCGCTCCCTCCCGTGGCGTCCCGCGCCGTCAGCAGCTCACGCAGCGAGGGGTATTTCCGCCCGTTGGGCTCGTGGAGCCGGAAGCGCAGCTCGAGCTGGCCCTCGTAGAATACCCGGTGGATCTCCGCCAAGCGCACCCGGTCCGCCTCGGTGAGGGGCAGCCCGAGCTCGCGCGTCAGGAAGGACCAGGCCGCGGCCTGAACGGTCGCCAGGTGATGCGGGTCCGGGGCCTGCTGCACGGCGTGCGCGAGCACCGCCTCGATGTCGCCCGAGGTCTCGGGGTCGCCCTCGGTGACGTAGGGGCGCCCGAGGAGCAGGGCGACCAGCTCGGCGCGGGTGCTCGCCCGCTCGAAGAGCGCGCGATAAAGCAGGTGCAGCAGCGCGTTGTCGCGGCGGACGTCGACGACGAACGCGAGATCGGGCGCGGTGAGCGCGATATAGGTGAAATTCTGCTCGGGCCCGACGCCGAGGTAGACGCCGCCGCGGGGCCGCGCCTCGAGCGCCGGGGCGACCTGGAGGTAGCTCGTCTCGTTGGAGATGGTGTTGTCGCTGAAGAAGCGCTCGCCGGGCTCGGAGAGATCGCGGAAGAGCCGGACGAATTCGGCGGCCGGCCTGGGCTTGGGGGGAGCCGGTGCGCCCGTGGCGGCCGAGCTGGGCGCGGCGCCCGGCGACGCGGCGGGGCCCGCGGCCGTGGTGCGCCTCGGCTCCTGCAGCCGCGCCGGTCGCGGGGCGGTCGCACTCGCCGTCGAGCTCGTGGCCCGGTCCGGGGAGGGAGGGCGCGGCTCGCACCCCAGCGCCGCGGCGAGCAAGGTCACGGCGAGCAGCGGGGCGGGACGAGGAACGCGTGGCATCGGCACCGAACCCTGGAACGCCAGGCCTCTCGCCGGGATTCCGCGCTGCTCTCGACCCCGGCTGATTCGGTGCCCGGGCGGAGCGTCAGCTGACGCCGCGGGAGGCGAAGAACGGGGAGAACTCCCGGTCGGCCGTGACGATGTGCTTGATGAGCCACTCGCGCAGGAAGCGCATCACCTCGAGGGTCACGGCCGTATTTCCCGCGTCGAACTCCTCCCTCAGCTCGATCACGCGCTCCGCCAGGTGCCGATGCTCGTCGCGATGCGACGCCTCCGCTGGGTAGCCGTGCTCCTGGAAGAGCGCCTCCTCGGTGGCGAAATGCGCCTTCGTGCGCTCTACCAGCTCCGCGAAGACGTGGCTCATGAATGCCTTCTCGCGGTGCTCCAGCATCGCCACGTGAAGGTCGTTGATGATCTGCACCAGTTGCCGGTGCTCCTCGTCGATGGTCCGGATCCCCACCGCCAGCTCGTCGCTCCAGTCGATCAGCGCCACCGTTCGTTCTCCATGCTCCACCACGCTCGCCGTCGCAGCCCTCTCCTCGTATAGCCACGCCGAACCAGGAGGGAAGCGGGGAGCGCCGATGGTGAGCAACCGGCCGGCGGGCCCGTCCTCCCCCCCGACGGCTCGGCCGCGCCCCTACTCCACGATCTCGGTCTTGCCCTCTGCGAGCTCGATGAGGGTCGAGAGCGCCTCGATCTCGCGCTTCACCTTGAGCTCCTGCTGGCGCAGGGCCTTGATGGACGCCTCGCGCTTGCGCTGCTCGATCTCCACCTCTCGGAGGGACTCTTTCAGCTTGTCGCGCTCTGACCTGAGGGTTTCCACGTCGATGGCCACGCTGCCTCCTGCTCCTTCGCCCGGCGCTCCTCGCCTCGACGACGAGCTATGCCACGGCGTCTCGCCGCGCGCCGGCGAGGGTAGGCGATGGTCGCCGGGTCGGCAACCGGGCGGGGCGCCGCGCCCCCCGCCGCGCGCCGGTCACGCCTCCTGACCGGAGACGATGGGTCGAGGTCCGCCCGTCGCCGGCCGGGCTCCGCCCACCGGGTCCGGCTCGGTGACGCCGTTGTCGGCGAAGGGATCGCTGCTCCAGTTCCGGCGGATACCCCGCCCCCGTGCGCCGCGGGCACCGAGCCCGCGGAGCGCCGGCGCTGGTCGGCGCGCCGTGGATCCCGGGCCGACTTCGCCCCCGCGCGCCCCGCCAGAATGTCACTCGCGACGGGCTAGAGAGTGACATTATCCGGGGGCGGTCGCGCCGCGTCGCACCCCCGCGCGCGCCGGGGTAAAAACCCCGAAGATCGCGCCAGAAGACGGGCGCTTGGGGATGGTTTGGGGATAACCTGGGTGACTGTCGGCGTATCCATCGGGGGAGCCTGTGGATAATAATTGTCGTGTCGAGAGTCTTTTCTGCTTGCCAGCATTCGGTTCCTGGCTCATACCTACAGGTGGAAGTTCGCGGTACATCTACCGGCGGGCATCCAGGACGCAGAAGTTGCGCGGGGCGCAGCGGAAACGGCGCCGTCCACGGGGTAACTCGGGGTCGGGTCGTCCCGCCGCTCGCGTGTGGAATGCTACCCGTCAAGGTGGGGTTCCGGCGCGGGCGAAAAGATGCGCGATTCGTGCTCGCCTTCGGGTGGGCGCGGGCGGTCCGGCGGGGGTTGCACCCGGTCGGGTTTCTGGGCAACGGAAGGCACCCCGACTCTCGGCAGTGTCGTCACCATTCGCGTGGTTCGGCACCCAGGCGGGAGTCTTGGTCGGGTCGTCATCGCTTGGCAACCAGGCAGGCGAGGGCGGTACGATGACGGACGGGGTGCTCGAGGATCCGAGGGTCGGCCTCTGCACCGCTGCGTGCAAGCTGGCTCGTGGGTCGCTCGGCCCGTGCGTGCGACGCCCAAACGGGCGTCAACCCTGGCTCCGGCCAGGGAAGCGCGCGGCTCACAGCGGGAAGGCCCCAGCGGTCGAGCCCGCAGCGAATCGCGAGCCATCGCGGTGCGCGTGAGGTCGTGGACCCCGATCGGTGTGCTTCGGATTCCGGTCTGGTTGCAGAAGTCATCGAGCGACGTCCGGCCCAGAGAAGCCATCGCGGTTGCGGCCGAGGTGGGGGACGGGGGCCTAGCCGTGGTCGGGAGACCGGCAGGGGCGAATGGCGTCGCCAGGGAGAGGCATCGGAGACGGTGCCGAACCCGAACGGCTCGAGGAGAGCCGCTCGATGGTGGAAGGCGTCTCGGGCCGTGGCAGCCGTCGCCTTCACGGGGTAGCGGCGAAAGCGGTCTTGGTGACCCGGAACCCAGGGGTGATCCTCCTGCCCCGGGTCACGACGGAGGCGTCAGAGCTGCGGCCGGTGCCTTGCCCAGGTCGGCGAACAGTCGACCGCAGCGGGGCCCGAGCCGGGCGAAGCGAGCCACGCGGCGTGAACTGCGTGACCCACGGCGAGCGATCGTCGTAACCGGACGGAGCCGAGGTGCTCATCTTTGAAATGTGGATTGCAGGTGTCGATCGGACACACCCATGGTGGCGCATCGCGAGTAGCAGGCGCTGTCCCGACCACGGTGAGCTCAGACCCTCGGGTCCGAGGCCGCCGCCGGCCCCGGGGCTCGCGGCTGCGAAGTGAGCGAGAGCTCGACGGGCTTCATGGCCCGTGCGTCTGTGCGGCCTGGCGGCGTCGAATCGAGGGCTTCTTTGACGAGGTGCCCGCGAGGGAGCGTCGCGAGAGGGTGTGCTAGCGTTTCGCTGAGAGCCAATACCCCTGGCGGAGCGTGTATGGTCGTGGGGCTTCCCGCGACTTCGTGTACGGCACCAGGCGCTTCGGGCGCCGCGAGGGTGATCCTCCCTTAACTGGGAATCTCCCTTCGGCGTTCGGCTCTCGTGGTCAAGGACGGGGCGGATCGGCCTGCGCTGGTCGCAGCGATCCGGTTCCTCCAAGCTGGCCGTTCGGATCTGGTGTCCGGGCGGACGGTGCCAGGGGACGCACCAAGAGAAGCGTCAGAGGCATGAACGATCTGGGCAAGACCCATCCAGCTGGTGAGGCGCGGTGGGTTCGGGCTTCGCCGCTGCGAGAGCGGCGCCACGGAGCACCTCGGATCGATTCTCGCCGAAGCTGGCAGGGCTAACGACCCTGTCACCCGAGCTCGGTCAGTCCAGCGCGAACTGCGCGGCCGCGATTCCGGGGATCCACATTGAGGTGATGATGCCGCAGGCGCCGTTGCAACGGCGCTTGCGGGGTCGGTGAAAGCCAGCAGCAGTCGCGGGACGCAAAACGTCCACCACCGACAGGTGATCTTCCCCAGCGGCGATCCGGGTGACCGGGTCGCCGTTGGTCATTTTGTGCCCCAAGATCCCGACCCCCGCCTCGCCGAGAGGCGTTCCCCCACTCGTTTCGGGGGGAACTCTGTCGGGTCCGCGCCAGGGACGTTGGCCCATTCGCGCGAGCGTGGATCGGTCCGTGGGTCGCCGAGCCGTGACCGGGAGGCCGGCCGGCAGAAAAGCGCACGAGTTCACCCCGCGGGGTGATGCGGGCGGTCGGACGCCTCTGGCACCTTCGTCTCGTAATGGAGCCGCATGCGCGGACCCCGGCCTGCTCGATGACAACGGGCGAAATCGCCCGGATGCTCGGGGTCGATCTGAAGACCATCCACAACTGGGTGCGGCACGGGCATCTCCGGGGTCGAAGGACGAAGGGGCGGCATCTGCGCTTTCACCGCACCGAGGTGGTCCGGTTCATGCGAAGGTTCGGCTTCGCCGTGCCGGAGGCGCTCGGCGCAGCGGTCCCTCGCGTGTTGCTCGTCGGACTCCCGGGGGTGTCGTCGGCCGGGCGCCCCCTGCGCGAGTACGTGCACGTGGAGAGCTACGACGGCTTGTTCGACGCTGCGCTCGTCGTCGCGGCGGGGGACTACGAGGTGCTGGCGCTCGACCTCGACCTGTTCGGCGTCGGACACGTGGTCGATCTGGTGACCGCGCTCCGGAGGCGGCCGGTGACGCAGGGGGTCGCCATCATCGCCGTCAGCAAGGTCGCCGAGTGGCGAGCCCAGTTCGTGAATGGGGGCGGAGACATCGCGATTGCGTCGCCGGTCGATCTCGGCGTCACCGTGCGCTGGGTCACCGGGGCTGCGGCCCCGCAGGTGCCCGAGCGGCTGGCGACCGCCTGAGCGGTTATCGGTCCGATGGCCGGTGGTCCCGCGCCGTTTCAGCGGCTCGGGGCGCCGTTGCGACCGGGGTCCGCCGGCGTCCCCTCCGTGGCCTGGGGCACCAGAGCACCGCGCCGGTCCACCGCGAAGATCCGTCGCTGGACCACGCGGGGGGGGAGGCGTGTCTCCCGCTGGAGATGCTCCAGCGGATCGCGGCGCCGGGCAGGCGCCGGTCGTGATTCGAGGCGCATCAGGAGCGTGCCCGGCGCCACCCGGAGCTCGATCGATCGCTCCCAGACCGTTCCCGGTGGGGGGTCGTGGAGCGTGACCGAGGCGCCCGGGGCGCCGCCGGCTGGGCCCCAGCGGCGGCCGTCGCGAACGAGCCAGGAGGTGCGCTGGTGTCCGCGGGCTACCACCGTCTCCCGCTCCGTCACCTCGACGGTGACGCGCGTCGTTCCGCTGGATGCCGCCGTCACGGTCACCAGCGTAGGCACCGAGCTGCCCGGCGACCAGGGAGCGCGCTCATTCCCACCAGGGAGGCTGGTCGTCCGCGTGGAGCGCCATGTCGCTCATGCCATGGGACAGCGGTCGCGGGAGCTCGGAGCGCGAGAAGAGCCCCACTTCCGCGATCTCTGCCGGATTGTCCGGCGGGCGTGCCGGAGCCGTCACGTCCGCGGCGATCACCACCGTCACCGCGTGGAACCTGGGGTCGCGGTCCGGTTCCGAGTAGACGCCGACGACGTCACCCAGTCGGCGCACCTCCACGCCCGCCTCCTCGCGCAGTTCGCGCACGATCGCCGTGCGCAACGTCTCTCCCCACTCGAGGGTGCCCCCCGGCAGCGCCCAGGCTCCGGTGTCCGCGCGTCGGACCAGCACCCAGCGACCGTCCGGGACCCGCGCCACGGCCGCGATCCCGACCACCGGACGCCGAAGGAGGTGCCGAGCGACCTCCTTGACGATCCCCCACCACCCCAACGGAACCCGCCACCGACGCTCGCTAGGCATGCTCGCCCGTCGCCCCATATCCGAGCCCGTCGCCCGGCGCGAGCCCCAAATGCGGGACACCGGAGGCGCCGCGCTGGTGGGTCGCCGGCGGCGCGCGTCCCCGTCAGGGGATGTGCTAGCACGCACTCCGTGCTCCGCGGTGCGGCTCCGATCGTCCTCACGCTCGCGTTCGGGGTCGCGGCCTGCGGCGAGCTCCGCGACCCTCCCGGGGCCTCACCGAACCCGCCCCGCTCGATCCGCGTCGTCGCCGCTCCGACCGGGGCCGAAGGTGCCGGCGGTCCGGGGGCACCGGGGTTCGAGCCGGGCTCGTCCGGGGACGCGCTCCCGTTCACTCCATCCGGTTTCCGCATCGCCAGCATCGCCTGGCGGACCTGGATCTACACGGACACCGGCGCCGCGCGGACTCGTTTCGGCTACCTCCGTGCCGGTGCGGTGGTCGACGCCCGGGGTCCGGCCATCGTCAACGATGGTTGCGCCGGGGGCTGGTACCGGATCAACCCCCGCGGGTTCGTCTGCGTCGGCAAGGGGGCGACGCTCGACGTCACGACCGACCCGATCGTGGGGTCCATGCGGCGCCCACCCCAGCGACGGTCCGGGCTGCCGTACCCCTACGTTATGGCAGGAGACAACCCACCGCACCGTTACTTCCGCCTCCCCAGCGCGGCCGAGATGAATTCCATCGAGGGAGACGGCTTCGCTGGTCGGGCCTCGGCCTGGCGGGTCCGGGAAGCCGCGCGACAGAGCCTCGCCTCCCTCGGCGAGATCGGCGCGCCGCCGCCCTTCTTGTCGACCAACTCCGCGCTCCAGAAGCCCTACGGTGTCGACTCGGGCCTGCATTACTCGGCGCACGCCGGGCGAGCGAGCGCCGGGAGCGGCTTCGCGCTCCTCGAGGTGTTCGAGTGGGAGGGGCGGGTCTTCGGCCTTACCACCGGCTTCGATCTCATCCCGCTCGATCGCACCGAGGTGATCAAGCAGAGCTCGTTCCACGGGGTCGAGCTCGGTCCCGACGAGGCGCTGCCCGTCGGGCTGGTGAAGGGGTATCGGGTGAGGCGTTCGTCGCTCGAGGGGGGAAACCTCGTCGAGGCCGGGGAGTACGCCTATCGCGACTGGGTCAAGCTCGCCGGCGAGGCTGGGGGGGCCGGGCCCCAGGCCCTGAAGGCGACGACCGACGGGGGGTGGGTGGCCGTGGGCGGACTGCGCCTGGTCGAGCCGCGGACGTCCTACCCGAGCATCGCCACCGGTCGCCGCAAATGGATCGACGTGTCCATCCGGGATCAGACGCTGGTGGCCTACGAGGGTCAGAAGCCGGTGTACGTGACCCTGGTGAGCACCGGGCGGGGCGGGCTCGGGGATCCGGAGGAGGTCGACGCCACGGCCCGGGGCACCTTCATGGTCCACACCAAGCACGTCAGCGCGACGATGGACGGGAACGAGGACAAGGCCGACTCCTACGCGCTCGAGGACGTCCCGTTCGTGCAGTACTTTCACAAGGGTTACGCGCTTCACGGGGCGTACTGGCACGACGAGTTCGGCAAGGTCCGAAGCCACGGCTGCATCAACCTGGCCCCCCTCGATGCGGCCTGGCTCTTCGAGTGGACGGACCCGGTCGTCCCCCCCGGCTGGCACGGGGTCATCAACAAGGACCGGGGCACGGTGGTCCTGGTACGGGCCTGAACCCCAGCATCGACTCGATTTCTGGACTGGCCCGAGGTAGAGCTGCCCCGGCTCGAGCGTACAAGGGACCTGGACCCGGCGCTCGATGAGGCGAACCAGCGCGGTTCGTGGAAAAGGGGTCCTGGGATTCTCACGAGGAGGCACGATGACGTTCTTGAAGTTCGGGTCAGGTTTCGGTTCGGTGGTCGCCCTGGCGGCCGTTCTCGCGGTGGGCTGCACGGTCGAGGACGACCCGGACGACGGGACGGGGCTCGGCGGCAGCGACACCGGAGAGGCCGGGAACGGCGGTGAGGCCCCGGAGGAGACTGCTGGCGCGGGCACCGGCGGCGCGGCGACGGGCGGCGCGGCGACGGGTGGCGCGGCGACGGGCGGCGTGGACGCTGGCGGGGCGGA
>CAYOLF010000063.1:8609-36462 GCA_964404725.1 uncultured Polyangiaceae bacterium
GGCGTGGACGCTGGCGGGGCGGAGACCGGCGGCGTGGACGCTGGCGGCGCGGCGACCGGCGGCGCGGCCCCCGAGGGCGGCGCGGCACCCGAGGGCGGCGCGGCACCCGAGGGCGGCGCGGCACCCCAGGGCGGCGCGGGCGGCGAAGGCGGCGCGGTCTGCATTCGCAGCGCGGACGTCAAGGATCCCTCGTTCGACTGCGTCGGATGGGCGGACATGCAGTTTGCCACCTCGACCTGCCCCGCACCGCGCGACGTGCCGCTGGGCCTCGCGGCCTGCGAGTACTTCCTGCCCTTCGCCAACGAGGCGGCGCTCGACGAGCTCCTGATTTGCTTCGCTGGCTATGGGATGAGCAGCTTCGACTGCAACGACGAGCACGACGCCTACATGAACGACTGCCTGGACGCGACGCTGGCCCAGCTCTGCGCCGTCCCGACCGCCGAGGCGGACTGCGCGGCGTGGACCGAGGACTGCGCCGAGATCACCGCGTTCGAGTGCGAGGAAGGGCTCGCGTTCTCGACCTGGGACGCCGCGGACATCGGCGCGTGTTTCGAGGACGCCGGCGCGACCGCGGAAGGCTGCGGGAACAACTTCCGCAGCTGCCTCTGATCGGGAGGACGCGATCGGGAGGCGGGGGCGGCTCATTGCGGCCGCCTCCGCGTGTCCCGGCGCCGCGGCGTCAGTCGAGCAGGTCGAACCTTCCGGCGTAAGCCTCGAAGGTCGGAGTCGTCGGCCCCGCGGGGCCGAGCGCCCAGCGCGCCGAGAAGCGGCGTCCGGACCCGGCGGGGAGCGGCTCGCCCACGCGCCACTTTCGCTCCTCGGCGACGGTGGGGGGCGGCGCCAGCGGGTGCTGGTGCGAGACGCCCTCGGCGAGGGCGCGGACCCTCACGCCGGCGTTATCCGCCACGGCCGCGCCGGAGTTGAACACGCAGCCGCTCACCTCGCGGGGATCGGCGGCGCCCTCGACCCTCAGATCGCACACCCGGACCTCCTCCGTGGCCCGCAAGAGGCGGGTCAGGTACGGCTCCTCTTCGTCGCGGAGCGCGTCGCGCAGGTCGGTCGCGGCCTGGCGGGCGCGGGGATCGCCGAGGTAGGCGAGGAGCATGGCTCCATGCAGGCGTACCGGGCGATGGTTGGCCTCCAGCAGATCGGCGGCGAAGTTCGCGGGCGCCGTGTCGGTGCCCGGTGAGACGATGGCGGTCGGGTCGCGGCTCTCCACCTCGAGGCTGGTCCCGCGCGCCTCGACGCTCCACTTGATGGCCTGCGCCGCGGTGAGCGGGCCCTCGAAGTACAGGGCCCGCTGCGCGACCTCGTAGCGGCGATTCGACGGCGGGGGGTCCTGCTCGAAGAAGTGGACGACGAGGGTGATCTCCGCGAGCGGCTGGTCGCCGTTGTTGACCACCGCGACCTCCGCGGCCAGCCGCCGCTTGGTCCCGCGCTGAAAGGGGCGCTGTGAGAGCACCAGCAGGCTGAGCCGCGGGAGGCCGTCTCGCCATAGCGGCGAGTCCGCGCGGATGCAGCGGCAGTCGCCCCCCAGGCCGACGCTGTCCGCGTCCGGCGCGGCAGCGGGAGCGGCGCCCGTCGTCGGTGCGGGGAGAGGCGGAGACAGCGCCGGCACCGGCGCCGCCGCCGGCGGCGCAACGTCGTCGGGGGTCTCCGGCGGCAGGCTCCGCGCGGCGACCGATGACCGAGGGTCGTGTCGGCGCGCCGCCCCCCCCGAGACGACCCACCGCACCGTCAGGATGGCGCCGAGCAGGCCCGCCGAGAGGGTCAGCGCGAAGGCGACCGTCGTCCGCGGCATCGCTCGGTAGGCGAGCAGGATCGGCTCGGGCGCCGCCCGTCGCGGTGGCGCGGCCGGGCCGTGGGAGAGTTGCGGCAGGTACACGCTGAGCTCGCCGAGCATGCTCAGGCGCACCGCGTCCGGATCAGCGCCCCGGGTCAGGCGAAGCTCCGCGACCCACCCGAGCAGCAGGAGCAGCAGGGCGAACAGGAGGCCGAGCCCGATGGCCGTCGCCCCCCCCGCCTCGGGAGAGATCCGGGGCACCGTCAATCCCACGAGCAGCATCCCGACGACCGCGGCGCCGCCGGCGCCGACCCAGATGACGAGGCGCTGACGGAACAGCTCGCGCGGATCGACGACGTCGCGGCTGGAGAACCCGGTCAGGCACAGGCGGTGGTGCGGGGTCAACCGCGGCTCGACCGCGAGGTAGAGCCGGTCGCCCTCCGCGCGAGCCTCGAGCACGCCTTCCCAGGGGACGCGGACGCGGGTGCCGTGGGTCAGCGCCCCCGGCGCGAAGCCCTCCGAGTACGCGCCCACCCCGAGGTAGGTGATGGTGAGTCCGTTCGGCTCACACTCGATCTCCACGGTGCCGATCGCGTTGCTCCGATCGGTCCCCGAGGCGACGGCGCGCACCTTCATGGAAGGATTCTCCGGGTTGCCGGCCCGGATCCTAGCCGCGGATCCCGGGGATGGCACCAGGTTCGATCCGGGGGACCCCCTCGACAGTGCCGGCGCCGTTTGCCATATAGCGGGTCCCTGCGCGGCGTCTCCCGCGGCCGCCTCGCGACGGGTGAGGACGCTCTGCGCGCGGAACCCCGAACCCAGAGACATCGGACGACTCGGCACCCATGACGGACGACCGAAACCCCTCGGAGCAGCTCCCCCCGGCGTGCACCGAGGGCCCGGGGGTGGATCCGCTCGCTGCGGGGCTCGCCGCGGCCGAGATCGACGGCTTCTCACGGGCGCATCTCGACCACGCGCGCCGCCTGCTCGCGGCGGTGCGGGGGCTCACCTCGGCGCCCGACGGTAACCTCGACTACGAGTCGGTGCTGGCACCGCTGGACGCTGTCGCCTTCGCGCTCTCGATGGCGGGGGGGGTCGCCGGGTTGATGGAGGAGACGCACCCCGACGCCGCGGTTCGCGAGGCCGGTCGCGCCTGCCGTCCTCGGCTGGTCAGCTTCCAGACCGACATGATGCTCGACGCCGAGCTCGCCAGCGTGGTGCGGCGCTTCGCGGGGACCGCTGCCGCGCGCGCCCTGGCGGGCACCCGTCGCCGACTGCTGGACGATCTTCTGCGCGAGTTCCGGCGCAACGGCCTCGAGCTGCCCCCCGCTGGCCAGGCGCGGCTGCGCGAGATCAACGACGAGATGAACCGGGTCGCGCAGAACTTCTCCAAGAACCTCGCCGAGGCCCGCGGCGTGCTGCGCGTGCCGCCGTCCCGGCTCGGCGGGCTCCCCGAGGCGTTCCTCGCGGTGCACCCACCCGAGGCCGACGGGCTCGTCACCGTCACCACCGACTATCCCGACTACTTTCCGATCGTCAGCTACGCCGACGATCGTGAGCTCGCGCGCGAGCTCAACGCGCTCTTCGACTCGCGCGCGGCGGGCGATAACGTGCCGCTCCTCGAGCGCGTGCTGGCGCTGCGCGCGGAGAAGGCGCAGTTGCTCGGCTACGCGACCTGGGCCGACTACGTCCTGGAGCCGCGCATGGCGCGCACCACCGCTGCGGTGCGCGAATTCCTGGCGGGCGCTGCCGAGGCCGTGCGCGAGCCCGGGCGCCGGGAGTACCGGGAGTTCCAGGCCGAGCGCAGCGCCGCGCTCGGGGTCGGCCCCGATCTCCCCATCCCTGTCTACGACCGGCTCTACCTCGAGCAGCGCCTGCGCGCGAAGAAGTATGGGTTCGACGGCAAGGCGCTGAGCGAGCATTTCCCGGTCGAGGGCGTCGTCTCCGGCGTGCTCGGGTTCGTCTCACGGCTCTTCGGGCTGCGGCTCGTGGAGCGCCCCGAGTCCGTGCGCTGGCACCCGGAGGTCCGGGTGCTCGACGTGCTTCGCGGCGGTGACGCGGTGGGGCGACTTTACCTGGACCTGTTCCCGCGCGAGGCCAAGTACAAGCACGCGGCGATGTTCGAGATCCGCCCCGGCAAGCGGCTCCCCGACGGGACCTACGTGACGCCGATGACCGCGCTGGTGACCAACTTCCCGGCGTCCGGCGCGGGCCCGGCGCTGCTCACCCTCGAGGACGTGACGACGTTCTTCCACGAGCTCGGGCATGCGCTCCATCACCTCCTGACGCGCGAGGAGCTCGCCAGCTACTCGGGCACCAGCACGGCCCAGGACTTCGTGGAGACGCCGTCGCAGATGCTGGAGGAGTGGGCGTTCCAGCGAGAGGTGCTCGACGCGTTCGCGCGGCACCACGTGACGGGCGCGCCGATCCCGGACCCGCTCTTCGCGGCGATGCGGCGCGCGCGGGCCTTCGGGCGCGCGCTCGCCACCGAACGGCAGCTCTCCCTGGCCACCCTCGATTTCGAGTACCACACGCGGCCGGTGCCGGTACGGACCGACGAGGTGTTCCGCGAGGTGATGGCGCGGACGCAGCAGTTCGTGCACCAGCCCGACGCGCGCTTTCAGGCGACTTTCGGCCATCTGATGGGGTACGACGCCGGCTACTACGGCTACCAGTGGGCGCTCGCCATCGCCCGCGACGTGCTCACGCGCTTCGAGCGGGAGGGCTTCACCAGCGAGTCGACCGCCGCCGACTGGCTCGATCGGGTCCTGTCGCGTGGGGCCGGCGCGGACGAGGCAGCCCTGGTCACCGCGTTCCTCGGGCGGCCCACCAACCTGGACGCCTACGCCGCGTACCTTCGGGGCGAGGACTGAGCGCAAGCGGCACGTCAGTCGGGACGCTCGACCGGCTCCAATCGCGACGCCCGGGGGGGCAGCCGTTGGCCGCCGCGGCGCGGCGCCCCCGGGCCTCGTGCAGCCGACCGCCGGGTCACCGCCGCTGGGCCGGAGGGTGCGTGCACGCTGGTCGGAATCCTTTGCCGGCCTGTGGGGCTCCCACTGTCGGTCCCTTCGAATTCTTGGTGAACGTCACATGTCCCTCGGGCTCCTCGCCGTGTTCACTGCCGGGCTCGCCACCCTGGCGAGCCCCTGCGTGCTGCCGATGGTCCCCGTGTACCTCACGATGCTGCTCGGGGCCGGGGTGGACCAAGCTCGGTCCGGCCGTGGGCGGTGGCGGCTCTTGCTCGCCACTTCAGCCTTCGTGGGCGGCTTCGTGCTCGTCTTCACGCTGCTTGGGATGGCCGCGTCGGGACTCGGCGGCCTGCTCGCTGCCCACCGCTCGACGCTGCTCTTGGTCGGTGGCGTCCTGATCACCGTCTTCGGCCTCAAGTACCTGCACCTGCTGCCGCTCCGCTGGCTCGACGCCACGCTGCGGCTCGAGCCCCGGGTGACGGTGGGCCGTCCAGTGGGTGCTTTCCTCTTCGGGGTAGTCTTCGCGCTCGGCTGGACGCCCTGCGTCGGTCCCATCCTCGGCGCCGTCTTGACCTACACGGCGACGACGACCTCCTCGCCCCTGACCGGCGCGCTGCACCTCTTCGTCTATGGACTCGGCGTGGGCGCCCCGCTGCTGGTGACGAGCCTGATGGCGGAGCGGCTGCTCCCCCTGGTTCGCCGACTCCGCGCGCAGCTGCCGCGCATCGAGCGCGCCACTGGGGCCGTCATGGTGGCAGTTGGGCTCTGGATTGCCGTCCCGGCCGCCGTGACCGGGCTCACGGGCCCCGCCCAGCCGGGGCGAGCGGGGAGCGTCGCCGCGACGCCGGTGGCTTCCCTCGGCGCGCCGAGCGAGCGTCCGCGCCTCGTGCAGTACTCCATGGAGGGCTGTCCGGTGTGCGAGCGCATGCGCCCTCACCTCGACCAGCTCCGCAGCGACTGTGTCGGCCACGCCGTGGACATCATCGAGGTGAACCTGTCCGATCCGCGTCACGCCACCGTGGCCCGAGAACGGGACGTGCGGGCGGTTCCCCTCGTAGAGCTCGTGGGGCCCGACGGCGTCACCGTGGCCCGCCTGCACGGTGAGCGTCCCCTCGCCGAGCTGCGCTCCGCGGCGGCGCGCCTGGCCGGGCGGCCCTGCGCCGGGCTAGAGGCCAACGATCCGGCGACCACCGAGGGCTCGGCCGCTGCCTGCGCGCTCGGTTCTCATCCGTCCGCCGCGCGAGCGGACCCGGCTGTTGCCCCGGAGCTGGCCTGTACCGGGGGCTAGCGCCGGCGCTACGCGCGGCAAGGGAGCAAGAAACCCATGACCTCTACCGAGAGCGAACTCGCGCCAGCCTCACCAGACCTGCCGGCGGCCCCCCCGACGTCCAACCCCGGAGCCAGAAACCGAATGATCCTGCGCATGGTGCTGTTCGTGGCCGGTGGAGCGCTCGTTGGCTTCCTCTACTACCGCCTGGTCGGTTGCCGGAGCGGCGCTTGCCCCATCACGGGCAACCCCTACATCTCGACGCTCTACGGCGCGGTCCTGGGGTTCTTGCTGGCGCGGTGAGCGGGTCCCGGCGCGCGTCCCCGGCTCAGAAGAGGCGTCCCTGGCGCACCGGGTCGCTGCCCACCGGGGGGTAGCCGAGGTGCTCGCGGGCTCGTCGGGTGGCGATGCGCCCGCGCGGGGTGCGGCCGAGGAAGCCCTGTTGCAAAAGGTACGGCTCGTAGACGTCCTCCACCGTGTCTCGGGGCTCCGCGAGCGCGGCGGCGATCGTCTCCACGCCCACCGGCCCGCCGTCGTAGTCCTCGATGAGCACGCGGAGCAGCCGGCGGTCCATCTCGTCGAGCCCCACCGCGTCGACCTCGAGGCGCTCGCAGGTGTGGCGAACGATGTCGACCGTGATGGTGCCGTCCCCCTCCACGTCGGCGAAGTCGCGGACGCGGCGCAGCAGCCGGTTGGCGACGCGAGGCGTCCCGCGGGCGCGCGTGGCCAGGGCGTGCGCGGCCTCCGTTGCGCACTGCACGCCCAGTAGCCGGGCGCTCCGCGCGACGATCTGCGCGAGGTCTTCGACCGGGTAGAAGTCGAGCCGGAGCGTGACCCCGAAGCGCTCCTGGAGGGGCTTGGTGAGCAGCCCCGTGCGCGTGGTGGCGCCGATCAGGGTGAACGGCTTGAGATCGAGGGAGATGCTCTCGGCGAAGGCGCCGTCACCGGTGACCACGTCGATGCGGAAGCCCTCGATCGCGGGGTAGAGGGCCTCCTCGACGGTGGCGTTGAGCCGGTGGATCTCGTCGATGAAGAGGATGTCCGAGCGGCCGAGGCGGGTGAGCTCGCCGGTGAGCACGCCCTTGTGCTCGACGGCGGGGCCGCTGGTGACGAAGAGGTTCACCCCCATCTCCTTGGCCAGGACGTGGGCCAGCGTCGTCTTGCCGAGCCCGGGCGGCCCCGACAATAGGATGTGATCGAGCGGCTCGCCGCGGCGCCGAGCCGCCTCGACGTAGACGCGGAGGTTCTGGGTGTGCTTGCGCTGCCCCACGAACTCGTCGAGGGATCGGGGGCGGAGCAGGCGGTCGACCTGGAGGTCTTCCGCGTGACTCGTCGGCTCGAGGAGCCGCCCCGAGGTGGTCGGCTCCGGGCGGCCCGAAGCGGTGGGGTCGGCGTCGGCCCCGGTGCCCTTCGATGTCGACCTGCGTCGTGCGGCCATCGCGATGGTCGCGCACTCTACCGCAAGTCCGCCCCCGAAGCGGGAGTTTGCTCGTCCCGGCTGCTCGCGCAAGACTCCGCCGAGCGTGGCCACGTCATGCGCTCCGTCCGCCCGCTTGCTGGTCCTGGCGCTCGCGCCGGGGCTGGTGACGTCGTCCCTGCTGGCGGACACGCCGGGAGCGCACGGGGGTCCGTCGGCGGCGGGGCGGCCCGATGTCGCTCCCGAGCGCACGCCGGCCCCGGCTCCGAGCGCGGGGAGCGCGCCGGTCGCGCCCGCGGCCGTCCGGGTCTACTCGATCGGCGCTCCCACCTGGATCTACCCGGAGCCGCGCCGCAGCGACCGCCCCATCGGCTCGGTGCGGCTGGGGCAGTCGGTGGCGCTTCGGGACGCGGAGCCGCGCCCCGGGGCGGGTTGCCCGCGGGGCTTCGTCGCGGTCGAGCCCTTTGGCTACGTCTGCCTGGGGGCCACGGCGACGCTCAACGGCGCCACCCGCTACCTCGAGGCCACGCGCGCGCTCGCGCCGCGCCCGGGGCCGCTGCCGTTCCATTACGCGCTGTCGAACCGGGTGCCCGCGTACCGGCGCCTCCCGTCGCCCGAGGAATGGGCGCGCGAAGAGCGCTTTCTGAAGGCGCCCGGCACCTTCGGCGAGCTCTCCTGGGGCAATCGTGGCCACGAGCGGCTGGCCGTGGTCGCCGTCGTCCCCCCGAATGCGCCGCCGCCGGCTCACTTCGCGGCGGGCGGGGCGGTCACCAGCGAGCGGCCCGCCGAGCTGGTGCGCCGGTTCGTCCCGCTCGGCTCGATGGTGGCCTTCACCTCCACCTTCGTGCACGCCGGCCGGACCTGGCTCGCGAGCGCCGACGGGACCGCCGTCCCGGCCGATCGCGTCCGCGTCTTCCGCGTGACCCAGTTTCGCGGGGTCGAGCTGCGCGACGGCCTTCGGCTCCCGCTGGCCTGGTTCCGAGCGACGCCACGCCCACAGTACGTCCGGGAGGGGGACGGGAGCTTCGTCGCGACCGGGGAGCAGTGGCCGGCGCGGGGACACGTGATGCTCGAGGCGGGGCGTGAGCCCGTCGCGGACGGCGCGGGTCGTCGCTTCCTCGCCACCCGCGCGCGCCGTGGCGAGGACACCATGTGGGCGGCGGAGAGCGACGCCACCGTCGTCGAGCCGCGCGCCCAGCGTCCCTGGGGCGTCGGCGAGCAGGACAAGTGGATCGAGGTGAGCATCACGCGCGGGACCCTGGTCGCCTACGTGGGCGCGCGACCCGTGTTCGCCACGCTCGTCTCTCCCGGGGCGGGGGGCGTGCCGCAGCCCGGTCGGGACCCGGTCCGCGCGAGCACCACGCCGACCGGCGTGCACCGGGTCTTCTACAAGTACCGTTCCCAGACCATGAGTCCGGACGAGGGCGAGGAGCGGACGTTCTGGATCGCCGACGTGCCGCACACCCAGTACTTCTCCCCGCCCTTCGCCCTGCACACGGCGTACTGGCACGAGAGCTTCGGCGAGCCCATGAGCGCGGGCTGCATCAACCTCGCGCCGGAGGACGGCGCCTGGCTCTTCGACTGGACGGAGCCGCGCGTCCCGCGGGAGTGGGAAGGAGCCGCACCGCACGCGCTCACCGGAGCGGCGACGACGATCGCGGTCTACCGGTGAGGTGCCCGCGCGCGCTCAGCGGCGGCTCTTCGGGCTGGTCGAAGGCCGCCCGAACAGCCCGCCCAGGAACGTCCCCTGCTTCTCCTTGTCACGGCGCAGGTTATAGAGGCGAATCTCGCGCATCGCGTCGACGTTGTGACGCTCGTTGCGCGCCACGAAGCGGAAATCCCGCTGCGCGTCCTCGATCCGACCCGCGCGCTTGAGCACGAAGGCGCGGTACAGGCGGATCCGCACGCTCTCGGCGTCGCGGGTGACGGCGTCCTCGACCAGTTCGACCAGCTCGCTCAGGCGCTTGGGCTCCAGGGTGACGCCGCTCTGCACGATGACGTAGGCGAAGAGCGCCGCGTACTCCGGCTGCTCGTCGTCGTTCTTGTAGGCGGCCTCGGCGTGCGGGATCGCGGCCGAGAAATCGTTGCGGCGCGCCAGGAGTTCGGCCTTACGGAACTCGTTGGCGGCGTCGACCACGCGCACGACGTTGGCCTCCTCCGATTCACCCGTGCTCTGCTCGCGGTCGTAGCGGGCGCGCTCGTCCGGGTCGCACAGGGCGCGGCGCGCCTCGGAAAGCCTCGCGAAGAGGCGGGTCACGTCCTCCCGTCGGTGCGCCATCGCGGGCGGCAAGCGGTCCGGGTGCCAAACCTTGGCGAGCTTGACGTAGGCGGCCTGGATCAAGGCGGTGGGCGCCGAGTGCTCCACCTCCAGCAGACCGTAGAGGTCGCGGCGCTCGCACTGGGCGAGCTTGGCGTTGAGCCGCCACTCGAGCGGATCGGGACGCGCGACGCCGGGGTGGAGGGACGCGGCCCCCGCCGCCGCCCGGGCCGAATCCCCGTGGCGGGACGCGGGGACGCTGATCGACACCGACAGCGGGGGCTGGACCCGGGAGGGTGGGACTCGTGCCTCCGGCGGCGAGAGCGACGCTTCGGGTCGCGTCGGGGCGGCCGGAGCCCGTGGCCGCCCGTCGGGACCGGTGGGTGCCGGCGGGCGAGGTGGAGGTGGGAGCGGGCGTAATGGAGCGCCCACGGGGGGCACGGTGACCGCCGCCGAAGCCGGACCGCCGTCGACGGATCGGGCTCGGGTCGGGATCGGCGGTGGCGCCCCGGGCGCCCGCATGGACCCGTCGGAGCCCAGCGGCGCTCCCACGCGGCCGCTCGCCGCCGTCGGCTCGCCGACCGCAGCGGACGACGGGCCCGTCGGGCCTCGGACGAACCGGTCGCGCGACACAACCGGGGAACAGCCCACCGGGACTCGTCCGTCGCCGAGGTCCAGGTGGCGGGTCAGGACGAGGACGTAGATCAGCCGGCCGATCACCGCCGCGTCGGGGCCGGCGGCTGCCAGGACGCCACCGATCGTCTCCGATCCGCGGCGGATGCGCTCGGCGGACCGCGCCTCGGCCCCGTTGAGGTTGAAGCGCTCGAGTTGGGCGTCGGGGTGCAGGCGGGCGCGCCGCGTCGCGATCCGCGTGACGATCGCCTCGACACGCTCTGGGCTGGCGTGCTCGCGCGCGGCGCGCCAGATGAGCGAAAGGGGCTCGTTCTCCACCGCTCCCGCCCCCCAGTTCTCCAGGTGGTCGGTCCCCCCGTAGAACCCGTAGCGCGTCTCCGGCGGCATCCCGGCGACCCACAGCACCCGCCGCGCCAGTTGTTCGGCCAAGACCGCCTCGAGCACCTCCGAGGCGACCGCCTCCGCACGGAGCAGGGCCTGTCCGAGCGCGATCCCCGACTGCTTGGCGAGGCGAAGCCCCCGCTCCAGCGTCGGTGAGTCGATCGCCCCGACCTCGAGGAGCAGGTCACCGAGGCGGATCACCGGCTCCGGTGTGCGCGCCTTGACGACGGCCCCCTCCGCGACGGTGAGGGCGCTCTTGCGACCGGCCGGGTCCTGCAGCACGACGGAACCCGTCAGGCGCCGGTCGAGCAACGACACCAGCACGTCAGACAGGGGCGTGGCGGCGAGGCTCCCCGTGGCGTCTGCTCTTGCGGGTCCTGCTGCCGACACCGTCTCCGTCGTCCTCGCTGCCATTCGCCCGGGTCCGGCCCGGCGCCGCTTGCCCGGCCTAGCCTAGCAAAAGCTCTCGACGCCGTGTCGCGCGTTCACCGGCGTGGCGCCCGCTGCCCGCGTAGACACGCCAAATGGCCCGCCCGGCCTCACGCCCTTCCGGGCGGACGTTGGGCGACCGCACGCCGATTCGCCCCCGCGTCGTCCGGGTGGATCGGCGCCAGGCCGCGGCCACACGGACGGACACCCGCCGCTCGCTCGTCGAAGACTCCCGCGCTCGTCGGCGCCGGGTGCGGTCGGGACGCTCGAGGCGCGCGCCCCGGGACCGCGCTGGGGACGTGGCCCGGCGTGCTCAAGCCGGGACGCCGCGGACCTGGCGAAGCACGACCCCCGTCACCGCGCGCGGAAGACGAAATGACCCCCCCGACGCGCGCGGAAGATCCGCCCACGTTCGGACGCGTGACGTCACGCCGTCCGGGCGCGATCGTCACTCCTCCGGGGCGAGTTTCTGGCCCGACTCCGCGTCCTCCACCACGATGGCGTTGGTCGGGCAGTTGCGGGCCGCCGTCAGGATGGTGTCGCGGCTGTCGGCGGAGCCGGCCTTGACGACAGCGATGCCGTCGTCGTCGAGCTCGAAGGTGTTCGGCGCGTCGTCGCAGCACGCGCCGTCCCCGATGCACTCGTCGCGGATAATCGTGATCTTCAGCTTGTCGATGTCTGCCATGACCTGGTCTCCGGCTGGGGCGGGCGGGCTCACTCCCCCGGGCAAGCCGTCTCGGCCGCGGTTTCGCGCTCCTTAGCACAGGACGAGCCCCGGGGGGACAACCACGAACGCCCATGGGCTGGGGCGTGACCGCGGCCATTTCTTTCGACGGGGAAGCGCACTTGTCAAGGTGAGTCGTGCGCGACCGGCATCGTGACGACGACGCGCGTGCCGTCGCCCTCCTGGGCCTCGACGCGAGTGTTCCCCCCGTGCAGCCTCACCACCGACCGGGCCACTCCGAGCGCCATCGCCAGCCCGCGCGGCTCCGCGGCCGCGGCCGGGCTCTGCGGGTCGAACAGGGCGCCAAGCTCGGCCGCCGTCGACCCCTCGCGGCGAAGCGAGAGGGCGAGTTCTGCCGCCCCGTCCGCCCCGGAGCTCGCGACCAGGCGTACCGGAGTGGGACCGGACGAGCGCAAGGCCTGGCCGACGTAGGCAGCCAGGGCACGCGCGAGCTGCACGCGGTCGACCGAGACGGTCGCCGTCCACTGGGACACCGCCACCTCGACCGGGGGCGCGACTCGCGGGCCGAGATCGCGCCCGATTTCGACCGCGAGCGCCAGCAATTCCCCCAGCATCACGGGCTCGCGCACGAGCGAGAGTTGGCCCGCCTCCACCCTCGCCGCGTCCAGGACCGTCTCGATGAGGGCCAGCAGCTCACGTCCGCTGCGTTCGATCTGCTCGAGGCTCTCCGTCTGGTCGCTCGTCAGGGGCTCGCCCTGCCGAACGAGCTCGGCGAAGCCGAGGATGGCGTTCAGCGGGCTCTTGAGATCATGGCTGACGCTCGCGAAGAAGAGCCCCCGCATCTGGGTGGCTGCCTCGCGCGCCCGGATGGCCCGCCGCTGCGCCCGGGCGAAGACGCGGAACCGCGCCGCCAGCCGCTCGATCGCCTCGCCGAGGTCCGCCACCACCCGGAAGCGCGCGAGCTGGTCGAGTCGTGGCCCCGTGCTGTGTTCCGAGAGCGCCCGCACGCCGGCGGTCGCGTCGCGGAGGTCCTGCGCCAGCCCCCGCCCGAAGACGAGTCCCGCCGCCCCCGCGAACGCCGTGACGAGTGTAGCCACCAGGAACGCGGCGAAGCTCACGACGGGGACGGTGGAGCCGCTGAAGATGACCCGGGCCCGTCCCGCGTCGAGGGGAGCCGTCAGCTCGACGACCCCCTGGGGCAGGCGGGTGAGCGAGTACTCGCCCGGCACCGAGTCGATGCGGGCGTCGAAGCCGCGCGCGCTCGCCTGCGCCAGCGCCTCGTCGAGTCCCGCGCTCGCGACCACCCCGGGCCCGAGATCGAGCGCCGCGCGCGCGACCGCGCGGGCGGTCTCCTCGCGTTGGCGCTCGTCGGCTCGCCGCACGTGCGCGCCCGAGATGAGCGCCGACCCGAGCCCCACGAACGCGACCGGGGTGGCGACGGCGGCCACCAGGCGCCAGGCGACGCGGCCGTGCACGGGCGCGCGTTGCTCGGCCTGCTCGACGACCTCGCGCATCATCTCCGGGTCGCCGAGCTCGAGCACACCGACGAAGCTCTGCCGCACCACCACGTACAACGGCAGGGTCGCGGCAGCGGCGATGACCGCGGCCAGGATGGCGACGCTGGCAGTCGTGGTCGAGTCGAGCGTCGACGGACGCCAGTAGCGGACGAGCAGCGCCAGCGCTGTCAGGTGCGAGGCAACCCAGGTCGCGGTCACGCCACCGACCTCGTCGATCAGCGCCTGCATCTCGAAGGGCTCGACGCTCCGCGACCCGAGGCTGAGGGCGCGCAGGACGAAGCGGTGCCGGTTGATCACCCAGGCCGTGCGCGCCGCCGGGATCAAGCTCGACAGCGCGAGGGCCAGGAATACGCGCGTGCTGGTCGGGTACGCCTGCTCGCTGGTCAAGAGCAGCAGGCGGGGGGCGGCCAGCGCCGCCAGGGCGCTGGTGACCAGGCTGAACCCCACCTGTCGGACGATGAGCTGCTGCGCGAACTTCGGGTCCGCGGCGGTCATGAGCTCACCTCCCGGGGCGGCCGGCTCTCGGTGGTAATCGACGGCTCGCTCGGGCGCTGGCTGTCGGGCGGGGGACGTCGGGGGAGGCGGAGGGTGAACCGGGAGCCCACGTTCAGCTCGCTCTCGAGCGAGATGGTCCCTCCGTGCATCTGGACCAGCCGCCGCGTGATGGCGAGCCCGAGCCCGCTGCCCGCGCGCCGGGCCGCGAGGTCGCCGACCTGCCGGTACTCCTCGAAGATGAGCGCGCGCTGGGCGGGGGCGATGCCGGGCCCCGTGTCGGTCACGCTCACCAGGACCTGATCCGGGCCGCCCTCGACGAAGACGAGCACGCTCCCCTGTCGGGTGAACTTGACCGCGTTGCCGACGACGTTGCCCAGGATCTGCCGAACCCGCAGCGGATCCGCCCAGGCCATGGCGGCCTGCCCGGCGAGCTGCACCGCCACGTTCTTCCCGCGCGCCGCGATCTTGGCCTCGCGCACCACGTCCGCGGCGATCGCGAAGACGTTCGCCTCCTGCCGCTCCAGGCGGAGCTCACCGGACTCGAGCGCCGACAGCGCGAGGATGTCGTCGATGAGCGAGCGGAGGTGCTGCCCGCTCGAGTGGATCACCTCGAGGTTCTCCCGGCCCTCCGGGGAGAGTGGACCCTCCGCCTCGCTGAGGAGCACGTCCGCGAAGCCCAGGATAGAGTTGAGCGGGGTGCGGAGCTCGTGGCTCAAGGCCGCGAGGAACGCGCTGCGGTCGCGCTCGAAGGTGACCGTGCGCGCCAGGTTGTCGCGGTAGGTGCGCTCGGAGGTGGCGAAACGCTGCACCAGCGCGTTGAACGCGCTGGTGAGGACGGCGACCTCGTCGGCCCCATGGAGGGGGACGGACTGCCCCGCCGGGGGGCCATCGCTGGCCGCCATCTCCGCGATGCGCTGGTAGAGCGAGGTGACGTCGCCGTGAACGTCGCGCGCCAGCGCGAACGCGACCAGCGTCGCCGCGCCGATGAGGAGCACGGCGAAGACGCCGACCGAGCGCACCAGCGGCCCGGTGGTGAAGGGCGCCCGCGGCGCCCCGATGAAGGCGATCACCGACAGGTGCTGCATGGGTGCCGCTAGCGGAGCGGCGTGGAACAGCGTGCGCCCGAGCCCGGTCTGCGCCTCGCCGTTGCCGGCCAGGAGCCACCGCACCACGTCGTCGCGGGTAGGCCGGGCGAGGCTGCCGTCTACCACCACGTCGCCCTCGAAGCTCACCAGCAGGAGCTCGGCGCCGGACCGGCTCGCTGCGCGCTCGATCACTTCGCGGTGGTACTCGAACGCGGTGCCGCGCAGGCGCTGGGCCAGAGCGTCCGCGAGCACCTCCCCGCGCAGGCGGGCGGCATCGTCGCCCTGGTGCCGGAGCTCCACGACCCCCAGTACGCCGATCAGCAGCGCCGCCGCGACCCCCGCCAGCGCCACCACCAGGGGGGCGAGCGGCAAAAAGTAGACCGGGCGGCGGTCGCGCACGGCCCGAGGGTAGCAGAGCTCTGCCGCGGCCGGGTCAGGGTGGCAGCTGGTCGACGGCGAGTCGGGCGAACACGGCGTGATCGAGCCACCGTGTCCCCACCAGCTCAGCCTGGCGGGCGACGCCCTCGAAGCGGAACCCCAGCCGCGCGATCACGCGTAGGCTCGGGGTGTTGTCGGTGCCCGCCGCGCAGCGGATGCGGTGGAAGCCGACGGCGCGGAGCGCGAACTCGACGCACGCACCGGCAGCCTCCGTCATCAGCCCGCGTCCGGTCACCTCGCGCCGGAGCCAGTACCCGAGCTCGCAGGAGCGGTGCAGGTGCACGCACGAGTCGAGGCCGACGACTCCCAGCAGGGCGTGCCCCGGATGCGATCGGATGCAGAAGCGGAGCGCCCGCCCCGCGTCCCAGTCGGCGGCGGACGCCTCCGCGTAGCGCAGCGTGGCCTCCAGCGAGGAGTTGTAGGGTACCCAGGGCAGCCAGCGCTCGAGGTGCAACCGGGACCCCTCGATCGCCGTCCAGAGATCCTCGGCGTCCCCTGGTTCGATGGGGAAGAGGCGGGTGCGCGGCGTCGCGATCCCCGCCGTGCGCAGCTGACTGCGCGAGGGGATCTCGAGCGCCGCGAGCGTGGGCGTGGGCGCGGGCGCGGGGGGAGGGGGGCGCCTCAGTCGCATCGTGCCCTGACGACGAAGGCCTCGAGATGCCCCGCCTCGTAGTCGCGCCAGCCGACGTACCACTCCCCGGCGACCGTGGAGGCCGCGATCGCGGGCGGCGGCTGGTAACCGTTGACCCGGGCGAGCACGCTCTCCTCACCGATCCCGTCGCGGCGGATGCGCGCTAGCTTCACCCGACCCTGCTCGTACCAGCCGATCATGGTCGCCTCGCCGGCGCTGGTGACCGCCGGCGAGGCTCCCCGCACCGCGAAGGCCCGGTGCCAGAGCTTCTCGGCCTTGGCCACCTCGATGAAGGCCGCGAAGGCACCCGTCTTGTCCTCCTCCCACACGACGACGCAGCCCTCCACGCCGCAGGCGATCCGCGGCGTGGTGTTCCTGACGCCGAAGGCGTTCAGGGGGACGAGCTTGCCGACCACGCGGTCCCGGTCGCCGCTCTTGGCGGCCCGGGCGAACCCCGCTCCGGCGAGCTCCGGTGCCGAACGCGGGATGGTGAGGAGCATGACCTGGAAGCGGCGGCGGCGCTCCAGCGTGAAGGCGATGTGGACGGCGCCGTCGGTGACCGCCAGGTGGGGCGTGTCGGCCCCGGACTCCTCGCCGGGGCTCGCGCGGAGGGAAGTGACCCGCACGGCCGGGGTGAGTGGCTCCAGGTTGGGGCGGAGCTGGCGCAGCATGATGTCGCGGGTGCCGCGCGCGTGGACCTCCTCCCAAATCACGTAGAAGGTCCCGTCGCTCGCCCGCGCGATGGAGGGGTCGGGCTGCTGGTTGGCGAGCTTGCCCGAGACGCGCACCACCGGGCCGCCGATCCTGCCGTCGCGCTCGATCGCCCGCACGAACACGCCCGGATCTCCCGTCCGATCGGCGTAGACCAGGACCAGGGATTCGCCGGCGGCAACGAGGTCGATCGACCGCGCGTAGGAGGCCTCTGGGGTGATCCCGTGGGTCATCGAAACCCGGCGGAGCGCGCCGTCGAGCAGGGTCGAGAAGGTCTGCACCTTGGTCGGCTCGAGGTGGTTGTCCGTCCACGAGACGACCGGGCCGGCGGCGCTCACCAGCAAGGCGGGTGCGGAGGCGGGGCCGAGCAGGTCGAAGGGGCGGGGCCGACCCAGGCCGGTCACGACGCAGGGGCCTCTTCCCTCGGTCGCGACCGCGGCCTGCGATAGCAGCGCCCGGGCCACCCCGGAGCCGCCGTTGTTGAAGGCCTCCCGGAACAGCTTGAGGGCGTCCTGCTTCTCGCCGCGGGCGAGGCGCTCCTGCGCCGAGCCGATCTGCAACGCGTGGGGCTCGCGCTCGACGGGCGCGAGCATGGGGCCGGCGCCGCTCGTCGTCGCGCTCGCGCCTGGGCTGGCCAGGGCCGAGTAGGGCTCGTCCGTGCCGGGCGGGTAGAGCACGTAGAACCAGAGGGCCCAGGCGCCGAGCGCGAGCGCCGCGACGCCGAGCAGCGCGGCGATCGCGCGCCAGGGACTCCCGTGCTCTGCCCGGGGCGGGCCCGGCTTCGGGGCGGGCGGCGGCCGACGCACGTTCGCCGCCGCTTCGTGGGGCTCGGTGTCCGGTTCGGACGGGACCTGCAGGCGCGCGAGGTCCGGGGGCGGTGTGGGCTCCATCGGCACCCCCACTGAAGGGGGGCGGCCCGGGTCGAGCACCTCCGCGAGCGAGTCGATGAACTCCCGTGCCGTCTGGAACCGCTTGGCCGCGTCGCGGTCGAGCGCCCTGAAGAACCAGCCGTCGAACCCGAGCGGCAGCTCGGAGCGGTAGCGCGAGGGGCGCGGCAACGGGGCGCCCGCGATCTGTGCCAGGATCATGGCGACGCCCTGGTCGACGTTCCACACGGTGCGACCGGTGAGACACTCGTAGACGATGCAGCCGAGGGCCCAGAGATCGGCGCGATGATCGACCTCGCCCTGGCCCTTCGCCTGCTCCGGGCTCATGTAGGCCGGCGTCCCGAAGAGCGCCCCCTCGCGGGTCAGTCGGGCCTGGGCGGCGTCGCCCCCCGTGGGGTCGTAAAACTTCGCCAGGCCGAAATCCAGGAGCTTGGCGACGAGGCCCCCTTCCTCGTTGTGGGTGAGGAAGATGTTCTCCGGCTTCAAATCTCGGTGCACGATCCCGGCCTCGTGCGCCTTGATGAGACCCTTACAGGTCTGGGTCGCGACATGCAGCGTCGTGGCGACGTCCAGGCGTCGCACGCGCGTCATCATGTCGTATAGGCTCTCGCCTTCGAGCAGCTCCATGACCAGGAACGGCCGCTCCTCGAACATCCCCGAGTCGTAGACGTCGCAGATGTACGGGCTCCGGATGGCGGCGGAGGCGCGCGCCTCCCGGATGAAGCGCTCGCGCACCACTCGGGAGGTGATGAGCTCGGCCGCGAGCACCTTGACTGCGACCCGCTTGCCGATGTCGACGTTGTGAGCCTCGTAGACGGCCGCCATTCCGCCCCGGCCGATCTCGCGCGTCACGCGGTACTTGCCCTCCAGGACGGCGCCGATCGGGACGTGGGACCTGTTCTGCGGGGGCATCGGCAACGGCTTCGATCGCCGACTATAGTGGTCGGTCAGGATCGGTGAAACAGACTGCGCAGGGCAGGCGACGGCGCCGCCCGCTCGGGGGCTCGTTCGAGCAGGGGTCCGAGCGGGATCGCCGAGAGAGTGTGCCAGTAGAGCACGCGTAATGGACGCTCGTCCCGTGCCGTGGCGAAGGATAGCCGCGCGGGCCTCCCGGCCGGAACTGCCGGGAGCTCTGGGCACCCGAGCAGCCGCAACGCTGCGGCGAAGGTCTTGGCCGTGTACGTGGGGTCGAGCTCGAGCCCGACTCGGGCGCCGATCGCCGTCGCGGACTCCGAGGCCGCGGTGCCGTGTCCGTATCCGGCTCCTAGCTCGGCCGTATCGACGCGCAGCCCTCCGGCGAGCGCCCGCCAACCTACCCGCTGGCCGGTCACTTGTGCAAGCCGTGCCGCGAGCGGGATTACGAGCCCGCTCGCGGCCCACGCGGAGCGGGTGAAGACCGACACCGCCGAAACCGTCGCGTCGAGCCCCGCCGCCGCCGCGCCGGCGAGCAATCCGGCGGCGGTACCCCCCGAGCCGAGCGCGACCACGATGATGTCCGGAGCTGGCAGCGCCCCCGCGCGCACCTGCGCGGCGAGCTCGCGCGCCGCGTCCACGAAGCCGAGCGATCCGGGCACTCCCCAGCCGCCGATCGGAAGCAGGAAGTCGCCGCGCTGTCGGTGCTCGAGCTGGGCGAGGACGAGCTCGGAGCTCGCGGGGACCGGGTACGGTTCGAGCCCCCACCCGAGCGCGCAGGCGAGGGTGAGCTCCGCGTGCTCCGTGAAGGGCTGGGGCCCGAGGACCGCGGCGGTAGCGAGCCCTCGCTCGCGCGCGAACAGCGTCGTCGCCAGCACGTGGTGGCTCCCGGCTGCCCCCGCGGTCAGGATGCGCCGAAACCCCTCCCGCTCCGCGCGTGCCAGCACGCGGCCGAGCTTCCGCACCTTGTTGCCCCCGTACCGCGGGTTCAGGCGGCCATCGTCCTTCACCCAGAGCTCGCCCCCGGGCAGCTCCGCGGCCGAGAAGCGGTAGACCGGGCTCGGCGCGTCTACCGCGAGCGAGGGGCCGTCTTCTCCGGTCGCGTAGCGCCTCATCGTGGCGTCTCCCGGCGGGCCCCGCGGCGAACGGAGAAATGTCGAGCGAAGCGACCGCGAAACACTCTCGAAACGGACCCTGGTCCAACACTCTCGGGTGTTCTCCAGAAACGCAACGGGCGACCGAGACGAGCGCGCGGCGGCGGATCCCCGCACGACAGGAGCGGAGCGATGAAGAAGGTCGAGGCGATCATCAAGCCATTCAAGCTGGACGAGGTTAAGGACGCGCTCTCCGAAGTCGGCGTCCAGGGCATGACCGTCACCGAGGTGAAGGGCTTCGGGCGGACGGGGGGCAAGAAGGAAGTCTATCGCGGATCCGCCTACGTGGTGGATTTCGTTCCCAAGGTGAAGGTCGAGGTGGTCGTGGCGGACGACCTGGTTCAGCCCGTGCTCGACGCCATCGAGAAGAACGCGAAGACCGGCCGTATCGGCGACGGAAAGATCTTCGTCTACGAGGTCCACGAGGCGGTGCGCATCCGCACGGGGGAGCGCGGCGACATCGCCATCTAGTGACGGGCAGCAGAGCAACGAGAGGACGACAATGAACCCCAGAGAAGCGATCGAGCTTGGCAAGAAGAACGGCGCCGTGATGGTCGATTTGAAGTTCATCGACCTGCCCGGCAAGTGGCAGCACACGAGCATCCCCTACACGCTTCTGGAAGAGGCGACGTTCGAGGACGGGGTGGGCTTCGACGGGTCGTCGATCCGCGGCTTCCAGCCCATCAACCAGAGCGACATGCTCCTCATCCCCGATCCGGACACCGCCGTCATGGATCCGTTCACCAAGCACCCCACGCTCTCGCTCCAGTGCACCATTCAGGACACCATCACGCGGCAGAGCTATTCCCGCGACCCGCGGTACATCGCCCGTAAGGCGGTGGAGTACCTGAAGAGCACCGGCATCGCCGACACCGCCTATTTCGGCCCCGAGGCAGAGTTCTTTGTCTTCGACGACGTGCGCTTCGACGTCAAGTCGAACAACGGGTTTTACGCGGTGGACTCGGTCGAGGCCGTCTGGAACACGGGCCGCGACGAGCGCCCGAACCTCGGGCACAAGATCCGGCACAAGGAGGGTTACTTCCCCGTCCCCCCGCAGGACACCTTGATGGACCTCAGGACGGAGATCGTGCTCGCCATGCAGACCGTGGGGCTCGAGGTCGAGCTCAGCCACCACGAGGTGGCGACGGCCGGCCAGTGCGAGATCGGCATGCGCTTCTCCGACCTGCTCAACGTGGCGGACCGGCTCATGCTCTTCAAGTACATCGTGAAGAACGTGGCTGCCCGCAACGGCAAGTCGGCCACCTTCATGCCCAAGCCGCTGGCGATGGACAACGGCAACGGGATGCACGTGCACCAGTCGCTCTGGAAGGACGGTCGCCCGCTGTTCGCCGGGGAGGAGTACGGCGGGCTCAGCGAGCTGGCGCTCTACTACGTCGGTGGCATCCTCAAGCACGCCAAATCGCTCAACGCGCTCACCAACCCGACCACGAACAGCTACAAGCGGCTGGTCCCCGGGTTCGAGGCGCCGGTGAACCTCGCCTACTCCAGCCGCAACCGGTCGGCGTCGGTGCGCATCTCCACCTACTCGCCTTCTCCCAAGGCGCGCCGCATCGAGGTCCGCTTCCCGGACCCGACCTGCAACCCGTACCTCGCCTTCTCGGCGATGATGCTGGCGGGACTGGATGGCATCCAGAACAAGATCGATCCGGGGGCGCCCCTGGACAAGGACATCTACGCTCTGAGCGCCGAGGAGCTCAAGGCGGTGCCCCTGGTCTGCGGCTCGCTCGGCGAGGCCCTGGACGCACTCGCCGCCGACCACGAGTACCTGCTGAAGGGTGACGTCTTCACCAGGGACGCCATCGACATGTGGATCGACATCAAGAAAGAGAACGAGGTCAACGAGGACCGCCGCTACCCGACCCCGATCGAGTACAAGTTGTACTACGACATCTAGGTCCAGCGGCCGCACGGCGCCGGGCGCGCGGAGGAGCGCCCGGCCGCCGCCTGCCCGCGCCCGGTTGGGGCGGCGGGTAGCAGCGGGCAGGTGGCGATCACGGCCGCCCGGCCCGGTTCCTCGGCCTCGCGGTGGCTTCCCCGCCGCGGCCAGGGCTCGTGGTAAGCTCCAAGTCCGTGTCGAAGCAGGGAAGCTCGCCCTACCCATCCGGCGAAATCACGGTCGCTCGGGCCCTGAACCACCTGGTCGGCGCCGGTGCGCGCGGGCAGGCCTATCTGGTCGTCATCGCCGGGGCCCGGATCGGACAGTACGTGCTCGTCGCCGACCGCGAGGTCGACATCGGTCGCGGCATCAACTGCGCCCTGCAGCTCGACGCCGACAGCGTGAGCCGACAGCACGCCACGGTGCGTTGGAACGGCACCGCGCACGAGGTCGTAGACCTGAAGTCCACCAACGGGACCTACGTGAACGAGCGGCGAGTGACGGGCGCCTTTCTCAGTGACGGCGATCGTCTCCAGGTCGGGCACGTGATCCTGAAGTACATCGCGGGTAGCAACGTCGAGGCGGAGTACCACCAAGAGGTGCAGCGCCTGGTGAAGTTCGACGGGCTCACCGGGGCAGCGAATCGCTCCCATTTCGACCAAGTCCTGACCGACGCCGTCGCGCGCACCCGCTCGCGTCCGGCGCCGCTCAGCCTGATCGTGCTTGATCTGGACCACTTCAAGGAGGTCAACGACACCCACGGGCACACGGCCGGTGACGCGGTGCTCCGGCAGGTGGCGGCCGTCGCCCAAGGAGTGGCGGAGGGGGCGGCGCTGTTCGCGCGGACGGGCGGGGAGGAGTTCGCGGTGATCCTGCCCAACGTGGAGTTCGCGGCCGCCCGTGCGCTCGCCGAGCGCATCCGGGCCGCGACGCAGGACGCGGAGATCACCTTCGAGAACCGGCGCATCCCGATGACCGTTAGCCTCGGGGTCGCCGAGCGCCCGGCGCGCAGCGCCGAGGGCGCCGAGGATCTCTTCCGCAGCGCCGACGAGCGCCTCTACGAGGCCAAGAGCGCGGGCCGAAACCGCGTCGTTTGACCGCTCAGCCGCGCCGACGGCGGCGGGGCACCCGCCGCGGCGGGTTGACCAGTGGCCGCGCCGAGGTCGCCGCGGGCCTCTTGGCGGCGGCGACCGGCTTCTTGGCGGCGGCGACCGGCTTCTTGGCGGCAGCGGCCGGCTTCTTGGCGGCGGCGGCCGGCTTCTTGGCGGCGGCGGCCGGCCTCTTGGCGGGGGCGGCGGGCGAAACCTTCGGGGCGGGGGCGCGCCGCGGCAGGGCCGCGGCCTTGGCGGGCTTGGCCGCCTCCGCCACGGGCGCGGGGGCCAGGCGCTCGCGCAGCCGGCGCGGAGGCGGCGCGGCGGGCGGCGTGGTCTTGGTGCCGCGGACGCGCTTGCCGAGCAGATCGGCGGCCATCTGCTTGGCGCGGTCCGTCTTCTCCCAGCTGAACTCCTTGCGGCCGAAATGCCCGTAAGCGGCCGTCTGCCGGTAGATCGGGCGAAGCAGATCGAGTTGCTCGATCACGGCCTTGGGGCGCATATCGAAGGCGTCCATGACGTATTTCGTCAGGCGCTCCTCGTCCACCACGCCCGTGCCGAACGTGTTGACGCGAACGCTCACCGGCTGGGCCACGCCGATTGCGTAGGCGAGCTGCACCTCGCACCGCTGCGCGAGCTTGGCAGCCACGATGTTCTTGGCGACGTACCGCGCGAAGTAGGCCGCGGAGCGGTCGACCTTCGACGGGTCCTTGCCGCTGAAGGCGCCGCCGCCGTGGTGGCCCATGCCGCCGTAGGTGTCCACGATGATCTTGCGGCCGGTGAGCCCCGAGTCGCCGAAGGGGCCGCCGATGACGAAGCGCCCGGTGGGGTTGACGTAGAACTTGGTGTCGACGAGCAGGCTCTTCTTGAGAACCCGCTTGATGATGGTTTCGATGACCTCTTCGGTGATCTCCTGGTGGGTCACCTCTGGCGAGTGCTGGGTCGAGACGACGACGGCGTCGATCCGCTTCGGACGACCGTCCTCGTACTCGATGGTGACCTGGCTCTTGCTGTCCGGGCGCGCCCAGGGGAGCTTGCCGCCCTTGCGCAGGCGCGCCATCTCCCGCAAGAGAGCGTGGGCGTACATGATCGGGGCCGGCATCAGCTCCGGAGTCTCGTCGCAGGCGTAGCCGAACATCATTCCCTGATCACCGGCGCCCTGCTCCTTGAACAGGCCCGCGCCCTCGGTCACGCCCTGGGAGATATCGGTCGACTGCGGCTCGATGGCGACCTGGATGCCGCAGGTGTCGGCGTCGAAGCCCATCTCGGAGCTGGTGTAACCGATGTCCCGGATGACGTCGCGGGCGATGGGCCCGAACTCGAGGCGGGCCTGGGTCGTGATCTCGCCGGCGATGACCACGAAGCCGGTCTTGCAGAGCGTCTCGCAGGCGACGCGGCTCCGGGGATCCTGCGCGATCGCGGCGTCGAGCACCGCGTCGGAGATCTGGTCGCACATCTTGTCGGGATGGCCTTCGCTGACGGATTCGGAGGTGAAGAGGTATCGGCTCATGGCTAGCTCCCGGTCTGGTTCGGGTTCTGGCTCGCCCCGGGGACCGCGGTCGCGCGGGCCGCTCCGACGCGGCGAGAGGCCGCGACCCTAGCCGACCCGGCCTACCGACGGAAGGGGCGATTTCGGCGCGCAGCCGGGCAGGACGGCACCGAGTCGGGCGCGCGAGCTCTGCAGGCCCGGTTGCTCAGGCGTGGGGCGCGCGCAGCTTCGCCAATAGCCCGTCGAGGGCCCGGATCAGGACCGCGGTGTCGGAGGGCTTCGTGAGGTAGACGTCGGCGCCGGCGTCGTACCCGCGCAGCGCGTCGATGCGCGCGTCCTTGCTGGTGACCATCACGATGGGGACGCCCGCGTAGCGTGGATCGGCGCGCAGGGCGCGGGTCAGGTCGTAGCCGTCCATGCCGGGCATCATCACGTCGGTGGAGACGGCGTCGAAGACCTCGCGGCGCGCGAGCGCAAGGGCCTCCAGCCCGTCCCGGGCGGCGCGGACCTCGAAGCCCGCGTCGGTGAGCTCGCGCCGGATGGTCTCGCGGATGACGTCGCTGTCCTCGGCGACCAGGATCCGCGCCCGCGCGCTGGCCTTGGGGAGCGCCCGCGTCGCCAGGCTGGTGGCGGCCGCGGGTCGCTGGGAGCGCGCGACGATGTCCGCGAGGTCAACCACCAGCAGCACGCGGTCCCCGACCAGCGTGGCGCCGGCCGCGCAGGGAACCGCGGCGAGGAGGGGTCCGAGCGATTTTATCACCACCTCGTGCCGCCCCAGCACCTGGCGGACGAGCAGCCCGAGCCGCTGGACGCCCACCTCGACGATGACGACGCTCGCGTCCGTGAGCTCGCCGATGCCGCCCGCGTCGGCCAGCCCGAGGAGACTCCCGAGGTCGATCACCGGGATCAGCTCCGCGCCCACCCGCAGGAAAGCGCCCTCGCCCACCGCCTCGAAGGAGCCGGGCGCCTGCTGCGCGCTCACCACGGCGTCGAGCGGGAGCGCCACCAGCTCGCTCCCCACCCGGGCCGCCAGCACCTGGGTGATGGCGAGCGTGAGCGGCAGCCGGAGCTCCACCGTGGTGCCCTGGCCCAGCCGCGAGTCGAGGTGGATCGAGCCCTTGAGGCGGACCAGCGCGTCGTGCACGACGTCCATGCCCACTCCACGCCCGGACACGTCCGAAATCTGGGCCGCGGTCGAGAACCCCGGGCGGAAGATGAGCCCGAAGGCCTCCTGCTCGGTGAGCGCCTCCGCCTCGGCGGTCCGGAGCAGCCCCTTCTCGACCGCCTTCGCGGCGAGCGTGGCGGCGTCGAGGCCGGCCCCGTCGTCCTCGATCTTCACTAGGATCTGCCCGCCGCGCTGGATGGCGGTGAGGCGCACGGTCCCCGCCCGCGGCTTGCCTGCCGCGAGGCGCCGATCCGGCGCCTCGATCCCGTGATCGACGGCGTTGCGGACCAGGTGGAGCAGCGGATCCTCGAGGCGCTCCACCAGGACCTTGTCGAGCTCCGTCTCGGCGCCGACGAGCTCGACCCGGACCTCCTTGCCGAGGTGGTTGGCGAGCTCGCGTACCGTGCGCTGGTACTTGGTGAAGAGCCGCGCGATGGGCACCATGCGGAGCTTCATCACCTGGTCGCGGAGCTGCGACACCGCGAGCGTGAGGCCGCCGAGCCCGCTTTCGAGATCGTCGTACGACTCGTGCAGGACGCGCTCGATCCGCTGCAGGTCCTCCAGCGCCCCGGTGACCGGTCCCCGGCGCTCGGCGCCCGACAGCCCGGCCGGGCCGACGGCGGCGGCGAGTTTCTGCCGGGTCTGCCCGATCTCCCTGAGCAGGCCCGCCTGCTGGTCGACCGCCCCCGCCAGCCGCCCCCGGGCGAGCACGCTCTCGCCGACGAGGTTCATCAGCAGATCCACCTTGGCGAAGTCGATGCGGAGGGTGGCCGCCGGGGCCGCGGCCGCGCCGGCGTTGGCGGCGGGCGCGGGAGTGCCCGGCGGTGGGGCAGCGGGCCCGGCGGGAGCGGGCGCGCCGCCCGCCGGGGCCGGGACCAGGGCCGGTGCGGGCGGCGGCGCCGGTACCCGGTCCGGATCGCGCAGGCGCTGGATCAGCGCCCGCACGTCCACGTCGATCGGCCGCCGCGCGCGCGCCCGCTCGACGATGGCGCGCAGGACGTCCAGCGTCTCCAGCAGCACGTCGACCAGCGGGCGGTCGGCGGAGCGCTTGCCGTCGCGGAGCTCCCCGACCAGGTCCTCGGCGAGGTGTGCCACGCGGTTCATCTTCCGGAGCCCGGCGAAGGCGCTCGAGCCCTTCAGCGTGTGAAGATCGCGGAAGACCTCGTTGACGAGCTCACGGTCCCCGCTCCGCTCCTCGAGCACCAGGAGGCGCTGCCCCAGCCCGTCCAGCCGCTCGACGCACTCGTCCAGAAACGCGGCGATCATGTCGTCGTCGAGGGTCGGCACCCACGCCGCCTCGGCGGGATCCTCCGGCGTGTCGGCGGTGACCGCGTCGCGCGCCGGGCGCGTCTCGGCGCGGGCTGCACCGACGACCGGCGCTGCCCCGTCGCGTGCCGCCGGCGGGGAGTCGGGCGGCTCGGCGTCCCGCGCGCTCGCCAGCGGAGCCGGCGTGGCGGCGCGGAGGGACTCCGCCTCGGCGAGCAGCGCGGCCTCGTCCACGCGCGCCCCCGAGGCGTCGCCGTGCCCGAGCGCCACGCAGGCGGCCTCGAGCGAGGCGATCGCCGCCTCGACCCGGTCCCGGGGCGCCGCCGCCGCCGCCGCGGCCGCGCGCGCCAGCGCGGCGACGCCGTCGACGCCGAGCAGCGCGGCGTCGACGGCCATCGGCACCAGCGCCGCGGCGAGCTCGCGGGCCCGCTCGTCGGGCTCTAGGTCCAGCCCGAGCCGCGCGGCGGTCAGGCGCGGGGGAGCGAGCGCGAGGAACAGCTCGAACGGCTCGCCGGGGCTCGCGGTCACGGCGCCCAAGCTAGCGCAGCGCGCGCCCGGGGTGTAGGGCCCGGCGCCGCCGCCGGGGGGGGGCTAGCGCCGCGCGGCGCAAGTTCAAATTGAGTACTGGTGGTCGAGCACGAGCAGGTTCGGGAGCAGGTGGAGGTATCAGGAGCAGGTGCAGGGCCTGCTCCTGCTCCTGCTCCCGAACCTGAACCCGAACCTGAACCTCGGCCGAGGCCTCACCTGAGGAGGCCGGTGAGGAGGGCGTAGAGGCGCTGGGCGACGGGCAGGCAGGCGTGCACGTGGGTCGCCTCGGCGTCACCGACGAGGGCGGCGGTTTCTAGGGCTGCGAAGGCCTCGAGTCCTTCCCCTCGCGCGATCGTGAACGCGCGGTTCTTGTCAGCGCGGCTGACACGACCGGCGCCTTCCGCGATGTTGAGGACCGCGCTCTTCGCGGCACGGAGGGCTTCGTCCCGCAGCTTCGCGTCGCGGATGCTGGCGGCCTTGACGGCGAGCAGGAGCTCGACGGCGACGTGATAGGCGACGAGCCGGTGGTGCGGGAGCTGCGGAGGCGGGTGCTGGTTGGTCATACCCCCCCTGGCGCAGGAAGCGTGACACCGCGCAGCGGTGGCGGGCTTCCTGCGCCGCACGGGATGACCAACCAGCACCGCGCGCGGCCTCGACCCACGCCCGCTCCTCCGGGCGCAGGGCCAGGGCAACCGTCGGACAACCGCCGTGCGCTCGTCCCAACGGCAAACCGCGGGCGATCATGGGCCACCCCTGCACCGAGGCG
>CAYOLF010000064.1:0-36462 GCA_964404725.1 uncultured Polyangiaceae bacterium
CGCCCCCTCTCCGACCCGGACGCCTACGTCGCCGAGCACCTCGGCGAGTTCACCCGCAAGAGCTGGCCCTTCGGCCCGCCGCTGCCGCGCCTCTACTACGACCGCCGCTGCCTCACGCCGGGGCCGCCCTTCTCGAGCCTGCACGCCAAGTGCGTGACGGTCGACGGGCTACGGGCGTTCGTGTCGAGCGCCAACTTCACGCAGCGGGGGCAGGAGCGGAACATCGAGGTGGGAGTGCTCGTCGAGGATCCGGTGTTCGCGAGCCACCTGGCGGGGCAGTGGATGGGGCTCGTGGAGGGCGGGGTCGTGCAGGCGTGGGTCCCGACCGGATGACGGCGGGGGAGCGGGTCTGCCGCGACCGCTACCCGGCGACCTTCGGCACCCGCGCCTTCCCACCGGCGACGACGATGGGGCGGCGGAGCTCTCCGCGATTCACCGTTACGTAATGGCGCTCTGTCACGGGGTCCTGGCGCAACGGAGGCCGCCATTGTTGTAGTGGAAGTCGGAGGCGGCGCGGCGGCTCGCGGCACGGAGGTAGTCGCGGTGGTCGCCCCAGCCGCCGCCGCGGACGACGCGGTAGGAAGCGGCCGTCACGTTACATGGGTTCTGCTCGGTGGCCGAGGCGTTGCTGTACCAGCTCCCGTCGTCCCAGTCGAAGGTCCACTCCCACATCCCTCCCGCCAGGTCCTGCTGCCCCCATCGACCGGCGCCCAGCGGCTTGCTCCCGACCGCAAGGAACGGCGTGAAGTCGCTGTAGGCGTAGTCCGCCAACGTCGCGTCCGGGGCCGCAGACCCCCACGGGTACAAGCGGTTCTCAGTGGCGCCGGCCGCGGCGTACTCCCACTCCGCCTCCGTCGGCAGCCTCCCCCCGTCCCACGCACAGAACGCCTGCGCCTCGTACCAGCTCACGCAGTTGATGGCGTAGGCCTCGTTCGCGTCGGCAGTGTCCGTCCAGGTCTGGTAGCTCGCGCTGCACTTCAGGTTCGCCATGAGGTCCGCCTGCGTCGCCGGTAGCCCGCTGTCCCACGCGCTGTCCCACCCCGTCCCCGCGATGCTCGGGTGCGCTCCCGCTCCCACTGCCGGTGGGGTTCCGTCGTACTGTTCCACGAACGCCCGGAACCGACCCACCGTGACCTCGTACTTGTCCAGGTAGTACGAGTCCACCGTCACGGCGTGCTCCGGGACCTCGCTGGAAGCCCCGGACGAGTAGTAGTCGGCATCCGTGCTCACCTCGCTCCGCCCCATCATGAACGTGCCCCCGGGGACCAGGATGTTCGTGCAGCACGACTCGCCCTGGCATTCAGTCCCCGTCAGGCGGTCGCACGATTGGCCAGGGGTGCCGTAGGTGACGGCGCCGGTGCCGCCCGCTGACGTACCACCCGTGCCACCGGTCGGAGTGCCCCCGGTTTCGACCCCGCCAGTGGCCGCTCCAGCAGTGCTCGCGCCGCCGTCTCCACCAGTGAGTGCCCCACCTCCGGTGCTCCCACCGGTCGCGCCGCCGCCGCTGGCTTCGGCTTGACCCCCCTGGCCGCCCCTCGTGTCGGTCGCCCCGCCCTCGCCCCCAGCGCCACCGCTCGTGTCGGTCGCCCCGCCCGTGCCCACAGCGCCACCGCTCGTGTCGGTCGCCCCGCCCTCGCCCCCGGCGCCACCGCTCGTGTCGGTCGCGCCACCCTCGCCCCCGGCGCCACCGCTCTCGCCCAGGTCGACGCACACGTCCGAGGCGCACGAGAGCGCGCCGTCGCAAGTGCCGTTCCCGTAGCACGGGCACCGCTCGCTCCCTGGCCGGCACGGCGTGCCCTCGTTGCTGTCGCTGTTATTGCCGCCACAGCCCGTCACCGTCGCAACCGCCAGCATCGCCGCAACCAGTCTGCGCATAGCTCCTCCGCCCGGCTTGTAGCTTCCGCGAGCCGCTCAGATATGTCCACCACGCCCCACGCCGGCGCTTGCTTCCCTCGCCATCGCCCACAGCCGATCGGTGCGCAGCCGCACCTTGAGCGCCGCGAAGCCCCGCAGGGCCGCCGCGCGAACCTTGACGTAGGGATTCTCCCTGGGCGCGCCGGTCCGCGCCGCCCTCGAGCAGACGTTCGCCTTCCGGCGAACGCACCCGCCCCCGCCAGCGATCCCCGCTCCCCCACCGAGCTGGGGGCTCCCCTACGCCGCCCCGGCCCGCCATGACCAGCTCCCCTGGGCCACGCTGACCGACGTCACCCGAGCGGTGCGGGCGTATCTCGACCCCCCGCTCGCCGGAGCCGACGATGCCACCTGGGCTCCCGTCGCCCGGACCTGGACCCGATGACACCGACCTTGCCGAAGCCCACGACGTGGCTCGGCGACCTCCCCGATCTCGTTTCCCACCCATTGCCCATTCTCACGTCGCCTGGCGTCTTCTCGCGGCACCTTCCGGCCGGGTGGTGGGAGTGGAACCCCTGGAAAAACGCGATCGCGCGTGTTCGACCGCCCTCTGTGAAGGGGGCTTCCCGAACCCACCACCCCGACCGCGAAATCACGAAGGAATCGCCCTACCGCTACCGCTACCGCTGATCAGTTTCGGATCCCGTGGATCCCTTTGCTGCCGGACGGAGCTCGATCCTGGGCGCCGCCGCCTCGGGGAGCGCCGCCAGGGCCCGGCTGCTCGCCAGGTACCGGGCGTGGGCCTCGAGGCTGGCGTGCCCGGCCAACCGCTGCGCCTGCTGCGCCTTCACGTTGCCGTCTCGTCGCGTCCGTCACCTAGCCCGCCTCGCGGTGGCAGACTTGCCGCGGCCCGCGCTGGCAAGCTCGCCCGCCGACAGAACGCCCCATACCAGGGAGCGTGCCATCGTGGGCTCCCTCAAGGGTTCAAGGGTCGAGACTCAAGGGCTCGGAGAAGCCTTGGAGTCGCCGTTACCTAACGGCGCTCTGTCACGGGTTCCTGGCGCAACGGAGGCCGACACCGAAGGCGTGGCCGTCGGGGACGTTGCGCCTGCGGCACGCGGCACGGAATTCGTCGTCGCCGAGCCCATCCCAGTAGCCGCCGCGGATGACGCGGTATTCGGCGGCCGTCACGGTACACGCGTTTTGCCCGGTGGCCGAGCCGCTCAGATATGTCCACCACGACCCACGCAGGCGCCTGTTTCCCGCGCCGTCGCCCACAAAGAACCCGTCCAGGCGCACATCGACGGGATGCCGGGCTGGAAGCGCGATTTCGACCGGCGACCTGCCCCCGGGAGGCCCTTCGGGTAGCATGCATCCCAGCGGCCACGCCGTCCGGAGACGGTCCGCGTCACGACATGCCCGGAGCCAATCGACGTTCGCAACGCGCAGGGCGCGTAGTCCTGGTGACGCTGCTCGCGGCATCATCGGTGCTGGCTTGCGGGGGAGAGGTCGAGAGCGAGCGGGGGATCGACGCAGTCGACGTGGCGACCGGGGGCTCCGCCGCCGCCGCCGCCGGGGCGTGGTCTGGCGCGGCGGGCAGCGCGAGTGACGTCGCCAGCGGCGGTGCGCCTCCTGTCGAAACCTGCGACCGTTGCATTCGCGACTGCCTCTCCGAGCAGATCTTCCTGAATCTGGTCTGCTCCGATCCCAACGCTCCCTGCCCGGCCGGAACCGTGGCCCTCGAAGATTGCCCCGAGCAGGCCTGCCTGGCGACCCCGCCCGCGGCCTCGAGAAGCAGGGCGGGCCCCGCGCGGCGCCCGAGCAGCGCCGCCTCGCCCTGGGCGAGGATCCGGACAGCCACGGGCTCGACGACGAGACCCTCGCGGCCGAAGAGGACGCGACCCTGACGGCCGAGACGCGCGCCCTACGCCCCCGAGGGCGGCCAGCAGCTCCGCCCGAGTTTCGCCCTCGCCCGCGGCCCGTTCGCCTCCGACGACCCCTTCGCCGAGTTCGACGCCCCCCCGAGCCCAATCCCCGCCCCCAACCCCCAACCCCCAACCCTCTCCCCCCGCTCCCGCTCCCGGTCCCGAACCCGCCCCCTACTTCGCCCTCGTCTGGGATCTCACCGACGACGCCCCCGCGCGCCCCCGGGTGAAAGAGACGCCTCGCCGAGCCAGCCCTGCGGCGCGTTGCCAAGTCGCTGCCACGCGCTACCTTGCCCGCATGGCCTCCCCCAACCTGGCCGAGATCCTCGACCTGGTGCGCGACCTCTCGCCCCGAGACAAGCTCGGCCTCGTCTCCGAGCTCGTCAATGACCTCGAGGGCCCGGAAGACGAGGGCTGGGCCGAGGCGTGGCGTGAGGAGCTCGACCGGCGCCGGAACGACCCGGCGGAACGCACCGGCGCTGCCGGAGACGAGGTCATCGCGCGGGCACGTCGGGCGCTGGTTCGGCCGTGATGCGCCTCACCGTCCGGCGCAGCGCCGAGCAGGAGCTCACCAGCGCAGCGCGGTGGTACGAGGGCAAACAGCCCGGTCTGGGCGGCGAGTACCTCGACGCCATCGAGGCCGCCTTCCGGGCCCTGAGGGAAGCGCCCGAGGCCTGCCCGACCTGGGAGGGGACGGTCTACCGCAGCCGAGTCTCCGGCTCGGCGCATTGGTCCGGGATCGTGCAGGCGCCCTCATCGGGCGGGGCTTTCGGCCGGGTCGAAGGGGGGGCGTCAACGCATGAAGAAGAAGGGCTCGTCGCGTGACGATCGCGCTTGACACCTTTCCGGAGCCTCCGCCCGCGAGGCTTGTCGCTCGACCCGATCATGGCCCTTGGCGCCGTGCACGCGCCTCGTCGCGGGCCGTTCCGTCGCTCGACGCCTCACCCGTCGTTCCCACGCTCGATCGCCCGTGAGAACGGCCGTCGAAGGCCGGAAAAACCAGGGTGTAGCTTGGGATCCATGAACACCGCGACCTGTCTCACCCCCGGCCATTCGCTCGCTCACCTCTCCGATCCCGAGCCTCAACGCTATCGGGTGGAGTTCACCGCGACCGAGGAGTACGTGGAGCTGGTCGAACAGGCGAAGGCGCTGCTCGGTCGTTCGTCCCCGCGCGCCGGGCTCGAGGAGATCCACCTCCGCGCCATGCGCGCCTTGGTCGCCGAGCTCGAGAAGCAAAAGTACGCAGTGACCTCGCGCGCTCGAAGGCCAGCCAGCCACGACCCAGCCAGCCACGACCCAGCCAGCCACGACCCAGCCAGCCACGACCCCGATGACGAACCGACGCCGGACCCGAAGCGGGCGCCGTGCCCGAAGCCGGAGCCGGGCGTCGTCGAGGAGGCGCCGCCGGCCACGCGCCAGCGCGGGCGAACCATCCCTTCCGCCATCCGCCGCGCCGTTTTCGAGCGGGATGCCAGGCGCTGCACGTACCTCGGTGCGAGAGGAGAGCGCTGCCGCGAAACCTGCGGCCTCGAGCTGCATCACATCAAGGCATACGCCCTGGGCGGCGAGCACAGCGAAGCGAACCTCACGCTCCGCTGTCGGGCACACAATGCTCTTGCGGCCGAGCAGGAGCTCGGCAGAGATCTCGTCGAGCGAAAGCGACACTCGCTGGGACACGAGCCGTTCGCCGCGCAAGCGCGCCGCGAGTCGGGGGGGTGAGTCGCTACCCCCAGCGGAAGCTTCGGTGCGACCAGGGCGCGGACACGCGGCGGCTCGAGCCATCGCGGCGCGGCGCGCTTCCCGTCGCCGGAGCTGCTCAAATTTCCGCGGTTTCACGGGCTCGCCGACAGCAGACCCTTCGCGGCTGGCTGAAGCCTCGCGGTGCCCGAAGCCTGCCCCCGCCTGTCTCGCCATCCTCGACGTCGTCCTCGCCGAGCGCGCCGCCCGCAGGCCCGCGCCCGAGCTCGTTTGGACGGGTCCCGAGGGCGCCGGCGCCACGGCCCGCGACACGGCCGTGGTCCTCCGGTCCCTCTTCGAGGCCGCCCGCGAGCACGTCATCCTCGCCGGCTACAGCTTCGACCACGCCCGCGACGTGCTCGCGCCCCTGCACGCCGTGATGCGCGACCACGGCGTCGAGGCGACCTTCTTCGTGGACGTACCGCAGACCGAGCGCCCCCTCTCCGACCCGGACGCCTACGTCGCCGAGCACCTCGGCGAGTTCACCCGCAAGAGCTGGCCCTTCGGCCCGCCGCTGCCGCGCCTCTACTACGACCGCCGCTGCCTCACGCCGGGCCCCCCCTTCTCGAGCCTGCACGCCAAGTGCGTGACGGTGGACGGCCTGCGCGCGTTCGTGTCGAGCGCGAACTTCACGCAGCGGGGGCAGGAGCGGAACATCGAGGTGGGGGTGCTCGTCGAGGATCCGGTGTTCGCGAGCCACCTGGCGAGGCAGTGGATGGGGCTCGTGGAGTGCCGCGCGGTCGAGGTGTGGGTGCCGAACGGTTGACGGCGGAGGGGTGGCGCGGAGCGGGATCCCGATGCAAGACTGGGAGCCATGGGGAGGCGAGACGGTCCGCTCCGGGGCCCACGGTCAATCGCTGGACTTGGTTCACGCGGCCAGCAGCAGAGTGGTCCGTGCGGTGCGCGGCAACCGAACCGGGGACTGTCGCTGGGCGTGACGGCGCTCGCTGTCCTGGGATTCTGGCTGCTCTCCTGCGGGGAGACGGAGAAGGAAACGCACGAACTGCGGGGCGATCTCGGGACGCCCAGGATGCCGCCAACTGAGCCGCCCACTGAAGCGGCACGGCCTGGGTCCGAGCGTTCGATTCACGTCGTCACCTGGGCTCCCGAGGTCCTCGCGATCGCCACGGCAGCCGACGAGGACGAGTCGTTCGTGGCGCTGGTCGAGCGAATCGGCCGGTCCGAGGCCAGGATCGCGATCCATCGGGTCGCCCACGATGCTCACCCGCCCGAGCTGTCCACGCCCTGGGCGGTGGTGCCGCTCGCGAGCTTGATCCAATATCCTCAGGTGAGCGTGGCGCCCCTGAGGGATGGGTTGGCGCTGTACTACCGCGCCGAGACCTTCGAGGACGGCACCGACTGGAAGCTTGGCCACGCGGTCCTGTGGGTCGACGCGAGCGGCGCACCAATCGCGGGCGAACCGGATTGGTCGTTGCCAACTCTCTGGGCGCCGAGCGACAGCTGCGCCCTGACTGCCGCCGGAGAGGAAGTGGTCGTCGCGTGCCGCACCGCCGATCTCACGCTGCAGCTCTGTCCGTTCGCAGGTCCCTGCGCCCAGCCGACCTGGCTCGACGCCAGCCCGGTTCCTACCTCTCCGAACCCGCCCGCAGTGCTCGTCGGCGACGCCGTCCTGGATGTCTTCTACCCCGTTTCCGGACCGCGCCTGGTGCGCACCCGGGTCGAGCGTGCGACCGGGGCGGTCCTCACGCGAGAGGATCTCTACGACGGTCCACCGAGTGAGCTGTCCCGGTATCAGACTCCGACGGTCGCCTCGCCGCTACGGGTGGACGAGGGTGTGCTCGTCGCCTTCGGCCACCCCACGGTGCTCGGGATCTGGAACGACACCGGCGAACTGTTGCGCTCAACCGCCACGACTCCCGTCGACTTCGGCGCTGACGCGATGATTCAGCGCGCCATCTACTCCCCATGGGTCGTCGCCGACGGCGTCCCTCACACGCGGGCCTGCTGGGATTACAGTGGCATGGACCGCGTCGGGTCCCGCTGTCACCTGCTTCGGGCACCGCTGGACACGCTCGAGCCGGAGCTCAGCCTGGAGCTGCCAACCGTGAGCGAGCTCTTCGTGCCACCGGCACCCGCCGCCGCGCTCTACGACGACCGGGGGTCGCTCCGCTACCTGCCCCTGGAGAGCGGCGGGGGACTCAGCGACGGCAGCGTTGCGGCGCGGCCGGAGTGGCGAGAGCAGCTGCCTCGAGCGCTCGTCTGCGAAGCGGACACCTGCCAGCTCCTGCTCACCGACGACACCCGGTACGAGATCGACCGGCGTCGGGGGATCGCTGCCAACCTCACCGCGGTCGATCCTCCGCTGGCCGCGATGACGTACTTCCCCACCGCGAGTGCAACGCTCGTCTTTGGCGCCGCGAGCAGCGACAGCCCAGGATTGGTCCTCTTCGACCCGTTCACCGACAGCCGCAGCACCGTGCCGCTGCCCGGTCGTGCCACCGCCGCCTTCGCCGAGAGGGAAGGATTTCGGGTCTTCTTCTCGAATGGCCCCGAGGGCGGCGTTTCCCAGGGGCTGGTGCGGGACGGCGTGCTCAGCGAGACGAGCGCGGTGAGCGTTGACGAGCGGGCCCTCGTTCGCCGGTGCGGCGAGCGCTACGTGGCGCTGCGCACGGGCTTCGACGGCGGACACCTCGACACCTTCGACCTCGTGGACCCCGATTTCGTCGCGCGGACGCCGATTGACCTGGAATCCGTCATGTTCTGGGGCTGCGTCCAGGATTCGTTGTTCGTGGTACAGAGGAGGAGCGGGTTCTCTTCAGACCAGATCGACGTCTTCGATCTCAGCGGACGGGTCACCGCCAGCGTCGCGGCGACCCGCTCGGCGACCCCCGTGGCGGTGCGCGCCGACGAGGCCACGGGCCGCTTACTGACCCTCTGGGATCTACAGGATGCGAGTGAGCCTGCCGAGCTCATCGTGCTCGACGCGGCGGGGGGAGCCAGCCGCATCCCGCTGGCGCTCCCGGGGAGCTTCGCCGGGCACCTCGTCATCACGAACACGGACGCGGCGGCGCTCTCCGTCGTCGGTGACGACGTGGCATTCGCCTGGCTGAGCCAGAACGAGGAGATCCTGGTTTCCACCCTGACGCTGCCGTAGCCGCGCCGGCGCCAGCAAGCGGGCGCTCGAGCAGCACCTCGGCGACCTCCCCGATCTCGTTTCCCACCCATTGCCCATTCTCACGTCGCCCGACGTCTTCTCGCGTCGCCTTCCGGCCGGATGGTGGGATTGAAACTCCCTGGAATCGTTACGCTCGCGCGTGATTGACCGCCCTCTGTGAAGGGGGCTTCCCGAACCCACGACCCCGACCCTACGCGACGCCGCACGACGTGCCGTTGCCTCCTGCCCGGGGGCTCAGCAGCCCGTCGGGCTCTCGGACACGCAGTAGCAGCTCAGCGATATCCCGCCCCCCTGAAGCCCCCCCCACTCGTCGCCGCCGCAGATCAAGCCGACGCCCACTTGCGCCACGAGCCCCGGCTCGTCGGGAGCGGCGGTGCAGCTCGGGTTAGCGTAAAATGTGCCACCCTGGATCCTGCAAATTTCTCCCGCCGCGCAGACGAGGGCCGGCTGAGAGAAGCAGTCGAAATCCGCACACGCCGCCGAATCGACGGACCACACGCCGTCGCTGCAGCGCGCGTCCGCGACGCCGTAGGCCGCGCAGTCCTGATAGAGGCACTGCTGCGCGTTCATGGGGCAGGCGTCGCCCGTGGCGGGGAGCGCCCGGGGGCAGTCCAGTGGCCGAGCGAGGCAAGCGACCACGATCCCACCATCGTCGAGCTGCACACGCCAGCGGTCGGCTTCCGGGCAAACGACCGTGGAGGCGCAGTCGGCATCGACGAAGCTCGAGCCGCAAGGGTTCGCGATGCACTCCATTCGGGTCGCCTCCTCGTTCGCGCCGAGGTGGACGACGCAGAGCTCGCCGGGGAGGCAGGCGACCTCGGCGCCCGGCACGGGCGGGTCGGCACAGCGATGGGGCGTGCACGCGAGGACTTCGCGGAACATGTACCCGGTGACACAGAACTGGGTGACGATGCCCTCCGCGGCGCAGTCCTGGCAGACGCGCGGCGTCTCCGACCCCGAGCAGCCCGAGTAGGCCGTCATCGACGCGCACAGCGAGGGTGGGCCGCCTGCGCCCCCGACCAGTCCCGACTCACCCGCCGCGCCCCCGTTCGAGCCGCTCTGGCCTGCGGTCACACCGCGACCCGCGTCGGGCGCCGGCCCGCCAGCGCTCGCGACGCCGGCGGTCGGGACGCCACCACCGCTCGGCGCGCCCGCCGTGGGAAGCGGCGCTGCCCCTGCGTTCGTCACGAGATCGCCACCAGTTGCGGCCCCGCCGGAGGGTTCGCCCACCAGCCCCGCGGCTCCCACCGAGGCATCGCCCCCGCCGTCCTCGCCAGACCGTCCCCCCGCCTCGGTCTGCCCCCCGCACGCCACGACGCCAACGAGGAGCCCCGCCGCTGCCCGACACCCTGGATTGATCCCCCAGGGTCTGCCGCTCGAATCGGCACGGGTCGTGGGGCGCGCACGCCGGGTTCGCACGGTGTTCCAAAGCGTAGCGTAGAGGCGGCGTTCAGGGCAGCTCAAACCCAGTGGACGCTGGCCCGGGCACCCGAATCTTCGACCTCCCGGCGCCGGGGCCTCGGGCGCGCCCCTGCCGATCTCAGAAGATCCTGAGATCGCTCACGCAGAAGTTGAAGTCGATGTCCTCGATGGTGCTCGGGGAGAGCTGCCAGGCGATCGCCTGCACGTTCATCAGATCCGAGGTCGGGATGGAGTCGGTGCCGGTGTACCAGCAATCCTGCCGGAACTGCTGCCACCTGAGCGTATACACGCCGCTCTCGGTGACGTCGTAACAGTAGTTGACCGTGTCATCGCCGAGCACCTTGAGGTACACGCGGAGGCCCGTGCCCCAGGGGTTGTCGACCACGAACTCGACCCCTTCGTAGGGCGTCGCGTCCCAGGCCAACTCCGGCGCGTCCTCCTCGGCGCTCTGGTTCAGGTTGAGCGCCAGCGCGCCGCCCCAGTAGTTGTCGTAGTCGCAGTCGCTGCCATCGCAGGGGATCATCAGCGAGCTGCCGGTGAGGCACACCTCGGTGCCCGAGACGTCGTCGTAGCAGCTCCCACCCTCTCCCTCGTCGCACTCCGGCTCGGTCACGGTCCCGAGCGGATCGTGGTAATTGTACCAGGATCCCTGCACGCTGTGCGCCGGGTCGCTGCTGTAGCCCTCTACCGCGACGATGACGTCGCTCCCACCGCCGCCGGTGGGCGCGGTCCCTCCCGTGGGCATCGTGCCCCCCGTCGGCACCGCGCCGCCCGTCGCGTCGACCCCACCGGTCGGCACCGCGCCGCCCGTCGCGTCGACCCCACCCGTCGCGTCCACGCCGCCCGTCGCGTCGACCCCACCCGTCGCGTCCACGCCCCCCGTCGCGTCCACGCCCCCCGTGGCCGGCGTCCCCCCGCCGCTCGGGGCGGTACCACCGCTGCCGGTGTCGCCTCCGGTTCCGGAGCCGCAGTCACAGACGGACCACCCGCCGTCGTCCTCGCAGAACTGGGCGCCGGGACACTGACCTGGCCCCACGCAGGCGCGGGTCTCCCCGGGATCGCAGCCGCCGCTGACCACCTCGCCGCCGTTCTCGTCGCCGCCCTCCGACGCCTCGTCACCCCCGGACTGCGTCCCGCCCCCGACTCCGGACCCCGTCCCGCCGCCACCCGTCGGCGGGAGGGTCGACCCGCCGCCCGTCGTGTCGCCGGAGCCGAAGCAGCCCCCGAGCGCCAGACCCAGCCCCAAGAACATCGCCAGTCCCGTGAGATTGCCGTCGCGCATCTGCACCACCCACGCCGTTCGCTCGGTGTTCAGAGCCGTCACCCGCGCCAGGCCGGTCGCGGCTCGACCCGGAAGTATATCGCAGAACCGAGCGTCCCGTTTCCCCCGGCGCCTCGCCCCCTTTCCGGCGGCCGCGCCGCGGCCATCCCGCTCCTGCCTCTCGCCAGCGGCCGGGCGCTGCCCGATGGAAACCCGACGCGCGGCGCAGCGCGGCGCCCGGGACGCCCCGAGCAGCCTCGCCTCCCCGCTCCAGAGCCGGGCGAACTTTTCTGAACGCAGAGGAGATCCTTCTCCCCTGTGACGTCGCCAGCGACGAGGGAATATGCCCTTTGATCGCCGAGGCCAGTCCTCGCTCTTCGGTGCTCGCCGCGAGCGACCCCGCGCCGTCCCGGAGCGGCGGGCGGGAACAACGCGCGGACTGAGACGTTCAGGTTACCGTCAATCATGGACAGGAGCGCGACCACCGCCGAGTCGAGACGTGCCTCGGCGCCTTCGCTTGCGGCCGAGTGCAAGCGCGGCGCCACCGTCGATCGCCGAGGGCCCCCATGCCCCGTGATCAATCTGGCGTCCATCGGGAATTTCCTCCGCACGCAGGGGTTCTGCCCCGCGTGCGAGCCTGCTTGAGGGCACCGCGGGCCGCGCGACCGCGACGGAATCGGATTGTCACTAGGAATGAACAGGGTATAGCAGCATCGCTTCAGGAACTGGCTTCGTGACCCGGGGGGGCAGCGGGGCCGTGGCGACCGGCGGCGCGGGCCTCGCGCGAGGCGAGGGCCGTCACCGGAAGCCGGTTGTGCCGTCGCGCGAGGGAGCTCCGCGCCGGGGTATCAGGAGGACAGGTCATGCGAGCCACCGCCACCGCCACCAAGACGAAGCGCCGTTCCGCGCGCAAGTGCACCAAGTGTGACCGCCCGGCGGCCCCGGGGCACAAGCAGTGCGCCCACCACCTCGAGTACTTCCGCGAGTATCGACGCAAGCGCCGCGAGCTCGGACTCTGCATCCACTGCGGGAAGGCGTCGCGCGGCTACCAGCTCTGCGACGAGTGCGCCGCGCGCTCCTCGGAGCAGATGCGGCAGCGTTACTACGAGCGCCGGGCCCAGCACCGCTGCGTGGCCTGCGGGCGCCCCTCGTCGGGCTACTCCCTCTGCGAGAGCTGCGCCGAGAAGAAGTCGTCCGCCCGGGCGCTGCGCGTCGACTGACGCCCCCCGGGTCCGGCGACCGGTTCCGGCAACCGGGCCGGACCGCCGCGACCGCTCCGCCGGGGGAAGGCGGTCCCCCTCGCCCCGAGCCAGCCGGGAAACGGGCGCTGTCGCCGACTCGTCCGCTTGCGCGGGCCCGAGCTTTCGGCTAAATGCCGCGCTCCTATGTCGAACCGAGCGATCTGGAACGTGCGGCGCCGCCACGAGTGGCTCGCGACGCCCATCAAGGGCAAGCGCCTCAATCGCCGTAAGCGCCTCCGCATCGGGCTCGAGCAGGCCCTGCTGCGCAAGGCGGGCGCCCCGGAAGCCGAACCGGCCGCGGAGTGACGGGGTTTCCCCCCGGGGCCGTGGTGGGCTGACTGGCCCAACTGGTTCCGGTCTGGCTCGGGTCGCTCGGGGTTCGGGTCGCTCTGGGCTCGGGCTACCGCGATGTTGCCCATCCGTGGCGAGCAGGGCTACTCGTCCCCCGTGCGAGCCTCGCTCCTCGCCCTGCCCCTCGCCCTGACCATCGGCTGCCTCGATTTCGGCGCCGAGCGCGAGGACGTCCCTGGTGAGCTGCTCGGGGACTACGCCGTCACCGGCCGCCTGCGGGACTCGACCTGCGGCGAGGGCGCCCTCGAGGCGGCCGATCCCTGGAGCTTCGAGGTCCGCCTGTCGCGCCAGGGCGACGAGCTGTTCTGGGGCAACGGGCGCGAGGTGATCTCGGGCACGATCGAGCGCTCGACGCAGCGTTTCTCCTTCGAGACCGCGGTCGCCGTCGAGCTCGAACCGGCGAAGGCGCCACGCCCGGGTTGCACCGTGCTCCGGCAAGACCGCGCCGACGGTGAGCTGCACGGCATCGACGACGACGTCGCCGGCTTCGACGGGTCGCTGGAGTACGGCTTCGCGGCGACGGAGGGCTCCGACTGCAGCGCCCAGGTCGGCACGGGCGGGGACATCGCGGTCCTCCCCTGTTCGATCGAGTACTCACTGCTCGCCGAGCGCGTCGAGGACGACGCGGCCGATTGAGCCGAGCCAGGGGCCGCTTCGGCCCCGTGGCCGTCACGTTCCATCCCGGAAGCGGGATTTCTGGCCGATTGTGGTGCGTGAGGCTCCTCAAGCTCGCCCCGCTCGACTAGCCTCCGCGGCGAGGACTGCACCCATGGAACTCGGCTTCCTGGCGACTTCGCTGGCCACCCACGCCCTGGCCGCCTTCGACTCCTTCTTCGACCCGGCCAAGCCCTTCTTCTGGCAGGCCGACTGGTTCCGCAAGGATACCTTCGAGCCCTACGTCCTGCGGCCCGTCCGCTACGGGTTGCCGCTGATCACAGCGCTGTTGCTCATCGCCGAGTGGCGCACGCGTTACACGGGCGAGCGACTGACCGAGCGCTGGAAGCAGCGCATCGGAGTCCTGCTCACCGTGATCGGGTTTGCCGCCTACTACGACTTTGGCAACCCCAACACGCGCTACTCGGACTACTACCACCGCCACGAATTCTTCCACTACTACGTCGGCGCCAAGTACTCCCGCGAGGTCGGCTACACCCGCCTCTACGAGTGCTCGGCCATCGCGGAGATCGAGAACGGCCGCGGGGAAGCGGTGCGCAAGCGCGATTTGCGCGATCTCCGGGTGAACCTCATCCGCCCGATCGAAGACACTTACGTCGTTTCGGACCCAGACGAGTGCAAGAAGCACTTCACGCCCAAGCGGTGGAAGGACTTCCGCTCGGACGTGGACTGGTTCTATCGGAGCGCCGCCGGGACCTACTGGGAGAACATGTGGAAGGACCACGGGTACAACCCGCCGCCGGTCTGGACCATGACCGGCAAGTTCTTCGCCAGTCTCGGGCCCGCCAACGACACCTTCTTCAAGACCCTGGCCGGCCTGGACATCCTCCTGCAGCTCGGGGCGGTGCTGCTCATCCGCTGGGCCTTCGGCTGGCGGACGACCATGATCGCCACCGTGTTCTGGGGGGTGAACGCCCCCGCGAACTTCTACTGGACCGGCGGCGCCTTCCTGCGCATGGACTGGATCTTCCTCTTGGTTGCGGCCCTCTGCCTCGCCAAGAAGCGGATGTTCGTCCTCGCCGGCGCCGCGCTCACCTGGTCCTCACTGCTGCGCGTGTTCCCCATGATCCTGTTCGCGGGCTGGGGGATCGTCATCGCCTTCCATGCCCTCCGGCGCTTCCGGCACCATGCGGACGAGGTGAGGCTGTCGAACTTCGCGACCTGGATCCACCGCGACCACCGGCGGCTCATCGGCGGCTGCATCGTGGCCGCCGGGCTGCTGATCCCGGCGAGCGTCATCACCAACGGCGCCGACTCGTGGAAGGAGTTTTACGCGCACACGCTCCAGACGCACAAGACGACGCCGCTCACCAACCAAATGGGGCTCGAGGCCGTGCTCACCCACACCTGGGACGGGCGCATGCGCTTCACGCGCGACGACAACCTGGACGACCCCTTCGCGGGCTGGAAGCTCGGCCGCGTCGAGCGCTTCGAGCAGCGAAAATTCTGGCGGTGGCTGATCGTCGGTGGCGTCTTCCTCTGGACGGCCTGGGCGCTGCGCCGCACCAAGCACCTCTGGGTGGCGCTGGCGCTCGGCCTGCCGCTCACGATCTCGCTCACCAACCTCACCTGCTACTACTACTCGATGTTCATGCTCGGGGCGGCGATAGCCCTGGTGCGGCCAAAATTCGCGCCCGCGTACCTCGCCACCAGCGCGGCGAGCCAGATGCTGCTCGATCACTACTACTTCGTGGACGACAAGTACGTCGCCCAGACGTACCTCTTCGCGGTCCTCTGTTTCGTCATGCTCTGGGTCTACTCGCGCCCCTTCTCCCTCGAGCGGCTCCGCGCCTGGTGGGACGGCAAGCCCGAGCCCCGGCCGTCGCCGCCCCCCGCACTCTCCCCGCCCGGACCCGAGGCGACCCCCTCGGCATCCGCGGGCTAGAGCAACGATCGGCCTGCTTGCCGCGGGCTCGGTTCTCTAGCTCGCGGGGTCCACGTCCGCTCCGTCGCGGAGGCGCCGGGCGGCGTCGAGCAGGCCCGCCCCCACCCCGCGGGGGAAGGGGTGGACCAGCACGTCGAGGTGCTCCCAGTCGGTCCTCACGCCAGCGATCGCGACCAGCGAAGTCAACGCGGGCAGGAGGCGCCGGCGCACGCGGTCCGACAGTCCCGGGACGCGCAGCAGGTCGATCACCACCCGGTCGTCGCGGGCCTCGACGACATACGCGGGGCGGCGCGGCATGAACGCCACCAGGCTGCCCGGCTTCCCCAGGTCGAGCGCGCCCGAGCGCAGGAGCGTCACCAGCGGGGAGTCCGGCTCCGCCCGCAGCAGCTCGAGCGTCACGTCGGCGAGGCGCAGAGTGAGCCGCACGGAATCGGGCTCGCAGGCGACCCCCTCCAGGTAGACCGCCGCGGCCGCGTGCACCTCGTTGCCGAGCAGCGTGAACTCAGCACCGACGCGCAGGCCTGGCGGCACGGCGACGAGGTCGATCCGGCGCAGCCCACGGTCGGCAAGCAGCGCATCGACGAGCCACCGGAGCGCGTCGAGCGGCACCCCGATCCGCGCCCCGACCACGCCCCGCGCGAAGCGGGCCACCACCTGCGGCCGCCGCCAGACGTACGCGGCCGCCGCCGCGCCAGCGGCGCCAGCGAGCCGGGCCGCTCCGCGCACGCTCGAGACGGCCGACCTCCGTGACCAGGGCATCTCTTGGCTCTCTCCGGGACGACACTCACGCGCCGCGCCGCGCGAGCATAGCGCCGAGCTGCGCTCCGTCGCCAGCCGTGGTAGTCGCTCTCGGCGAGCACGGCAACGTCGAGGCGGACGGCCACTCCCTTGACGCCGCGGCGCGCCCGCGCCATCGGCCGCCCGATGAACCCCATCGTCCGTGAAGCGCGCCTCGGCGACCTCGACACCCTCATCGTGGAGACGACCGCCGCGGGGACGGAGACGACCGCCGCGGCCCACCTCGACGCGGTCGACCGGAGCCTCCCGCTGACGGTGGTGCTCTGCCATGGCTTCGGAGCTCCGGCGACGGACCTCGTGGACCTCGCGGCCGCGATCCGGGCGCCGTCGGGGACCCGCTTCGTCTTTCCGGCGGCCCCGCTGCCCGTGCCGGCGCTTGGTCCCGACGCGCGCGCGTGGTGGCCGGTCGACATCGCGACGCTGGGCGCAGCGGTGGCGGGCGGCCACGTGGACGAGCTCTGCGCGACCGAGCCCCCGGGCCTCGCGCGAGCGCGCGACGCGCTCACGGGCGCGCTCGAGGCGGCGCGTGCGCGCTGGTCGATCGGCGATGCGAGCCTCGTCGTCGGCGGCTTTTCCCAGGGGGCCATCCTGTCGGCGGACGTCGCGTTCCGCTCCAGAGTGCCGCTCGGCGGACTGCTCGTCCTCAGTGGGATGCTCTTCGCTCGCGAGGCCTGGCGCTCCGGGATGCGCCAGCGCCGCGGTCTGCGCGTGGTCCAGACTCACGGGACCGCCGATCCGATCCTGCCCTTCGGCGGCGCCGAGCGGCTCCGCGACGAGATCGCCGGCGCCGGACTCGACCTCGACTGGGTCGCGTTCCCGGGCGGCCACGGGATCGGCCCCGGCGCGCTCGAAGCGGTCGCCCGGCTCCTAGCGGCGATCGCGCGCGCCGCCGAGCCGCCGCCGCGCGGGGCCGCCGGCCCCGCTGGCGCCGCGCACTAGCCTTCCGCCGTGCCGTCCCGCGCGGCGACGCCCGTCCCGGGCCTGGTCGCCGCGCGGTGGAGCGCGCGGACCAGCCTCGCCGCCGCCCGCGCGCCACGCGGATCGCGGACGTCGCCGGCGGGCGGGAAGAGCGCGTCCAGCGAGCCCCAAGCGAGCACGATCGGCACCATCGACCGAACCCATACCGCCTTGACGGCGGCCGCGCCGGACTCAGGCGGCTGATCGTCGTGGGCCGGCTCGAGCGCCAGCCCCAGATGCGCGGCGAGCGTCTCGACGAGCTCCCGGCACCGCTCCCGCACCAGCCCCCCACGCATGGCGAGCGAGAAGACCTCCCGGGCGAGGAAGCGATGCTCCTCGAGCGCCTCGAGCGTGCGCTCGAGCCCGGCCTGGAGGCGATCCCCTGCCACATCGCCGTCGGAAGGCGCCGACCAGGCCGCGTCGATGGCGCTCGCCAGCCGCTCCAGCGCAGCGATGACGATCTCGTCCTTGTTGCCGAAGTGATAGTAGAGGTTGCCGGGGCTGATTCGCATCGACGCCGCGATGTGGTTGGTGGACACCGCGCCGGTACCGGCCTCGTTGAACAGGCGCTCGGCCGTGTCGACGATGCGCTGCTTCGTTTGGCTCATGCCTCCCCCCCGGGACGATCCGCGACGGGCCCCGAGCTGGGGCCGTCAGCCGCGAGGATACCCCGCGCGCCGACGTCTCGCACCGATGGATCCGCGACCCAGGCCGGCCCATCGGCCCTGGCTCAAACTGGAGCTGGCCGAGGGCGGACGTCGGGGGGCGGCGCAATCCTCGACTGGCCCCTGGCGGTCCGGTGGTGGTAGGCATTCCGGCTCCCCTTCTCACTCTTCGAGGCTGCCCCCAGCGTGCAACCCAAGCCCGCCCCTGCCCCGTCCTTCCCGCCGGACGACCCCGAGCTCACCCGGATCGTCGGAGAGGAGCTGCACACCCTCGAGCGGATCCTCGCGGCGCTGGACCAGCGCCCGGCGGCGCCGCTCGAGGCGCCGCCACAGTACGACGAGGATCTGCTCGACCTGCGCGACCAGCTCGCGACGGCCCGCGTCGAGGACATGCCGCCCCTGCTGGAGGAGATGGAGCGGTTGCAGAGCCTGGCGGCTCGCCGCCGAAGCCAGCAGCAGGGTACGGCGACGGTGGACCCCCGCGCCCCCTATTTCGGTCACCTGGTCCTGGTCGAGGGCGACCGGTCGCGCGAGGTGCTGATCGGCCGAGCCACCTTCCTCGACGGCGCCGCCGGCGTCCGGATCGTCGACTGGCGCGACGCCCCAGTGAGCCGCCTGTACTACCGCTACGAGGAGGGGGACGATTACGACGAGGTCTTCGGCGAACGCGAGGTGAGCGGGCGCGTCGCCACCCGCCGGAGCGTCACCATCATCGACCGGGAGCTCCGGCGCGCCCACGCGCCGCAGGGCGCCTTCGCGCGTCATCCCGGCAGCAGCTGGCGACGGCTGGACACGAACACGCTCCGCCTCAGCGGCGGGCAGGGCGCCGCCATCCGCGCCGAGCAGCATCACCGCCCCGGGCGCCTCGGCGTCGGCGGAGACGAGGGCGCCGAGGACAAGCACCTGCGCGAGATCACCGCGCTCATCGATCGGCGCCAGTTCGAGCTCATCACCCGCCCCGACTCCGGGCTCGTCGTCATCCAGGGCGGCGCCGGCAGCGGAAAGACGACCATCGGACTGCACCGCCTCGCCTACCTCGCGTTCCAGGACCGCCGGCGGTTCCGGCCGGATCGAATGCTGGTGCTCGTCTTCAATGAGGCGCTCGCCCGCTACGTCTCCCTGGTGCTGCCGGCGCTCGACGTCGAGGGCGTGCCCATCCGCACCTACGAGGCCTGGGCCGCTCAGCTCCGGCGCTTGCACCTGCCGCGCCTGCCGCGCCGCTATGCGGAGGCGACGCCGGTGGCGGTGACGCGCGTGAAGAAGCACCCCGCGATGCTCCACGCCATCGACGCCGCCGTCGCCGCGCGGGCGCGCGCCGTGGAGGGGCGCCTCGAGGAGCTGCTCCGACCGCGCGCGGGGGAGCCGCCGCCGCCGGTCGCCGCGGTGCTCCTCCAGGCCTGGGCGCGCTCCCGCCGAGATCCCCTCGCCCACCGACTCCACGCCGTCGCCTCGGCGGTCGAGACCCACCGTGACGAGCTGCGCACCGACGTCCGGCTGGCGCTGGAGCACCTCACGAGCGAGGGGCTCCGCGAGGCTCGCGATGTCGTCACCGCCTGGGCGGAGCTGCTCACCGATGGAGCGGCCCTCGAGCGCGCCTTCGCCGATCGGGCGCCAGAGCTGGTGGCCAGCGGGGACCTCGCCCGCTCCGCCGCCTGGTGCGTCGCGCGGACGGCGGAGGTCCAGCGTGAGCTCGACGCGCGAGAGGCAATGCCCCCACCCGAGGCTACCTCTCGGCCCCCACGACCCGACGCCGCGCCCGCGGAGCCCGAGGACGAGCCTGCCCCGGAGGACGACCTGACCCAGGGGGTCGACGGGCGCGAGGTCGATGACCTCGCTACCCTCGACCGGGAGGACGACACCCTGCTCTTGCGGCTGTACCAGCGCCTGCGCGGGCCGCTCTTGCGCGGCGGCAAGCACCGAGAGGCGCTCCGCTACGAGCACGTCCTCGTCGACGAGGCGCAGGATCTCAGCCCGGTCGAGCTCGCCGTGGTCCTGGGGACCCTCACCGGTGCGCGCAGCCTCACCCTGGCCGGCGACGTCGCCCAGCGACTCCACCTCGACAACGGCTTCACCGACTGGCGCACACTGCTCGCCGAGCTCGGTCTGGCGCACGTGGAGGTCGAGCCGCTGCGTCTGAGCTACCGGTCGACCCTCCCCATCGTCGACCTCGCCCGGGCCGTGCTCGGCCCACTTGCCCCGGAAGACACCCCCCAGGCCACCCGCGACGGCGCGCCGGTGGAGGTCTTCGGCTTCGGCCACCAGGGGGACGCCGTCGCCTTCCTCGGGGAGGCGCTGCGGGAGCTCATGCACCTCGAGCCGCAGGCCTCGGTCGCGGTGATCGCTCGCTACCCGGAGCAGGCGGACGTGTACTTCGAGGGGCTGCGCAAGGCTGAGGTCCCGAGCCTGCGGCGCATCGCGGACCAGGACTTCCCGTTCCGGCCGGGGGTCGACGTCACCGACGCGCGCCAGGTGAAGGGTCTGGAATTCGACTACGTGGTGCTGGCCGAGGTCACGGACGCCGCCTACCCGACGGACGACGAGGCGCGCCACCTGCTCCACATCGCCGTCACGCGCGCAGCCCACCAGCTCTGGATCCTCACCTCGGGCCGCCCCTCGGCCCTGCTGCCCGCCGAGCTGCTCGAGCGCGCCTCGTGACGGTGCTGGTCCCGAACCGCTTGGCAGGCCCTCCGGGCGGCGGCATCCTCCGCTCACCCTCACCATGACGACCCTGCACGGCCCCGAGGGCCTCGTTCCCCTGCTTGCCGCCGCGCTCGGCCTCGCCGCCTGCGCAAGCGGGGCGGCGAGCGCCCCCCCCGCGGCACCGGCGGCACCGCAAGAGGCGCCGCCGCCAGCGTCGACCCCGCCCGCCGACACGAAGGACCCGCTGCTGGGGCTGGGGCAGCCCTTCCATGGTCGGCGGCTCGCCGACCAGACCGTCCTCACCGGCGCCGAGCTCCTCGACCGGCTCGCCACCGCCGATCTCGTCTGCTTCGGCGAACGGTACGCTGAGGCCATCGATCACTGGGCCGAGCTGGCGGTGATGTTCGGGCTCTCGGAGCGCGCTGAGCTCTCCGGGCGCAGCCTCGGGCTCGGGCTACAGATGTGGGACGTCGCGGCGCAGCCCGCCATCGACCGCCACGCGGAGGGCAAGCTGGACGAGCCGACGCTGCTCGAGCTCACCCGCTGGGACCGGCGTTGGGGTCACGACTACGGCTTCTATCGCCCCACCGTCGCCCTGGCGCAGGCCGCCGGCGGGTTCATCGGGCTCGACGCGCCGCGCTCGACGGTCCGCGTCGTCACGCGCCACGGTCTGGACGGGCTCGACCCTGCCGAGCGCGAGGCGCTCCCCGAGCTCGACCTCGACGACCCGGCGCACCACGCGGCGTTCGTCGCGGCCACCCGCGACCGCCCCAGCCGTCGCGACCCTGAGCACCGGTACGCGGCGCGCGTGCTTCGCGACGAAACCATGGCCCAGACGGCGACCGGGTGGCTCGGCGCCCGACGTCCCGCGCGCCAGCTCCTGGTCCTGGCGGGCGTCGAACATTGCCGACAGCCGGCCGTCCCGGCGCGCGTCGCTCGGCGCCTCCCCGATGCGCGGACGCTCTCGGTGCGCCTCCTGCCGGACGCGGAGGCCACCGCTCCTGGCGACGTCGAGGGCTACGACTTCGCCTTCCTCCTCGGCGAAGCCGAGTGAGCGGGCGCAGCGCGCAGCACCTGACGCGCGAACCTCATCAGGTGGCGTCGACCGCGTCTCACCAAACGATCGCGACGTCGTCGAGCCAGAAATCGAAGCCCTCGGTCGGCGACAAGGGGTAAAACTCGATGGCGAGGGCCTGCGTGAAGGCGCGGTCGCGGTCACTGCTGCCCGTCGCGGACGCCTGGGCGAAGCCGCTCCACGGCAGCCAGTAGCAGGCCCACTCACCCGAGAGCAGCGCGGTGGCTCCGAAGTGGTCGCCGCAGCCGCCGGAGCAGGTCCCGGTGGTTCCCTCGACCTGCGTGGCGGCGGTCACGACGGCGACCCAGAGCTCGACCGGGCTCTCGACCCGGGCGTAGAACGCGAGACCCGTCGAGCCGGACAGATCCACGAATCCGGACCCGGACTCCGGGATCGAGAGCGCTGCCCGAACCCCGAGGTCCGCGGTCGCGACGGAGGCCCCGCCCCGCACGTGCAACGCTCCGCTCGAGCCGTTGACGCCCGGCGCCTCGGTGGCGAACGCCCCCGGGGCCGGGGAAATATCCCCCTCCCCGTCGCTGAACGTGCTCCAGATCCCCGGGTAGGGCCATTCGGGGTCGGTCCGCTCGGCGCCGTCCTCGAACGTCCCGAGGTGCGTGGGGTCGCCCTCCGTCGCGCACGCGCTCACGATCGAGCAGACGAGCTCGAGGGCACAGTCCGGGTCCTCGCAGTCGGTGAACTGGTCCCGATCGTTGTCGATCCCGTCCTCGCAGAGGTCGCCGGTCTCCTCGGAAACGACCGCGCAGTCGTAGCCGAGGTCCTGACACGCCGGAGTGTCGCAGCACCCCGGGTCGTCGCAGTCGGGGTAGCCATCGGCGTCGTCATCCAGCTCGTTCGAGCAGAGATCACCCTGCTCGTCCTCGACCACGATCGGGCACGCCACGCTCCCGAGGCAACCTTCGTCGTCGCAGTCCGTGAAGCCGTCGTCGTCGTCATCCTCCCCGTTGTCGCACAGCGGCTCGGCCTCTGCGTCCGGGACGAGGCTGCAGATCGATCGCTCGGCGCAGTCGGCGTCGTCGCAGTCCGTGAAGCCGTCGTCGTCGTCGTCCGCGTCATTGTCGCAGAGCAGCTCCATGCCCGGTCGCACCACGCAAACCGCGGCGCCGACACAGTCGGCGTCGTCGCAATCCGTGAAGCCGTCGTCGTCGTCGTCCGCGTCATTGTCGCAGAGCAGCTCCCGCCCCGGCCGCGCGACGCACGTCGCCGCCTCGGAGCAATCCGCGTCGTCGCAGTCGGTGTCGCCGTCCCCGTCGTTGTCCTCCCCGTCCTGACAGGCCGCTGCGCTGGTTTCGGCGCCCGTCTCGCTGCCGTCGCTCTCGTTGACGTCGTCGAGGGGAGCCACGACGAGGCAGCCCCCCAGCGCCAGCATGCCCAATGGGCTCAGACGTCTCGTCACCAGGCACCTCCCAACGCGACCCCGCCCCCCTCCTGGCTCACCCAGGGGGAGGCACGCCAGCGACCAGACCCCGCTTCGACGCGGGGTCGGATCGCGATCAGGACGACGGTGACGCCCGCGCCCGCGATCGCCGCCCCGGTGAGCACCGTGTTCACGACCTGCATCTCATGGGCGTCGGAGCGCAGGCTCTCGCGTTCGGCGACGGAGCGGTCGGGGTCCTCGTTGGCGGACTCGAACTCGTCCGCGCGGCCGAGCGCGAGGACGCCGGTCGCGACCGCACCGACCGCGAGCGCCCCAGTCAGCCCGGCCGCGACGTAGACGCCCGTCAAGGGCCGGCGCGCGGGCGTCCCTTCCGTCGGCGGAGCCGCCGGCGCGGGGACACCGCCCGCTGACGGCGCGGGTCCGGCGGACGGCTCCGCCGCGGACGGCGCCGTGGGCCGCAGCGCTGGGACCGCCACACGCTGGGCGTCCCCCTCTGCCGCCACCTCCACCTCGAGCCGAAACGGCGCGCGCCCAGGCGCCATGGCCTCGACGACGTGCCGACCCCCGTCCACGGGCGTCGGGATCCCCCAGGCGACAGAGCGGACCACGACGCCGTCGAGCCGAATCTCGAGGCCATCGGTCGCGCTGGCCGCCGGGACCTCGAGGGTCAACCGCGACACCCGCGGATCGAGCTCCGCCGCCTTCCCGTTGGCGTATTCGACCCGGTCCTGCCGCCCGTCGCGCCGGGCAGCGGCCGCCGCGTCTTTGAAGAGCATCCACGCCGTGGCGATCCGCCCCTCCTGCTCGCGGCAGGCGGCCAGGTTGAGCAGCGTCCCCGTCGCCGGATCGAGCCGCTGGCTCTCCTCGAGCTTGGCGCACGCCGCCGCGTGCTGCCCCTCGGCCATCAGGCGCCGCCCCTCGTCGTAGAGCGCCTCCGCGAGGGCGCGGTCGGCGCCCGTCTGGGCGAGGACCGGACCCGTCGAGAGCAGCGAGCCGACGATCACGAGCCGACCAGCGAGCGACCGGAACCCCATCACCCCTCGGTCGTACTCCGCCCACACGCGGAGCTCAAGCGGCGCCAAACCTTCAGCGTGCCGCCGAGGCGAGAGCCAGGCTAGAATGGAGCGATGACCGCCCCGGTGGGCCCCGGCGACTTGCTGGCGGGCAAGTACGTGGTCGAGCGCGTCCTCGGCGAAGGGGGGATGGGCGTCGTCGTCGCCGCGACCCACCAGCAGCTCGGCCAGCGGGTCGCGTTGAAGTTCCTGCTCGCGGAGTACTGCCAGAACGCGGAGGCGGTCGCGCGGTTCCTCCGGGAGGCGCAGGCGGCCGTCCGCATCCAGAGCGAGCACGTGGCCCGGACCATCGACGTTGGCACGCTCGAGTCGGGCGCCCCCTATATGGTCATGGAGTACCTGAGCGGGTGCGACCTCGCGAGCGAGCTCGCCACCCGCAGGGTGCTGCCCCTGGAGGAGGCCGTCGGCTTCGTCCTGCAGGCTTGCGAGGCGATCGCCGAGGCCCATGCCCTGGGCATCGTCCACCGGGACCTGAAGCCGGCCAATCTCTTCCTCGCTCATCGCGCCGACGGCTCTCCGCTGGTCAAGGTGCTGGATTTCGGCATCTCCAAGTCCAGCTCCCCCGCCGGGGCCCCGATGAACCTCACGACCACCCAGTCGGTGATGGGCTCGCCGCTCTACATGTCGCCGGAGCAGCTCAAGAGCACCAAGAACGTCGACCAACGAACAGACGTGTGGGCGCTCGGGGTGATCCTGTACGAGCTGGTGACGGGCAGGACGCCCTTCCAGGCGGAGACGGTGTCGGGGCTCATCGCCACCGTGGTGTCGGAGCCGGCGCCGCCGCTCCGCGATCTGCGCCCCGACGTCCCCGCCGAGCTCGAGGCCGTGGTGCTGCGCTGCCTCGAGAAGGATCCCGCGCGCCGTATCCAGCACGTCGGGACGCTGGCAACGGCGCTCCAGCGCTACGCTCCGGCCCAGGGTGCCGTCTCCGTCCCGCGGATCAAGGGGGTCTTGCTCACGGCGGGCGTCAACACCAGCGCGAGCCTCGGTAGCCTGGCGCCGCCCGCGACCCCGGCCCAGGCCCAGACCGCGGCCGCCTTCGGGCAGGACGCGCGGCCGCGAGAGCGCGCCCCCCGGACGGGTCTGGTCGTGGGCACCATCGTCGCAGTCACGGTGCTCGCCGGGGTCGGCACAGCCATCGCCCTGCGCGGCGGGCACCCTACCCCGGCGCCCCTGGCTGGCGTGAACGCGACGGACAGCGCTAGCAACGACCCCGCCGGCGTTCTCCCGGCCAGCGCCGCCACCCAGTCGGCGGGGCTCATCGCTCCGGAGCCGTCCGCGGCGGGGGGCGACGGCGACGGCGACCGCGGCGAGCCCCCGATGGCCTCCGCCTCCGCGCTGCCGACGGCCCCGGTCACGACGACCGCCCCCCCGCCGATCGCGTCCGCGCGCCCGTGGACCGCGCCCACCGCCAAGGCGGGGCGACCGCCCTCGCGCTCGACCGCGGGGGCCCGGCCGCGCGTGGATCCCCTCGACGGCCGGCGCTGAGGGCGAGCACCGCTGCCCGGTTGCCACCGAAGGGCTGCTCAGCGGTAGTCGCCGCGGGCGCACCGCTCGAACAGCGCGGCGAGCGCGGCGTCATCCGCGAGCGCGCGGCTCGCCTCCGCGACGATGCGCGCAACCGCCTCTCGGGAAACCTTCGGCGCCCGATCGACGCGCAGGGTCGCGTCGCCCTCGTCCACCTCGCGCAAGGTGGCCAGCGCCAGCGCGAGCGGCACCGCGCAGAACCGGCGCACGTCGGCCCCGTCCTGCGGAGGCCAGAGCAGCGCGTACTCGCGGGCGCGATCGAGATGCGACCTCGCGATCCGAGACACCTCGCGGACCACCCGCAGCCCCGCGCTGCGGTGCTCCGGGAGGAGCAGCTCCTCGAGGGACAACCCCTGCTGCTCGGCCAGGCTCTCGGGCAGGAAGACATCGCCGCGCTGAAGATCCTCCGCCACGTCCTTGACGATGTTGACCATCTGCAGCCCGAGCCCGAAGCTCACGGCGCGCTCCCGCAGCCCCGCCCGGGTCGCGGCGGTGAGGTTCGGCACCGCGAGCTCGAACAGCGCGGTCAGCAGCTCTCCGACCGTGCCGGCCACGAAGTAGCAGTACCGCTCGAGGTCGGCCACGTCGCGGAGCCGCAACCGGCCGAACCGCTCCGCGCGCTCGGAGAACTCCCGCATGCCCCGGGACATCCCGGCCACGTGCGGGCGGATCGCGGCCCGCTCACCCGACTCGAGCGCGGCGAAGGCCCCGAACACGGCGCCCGCGCGGGCGCACAGCGCGCCGTCGGCGCCGTCGGCGTCGAGCGCGTGCTCCCGCGCCAGCCGCTCGAAGCCCACCACGGCCTCGGACGCCTCGCCGCCCGGAGCGTCCACGCACGCCAGCGCCCGATCGAAGGCGTCGTAGAGCGCGGCGCGGTCCCCAGCGTCGAGCCCCGCCTGATCCTCCACCGTATCGACGATGCGACAGAGCAGGTACGCGGTCCGCACCGCCTCACGCAGCCCGCGCGGCAACGCCTCGATGGAGACAGCGAAGGTCCGCGACACCCTCGGCAGCACCGCGCGGCAGAAATCTTCGTCGAAGCTCGCTGCTGCGGGACCCTGCGCCGTCATGCCGAAATCCACCGATCCCCCACGCGCGCGAGGCCCGTGGGACCCGGGGCGCCCGGACGGTAGCACCCCCTCGGGCCACCGCCACCGGCCCCCGCGCGGCCGCCACGACCTTCGCCGTGCCGCCCCGGTCCCCCACTCGCTGCGCGGACCGAATGAGGCGGCCGCTTGCCCGGCGCCCGACGCCGCCGCCTCCCCGGGGGCGTCGGGCGCACGACGAACGGCGCCGCGCCGGTTGGTGCGGCCCGCGTCCACCGGCTACGCTCGGCCGACCATGTCGCCCCGCGCGTCCCGCACCATCCCGGACGGCGTGGTGGTGCGGCCCGCGGCCGCCCCTCCAGCGGCGCTCGACCGGGCCCTGCGCGAGCTCTTCCCCGACCTGTCCTGGGCCCGCGCGCGGTGGCTGATCGAGACGGGGAAGGTCAGCGTCGCCGAGCGGCTGGTCACCGATCCGAGGGAGCCCGTCGCCGGCGGTGCCTCGCTCCGGATCCGCGCGTCGGCGCCCCGCCCGGCGACGCGGGAGCGGCTCCCCCCGAGCCTGCTCGTCCACGTCGACGCGGACGTCGTGGTGGTCCACAAGCCCGCAGGCATCAGCACGGTGCCCTTCGAAGAGGGCGAGCGGGGCACGCTCGACCAGCTGGTCCGCGCGCTGCTGAACCGCGATCGACGCCGTCACACCACCAGCGAGATCGGCGTCGTCCACCGCCTCGACCGGGACACGACCGGGCTCCTCGTCTTCGCCCGCAACCTCGCCGCGAAACGCCACCTCCAGCAGCAGTTCCGCGTGCACGACGTCGAGCGGCGCTACCTGGCGATCGCCCACGGGCGGGTGGCATCCCGGACGTTGCGCTCCCGCCTCGTCGCCGACCGGGGCGACGGCCTCCGTGGCACCACCGACCACCCGCGCCTCGGACGTCTAGCGGTCACACACGTGCGCGCGATCGAGCTCCTGACCGCGGTCACGCTGATCGAGTGCCGCCTGGAAACCGGGCGCACCCACCAGATCCGGATCCACCTCGCCGAGGCGGGGCACCCGCTGGTGGGAGAGCGCGTCTACGCCCGAGGGCGCCCGCTCCCCGACTGCGGAGCGCCTCGGATCCAGCTCCACGCCGCGTCGCTCGGCTTCGTGCACCCCCGCACGGGGGAGCGCCTGCGTTTCGCGACCGAGCTCCCCGACGACATGGCCGAGTTCCTGACCAAGCTGCGCCGCGGCTGAGCCACGCGACCCGCCGTCCGCTCGTCCCCGGGGCGGCGCTCGCCCGGCCCTGGCGCCGGCCCCCGCGCGGGTCCGACGGAGCCGATTGTCCCCCCGATATTGAGCGGGAAACGAGGTTCGAACTCGCGACCCCAAGCTTGGGAAGCTTGTGCTCTACCGACTGAGCTATTCCCGCGAACGGACGCAGCATATAGCCCTGCCACGCAGGTCGCAAGTGGTGGAGCACCCCTCCCGGCGCGCCGTCCCTCGGCCGGCGCCAGCTCCCCGACCCGACGCCCTCGGCGCCCCCGCCACGCGACCGGCCCGGTCCGCCGCGCGAGGGCCGGGTGCCCGACGGAGGTCCCCGACCGTCGCGGGGCTCCCACCCGGTGCGCAATGGTCACGAACGGTTCTTTCGTCAAGGTTCGCCCGTGAACCCGTGCTCCCGTATCTCATGGCGGCGCCGCTCTGAGGCGCGCCCGCACCCGCCAGCGGCTCGCGGTCGACCTCATCCCGCCCACACCGCGCTCGCGATCGCGACCGCGATCTGCCCCCGCCTCATAGAGCGACAAACGGTTTGCCAGCTGCGCCGGCGCCCCGAAAGACGCCCCCCTGGCACCACTGGTTGCCAGGGGCGAGGGGGCGTTTCCCAGGGCGCCTGTGGCGAGATCTGCCGCTCGCTCGTTGCTCCAGGTCGTTGATCTGCCGCGGCAATCAAACTGATTGCCGCTCTAGGAGCCCGTGTCGTTAGCGCGTCGGCGCACTTGACGTTGCGCCCGCGCGCGCGAGATGATTGGGGCGCTCGTCTGGACTTGAGAATTGGCGCGCGTCAGCCCCCCATCCAGCTACCACACGTCGCACACCATCGCGAAGCTGCTCGGGGTATGCCCCTCTACGGTGCTGGCGTGGATCGACCGAGGGCTGCTCCGCGCGCACCGCACGCCGGGGGGACACCGCCGCGTCGAGCGGTCCGAGCTCGTCCGGTTCCTGCGCGACAACGCCATCCCGATCCCGCAAGAGCTGCTGCCGGTGTCCTCGATCCTGATCGTGGACGACGACGCTGCGTATCTGCGCGCGACCGAGCGCGAGCTCCGCAGGCGCGCGCCCCAGCTGGTGATCCGCTGCGCGCGCGACGCCGTGGACGCCCTGCTCCAGATCAGCACGCAGCGACCGCACGCCGTGCTGCTCGACGCCCACATGCCCGGGATGTCCGGCGTCGAGGTCTGCCGCCAGCTGCACGAGGCCCCCGCCACCCGGAGCATCCTCGTCGTGGCGGTGACGGGCGACACCTCGGCGTCGCTCGCCACCGCGTTCCGCGCGGCCGGCGCCGCCGACGTCTTCACCAAACCGCTCGATTGCCGCGCGCTGCTGCGGCGCCTCGACGTCGGACCCGCCCCGACCCGCTGACAATGCCCCCGGGTCCTCGCCGCAACGGCCTGCTTCAGGCGCGAACGCCCGCCGAGGCGCGCTGCTCCAGGGCGCGATCGATGGCGGCGATCAGGCGATCCATGGAATATGGCTTCGCCAGGTATCCGACCACGAGGGGACCGCGGAGCAGCGTCGGATCGACGTCCTCCTCCGCATAGCCGCTGGTGAGGATCACGGGGTGTTGGAGGGACTGCTCTCCCATCCGGGCGATCACCTCGTGAGCGTTGCCGTCGGGGAGGTGCAGGTCGAGGAGCATCACGTCGATCCGCTGCGTCGCCAGCACCTCGATGGCGGACCCGGCCGTTCCCACGGTCACGGCGGCGTAGCCGTGCTGCTCCAGCAACCCGGCGGTGAGCATGGCGAGGCGCGCCTCGTCGTCGCACACGAGCACCACGCCCAGCGGCGCCCGGCCCCGGGGAAGGTGGCGCGAATCGGGGGCTGGCTCCTCCGCGCGCTCCCCGCGCGCCGAGGCCGCGATCGGCACCGAGGCCATGGACCGCAGGTCGCGACAGAGCGCGAGCGCGACGGCCAGCCGCTCGCTCGCCTCGTCGCCCGCGAGGCCGGCGCCGCCGGGAGACGGGGCCGGCAGCGTCTCCTGCGCGCGACCCAGGGCCTCCTCCAGGAGCTCGAGGGTGCGCGCGAAGGCGCCGCTCTCCGCCCGCGACGACGCGCGACGCCGGAGCACGAGCACGGTCGTCACCCCCTCGGGGAGCCTCACCCGCGCGACCGACACGGCCACGGGCAGCTCGCCGCCGTCCGCACGTCGCAGGTGGGTGTCGTGGATCCCCCCGGGCTGACCGGGCGTCCCCGGGGGGGACTCCACGCCGAAGAGCTCGCTCAGCAGTCGGCCCACGACGTCCTCGGGACCCGGGAGCGCCAGCCAGTCACGGACGGCACGGTTCGCGTAGAGCAGGACGTCTCCGCGGGCGACGATCACGCCGTCCGCGGCGCCGTCGATGAGATCCCGAAACCGCTCGTGCATGGGACGGTCCGGCGCCTCGACGGGCGCTTGTTCGTCGGTAACGAAGACGGAGCACGCCACGATGCGTCCGGCCACTGTGAGCGGGCTGAGCCGCACCGAGAAGCTGCCCCGAACCGCCGGCACGAGCTCGCAACGCGACGTCTCGAAGCTCACGGCTTCCCCGGCCGCCACCCGGGAGAGGCGCCGGCGGATGTCCCCCGCGGGCAGCAGCCCCGCCGCCGGCCCGGGCAGGGTGCGATCCGTCCCGGCCCACCGTCGCAGCGTCCCGTTGGTCGCCAGCACGACGCCATCCAGACCCAGGATGGCAACCCCGATGGGCGCGATCTCGAGAGCCTCGCACACCGCGACCGCCAACGCCTGCGCGCGCTCCGTGTCGCTGGTTCCCGTCCCGCTCGTCACGACCCCTCGGTGATGGGTGCTATCTAACGGCAACCCCCGGGCCGCTCAAGGTCCATCGCCCGTGGCGCCACCCGGCCCGTCCGGCGCCCCGCCGACGACCCCACCGGTCGACTCCCTGCGATCCCGATCGGGGGCCCAATTTCCGCGCGGACCGCGAGCGTGCCGCCGGGCCTCCCTCGCGGGATCAGAGCGCCATTCCGAGCTCGCGGCGCAGCATCGCGTAGCGATCGCTGACCGTAAAGATCAGGAGATCCTTCGCGAGCGGCCCGGCCCGGCCCTCCTCAGCCTCGAGCACGGAGAGCGCCGTCCCGAGGTCGCCCGCGAGCAGCAGTCCCGCCCGGCAGGCGGTCCTGTCCACCGCGGAGCACCAGCGTAGGAGGTTCGTCCGGCCCCCCTCCTCGACGAAGCGGAGGTAGAGCGCGCGCAGGGCGTCCACTTGCTCCACGCCGAGCAGAGGCTCCAGCGCCGCGGCGATCGGCATCACGCGACGCCGGAGATCCTCCGCGATCGGCAGCTTGACGTTGCCGACGGCGAGCGCCGCGAGGAACAGCTCCTCGAGATCGGGGACGGCGCTCCACAGGGTCCGAACGAAGTGCTCCTGTCGGTAGAACGCGAGGTGGCGCCCCACGTGGAACGTCAGCTCGAGCTGCGAGCGACCGGACAGCACGCGACGCCCAATCACCGTGAGCGGCGGCACCGCGGGGACGTGCTCGTACCCCCCGTCTCGATCTGGCTCGACGTGCAGGATCGGCGCCGAAAGGCCCAAAATGGCGGCCGCCCACGGCACGGCTCGCACCGCGGTGACCGTCGCCTTCTGCGGATCCTGGCGGGTCTCGGGGCCCGGCTGATGTAGTTTGCCCTCGCGGCGCAGCGCCGAAACCCGACCGAGGAGCAGAGCCGGGGCGATGACCCCGAAGATCTGCCCGGTCAACGGCTCCGCCTCCGGGTGGAGCAGGTACGCCTGCCACGCCTCGGGGGTGACGCCGCCCCGCGGCGCGATGAGCGCCCCGGTCCGGTGACGCTCGAAGACGCCGTTCTGATCGGGGTTTGCGTCACCCAGCGCGACCAGCGCCTGGGCGACGCACCACTGCCTGTCGAGATCGCCGCGCGCGGTGTAGAGGCGGTATAGCTCGTGATAGGGCTCCGGCAGCGTCGGATCGCGCCGCAAACGCCGCTGCGCCAGCTCCGGATCCTCCTGTGCCGCGCCGGCGGACTCCTCGAGATCGGTCAGATCCACCTCGACGTTGACCGCCGCCTGCGCGCGCCGGAGCTCCTCCTCGAGGTCACGCACCCGCGACTCGAGCCGGTGGATGCGCGCGACCAGCGCCGCGCGGTCCTCGCTGGCCGGCGCCCCCGCAACGTTGCCGTCTGCCGAGGGTACGGGCTGCTCGAAGCGCTCGACGACGTGAACCCGGCGGTGCGCCTCGAAGGCGGCGATCATCGCCTGCTCGAGGCGCTCCAGGCGCCGGCGGTCGAGCCCGAGATCCTCGGCGGTCCGCTCCAGACTGGCCCGCTCCTCGGAGGTGATGACCCCGTCCTCGAGCACGGCCTCGAGCATGGCCTGGTAGCGCGCCTCGAGCGCGCCGGTCACCAGCGATCCCGAGGTGCCCACCCGCGTGAACGCGGGCGTGTGCTCGAAGCCGCGGCCGTCGTCGGTGAGGTCCATGGCGCATCCCTCCGAGTTTCGCCGTCGACTCTCGCGCGGGCCGCCCTGCGATACAACGGGGACCTTCGCCGTCGGAGCCGTGGTAGTCGGTGGCGACGTGACTCCTGCCCTCACCGCCCGTGGCGCTGCGCCCGCTCGGGTGCTCCTGGTCCTCTCGACCCTGCTCGGGAGCGCCTGCCTCGCCCGCGCTGCGCCCTACGGCGACGCCATGACACCCCCCGTCGCCCGCCCTCCGGCGGCGCCCCGCGAAGGGGGCGACGAGCCCGCCCCGATCCCCGACCCAACCCCCGCGCCCGGCGACTACGTCCCGTGGCGCGGGGCGCCGCCGGTACCCGGCGGGCCGCTCACCGCGGGTGCTGCCTCGGCTTCACCCCCGGCGGGCGAGGATCCCGTCCCGGTGCCGCTACCCGAGCCGCGGGTCGAGATCGAGGCACCCTACCCGCTCTACGAGCGGCCCAGACCGGCCGGCGCGATCGCCGCGGCCACGCACGACGAGCGGATCGCCCGCTTCAACGTCGGCGGCTCGTCGGATCCCGCGTACCCCTCGAGCCTCGCCGACTTTCACCCCGGGACGCGGGTCATCGTGCACGCCAGCGTGCCGGGCGCTGGCATCCCCGAGCGCGCGCCGGTCGACCGTCGCACGGGCCGGCCCACTCGCACCCTCAGCCGCAGCGGGATCGTGGCGCAGGCGCGCCGTGACGGATACTGGCCGTTCCGCCTGTGCATGGAGGACGGACTTCGGAGGACCGCCGACCTCGCCGGCAAGACCGTGGTGGATCTGTCGCTGAGCTCGAGCGGTCGCGTCTCGGCGGCGCGGCTCGTCCGGGCAGGCCTGGATGACGAGGGCGTCCAGCGCTGCCTGGTGGCCGCCGCGCGCCGCCTCACCTTCAGCCCGCCACCCCCGCGCCCGCTGCGGGTTCGACTCGAGATCGCGCTCGCCGCTGGAGACGCGCCCGTCCTGCGCACGGGCCCCCCGGAGGGCACGGACCCGCCGAGCGCTGGCCGCGTCGACCTCACCACGACCCGTCAGGCGCTGACCGCGGCCCTGCCGTCGCTGCTCGCTTGCCACGCCGACGGGCTGGCCCGGGACTTCGGGCTCTGGGGCCGCCTCCAGTTGCTCATCGAGCTCGACGAACGAGGGGTCGCCGTGGCCGTCGCGGAGGACGAGAGCCGATTCCCAGATCGGCTGACGTCGGCCTGCGCGTGCGAAGCCCTGCGGCAGGTGAGCTTCCCCACCCCTGAGGGCGGCGCCGCCAGGCTGGTGGTCGGGATCCGCTTCGGCACCTTCAGTGACCATGCAGTCACCGAATAGAGGTTACGGCCGGCCGACCCAGCACGGGATAGCGAGGCGCACATCGTTCCCTGAGGCGAGCCGATTTCAAACCTTCATGCGTCCATCCCTCGCTGACACGTCCCCCCCAATTAGGATCCCAAGGGGGAAGGTCCAGCGCGGCGGGTGTGAAGTCCGAGCGATGCCGGCTCCCCTGCCGGCAACCACGTGGGGAAACTGGAGGGTTTTAACCGATGCGATTCTCGCGCAACACCAACTGGACAAGCGCCATCGTCCTCTGCGCAGCTGGCGCCTTCGCGGTCGTCGGCTGCAAGGCCAGCCTGGAGATGACGACTGGCACGGAGCCGCCGCCGGCACCGGCGCCCCCGCCGGACGATGATGGGGACGGCATCCCCAACGCGGATGACAAGTGCCCGAACGAGGCCGAGGACAGGCTGCCCCCGGACCCGAACGACGGCTGTCCGACGCTCGACGCGGACGGCGACGGCGTCCTCTTGCCGGCGGACAAGTGCCCCGATCAGCCCGAAACCGTCAACGGCTTCGAGGACGAGGACGGCTGCCCCGACGAGAAGCCCGTCGCCGAGGTCAAGGGCAGCACCATCCAGATCAACAAGGAGATCATGTTCAAGAAGGGCTCCGCGCAGATCGAGGGCGAGTCGATGGACGTCATCGACGCGGTCGCCAAGATCATGGCGGACAACCCCAAGATCCAGCTCGTCGAGATCGAGGGCCACGCCTCCAAGGAGGGTGACGAGGCGCTCAACAAGACGCTCACCGGGCAGCGCGTGAAGGCCGTCCAGGCGGCGCTGGTCGGCAAGAAGGTCGAGGCCGCCCGGTTGACCTCGGTCGGCTACGGCTTCTACTGCCTCAAGAGTGACGGCACCGACGAGGCGGCTCACGCCGCCAACCGCCGGGTCGAGTTCAAGATCGTCTACGTCGACGGCACGCGGACCGAGGAGAAGCTCGGCTGCGAGGCGGCCGAGAAGAAGGGCGTGAAGCCGAACATCCCGGCCAAGCCGCCGTGGACGGCCCCCGCCGCCACAGCAGCGGCACCGGCGGCCCCCCCGGCCGCGGCGGCCCCGGCCGGCGCGAGCGCAATCAAGTCCACGGGCAAGTGAGCAAACCTGGCGCGGCGGGCCCGGCCTCGGCCGAGCCCCGTGCCCCGTTCCGGACCGGGCCGACGTTCGCGTCGGCCCGGTTCCGCTTTTTTCGGCTTGCAGCTGCCGCTTGAGTGCGGCCACGGCCCTCGCTCGCGTCCAGGCCTACCGGGGCGGCAGGCCCGCCAGGGGTAGCGAGCCCGCCGTCGCCCCACCGACGTCGGCACCGGCGCGAGGGTGAGCGCCCGCGGCGACGTGGCCCGCTTCGCCGACCCCGCCGGCCCCGGCGGCTCCCCCCGGCGGAATGGACCAGGTCCCCCCGGCCCCGGCGTGAGCGCCACCGCCTCCCGCGGCGCCACCGCCTCCTCCGGGCGAGCTGGCACCACCCGCACCACCGAGCGGGGAGGCTCCCGCCGCCCCCGCAGCACCGGCCGCTCCTCCCCCGGCGACCACGCCGCCCGAGGTCCCGACGGCGCCTCCGCCCTCCCCGGTCGTGCCGCCGCTCGCCGGGGCATCGCACGCGAGGGGGTCATCGACCAGCGCGGCGCCAGCGCAGGTCCCCGACCGACCGGTAGCGAACTCGACACCGGGGTCGTCGAAGGCGCGGCACAGGAGCCCCTCGCTGCAGTCGGCGCCACAGTCGCAGGCGGCGACGCACCAACCGCCGTCACCCGTGACCCGACCGGCCGCGACCGTCGGGTCGTCGGCGTCGTAGCAATACGCCGACGCGACGCCCTCCTCGGGGACGAACCCGCAGGCCGGTGATGCACCGAACGTGCAAGGCTCGGAGCAGGCGAACCGCGCCGGGTCGGTCCCCGGGACCTCGCGGCAGATCCCGCGGCAGGCGTCGTCCTCAGCGCCCGAGCAAGGAGCCCCAACGCCGAGCCCAGTCGCGCGCTGGGGAGCGCACAGGCCAGAGGCATGGTCACAGAACCGTGCCGGCCCGCAGACGACGCCGGGAGCGCAGCAGTCCGTGTCGGAGTTGCAGCGGGGGACGCACACGCCGCGCTCGGGCGCCGTCGGCGAGGCCACGCACGCCGTGTCCCGCCGCTCGTGACATTTCCCGTCCCTCCCGCTGTCGCCCCGCACGCAACCGAGCCCGCAGAAGCGCCCCGTCGCAGCGCTCGCCCCGAGCGCCTGACAGGTCGCCCCCGGCGCGAAGCCCTCGCAGATCCCGGGGTCGTCGTCACAGGGCACGGTGCAGTAGCCCCCGGGAGGCCCCTCGCCCGCGAAGACCCCCGAGTCCACGGTCAGGCACTCGAGCCGATGGCCGCAGTCGACGGTCGTGATGCACCGCCGACCGAGGAAGATCGTGCCGACCGCGCTGCCCCCCTCGTTGCCAAGCGCAGCCCCCCCCACTCCGGGAGCGCCCGCGCGCCCCCCGATCGCCGACGGCGCCATGGACGGCTCGTCCTCGGCGCCGCAGGCGACCGCCGCGAGGACCGGTCCGGCCAGCAGGGCCGCCAGCCAGCCGCCTCCGCCGGCGTTCCGGCGCCCGAGCGCGGTCCCAGGGGTGGGGCGTCGAACCGTCAAGGTGAGCCCCATCATACCGCGCGATGGGCGCAACGCCCGATTCTGACGGCGCGGACCGGCCTCGCCCCGGGGGCAGCCGGCGCGACCGCGGGCGGCTCCGCCCATCACGGTTCCCTCGCCGGCACGGGACCAGCCGCCGCGATCGGCCGGGGCCGCGCCGCCCCGTGCCCGAGGAGTGGGTCGACAGGG
>CAYOLF010000065.1:0-23219 GCA_964404725.1 uncultured Polyangiaceae bacterium
GAGGCATTTTCCGGGCCTCCGTCGCTGTCGGCAACCTGTTCGGTGCTCTAGGCTCAGCGGTGACGCCGTGGGCCCCGACGGACCGCCGACGCGAAACCGGAGCCTCATCCCGCGCCGACGCGGCGCAGCGCGGGGGCGACGAGCGCACCGAGCTCCGCGAGCGCCGGCATGTCGTAGGTCTGCCCGCGGGCGGTCAGAAACCCCAGCGCCCCCGCCTCGTCCTCCACGGGGAGCACCAGCCAGGTGGCGTGCTCGTCGCGCTCGAGGGTGACCGCGCCGAGCGCATAGCGGGCCGCCGCCGGTGCGTCCACCAGGGGCAGTCGCGCGCCGTCCTCGACCTGGAGCACCACCCGGGCCAGGTCACGGCGCGGACCCTCGTAGACGCTGAGACTGAAGCTCTCCAAGCTCAGGGTCGGGAGGGCCCCCTCGATCGCACGCCGCACGTCCTCCAGATCGCCGGCGAACACCAGGCTCCGCCGCAGACGCAACATCGCCTGGGAGCGGGCCGTGTGCAGCGCGACGTCGCTGGCGCGCGACTGATGCGTGGCCGCCTCGAGCTGAGCGCCGAAGGCCTCGAAGCCCTGCGCCAGCCGCGCCCGGAGCCCGCGCCGTCCCCGGAAGGACCGGACGGTGCGGTCTTGGAGCTGCCGGAGCGACAGCGGGAGCTCGGCGAACCGTTGCCGGACGCCGAGCTCCCACGCCGAGAAGAATAGCGCGCGACCCGGGTCGCCCTCCGCCCCGGCGTGGCGCGGCACCGAGGGCGGCGCGCCGCAGCTCTCTCGTACCACGAGCTCGGGCGGGAAGGGCACCTGCTGGGGCACATTCCCTCCCGCGACCAGTCGCTCCGCGAGGTCGGCAGCGTGGCGGCCCAGGGCGTAGGTCGGTTGGCGCACGGTCGTCAACGGCGGGGCGCCGAAGACGGCCTCCAGGTCGTCGAACCCCACCACCGCGACGTCGCGCGGGACGTCCAACCCCTTGGCGGCGAGCGCCCGCTCCGCGCCCAGGCCCATCAGGTCGTTGGCGGCGAACACCGCATCGAACCGCCGCGGGTCGTACCGCGCCAGCAGGCGCTCGGTCGCAGCGCGCCCCGAGGCCTCGGTGAAATCGCCCGCTTCCACCAGCGTGTCGTCGATGCCCAGGGAGAGCTCGACGCACATGTCCTCGTAGGCGCGCCAGCGGGCCTCGGCCTCCGGGTTGGTGGTGGGACCGCGGATGAACGCCACTCGGCGGCGCCCGCAGCGCTCCACCAAGTGCTCCATCATGGCGCGCACCCCGGCAGCGTTGTGGAGCCACACGCTGGGTACGCCCTCGATGCGCTGCCCGACGCACACCGTCGGTAGCTGGGCGTGCCGCGAGAGGAACCCGCGAGTGTCCTCGCCGAGGGCCGCCGGAGCCAGCAAGATCAGCCCGGCGACGTTCTCCGGACCGATTAGGTCCCAGAGGGGATGGATGCCCGCGACTCGGTCGGTCCGGCAGGTTCGGTGGCCGAGCGAGAAGCACACGGTCGAGCAGCCACGGGGCCGGAGCTCGTCCGCGATCCCGGTGATCAGCGTGGTCGTGTAGCGGCTCACCACCCAGGCAACGGCGACCGCAAGACGCCGCCTCCCGTGGCCGTCCGCCGGCACCATCGAGGATCCATCATGCCGACCGCTCCCTCCCCGCGCAACCCGCACCGCGGCATCCCCGATCCGCCGGGCCCCCACTCTCGCAGGCCAGTCGCGGCCGTGCCGTGGACCGGCTCGTCCCGCGGGTCGGCTCGGGGCCTCGGCGCCCCGCGGCGAGGTCCGTGACAAGCGGACGCGAACTTTCCGCCTGCGGCCTCTGTCCGTGACCAATTTCGTGGGGACAACCGGCAGCGACCACGATTCCTGGCTGAAGGAAGGCCGCGCCCGCGCCATCCTGGGGGAGCGCTGGTCGGCAGCCTCGTGATCGGACCGGCGATCACCCCGAGTGGAGGACCCCATGCAGGATGATCGAACCCGCGTTCGGACCGTTCCCCGCCATCGCACCTGGGCGGCGCTGCTCACGACGGCGCTGCTCTCGACGCTCGCCGCCGGTGCGTGCAGCGAGGACGACGAGGTGCCGGAGAACACGACCAAATGTCGTACCGGGTTCCGCCTCTGTGACGGGCAGTGCACCGACCTGGTGAGCGACGAGAACAACTGCGGAGCCTGCGGGACCGCGTGCGCGGAGGACGAGTTCTGCTCCGTCGGCTCGTGCAGCTGCCTGGGCACCTGGGGCAAGAAGTGCGACGGCATCTGCACCGACCTCGCGACCGACGCGCAGAACTGCGGCGACTGCGGCGTGGACTGCGATGACGATCTCGTGTGCGTCGAGGGCAAGTGCGCGATGGACTGCGGGCCCGACCTCATGGGCTGCGATGGCGTCTGTGTGGACCTCGCCAGCGATCCCGAGCACTGCGGGGGCTGCACCATCGAGTGTGCCGCTGGGGAGGAATGCGTGGGAAGTGCGTGCCGATGCCCCGAGGGCGCGGTGTGCGGAGCCGGCGGAGCCGGCGGAGCCCCGGGGGCCGCCGGGGCCGCCGGAGAGGGCGGCTCGCCCGACGAGGGGACGGCCGGGGAAGGCGGCGAGGAGCCCGCAACCGCTGGGGCAGGCGGTGCGGCGGGATCGGACGAGGCGACCTCCGCCGGAGACGGCGGCGATGCGGCGACGGGCGGCGAGACCGTCGGGGGTGCGGGCGGTGGCCCCGCCCCGAGCGCTGGTCAGGGCGGGGAGGTGGCGGCGGGCGGCGACTCCGCCGGCGGCCCCGCGTCGGCGGGCGGCGTGGCGGGCGCCGCGGGGGCGACGATCAGCGTCGCGGGAGCCGCCGGCACGCCGGGTACCGCCGGGTCGTCCGGCGCCCCGCGGTGACCGGCGCGCCCCCGGAACCCATCCGGGGCGCAGGCCCACGGACGGGCTGGTGAGCGCATGGCGCCGCCACCCGCTCGGAGCGGTGTCGACGGCGGGCGGGGTCAGTCCCCGCGGGGCGTCTCCGCGACGGCGCGACGCAGCGCGGCGATGAGGGGCTCAATCTCGACGCGACGGAGCTTGAACTCGACCCGATTGGCGATGACCACGCTCGAGATGGGGCAGATCTCCTCGTGGATGACCAGCCCGTTGTCGCGCAGCGTCCCGCCCGTCTCGACGATGTCCACGATGACGTCGCAGAGCCCCACCAGCGGCGCCAGCTCCACGGAGCTCTGCAAGAAGACGACCTCCGCGTGGACGCCACGCGAGGCGAAGTGCTCGGTGGCGATCCGCGGGTACTTGGTGCCGACGCGCGGCACCGCGGGCGTGGGCGTGCCGGCGAGCCCCGCCACCACCATGCGGCAGCGCCCGATCCCGAGATCCAGCGGCTGGTAAAGATCGTAGCGACGCTCGAGTAGCACGTCGCGACCGCTGACCCCGAGATCCGCCGCCCCGAACTCGACGTAGGTCGGAACGTCGTCAGGTTTGAGGAGCAGAAACCGCATGCCGCCGGTCGTCTCCTTGATCAGCCGCCGGTCGTCGGCGAAGAGCGGCGCCGTGTCGACCCCGGCCCGCACGAGCAGGGGGGCGAGCTGGGCGAGGACGCGCCCCTTGGGGATGGCGACGGTGAGCGGCCTCACGGCATCCCCTCCAGGGTGAAGCGCTCGATGGTAGCTCCCACTCCGGACAGCTTGCGCTCGATGTTCTCGTAGCCGCGATCGAGGTGATAGACGCGACGTACCACCGTCTCTCCCTCGGCGACGAGCCCCGCGATGACGAGGGAGGCGCTGGCGCGGAGATCGGTCGCCATCACGCTGGCGCCCGACAACCGGGGGACGCCGTCGATGACGGCGACGTTGTTGCGCACCTCAATCCGCGCCCCCATCCGACAGAGCTCGGGGACGTGCATGAAGCGGTTCTCGAAGATCGTCTCGGTGAGCACGCTCTGCCCCTGCGCGACGCACATCATCGCCATCAGCTGGGCCTGCATGTCGGTCGGGAAGCCCGGGTGCGGCGCCGTGGTGGCATTGACCGGACGGACGGGGCCCTCCCGCGCGACCCGCACGTGCTCTCCCTCCCGCTCGATGATCAACCCCGCGTGGCGAAGCTTCGCCACCACGGGCTCCAGGTCGTCGAAGGGCGCCCGCTCGAGCAGCACGTCGCCGCCGGCCGCGCCCACGGCGGCGAGGAAGGTGCCCGCCTCGATGCGGTCCGCGATGACCGCGTGATCGAAGGGATCGAGCTCATCGCGTCCGTTCACGACGATGGTGTCGGTCCCGGCCCCCTCGACGCGGGCGCCCATGCTGTTGAGCACGCGCCCGAGCTCCTCGACCTCCGGCTCCCGGGCGCAGTTCACCAGGGTCGTGCGCCCCTTGGCGAGGGTCGCCGCCATCATCAGGTTCTCGGTCCCGGTCACCGTCTGCAGATCGAAGACGATCTCTGCACCCCGCAGGCGGCGCGATTCCGCCAGCACGTAGCCATGCTCGACGCGGATGGTGGCCCCGAGCGCCTCGAGCCCCTTGAGGTGCTGGTCGATCGGCCGCGCGCCGATGGCGCAGCCGCCAGGCAGGCTCACCTTGGCGCGCCCGTACCGCGCCACCAGCGGGCCCAGCACGAGCACGCTGGCGCGCATCTGGCGGACGAGCTCGTAGGGAGCCTCCGGGCGGACGTCGCCGGTGGTCGCTCCGACGCGCATCACGGGCGAGTCGAAGGTCGCGTCGCGCCCCAGGAAGCGGAGCAGCGCGGCGGTGGTCTCGATGTCGCGCAGCCGAGGCACGTTGCGCAGCTGGCTCTCGCCGTCCGAGAGCAGCGTGGCGCAGAGGATGGGGAGCGCGGCGTTCTTGGCCCCACCGACGCGGATGGTCCCGGAGAGGCGCGCGGCACCGCGGATTCGGAGTGCGTCCATGGGCTCCCCGGCGAGTACGCAATCGCGACAGCGGCCGCAAGCACCAATCAGAGGCAGGGACGGCGGTCGGGGATCCGGCGCGCTGGCGTCGCGCGCCCGCCGCGTACTAGGCTTCGCCCATGCGACGGGCGCGCGCGATGGCCGTAGCGACGCTCGCCGGCGCTACCCTGACGCTGCCGGCGGCGGCCCAGCCGTCGCTCGACGTGCGCTACCTCCGCCCGCCAGCCGACCCCCGCGGGGGGATCGTCCAGGAGCCGACCACCACCGTCGGTCACGGCGCGGCGGCACTGGGCCTCCTGCTCGCCTACTCCCACCGCCCCGTCGTGCTCGAAGTGGACGGCCAGGTCGAGGCGACGCCCGTGGAGCACCAGCTCACCGCCGACGCCCTCTTCACCCTGGGCATCGGCGATCGTACCGCCGCGTGGCTCCGGGTGCCGGCGGTCGCGGCCGAGCGCGGCGACGACCTCTCGGGCCTGATCCCGGGCGCGCAGCCGCTGCCGACGACGGCGCTGGGAGACGTCGGGGCGGGCGCTAAGACGAGGCTCCTCGCCGGGATCGACCGCGGGCGGCCGGGCCTGGCTGCGACCGCGGAGCTCACGGCGCCGACGGGCGACGAGCGCAGCTTCGTCGGCGAGGGGGCGCCCACGGTCATCGTCCACGGGCTGGTGGAGCGGACCGGCGGCGCCTGGACCTGGCGCGGGCTCCTGGGCCCGCGCCTGCGGCTCGAGACCAGCGAGTTTCTGGGGACCGCGCTCGGACACGAGCTCGACTGGGCGCTCGGGGTCGCGCTCCGCCCCGCCGAGTGGGGGATCGACCGACGACGCCGCTGGGAGCTCCACGCGGACGTGCACGGCGCCGTCGCGCTGACGCCCGATCTGCTCGGGGACCGCCGCTCACCTGCGCTGGCCAGCCTTGCCGCTCGCCTGCGCGTCACCGACGTCTCCCTGCTCGGCGGGCTCGAGGCGCCGCTCGACTCGGCGCTCGGCGTCCCGCGAGTGCGCGGCGTGCTCGCCATCACCTGGGCGCCGCGCTTCTACGACGCGGACGCGGACGGCGTCGCCGACGATCGAGACCGCTGCGTCGACACGCCGGAGGACCGGGACGGTTTCGCCGACGACGACGGCTGCCCGGACCCGGACGACGACGGCGACGGCGTCCCGGACGCGCGGGACGGCTGCCGCGGCATCGCCGAGGATCGCGACGGGACCGCGGACGACGACGGCTGCCCGGACCCGGACGACGACCACGACGGGATCCCGGACGGATTGGATGCGTGCCCGCACCAGCGCGGCGCCGCCCCGGAGCGCGGCTGCCCCTTGCTCGACGCCGATGGCGACGGGGTCCCGGACGATCGCGACTGGTGTCCCGCCCGCGCGGAGGACCGAGACGGCTTCCAGGACGACGACGGCTGCCCGGACCTGGACGACGACGGCGACGGCATCCCCGACCTCGAGGACGCCTGCCCTCGCGAGCCGGGGACCCACCGCGCCGGCCCGGGGCGCTTCGGCTGTCCGGCCGCCGACCGTGACGGTGACACCTTCGACGACGGGGCGGACGCATGCCCCGACGCGGCCGAGGTCTTCGACGGCCGTGAGGACGACGACGGCTGCCCCGAGGTCGAGGCCAACCCGCGAGATCCGCGGCGGGGCCCCCTCGTAGTGCTGGAGCCGGCAACGCCGCCGGCGCGGGTCCGCTGGCAGCGTCCGCCTCGGTTCCAGCGGACCGACGGCGCCCTCGAGATCGAGCCCACCTCGCTCCCGATGGTGCGGGCGCTAGCGCAGCTCCTCAACGAGCACCCGACGTGGACCGCCGTCGTCTCGACGCGACCTGTGGACACCGGGACCGACGACGGCGGAGCCGAGGCCGAGGTGCTCGCCGCCACCCTGCGATTGCTCTGCCACCGCGAATCGGCGGCGCGCGTGGCGACGGAGGAGGAGGAGCGGGAAGCGCGGACCGCCCCTGGCGCCGGCCTCTCGGTTCAAGTGGTGGCGGCGGCCACGGAGGAGCCCGTGCCTTGAGCGCGCGTCGCGCCTGCACCCTGGCGACGCTACTGCTCGCCGCGCTGGCGGGACGGGCCGCGCAAGCCCAGCCGACGGAGAGGGCGGGAGAGCCCACCGCGCGCTTCGGGGTGGCGCGGGCGGAGCGCCTCGTCGCGAGCGCCGACGCCGCGGAGATCGTGCGCGGCGTCGAGCGCCTCGGCGCCATTGGCAGCCCCCGCGCGCTCGCCACCCTGAGCGACCTGGTGTCGGCGGGGACACCCGGCGGCTCGATCGGCCTGCTGACGGTGGTTCGAGCCCTCGCGCCGCACGCGGGTGACCCGGTCGCCCTCCGCGCCCTCGTGCGCGTCATGTCCGCCGATGGCAGCAGTGGCGGCGACGACCAGCTCGCGCCCTGGGCGCGCGCGAGCGCCGCCCTGGCGCTGGCGCGCTCCGATCGTCCCGAGGCGTGGGAAGCGCTCCGACAGGCGCTCGGCACGGACGGTCCGCTCGGGGAGATCGCGGCCGCGGCGGTCCTGGCCCACCCCCCGCGTGACGTCGCCGTGCTGCTCGGCGGACGCCCGGTCGACTCGGTGCGCCTGGTCGAGACGCTGGGCTCGCTCGGCGATCAGCGCGCCTTCCCGGCCGTGCGCGCGGCGATCACCGCGGGGCCGGCCGAGCTGCGCGCGCGCGCCGCGGTGGTCCTCACCCGCCTCGGGGCGTTCGAGACGGTCCCGCTGGCGCGCCAATGGCTTGCCGTGGGCGCGTCGGGTCCGTTCCAGCTGGCCGCCGCCGAGATCCTGGCGCTCGCCCGGGCGCCCGACGCTCCGGCGGCGATCGCCGCCCTGGCAGAGTCGGAGTCCACGCGCGGAGCGTGGCTCGGGCTCGTCCGCGCGACCCCACAACGGGAAGCGGTCCCACTCCTGCTCCAGGCGCTGGCCACCGCGGAGGGCCCCGAGTGGGCGGCCCTGTGCGCGACCCTGGGGAGCGCGGGCGGACCAGCCGCGACGCGGGCGCTCGCCGAGCGCCTCGATGATCCCGACGCGGCCGGGGACGCGGCCTACGCGCTGGCGCTGGCGCCGGACGCGGCGGCCGAGCACGCGCTGGCGGCCGCGCTCGAGCGTCCCTCCGCGCGCCGCGCGGCGGCCCGCGGCGCGGTGATCCGCGCGATCACCCTGGGTCGGGCCCCGCGGGGCCTCCGCCCGCGCCTCGAGTCACTCCTCGACGCCACCGAGCCCGCGGACCGGGCCGTCGGCGCGTGGGGCCTCGCCGCCCTCGACCCCCGGCGCGGTGCCGAGCTGATCCAGGACGGAGACGCCGTGGTCGTCGCGGCCGCGGCCAGGACGGCCATGACCCCCGACGTCGCCGCCGCGGCTGCGGCGCGGCTCGAGCGAGAGCGGGAGCCCGCGCTCCGCACCGCCCTGGCGAGCGCCCTGGCGAGCGGGGCCGGGCGCGCCCGCGTCTCCACCGCGACCCTGATCGCCCTGGTGGAGAGCGACGGGGCCGCCGCGCCCCTCGCGGCGAGAGCACTGGCGGCGCGCGGTACGCCCGGCGCTCGCCCACACCTCGACCGCTTGCTCACCAGCGCGGCGACGGACCTGCGCGCGCACGCCGCGCTCGGCCTCGGGGACAACCCGGACCCGAGCGCCGTCGGGCGGCTCGAGCGCGCGTACCGCTTCGAGCCGGACGCCACGGTGCGGCGCGCGATCGTGACGGCCCTGGGGCGGCGTGCCGAGCCCGCGCGCCGCCGAGCGCTCGCGCTCGCCGCGGACCTCGACGCGGACGCGCCGACGCGCGCCGTCGCCCGGGCCGCGCTGGCGATGCAATCGGCGTCGCTCGACCCAGTAGGCCGAGGGGCGGTGTGGGTTTCGGTGCTGCGCCCCGAGGGAACCCCGGCCACCGGCGTCGCCGTGGCCGTGCGGCTCCCGAGCGGGGTGGTGCTGCCGGCGCTTCCGGATCCGGACGGGACGGTCACGCTCGTGGCCGTGCCGCTGGGCGAGGTGGAGCTTCGGCTTGCGGCGCTGCCCCGTACCGACAATCCTGCAGCGCATCATGGCCGCGAAGGAGAGGGCACCAAGGACGGGCGTCACGAGCGATGAGCGCCCGCCGTCGTTCGAGCAGGACGTGCGCGAGCTCGGCGTCATCGTCGAGCAGCTCGAGGGTGGTGAGCTCCCCCTCGACGAATCGCTCGCGCTCTTCGAGCGGGGCGTCACGCTCGCCCGGCGCGCCCAGGCCCGGCTCGACGCGGCCGAGCAACGCGTGGAAGAGCTGCTAGGGGTCGACGAGGCCGGCCGCCCCATCACTCGCGAGGTCGAGGAGGAGTAGGTCTTGGGCGGGGACCGGACAGAGGCGCCGCGCGGGCCTGACGCCGTGCGCACGGTGCGCACTGCCGCCGCGGTGATCGTCGGCAACGAGATCCTGAGCGGGAAGGTCCGTGAAGCCAACCTCGCGGAGCTCGCCAGCACCTTGCGCGGCCTGGGGATCGAGCTCGCTCGCGCGGTGGTCGTGGGGGACGAGCGCGCCGAGATCGCGGCCGAAATCCTGGCGGCGCGGTCACGGTGCGACGTCGTGTTCACCTCCGGTGGCGTCGGTCCGACCCACGACGACGTGACGATCGCCGCCGCCGCCGCCGCCTTCGGGGTCGAGGTCACGGTGTCGGAGACGATGGCCCGCCTGCTCCGCGAGCATTACGGGGACCGCTTCCGGGAGGAGCACTTGCGCATGGCGCGCGTGCCCACCGGGGCTTGGCTGGCGGTTTCGGCCGGCGTTCGGTGGCCTGCGATCGTGGTAGACGACGTTTGGGTGCTGCCCGGCGTCCCCGAGGTGTTCCGGGCCAAGCTCGAGGTGGTGAGGGCGTGGCTCCGCGGTCCCGGACCGTTCTGCTCGCGCTCGGTGTACCTCGCCACCGAGGAGGCGGAGCTCGTGCCGACGCTCGACGCCGTGGCTGCCGCCCACCCCGCCGTGCAGCTCGGGTCGTACCCGCGATGGGTGCCCTCGGATCACCGCACCCGGCTCACGTTCGACGGCCGCGACGCGCGGTCGGTGGAGGCGGCGTTCGCCGATCTGTTGGCCCGCCTGCCCGCCGGGGAGCCCGTCCGCGTCGAGTAGCGCCCCGCCAGGGGCGGGGATCGGCGGCGTGTGCGAGCGCCCGAGCCGGAGGCGGGGCGGCGGACGCCGCCAGCGCGGGTGGCGGCGCGCCAGGGTGCGGGCGCCGTCGCCGCGAAGGGGCGGGCGGCACGCGGCGTGCATGTCCGGCCGCCGTGGACGCACCGATGCCGCAGGAACCGAGTGAGCTCGTCGACCACCCCCCCGCCGCCACCCTGCGGCGGCCACGACCCCCAGGAGCACCCTCCCGCTCGGCGACGAGGTTCGGCGACGAGCACCCAGCCGCGGACGAGCTCCCGGAGCTCATCCGCACGTTGACGGGCGAGCGAGGGAGCGCGCCCGCGACCGCGGCGCGCACCGTCCGGCTCCTCGCGGCGGTGGGCGGGCTCGGCGGTCTCGCTTGCGCCGACGTGCCGACCCTCATCGCCGCCGGACTCTCGCGGGGCGCGGCCACGCGGCTGGTCGCGGCCGTCGAGCTCGGTCGACGCTCGCTCCTCGCCGGTGCCGAGGGCGACGTCCTCGCCTCGCACGAGGCGGTCGTGCGCTGGGCGAGGCCCCGACTCGCCCACCTGGAGCACGAGGAGGTGTGGGTGCTCCTGCTCGACGGTAGGCACCACCTTCGCACGGCCACGCGCGTCGCGCAGGGCGGATTGCACGCATGCGCGTTGACCCCCGCGGACGTGCTGAGGCCGGCGATCCGCGGCGCCGCGAGCGCGGTCGTGCTCGTCCACAATCATCCGAGTGGCGATCCCTCTCCCAGCAGCGAGGACGTAACCATGACCCGCGCGGTCGCCGCGGCCTGCGAGGTCGTCGCGGTCCCCTTGCTCGATCACGTCATCGTCGCCCGCGACGGCGCCGCTTCACTGCTCGACCGCGGCCTGCTCCGGAGCGCTCGCTGATCCCCCGATCAGGCCCGGGGGCCCGGACGGGATGCCGGTCCCGGTGGCCGCGCCGTCGGGGCTCGGGTATCGTGCTCGGCGATGAGCTTCAGCGAGCTCCGCTACTCCGCGGTGACGGACGTCGGCCGCCAGCGGGACCACAACGAGGACAACTTTCTCGTCGACAAGAAATTGTCCCTGTTCATCGTCTGCGACGGCATGGGCGGGCACGCGGCCGGGGAGGTCGCCAGCGCGCTCGCGGTCCGTGTCATCCACGAGGAGCTGAAGCGCGAGTCTGACCTGCTGCAGGACTACGTCGCCGCCAAGACCGGCGTGGATCGCGTCACCAAGCGTGACATCACGAACATGCTCGAGTTCGCGGTCAACCGTGCCTCGGCGCGGGTGCACGCGGAGGCCATGCGGGATCCGAGCAAGCGCGGGATGGGGACCACGCTGGTGATGCTGCTCGTCCTCGGTCAGCAGGGCTTCATCACCTACTGCGGCGACAGTCGGGTCTACCTGCTGCGTGAAGGCGTGCTGGAGCAGTTGACCGAGGACCACACGGTCTACAACGAGCTCATCCGCCGCAAGAAGCTCCCGCGGGAGCGGATCGAGGAGATCGCGCCCAAGAACGCGATCACGCGTGCCGTCGGGGTCTTCGATCACGCCGAGCCGGAGTCGATCGTGATCGATCTGATCGCCGGCGATCGCCTCCTGCTCTGCTCGGACGGCCTGAGCGGCTACTTCGAGGACCAGCCGGAGCGCCTGGGCATGCTCCTCTCGGAGCCATCCGAGGATCGCGCCACCGAGAGCCTCATCGAGGCGGCGAACGCCGCCGGCGGCAAGGACAACATCACCACGGTCGTGGTCACCATCGGCGACGCGACCACCCGCGACGAGAAGCGGGCGCGACGGATCCAGCTCCAGCGCGACATCCTCACCCGGATGCCGCTCTTCCGGACCTTGAGCGACCGCGAGATCCTGCGTCTGCTCCAGGTCACGGTCATCCGGGCCTTCCGCGACGGGGACCTCGTCATCCGGGAAGGAGAGGTCGGCGAGGACCTCTTCATCGTGCTGGCCGGCGAGGTCAAGGTGAAGAAGGGCGACACCGAGCTCGCCCGGCTTGCGCCCGGGGAGCATTTCGGGGAGATGGCCCTCATCCGGAATCAGCCCCGCTCAGCCACGGTGGTGAGCAACGGCGACAGCGAGCTCATCGTCCTCAGCCGCTCGGAGTTCTTCGAGATACTGCGCAAGGAGCCCCAGCTCGCGGTCAAGCTCCTCTGGCAGTTCACCGGGGTGCTCGCGGACCGCCTCGCCCAGACCAACCGCGAGCTCGGCCACGCCCGCGAGGAGCTGGCCGCCGAGGACATCACCGGCGAGATGTTCGTGGAGGACGAGGACGACAACCGCAAGACCCTGGTGAGCACGGGCCTGCGCGAGTAGCGCCGAACGCGCGCGCGGGTGGCGGCCGCCACCCGGCGCCGGTCATCGAGGCCAGGGGGCGGCCCCCGGGCCGGGGTTCACTTCCCGGGTGCTGTCGAGCCCGTGACCACATGGTCCGTTGACAGTTTCGCCCCGGCGCCGGTAGCGTCGCACGGCACAAGGCGGCGAGAATGGGCCGAAAACGCGCGACGAGCTGGGCGGTCTGGGGGCGGCGGACGGCTGCGGTCCCACTGCTGCTCTCGCTGGTGGTCGCCCGGCCTGCGGTGGCGCAGGAGCCCCGGCGCTCCACGGAGCCGAGCGTCCTGAGCGAGCCAGCCGAGGTCATGCAGATCGTCGATGCGTTCGATGTCGATGACCCGTTCGACGTCTCGCTATCGCTCGGCTTCCAGCAGAGTTCGAAGCGGGCGAAGATCCGCCGGGAGACGGCCGTTTCCCAGCCCGGGCTGACGACCGGGGGCTACGTCAGCGACGACCTCGAGATCGCCCGGTTCAAGGAGCGGACCAGCCGCCTCCTGCCGCGGATCGACCTCGGGATCTACCGCGATATCGCGATCTACGCCCGGATGCCGATCATCCTGGCGAACCACCGTGAGCTCGAGGCGCTGGACGAGACGGGCGAGAGCCAGTCCCTGACCCTGCGCGGCGAGCCGGGGGAGCAGCTCTTTCGCCTCCCGTTCCAGTCCCCCACGCGCAGCGGCATCGAGTACCTCGCGCTCGGCCTCGAGTTTGCGCTGATGAACCAGGCGCGAAACTGGGTGCGGCCCACCTGGATCGGGGGGATCGAGGCGCGCATCAACGTGTCCGAGCCGATGCACGCCTGCAACGACTCGCCGAGCGCGCTCAACCAAACCGACAGCACGTCCCAGGTCGACTGCGCAGACCCGTCCGACTTCAACCGGAACGGCGAGGACGGCGACGCCGTGGGGGCCGACGGCGTCCCGTTGGAGGGGGTCTTCTCCTCGAACCCGGGCGCGGGCGTGAGCCGTGGCGTCACCGGGCTCCAGGTCTACAGCCTGGTGAGCAAGCGGGTGAAGTACGTGGAGCCCTACGGGGGCTTCCGCGCCCTCTTCGAGTTCCCGAACGAGAACAGCGACTACGGGCTCACCGATCTCGAGGGATCGCTCGTGAACCACCCGCCGCTGCGCGGCGATTTCATCGCCGGTGTCGCCATCATCCCTTGGGAGATCCGCGAGCAGTACCAGCGCCTGACCTTCGACGTCCGCTTCGTCGGCACCTACGTCTCGGAGGGACGCGATTACTCCGAGCTGTTCGACGCGCTGGGATCGAGCGACGCCCGCAGCCTCCGGCGGCCGCACTACGCGGCGTACCAACAGAACCCCGAGTACATCGACCCGGAGGCCCCGGGCTACCCCGCCGACCCGACCCCGAGCCAGGCGACGGCGTCGATCGTGGACCCGCGATCCCAGAAGGTGTTCTTCACCGGCATCACCGACGTGCAACAGCACGCCGAGTTCAGCCTCAGCGGCCAGGTCACGTGGCAGGCCGGGGAGTACGTGAAGTTCAACCTCGGGCTCGGCTACCAGTACGTGCAGCCGCACTTCATCACCTACGACGAGGCCTGCAACCCGGACTTCTCCGGCGACCTCTTCGCGGCCGGCCCCTGCCGCACCAGCTCCAGCGCGCAGCTCGGGGGGGTCCTCTCCGCGACGGGTATCCCGAACCCGAACTATCGCCGCTCGCTCAACACGCCCGGGTATCGCTTCAAGGTCGACGACGCCAACCTGGTGGACGGCTGGCTCAACGTCAGCGTGCTCTTCTGAGAGAGGCTCCGAGCTTGCGCGTCGCGGGGGCTCCGGTCGGTTCAGGTGGCGGTTCGGCGCTACGCTAGGGCCATGTCACCGCGACGGCTAGCGCTCCTCGTCCTGCTGGCCGCCGGCGCCGGCGCGGCACCCGCCAGCGCGGAGCCGGCCAGCGTCGTGCTGCTCCCGACGACGGCGCGGACGAGCCCGCTGCCGGCGGCGCGGCCACGGCGCGACCTGGAGGAGCAGAACGCTCGCGTGGAGGACGCGGCCCGAGAGATCGACCTCGTCCTGAGCGAGGCGGTGCAGGACCTCGGGCTCACGCTGGACCTGGCGGCGCCGACCAACCTGACCGCGCCCCCGGCGGAGGAGGAGCTCGTCGCTCGCGCGGCGACCGCCTGGGTGATCGCGCCGGAGGTGGCACCCGAGCGCGGCGAGCTCGTCGTCCGAGTCGTCGCCGTGGCGCCAGGGACCAAGGTGGTCCTCTCGCGCCAGGAGCGCGTAGACCCCGCCTCGCTCGAGGTCGAGGTGATGCGCCTGCTCCGAGACGTCGTGGACGCAGGACGAGCCGGGGTGGAGCCCGGCGCCGCGGCGCCCGCGGTGCCCGCCCCGGCGACGCCCGTGGTGCACGCTCGCTCCGCGGGACGGCCCGTGCTCGCCCTCAACATGACCGTGCTCGGTGGCTACGCGGGGCTCGCGGTGCAGCAGGCCAGCGGCAGCGACGACGCGCGGCTGGTGTATCCGTTGACCGCACTCGGCGCGGGGCTCGGGCTCGGCGCGTCGATGATCGTGGCCGACGAGTGGAACGTGACGGTCGGCGACGCGTGGTTCGTCGCTGGCGGCATCCACTGGCCGGGCGCCGCCGGGCTCCTCCTGGCCCACGGGTACTCGGTCGAGCCCAGCGAGGAGCGCTACCTGTACGGGCTCGTCGGCGCCACCGGGGGCCTCGCGCTGGCGACGGCCGCGACGAGCTTCGGCCACGTCGACGGAGGCGGCGCGGCCCTCACCCACTCGGGAGGGCTCTTCGGGACCTTCTTCGGCGGACTGCTGCAGGCGGCGATCGAAGGCACGACGACGGAGCCGCTCCACCTCGGACTGGGGTACGGCGCCCTCGGCGGGGCGGTGGTCGCCGGCGTGGCCGGGACGCGGTTCGAGGGGTCGGCGTCCCGGGTGCTGTTCGCGGACCTGCTCGCCGGGCTCGGCGCCCTCGGCGGCGCGGCGCTGGGGAGCCCGCTCATGGTCGGAGACTACCAGTCGCCCTCGGAAACCCGCGGCTGGCTCGCGTGCATCGGCGCCGGGACGGTGACCGGAGCCGTGATCGGCGCGGTCGCTTCCCGACCGGGGGCGCGGCGCGAGCCGCCACCCGTCGCGCCGACCGCCCGCGTGCTCCCTTACGGCGGCGTCATCTCCGCGGGGACCCTGCCCGACGCGCCACCGTTCGTGGGCGCCGGCCTCCTGGGCACGTTTTGACCGAAGTCCGCCTCGTCGTCACCGAAACCGAGGCGGGGACGCGCCTCGACGCCTTCGTCGCCCGCCATCTCCCCGAGCTGTCACGCCGCGGCGCCGCGGCGCTCTGCGCGATGGGTGAAGTCACCGTGAACGGCCGGCCCGGGACGAAGGGCGCCCCGCTCGTCGCCGGCGCCGAGATCGCCGTGCGGGTCCCGGCCCCGGCGCGGGCTGCCGCCGACGCCACGGCGACGCTCGTGGTCGTGCTGGAGCGCGCCGATCTGGTGATCGTGGACAAGCCCGCGGGGCAGCCGACCGCCCCGCTCAGCCCGGACGAGCGAGGGACCCTCGTCAACGCGCTGGTGGGGCGATACCCGGATCTGATGGACGTGGGCTTCGGGGGTTTCGAGCCCGGGATCGTTCATCGCCTGGACAACCAGACCTCCGGCCTCGTGATCGCGGCCCGGCGCCCGCCGACCTTCGCGCGGCTGCGCGAGGCGATCACCGCCGAACACCTGGAGAAGCGCTACCTGGCCGTCGTCGAGGATCGTGACTTGCCCGCGGACGGGGAGCTGACCGCGCCCATCCTGCCCCACCGACGCAGCGCGCGCCGGGTGCGGGTCGGTGCGCCGGAGCGAGCGACGGGCGGCCCTCGCCCGTCGACGACGCGATGGCGGGTGCTCGCCCGGACCGGCGGGCTCGCCCTGCTCGAGGTCGAGGCGGCGCGCGCGGCGCGCCACCAGATCCGGGCTCACCTCGCCAGCATGGGGCACCCGATCGTCGGGGACGCAGTCTACGGCGGCGTCCCGCACCCGGCGCTCGGCGAACGGCACGCCCTGCACGCGAGCCTCGTGAGGTGGCGCGGCGACGCCGTCGTCGCCGCCTTCTCGGCGACGACGCCCCTGCCGCCGGAGCTGGCAGCGCTGGGGCCGTGGCCGACGCTCCACGGCTGAGGGTCGCCGCGACGGCGGCGCGCCCCGCTCACGGGTGCTGCGGGGCCCCGTCGAGCCCGAGCGTCTCGGGGAGGCCGAACATCGCGTTCATGTTCTGCAGGGCGGAGCCGGCCTGGCCCTTGACCAGGTTGTCGAGGTGGCTGATGACCCGGAACGTCCCGGTCCGCTCGTCGCAGGCGACCGTCACCAGGACGCGGTTCGATCCGCGGACGTCGCTGGTCCCCGCCGGAGCGGTGTGGTCCCGGACCTTGAGGAAGGGCTCGCTCGCGTAGGTGTCACGGTAGGCGGCGAGCACCTGGGCCGGGGTCACCCCTGGCGGGAGGCGCCCGTAGAGCGACGCGAGGATCCCGCGCACCGTGGGCACGACCTGGGGCGTGAAGGTGACGCGCACCGGCGCGCCCGCGAGCTCGCCGAGCTCGCGCTCGATCTCCATCACGTGCTGGTGCCCGGTGAGACGGTAGGCGCTCACGTTGTCGTAGCGCTCCGGGTAGTGGTGCGCGGGCGAGGGCTTCTTGCCGGCGCCGGAGACACCGGTCTTGCAGTCGCACACCAGCCCCTCGAGCTCGACCAGCCGATGCCGCACGGCGGGGGCGAACCCGACGATGCAGGCCATGGCGAAGCACCCCGGGTTCCCCACCACGGGCGCGCGCGCGATCGCGTCGCGGTGGAGTTCGGTGAGCCCGTAGGCGCTGCTGGCGAGCAGCTCGGGGGCCCGGTGCACCGGATCCCGACCGATGCGGCGCGCGTACTCGGCGTAGAGCGACTCCGAGTCGAACCGGAAGTCACCAGAGTAGTCGATGACACGCCGCCCCGCCGCGAGCTCGCCGGGCGCGGCCCCCTGCCCCACGCCGTCCGGCGTCGCGAAGAAGGTGACGTCCGCCTCGGAGCTCCGCGCCGCCTCCGAGTCGGGGGCGACGATCACCGCGTCGCAGTAACCGTCGAGGTAGGGCCAGAGGTCGGAGAGGCGCTTGCCGACGCCGTCGACGTCCACCAGCGTGACGAGCCGGGCGTCGGGATGGCGCCGCAGCAGCTCCACGAGCCCGATGCCTCCGTATCCCCCTGCTCCGATCAGCTTCACACGTACCATGACGACCTCGCCCATGCGCCAGACCCCGATCCAGGCACGGGTCCAGCGCGGCGCCGGTCGTAGCACGCGGGCGGGCCGGATCAACGCCGCCCCGGGTCGCGCGGTGGTCCGGCGACCCGACCGGGGACGATGGGGGCGTGACGCGCGCGGGCCGTCTGATCTACCTTGCCCGCATGGGTCACCGCCTGCCGCCGGTCCCGAGCGGGCTGCCCGGTGCGCTCCGATGCGCCCGCGTCGCCAGCGCCATCGCGCTGCTGCTCGTGGGCTGCCGCACGGCGACGCCCCGACCCCTCGGCGAGGAGAATTCCCGCAGCGAACGTGGCGAGCCCCACGCTTCCGCGACGACCACGGTCGCCTCCGCCACAGCCTCGAGCGCGACGTCCGTGCCCGCCACCAGCGCGTCGCCACTACCCCGCGCGAGCCCCGAGGACGCGAAGCTCCCGTTCACCTACCCGGCAGCCCCGACGACGGCCCGCGCCGGCGATCGCGTGCTCGCGCCGCCGCAACGCTGGGTCAAGAACGCCCTCGCCGCCGGAACGCCGAGTCAGTCCTTCGTGTACTTCGCCGCGCGAATGGTGTCGCCGGGACCCGAGGCGTCGGTGATCGAGGTCGCCGGGGGCGCGCTGGAGGCGCTGCCGAACGCGCTGATCATCGCCCTTCCTCCCGGTGAGCGCGCTCAGGTCGGCGACCTGCTGCTCACGGCCTGGGCCTCCGGGACGGGGATGCAGCGGGCGATCGTCGTCGAGGGGGGTACCCCGGAGGCCCCACACGTCGCCTACCTCGACCTCGACTACGACCACCCGTCGGGGGCCGGCAAGCGCACCGAGTCCCTCCCGCCAGGCACCTTCCGCCCGCTGACGGAGGCGGGCGCGGTGGGGACCTCGCTGGAGTGCGACGAAGGCGGGAGGCGGGTCCACCACGTCGTCGTTCACCGCGCCGACCCGCACCTGCTCGGCCTCGGCTTCGGCGGGCGCCTCCGACCGCTCGAGTCGGCGCGATGCCGGCCGATCCCGCTGCGGCCGAGGATCGAGGCGGGCACCCTGCTCGTGCCCGTGCTCGGCGTGCTGACCCCGGCGCGCGCCCGCCACCTCGAGGCGGAGATCGGGCGGGTGTTCGTGCGCTACGCCGCGGGAAAGAAGGACCACGACGCCGCGGTCGGCATCCTGAACGTCGTCGTGCAGTGACGCGCCCGGCCCCCGCGCGCAGTCCCGCGCTCACGCCAAACGGGTCCACCTCCGGCCCAGTCGGGGGGCACGGATGGGCGGCACGGGGGCGCGCAGGTGCGACAAGACCCGACCTGCGCCCGAACCGACCGATAGCGGGCCTTGGCCCCCTCAATGACAGCCCCGGGGGCTCGTGATAGCCTAAGTAAGTTCCACAAGGCTGCCCTCGCCCTCCCAGGGTCAACACCATGGCAAACCCGCGTTCGCTCCCCCAATGGACCTCGGCGGTCGGCGTCGTCCTGTCCCTAGCGCTCGCGGCGGGTTGCGGGAGCCATCGAGACGACGAGGACGGACCGCCCAGGCTCGAGGAGGAACCGCGCGACGACGACGACCCGGACGAAGAAATCCCTCCGCCACCCGCCCCGCCCGGTAACGACTGCCCGACCCTCGGCGAAACCCAGGAGTGCACCATCTACCTCCCGGAGGTGAACGGCATCGTGAGCTGCTTCGTCGGCCTACAGGTCTGCGAGACGCGGGAAGACGACGAGATGGGGTGGTCCGAGTGCGACGAGCAGGACGAGATCGACAAGCGGATCGCCGCGATGGAGGCCGCCGGGGACCTCTAGGATCGCGCTCAGTTTGCCGGCTGCGGCGGCGCCCCGAGCAACGCGCCCCCGCCAGACGAGGGGGCGGTTTCGAGTGTGAGCGCCCCCCTGGGCGAATGCTGGGCGGGGCGCGGGGCGCCCCCCCTTGCCGCACCCCAGAACCCCGCGGCTCAGCGTCGGGAGCGAGGTGGCAACGTCCCCGACGGCGGAGCCTCGCTGGCGCGACGGATCGCGGCGTAGACCTCGGCGAGGATCGCGTCGAGCAACACCTCGTCGCGACGCAGCGCCGCTAGCCGCGCGAGCCGCACCCGTGGATCGGGCACGGGCAGCTCGTCGAGCGCGGCGACGAGCATCCGGATCTTCTCGTCGATCCGGGCGTTGCGGTCCAGCGGCAGGATGCCGCTCGAGGGTCGCGCGCGGGCCGGCCGCAACGACGGGTCCCGGCGCACCTCCGAACGCTCGTCCGCCGGCGCTGAAGCCCGCGGCGTCGCCGGTCCGCAAGATGCTCTGCCGTGGTTGCTCATCGAGCCCTACCTTCGATCCAACCTCTGTCATGCAGGAACCATTCCCACTCGCCGTGGGGGGTCGGGGCGGACCGATTCCATCGCGTTTCCTCCCGCCCCGGCGTGGCCGCGGGAGAGCAGCGCTGGTGGCACGGCGGCCCGAAGGCCGCGTGCCCCGTCGATCCGTGACACGCGCGTCATGGGCGGCGCCCCCGGCTTGACCCGGTGCCGGAACGGCGCGAAGCCTCCCCCAGAGGAGGTGGATCGTGGCAGACGAGCGAAACGATGCGCAGGCGGCGAATGACGGGACGATCATGCCGGTGGTGCCGGAGTCGCTCGGCGTCGATCCGATGCTCCTCTCGCTGCTACACGTCGCGTCGTTGCTCGACTTCGCAGATGACGAGGTGGTCGACGCGGACGTGGCCAACGCGGCCTTGGAGCGCGTCGAGGAGTGCATGCAGCGCCTCGCCGCCGACCGCCTGGAGGCGATCCAGGCGGATCTGGATCGCATCGAGGAGTATGGAGCCGAGCACGGCTGGCCGGAGGAGATGACCGACTTCGTCCGTGACTTCCTCTACAACTGCGGCCTCGGCGAGGACGAGGACGACGACGAGCCGCGGGGCGAGGACGCTTGACGGCAGGGCGGGTGGGGCCGCTCGCGCTGCACCACGTGGCGCTGGGAGCCAGCGACGTGGAGCGCGTGGCCGCCTTCTACCGTGACGTGTTCGGTCTTCCCGAACGCGCCCGTCATGGTGACGAGTCGGGGGCGCTGCGCAGCGTCTGGCTCGAGCTCGGGGCCGCGCTGCTGATGGTGGAGCGCACCGACGCGGCGCCGTGCCGGATCGACCGGGTGGGGCGCGGGCCGTTTCTCATCGCCTTCCGGGTGGCGAGCGAGGAGCGCGGGGCGCTGGAGGCGCGCCTCGCCGCCGCGGGCGCACCGGTCGAGGCGCGCACCGACTGGACGTCGTATGCGCGCGACCCGGAGGGCAATCGGGTAGCGGTGAGCGCCTACTGACCCCGAGGGACGAGCGAGAGACGGTGCCAGCGACCCTCACCGTGCTGCGGCTCGCCCCCGGAGGCGATGGCTTCGCGCGCACCGACCAGGGACAGGTCGTCTTCGTTCCGGGCGCGCTCCCCGGGGACCAGATCGCGCCGGAGCAGCTGGAGCCGCGCCGCGGCTTCCTCCGCGCGACGAGATGGCGACTCGTCACGCCAGGACCGGACCGCGTCACCCCGCCCTGCCCCGTCGCCGACGCCTGCGGCGGGTGTGACCTGATGCACCTGATGCGCTCGGCCCAGCTCCGCGCCAAGCGCGAGATCCTCGAGGACGCGTTGCGGCGCACGGGGCGGCTCGTCGGCGAGGGATGGGGGCCGCCGGTGGTGACGAGCGGCGACCCTCTCGGCTACCGCCACCGGGCGCGGCTTCACGTGGGAACGGACGGGCGGGTCGGGTTCTTCGGGCGGCGCGCGCACACGCTGGTCCCCATCGATCGCTGCCCGGTCTGCTCGGATCGCGTGAACGAAGGGCTCGCTGCCCTTCGTGGCGCGCGCCCCGGCACGCTCGCACCGCTCGAGTCGATCGAGCTCCGGGCCGCGCCGCTCGGCGCTCCGCTGGTCGCGGTGGGCGTGGCGCAACCGGGGGCGGAGGCCAGCGCGCGGCGCGCGCTCGAGCAGGCTCTCGGGCGCGCGGCGACGCCCTGGGTGAAGCGCGCGGAGGCCGGGGGCGCGCCCGAGCAGCGCTTCCCGCTGCCGGGTGGCGTACAGCTCCGCGTCGGGCCGGAAACCTTCACGCAGGTGAACTGGCCGGTGAACCTCCGCATGGTCGGCGACGTCGTGACGCGTGCGCTCGAGCTCGGGGTGCGGAGGTTCGCCGACCTGTACGCCGGGGCGGGCAACTTCGCGCTCCCCCTGCTCGCCGCCGGCATGACCGGTCTCGCCGTCGAGCGGTCGGCGGAGGCCATCGAGCGAGCGCGCGCGAGCGCCGAGGCCGCGGGGCTCGGCGGCGGGGATTTTCGCGTCGGTCGGGCCGAGTTGGTCGCGCACGATCCGGCGAGCGGGCTGGCGGGGGCGGATGTCGTGCTCCTGGATCCCCCGCGCACCGGCGCCCGAGACGCCCTGCCCGGCGTGATGGCGGCGCGACCCCGGTTCGTCGCGCTGATCGGGTGCGATCCGGCGACCTTCGCGCGAGACCTCCGCACCCTGCGAGAACAGGGGTTCGCGCTGCAGGATCTCGCGGCCTACGATCTGTTCCCCCAGACGCACCATGTGGAGGCGGTGGCCTGGCTCGAGAGGGCCTGACGCGGCGCGCGGCGCCCTCGCCCCATCCCGGGGACGATCCGCCGGGGCAGAACCCCGGAAACCCGCGGGGGACCGACACGGAGGGGGGGAGCCCACCCGTGCCGCGACGGCCCCTTGGCCGCCCTGCCGGGGCGGCGTTGACCAGGGCTAACTCTGCCGTAGGCTCTGCCCGTTTCCTTGCTGGAGGTACGAGGCAATGCAGGTCGGCAGGTGGGTGAGGGTCGGATTGGTGTCGTTGTTCGCGGCAGGCGGGTGCGCCAAGAACGAAGGTCCCGGGGCGCTGCCCACGGGTGGTACGGGTGGCGAGTCCACGACGGGAGGCTTCCGGGCGTTCGGCGGCACCCCCACGACGGGGGGTGCGCGGAGCACGGGCGGCGCCGTCGGCTCGGGCGGCGGTGGGAACGACGGAGGTGCGACGACCGAGGGCGGCGCGGCTCCGGGAGGGTCAATGGCGGAGGGCGGCCTGATGGCGGTGGGGGGAACGCCCGGCGAGGGTGGTGAGGCCGGCGAGGGCGGGGTGATCCCCGTCGGCGGCGGCGCCGGCGCGTACTCGACGGGCTTGCTGACGCTGCATTACACGGACCGAACGTCCGGGAGCTCCGGGCAGCAACTCAGCTTCGTCGTGTCCCTGGAGAACGAGGGGGACGACCCGATCGATCTGTCGGCCGTGACCATCCGCTACTGGTTCACGGACGAAACCGGACAGGACCTCGTCGCGGAGTTCGACTACGTGAGCGGCGCATTCGCGTCGGCCAGCAACGTCGACACCTCCTTCGGCGAGGCGGACTACGCGAACGCCTCGCACTTCGTCGAGTTCAGCTTCGAGGAGGGCTGGCTCGTGGCGGGTGCTAGCACCGAGAGCACGCTCCAGGTCAGGATCCACACCGAGGGCTATCGTACGGGGACGTTCAACCAGAGCAACGACTACTCGTTCGGTGACGCAGATCGCATCGCCGTCTACGTCGACGGCGTGCTCGTCTGGGGCGTCCCGCCCGAGGGGATCCCGTACACCGGCGAGGGTGGGGCTGGTGGTGCCGCCGGCGCGGGTGGCACCGCCGGCGACGGCGCCGCGGGCGGCGGCGCCGCGGGCGCGGCGACGAGCGGTGGTGCCGGCGGCCTGGCGGGCGCG
>CAYOLF010000065.1:23319-36356 GCA_964404725.1 uncultured Polyangiaceae bacterium
CGGCGGCGCCGCGGGCGCGGCGACGAGCGGTGGTGCCGGCGGCCTGGCGGGCGCGACGACCGGAGGCGCCGCGGGCGCACCGACGGGCGGCGCCGGCGGCCTGGCAGGGGCTGCGACCGGCGCTGCCGCGGGCGCGCTCGCGGTGGCCGGGGCCGCGGGCGAGGCCGGGCCCGAGGGCTGATCCGCACACCGAAGGGTTCTCGCCGCACGCGGGTGCCCCGCCGGGAGACGGCGGCGCGCCTCAGGGCCGCGCCCGCGCTTGGCCCGCTCCACGCCTGGGTGTCTACTCGGCCTCGGTCATGCCTCGAGCGTCGCAGGGTCAGAGCTTACTGGTGAGCGCCGCGTGCCTCGTGATCATCGTCGCGGGGCTCAAGGCGGCCCAGGCGGTGCTGGTCCCGCTGGTCTTCGCGGCGTTCCTCGCCCAGCTCACGGCCCCCTTCGTGGTCTGGGCGCGGGCGTACCGGATCCCCGTCTGGGCCTCGACGACGGTGGTCGCGACCGCCGTCGTCGGCGTGCTGTCGCTCTTCGCCGGGGTCGTGGTCACGTCGATGACCTCTTTCGTCGCCGGCTGGCCCACCTACGCCTTCCGCCTGGACGCGACCCTCTGGCACGTCTCCAAGTGGCTCGGCGCCCACGGGATCGCGGTCGACTGGAGCGCCGCGAGCGCCGCGCTCGAGCCAAGCACGTTGGTGGGGATGGTGAGCTCGATGCTCACGGGGCTCGCGGGGCTGCTCGGGGACACCACCGTCGTGCTGCTGGTGCTCGTGTTCGTCCTGCTGGAGGTCGCAGACTTCCCCGGGCGCCTTCGCCGGGCCCTGGCCAGCCCGGACGCCGATCTCAGCGCGTTCAGCCGGATCGCAACCGAGGTGCGCCGCTACCTGGTCCTGAAGGCCTACGTCAGCCTCGGCATCGCCGCCGCGGTCTACCTGCTGCTCGTCCTGCTCGAGATCGACTTCGCGGAGCTCTTGACCCTGGTGGCGTTCCTCTTCAACTTCATCCCCAACGTCGGCGCGCTCATCGCTGGGGTCCCGACCGTCATCCTCGCCGTCCTCCAGTACGATCCCGGGGTCGGCGCCGTGGTGGCGATCGGGTATTTCGCCATCCACATCGTGATCGGCAACATCATCGAGCCGCTCGTCCAGGGCAATCGCTTCAGCATCTCCGTGCTGGTCGTGGTCGTCTCGCTGGTCGTGTGGGGCTACGTCTGGGGGGTCGCGGGGATGCTGCTCAGCCTGCCGCTCACGATGGCGATCAAGATCGCGCTCGAGCAATCGGATGACTACCGCTGGATCGCCGTCCTGATGGATCCGCCGCCGCGCAAGCCCCTGCTGAGGATCTCAGTCCGTCCGCCGCCCCGCCGGGACGGGCCACCGTCCCGATGAGCCGGGGCCCCTCGACGCCGATCACTCTGATTGGGTGCCTGCCGTGATCTTCCCCGTCGGGGTAGGGTTGTGGGGGTGAGGCGACCCGAGCCAGAACCCGTGGTACTGGTCCCCGTCGCCCGGCGCCACACAGGCGCCATCCAGGCGCTGGCCGCAGACCCCGAGGTGGCAGCGACGACGGGGCTGCCCAACCCCTATCCGCCGGACGGAGCCGCACGGTTCATCGCGCTCGCGCGGCAGGCCCGCGCGCAGGGCACGGGTTACCACCTCGCGATACTCCAGGGCGGGCGGCTCGTCGGCGTCTGTGGCGTCAAGGACATCGACTCGACCCGGCGGGCGGGGGAGGTCGGCTGCTGGGTGGGGCGAGCGCACTGGGGGCAGGGGATCGCCACGCGTGCGGTCGCGGAGGTCGCCCGGCTCGCCCGCGACGAGCTCGGTCTCCGGACGCTGACGGCCTGGTCGCTGGAGGACAACGTCCGCTCGCTGCGGTTGCTCGAGAAATGCGGGTTCGTCCGCGTGCGCCGGGAGCTCAACGCGCGGCGGCTGGTGCACCGCAGCCCCGACGACCACCTGCTTCTCTTCGAGCGGGCACTGGCGCCGAACGACTAGCCTGCCGCCGCCGAACGAGCGCGCCCGGGTTCACTCGAACCCGTGCAGGTGCACGACGTACCACTCGCCCCGCCAGGAGATCAGGCTGGTCACCTCGAGGCGCCGAGCGCGGTCCTCGGCGTCACGGTAGACGAGCTGCGACCGGAGAACACGCCAGTACCCGAGACGGTTGCCCTCGCTGCCGGGCTTCATGAGCTTCGCCCGCTCCTCGGGCACCTCCAGCGCCTCGAAGCGCAGTTGATCGCGCTCCCGGCCGAGCCCGAGGTGATACTGGTGCACGTCGCGACGGAAGAGCCGCACCAGCCGCGTCTCCCAGTCGCGAGCGGGCTTGGCGATGGCCTTGACCTCCTCGTAGGCAACGACGGGGAAGAAATGCGGCAAGGCAAGGGCCGCATCGTCCGCCACGATGGCGCGCCAGAGCGCGGGGCCGAGGTCCAGGAACCACGGGGAGGTCGAGGTCGGACGTTCCAGGGTCTGGGGTAGGGGCGCCCCGGCGGCGTCGAGCAGCAACGGGGGCGCGGGCAGCGTGGCGACGAGCGGGAGCAGCGCCGTGGACGCGCTCGGCGCCGCCGCCGAGGCCGCGCCGTCGGTCGCCGACAGCGACGGCGCCGGCGCCGCGGCGGCCGGCCTCGGCCCCGCCGCGACCGGCGAGGGGACGGCTGGCGACGGCACCGCATCGGAGCCGATCGGCCCCACGCGATCCGCGCTCGGCGCCGCCGCGACGGCGAGGGGCGCGCTCGGCTCCCGGCAGGCCACGGTCACCAGCAGGAGGCCCAGGATCAGAGCGAGGCCGGAGTGGGCAGGAGTCACGGGCGCACCATGCCAAGTCCGCCGACGGGTGACCAGCTTCGCCCGCGGGGCCGGGCGCTCACCCGCCGAGCGGGAGCTCGTTCGCCACGAGGTCGTCGAGCGTCTGGCGGGCGCGGATCACCCGGAGGCTGCCGTCGCGCCGGAGGAGCACCTCGGGCGCTCGTGGGTGCGAATTGTAGCCGGCGAGCGACATGGCGGAGACGTAGGCACCCGCGCCACCGACCACGAGCAGATCACCCACGGCGGCGTCCGCCATCGGCCGAGGGAGGACGTGGCCCCGCTCGTCGAGCGTCTGCGAGTCTCCGCTCTCGCAGCAGGGGCCAACCACGACGCGAGGCGCAAGCGGCTCGGGCGACGGGGCGGCGAACTCCGACGACCGGAGGCGGCCCGCCGAGGAGACGACGTAGAAGGGGTGGCGCGAGCCGTACAGGAGCGGCCGCGTGCTCGACTCCATCCCGCCGTCGCAGACCACGAAGTCGAAGCCGTCCGGCCCCGAGGACTTCCGGTCGATGACCGTCGTGACGAGGTAGCCCGCGTTGGCGACCACGTAGGTCCCCGGCTCCACCACCATCAGCAGCCGTCGGCCCGTGCGCGCCGCGAACGACTCGAACCGCTGCCGGGCGTGGGCGCCCAGCGCCCGGACGTCCGCAGGGCGCTCGTCGGGCATGCGCGCCTCCTTGAAACCGCCGCCCAGGTTCAGCGCTGTGGCGTCGGGGAAGTGCCGCTCGGTGATCTCGAGCATGCGATCGATGTTCTCCCGCCACGACTCGGGATCGCCCCCGGATCCGATGTGGACGTGGACCGTGTCGACGCGGACGCCGCGCGCACGCGCGAACTCCGCGGCGCGCGCGTGCGCGTCCGGGTGGATGCCGAAACTCGAGTACTTGTCGCCCGTGTTTCGCGTGACGCTCTCGCCGGCCCCGGCGCCGGGGCTCACGCGCAGGGAGAGGGGCAACCCCTGGGCCGCAGCGTACCCCGCCACCCGCTCGAGCTGGAGCAGCGAGCAGGCGTTGTAGCGCAGCCCCTCCGTCATCAGGCGCTCCAGCTCGGCGCGCTCGGCGCCGGCCGGGACCTCCTGGGTGGTGAGCATGACGCGCGCCAAGGGGATCCCCGCCCGCACCGCGCGCCGCACTTCGTTCAGCGAGCTCGCGTCGATGCCGAGCCCCGCGCCGGCGACGAGTTCGAGCAGCGCACGGCTCGAGTTCGCCTTCATCGCGTAGCCCACCTGGAGTCCAAAGGCGTTCGGCATCGCGCGCAGCTCGGCGCAGCGACCGAGAATGCTCGCCTCGTCGTAAAGGTAGAGCGGCGTCCCGACCAGCGCCGCTGCCTCCACCAACTTCGCGGGCGTCACCGGCCCGCCATCGTTCACGGTCATCGCCGTTGTCTCGCTCCTGGATCGATCCTCGACGGCCCCTGCACCGACCAGCCCCTCACAGGCGCAGCCCGTCGCGAATGCTCGCCACCGCTGCCTCGATGTCCACGCGGTGGCCGAACGAGCTCAGCCGCATGTAGCCCTCGCCGCTCGGACCGAAGCCGGACCCCGGGGTGCCGATCACGTGGGCCTGGGCCAGGAGCTGGTCGAAGAACGCCCAGGACGGCATCCGCCCGGGCGTCTCCAGCCAGACGTAAGGCGCGTTCTCGCCCCCGTGGCAGACCAGGCCCAGCGCGCGCAGGCCGTCGCGGATGATGCGGGCGTTCCCCAGGTAGTGGTCGATGACGAGCTGACACTCCGCGCGCCCCACCTCGCCGAGCGCCGCGACTCCACCGGCCTGCACCACGTTCGAGGGCCCGTTGAAGAAGGTGCTCTGCCGGCGGCGCCAGAGGCGGTTCAGCTTGCCCGGCTCGCCGTCCTCGAGCGCGAGCTCGCGCGGCACCACCGTCCAACCGAGACGCACCCCGGTGAACCCCGCGGTCTTCGAGAAGCTGTGGATCTCGAGCGCGCACTCGCGCGCGCCCTCGATCTCGAAGATGCTCCGCGGCAACGTGGGATCCTGGATGAAGGCCGAGTAGGCCGCGTCGAACACGATCACCGCGCGCCGCTCCCGCGCGAAGGCCACGAAGCGCGCGAGCTGCTCGCGCGTCGCCACTGCCCCCGTGGGGTTGTTCGGGCTGCAGAGGTACACCAGGTCCACCGGCGCCGCGGGCGGCTCGGGGAAGAAGCCGTTCTCGGCGGTGCACGGCAGGTAGACGAGGCCCTGGTACTGCTGCGTCGCCGGATCGAAGGGGCCGGTGCGGCCGGCGATCACGTTGGTGTCGACGTAGACCGGGTAGGCCGGATCCTGCACCGCCACCACGCTGTCCGGCGCGAACACGGACTGGATGTTGCCGGTGTCGGGCTTGGCGCCGTCGCTCACGAAGATCTCGTCGAGCCCGATCTCGACCCCAAGGCGCCGGTAGTGGCCCGCGATCGCCTCCCGGATCGGCGGGTCACCCTCGTAGTCGCCGTAGCCCGTGTACGTAGCGGCGCCGGCGAGCCGGTCCACGCCCGCGTGCAGGCCCGCGATCACCGCGGGGGCGAGCGGCTCGGTCGTGTCCCCGATGCCGAGGCGATGCAGCTTGACCCCCGGGTGCGCGGCCGCGAACGCCTTCGCACGGCGCGCGATCTCCGGGAAAAGGTAGCCGGCGGAGAGCTTGTCGTAGTGGGGGTTGGTCCTGGCCATGTCCGCTCGGGCTTAGCGCAGCAGGCGCGGGTCGACGGTGAACGCCTCGGGGTGTACCGCCCCCTCGCACACCGACACCACCGGCCCGGTCATGTCCACCGCAAAGTCGTCGTTCACCGTGATGGCCAGGGATCCTCCCGGCATGCGCACGGTGATCTCGCGGTCGCAGTGCCCGAGGCGCCGCGCCACGGCGGCCGCGGCGCTGCTCGACGAGCCCGACGCCAGCGTGTAGCCGGCGCCACGCTCCCAGATCTCGAGCTGGATCTCGCCGCGCCCCAGCACCTTCATGAACTGGACGTTGGTGCGGTTCGGAAACCGGGGGTCCACCTCGATCACGGGACCCGCCGTGCGGGCGAGATCGGCCGAGACGGCGTCGAGGACGAGGACGCAGTGCGGGTTGCCGATGGTGGCCGCGGTGAAGCGGTACGTCCGGCCGAGCACCTCGATGGGCTCCTCGAGGACCTCCCGCGGCGGGCCCGCGACCGGGATCCGCGCCGAGTCGAAGCTCACCCGCCCCATCGCCACGTCCACCGAGCCCCCACCCGGGTGCACGCGGCAGCGCACGGCGCCGCCGAGGGTCGCGACGACGAAGGGCTCGGTGCCGACGAGCCCCCGCTCGAAGAGGTGGCGGCAGAAGATCCGGAGACCGTTGCCGCTCTTCTCGGCCTCGCTCCCGTCGGGGTTGAAGATGCGGACGGCGAAGTCCTCCTCGGCCGTCGGGAGCGGGCCCCAGAGGATCCCGTCCGACCCGGGACCGTAGTTGCGGTGGCAGACGAGGCGGATCTCGTCCTGGGTGAGCTCACGCCCAAGCGTCGCCGGCTCCACGACGAGGTAGTCGTTGCCGAGCCCGTGGTACTTGGAGAATCGCATCACCGCTCGCTCGGGCGCCGGCCGGCGCCCACGAAAGGGCGCTAGTAGTACGGCGCCTTGTGGCTTTCAAGGCGGCCACGGCGTCGGCGCCGCCGCCGATGGCGCCCCGTGGCCCGGCGAATCCCGCTGCGACGTGACAGGCTCGTGCCGCGCCGCGGCCTGGGCTGGATTCCGATTCGAACCGCTCGACCCCCGACCCCCGGGCAATAGTGCGCCTCCGGACGGGGTCTTCGGGCTACGATGCGCCTCGAGCCGATGACGATGCCGAGCCCGACGAAGTCCGCCGAATCGCCCGTGGAGCGCCTGTCGCTGCGCTTGCTGGTGGACGACGAACCCGGGGCGCCCGGCCTTGCCACCGAGCACGGCTTCGCTTGCTGGGTCGAAACCGATCAGGGCGCCGTGCTGCTGGACACGGGCCTCGCCGACGCGCTGCTCCCGAACGCGCTCGCGTTGGGGATCGACCTCACCCGCGCCGATGCCCTCGTACTGAGCCACGGCCATTACGACCACACCGGCGGGCTCGCCCGCCTCGCCCAGCTCTTACCGGTGCCGCGGGTCGTGGCGCACCCGACGTTCGACGGCCCGCACCGGAGCCGATCGACGGGCGTCGATCGGGACGTCGGCGTGCCGGAGCCCGCGCGGAGCGTCCTCGCCGGGGTGGCCCTGGAGCGGCGTCGTGAGCCGTCCGAGGTATCGCCCGGGGTGTGGGCGACCGGGGAGATCCCGCGGGTCACCGGTGAGGACGTGGGGGGGCCCTTCTTCCTGGATGGTGATGGGCGCTGCCCCGACCCCCTGCTGGACGACCAGGCGCTGATCGTGCGGCACCGGGCGGGGCTCGTGTTCGTCCTCGGCTGCGCGCACGCGGGAGTGCTGAACACGATCCGTTACGGGCGCCGCCTCTTCCCGGACGCCCCCGTCGCCGGCGTCGTCGGCGGGATGCACCTCGCGGCCGCGTCGGCGGACCGCCTGGCGGCGACCGTCCGCGAGCTCGTCGCGCTCGATGGGGCGCTCATCGCGCCCGCCCACTGCAGCGGGGCGGGCGCGAAGCGCGTGCTCCACGCGGCCCTCGGGGGACGCTATCATCGCGCCACCGTCGGCGCCGAGCTCCGCCTCGACGCCGCGGGAGCTTGGGAGCGGTCATGAGAACGTCGAAGCACCCCGATCCGTCGCTCGCGCAGGCCCTCGAGTAGCGCGCGGATCCCCCGGTCCGGCCGCTCGCCGAAAATCCTTTCCTCCCCCTCGTGGCTCCCACCAGCTATGCCCAGCCCGTTCCCTCACCATTACGAGATCCACCTACGGCTCGACGACGCGGCGCTGGCGGAGGGCTCGCTCGAGACTCCGGGTAACGCCCCGCTGGCCGTCGGTCCACCGGCCCAATTCGACGGCCGCCCGGGGCACCAGAGCCCGGAGGAGCTGCTGCTCGCGGCGATCGCCAGCTGCCACATGACCACCTTCGTGGCCCTCGCCCGCCGCAAGTCCCTCCCCATCCGGGCGTACCGCGCCGTCGCTTCGGGCAAGCTGGAGAAGACGCGCGAGGGACTGCGCTTCACGGCCATCGCGCTCCGGGTCGAGGGCACGACGGAGCCCGGACAGGAGGCGGAGATGCGCCGCCTGCTCGAGGTCGCCGAGGGCTACTGCATCGTGAGCTCGGCGCTCCGCCTCGAGGTCGCGCTCGAGGTCGTGGTGAGCGCCGAGCCCTGACGGGGCGAGGGGCGCGCGTCCGCGCAACCGAGTGGTTGCGCAGCGGGACCGAGGATCGGTATACTGAACGCGCGCACAGGAAGGCCCCCGGTGTATCGATGCAAGATCCCGCAATCAATACAGTTTCTGTGGACAACGTGAGCTACGATGAGCCGCCGCTCGCGGAGCTCGAGGTGGACGGCGTCGACTACCGCCTGGATCCGGGGCGAGGCTCGGCGGTCGCCGTGTCGCGGCGACCGGCGGGCGCGTGGGACTGGACACCGGTGACGGAGGGCCGCTGGGACGGCAGCCGCCTCCGAGCCAAGGGCCTCGACCCTCAGATCGTGAATGCCCTCACCGCCGCCCTCGGCACGGCCATGCGTGAGCGCAGAGAGCAGGGAGAGTCGTGAAGCGTCCGCTCCCGTCCGGCAACCAGGACGCCGCGCCATCGGCGGACGATCCAGCGCCGCGGGTCCTGTCACGCCAGGAGCTGGCGCGCGAGCGACGCCGCGCGGCGTATCGGCGGGCCAAGGAGTGGCGAGCCACCGATCCGCGTCACCTCGCGGCAAAAGAAGCGGCGAAGGAGCAACGGCGGGCGGCCTATCAGCGAATCAAGGAGCAGCGAAGAGCCACGGCGGCGGCGGACAAGGCAAAGCGGAAGGCCGACGAAACCCGGCAACGCAGCGACGACCGCCACGAGAAGGATCGAGAGCTCGCCGCCCTCGTCAGCTGGATGACGAAGGGCTCGACCGCGCAGAACTGAGCTGCCCCGGTCCGCGCGCAGGAGCACGTGGACCGTTTCACTCACCCCCCGCGGCAGCCCCTCCGCCGGCGCCGAGGCGAACCCGATTCGGCAACCAGCCCCCTCGCCCATCGCGGGTGAGCCCCGGGGACCCTGGCGGGTCACCGTCGCCGCACGCCGTCCCTCCGCGCAGCCGCGCGCCCGTGCTAGGACGGCGCCCCCATGCGCTACCGGCAAGCCCTCCTCCCCACCCTGAAGGAAGCCCCCTCGGACGCGACCAGCGTGAGCCACGTGCTCCTGCTGCGCGCCGGCTTCGTGCGCCGCGTGGGCGCGGGGATCTACAGCTTTCTGCCGCTCGGGGTGCGCGTGCTGCACAAGATCGAGGGGATCGTCCGCCGGGAGCTCGGTCGAGCGGGGGCCGAGGAGGTGCTCCTGCCCGCGCTCCTGCCCGCCGAGTACTTCCAGGAGTCGGGGCGCTGGGAGGTCTTCGGCGACACGCTGCTGCGGCTCAAGGATCGCAAGGGCGGCGACTACCACCTCGGCCCGACCCACGAGGAGATCATCACGGACCTGGCGCGCCGCGAGATCCGAAGCTACCGCGATCTGCCCAAGAACCTCTACCAGATCCAGACCAAGTTCCGTGACGAGCCGCGGCCGCGCGGGGGCCTGCTCCGGTGTCGCGAGTTCTTGATGAAGGACGCCTACTCGTTCGACACCAGCGAGGAGACGGCCCGCGTGAGCTACGAGAAGATGCGGGTCGCCTACCGCCGCATCTTCGACCAGCTCGGGCTCGAATACCGAATGGTGGCGGCCGACTCCGGGGCCATGGGCGGCTCGGGGAGCGCCGAGTTCCAGGTCCTCGTGCAGAGCGGCGAGGACCTGATCGCGGCCTGCACGGGCTGCGAACACGCCGCCAACCTCGAGGTGGCGACCACGCCCCCGCTCCCACCGGTGGGGCCCGAGCCGAGCGAGGTGCCGCCGCGCGAGCCGGTGGCGACCCCGGGAGCGGGCACCATCGAGGCCGTGTCGCGCTTCCTCGGCGCCACGCCGGAGCGCTTCCTCAAGAGCCTGCTTTACCTCGCCGGCGCCGAGGTGGTGATGGCCGTCGTGCGCGGTGATCACGAGGTGAACGAGGTGAAGCTGGCGCGGGCGCTCGGCGTCCGCGAGGTCTTCCTCGCCGGCGCTGCGGACATCGAGCGGGCCACGGGCGCCGCGGTGGGTTTCGCGGGGCCGGTCGGCTTCCGGGGCCGCGTGCTGGTCGACCGCGACGCAGCCGGCGTCCGCGACGCCATCACCGGTGCCAACGCGACCGACACCCACCTGCTCCACGTGGTCCACGGTCGCGATTTCGACGGCGAGGTCTTCGACCTGCGCAGCGTGCGCGAGGGCGACGCCTGTCCCGCCTGTGGGGCGCCCCTGTCGCTCTACCGCGGCATCGAGGCGGGGCACATCTTCCTGCTCGGCACCCACTACACCGCGAAGATGGGCGCCACCTACCTCGACGAGAAGGGCGAGAGCCGCTTGCTCGTGATGGGCTGCTATGGAATCGGCGTCTCCCGCCTGGTCGCGACGGCCATTGAGCAGCACCACGACGAGAACGGCATCCGCTGGCCGATCAGCATCGCCCCCTACCAGGTCCACATCATCGCGGTCGGGACCGAGCCCGCCGTGGCCGAGGTGGTGGCTGAGCTCGAGGGAGGCCTTGAGGCTCGCGGGATCGAGGTCCTGGTGGACGACCGCGTGGAGCGGCCGGGCGTCAAGTTCAAGGACGCAGATCTGGTGGGGATCCCCCTCCGCGTCACCGTGGGACAGAAGGGGCTCGACCGGGGCGGTGTCGAGCTCAAGGCCCGCTCAGAGACGGATCCGAAGCGCGCGGAGCTCATCCCGCGCGCCGAAGCCGTCGAGACGATCGCGGCGCGGGTGCGCGCGGCCCTCGCCGCCGTCACCCCGGCGGGCTGACGCGAGCGACCGCAGCGGGCGCGGCTCAGTCGCACCCGGAGGGAGTAACGGCGGGGCTCCGCGCCGTGGTAGTCGCCTCCCCGTCGAGGGAGTACTGGACGGTGGCGCGGAGGACGAGGGACTCCTCGCACAGGCGGCCCGCGGCGTCGGTGGCCAGCGGGTCCTCCGCGACCAGGTCGTAGGCGAGCGTCACCTCGTCACCAGGACCAACCTCGAGCGGCAGCGCGACGCCGGTCGAGCGCACGTCGAGCGGGCCGAGCCCCAGCTCCTCGCCGGACGACGCGCGGGTGAGCGCGAAGGTCACCCCGCTCACCGTCACCGGATCGTCCGCGTACTCGCCGAGGGCGAGCTGCAGCGTGAAGTCGCCGGTCAGGAAGGTGCCGAGCGCGCGCTGCTCGACAGCGAGATCGAGCGAGTCGATGCTGCCACCGAGGCGGACCGAGTCCGGGTGTCCGCAGCCCACGAGCCCGCCACCCCACACGACCCAGCCCACGACCCCCAGGCCCAGCACCCGTGCTCCCGCGCTCCACGCTCGCGACATGGGCCGATCTATGCCACAACTGGCGCGAATGACGCAGGCGGCTCGCTCGATCCGCCGCGCCGCGCGGCGCGCGACGGTCGCGGCCATCGTCACCGCGACGCTCGGGGGCTGCACGCCCCCACCGACGCCAACGGCGCCGCCCCTGCCCGCGCGGGCGCGAGCGGAGGCGACCCGCCAGACAGCGGCGACGACCGCGTCCGCGCGACCGCACGCCGCCCCGCGAGCTTCGGGGCGTCCCCCGGCCCCGGACGCGCCGCCGAGCGCCGCGGTGACCCTGGGCGGGGCCGCGCCCACGGTGGTCGAGGCGGTTTCGCCGACCGGGACCTGGGTGTCCTTCTGCCAGGCGCGCCACGATAACGACGGGGACGGAGCGATGCGCGTCGTCGTGGGCCCCGCGGGGGCGCTCTCGGGCGACTCCCTGGCGCGCTTCGTCACCCTCGCCACCGGCGAGGAGCGCGCCGTGGAGGACGTCCTGGCCTCGAGCCGCGACGGGCGCTGGCTCGTCACCCGCGAGGGCGGCGCGGCTCGGCTGGTGGACGCTCGCACCGGCGAAACCACGAGGCTGGCGGCAGACACCCGCACCGAGGCGCTGTCCTTTCGCGAGCACCGGTTCCTGTCCTTCGACGGAAGTAGCCGGCGGCTCTCCTACGTGCGGACCGAGGGGAAGACCTCGTCCGTCGTCGTCCTCGAGCTCGAGTCGGGGCGCGAGATCGTCGTTCAGCCCGGCCCCGGCCGCCTGAGCCGCGCCCGGCTCGACTTCACGGGCGAGTGGGTGCTGCTCGAGGTGGTCGCCCAGGACACGAACGGCAATGGACGCCTCGATCTACCCGTTCGTGACGCGCCGACGAGGCCGCGCCCCTGCCGGGGTCCCGTCCCCACCTACGCCGTGTTCGAGGCGCGAGGCGATTCCCCCTCGGCACGCGCGGCCCCGGTACGACCGGGCACCGCACGCGAAGTGCCGGGGCTCGTCGCGGCGTTCGCGCAGAGGCTCCTGGTGCGCCGGCCCGGGGACGAGCTCTGGCTGGTGGACGCGCAAGGCCGTAAGACCCGCTTCGCCGGCGGCGCCTGTCGCGGGCACCTGATCCACGCGGACGTCGCGCGGGACGCGGCCCTGTTCGCGTGCCAGCGGACTTCCGGGCCGGACGAGGGACGCAACGAGGTCGAGCTCTGGCGCGGGGGGACTCGGCGACCGCTCGGCGTCTTCGTCACCGGGCAGGCCGCCGATGCTTGGCCGGGTCCACCGACGCGCCTGGTCGCGCTCTACCCGGGGCGCGAGGCGGCGCTGGTCGACCTCGAGCGCGGCACCGTCCACCCCCTGGTGGAGGGCGACCACGTCCTCGGCACGAGCGGCGCGCGGGCGCTGGTCCAGCGCGGACCCGAGCTCGTCCTCGTGGACGTGGAACAGGACGCCACGACGCCGCTCGCCACCGTACCCGAGGCGGTCCCCGAGGTGGTGCGCCAGCCGCCGATGGTCGCCGTCGGGTCGGTGCTGGTCGACGTCGACCGCGCGGTCGTGGTCGGGACGCTCGCGGAGCGACCCCTCGGCCTGACCCGCACGGGCGAGGTGCTCGTCGCGCTGGGTGGTCCGGGCGACGACGCCGCGCTCGCGACCGGTCCGCTCGCGTGGCGCCGACCCTAGAGCACCGATCAGGTTGCCGACAGCGACGGAGGCCCGGAAAATGCCTCCGTGCAGGGCGAGGAGACATTTTCCAGGCCTCCTTCGCCGGAGTCTGCTCCCGGTTCGGTGCCCCACGCCCTCACCCACCCAGCGGTGGCTGGGTGGG
>CAYOLF010000066.1:0-36062 GCA_964404725.1 uncultured Polyangiaceae bacterium
GCGCTCGACGCCCGGCCACCTATCCGGGAGGCTATTTCGCGGCCGCGGTGCCCGTGTCAGGGTGCCCGCCATGGCAATGCCGTCCTACCCCCTGCTCGGCCGCGTGGCCTTCGCGACCCTCGGCATCAGCGTCCCGACCGTGATCGACGGGCTGCGGGGTGTCGTGTCGGCCCGAGCCTGCGACGCCCGCCTGGACCGCTGGTCGCGGCGGCTGCTGCGCCAGGCCGGGGTCGCCCTGGACGTGCGCGGCAAGGAGCGCGTCGACCCGGCGACGACCTACGTGATCATGAGCAACCACCAGTCGTACTACGACATCCCCGTGCTCTTCCAGGCGCTCGGGATCCCGGTGCGCATGGTGGCCAAGGAGGAGCTCTTCCGCATCCCGGTCTGGGGCCGGGCGATGCGCGACGCGGGCTTCATCCCGGTGGACCGCAGCAAGGGGCGCCAGGCGCTCAACCGCCTCTTCGAGGCCCGCCAGCGCCTCGAGCAGGATGGGACCCACCTCTGGATCGCGCCGGAGGGGACGCGGAGCCCGGACGGGCGCCTGCTCCCCTTCAAGCGCGGGGGCTTCCAGCTCGCGTCGGTGACGGGGTTGCCGATCCTGCCGGTGTCGATCGACGGGAGCATCGAGATCCACCGCCGCGGGTCCCATGTCATTCACCGGAACGTCACCGTCCGGGTGACGGTCGGCGAGGCCATCGATCCCAAGGCGTTCGGGCGCAAGCGGATGGACGAGCTGATGGACACCGTCCGGGCGGCCATCGCGCGCCCGCTCGGGCAGGCGGCGGAGGGCGACGAAGCCGCCGCCGCGCCGAGCGAGCGGCCCGGTCCGGCCGATGCCCGCGCCGCGGGGCCCGAGGACGCCGAGGACGCCGCCGGCGTCGGGTGAGCAAGAGGGCGGGCCACCCGTGAGCGCGAGGCCGCGCGGTCGCGCCGGCGCCGGCCGCCCGTGAGCAGCGACGCGAATCGGAGCGGTTCGGTGCACGCAACTGGTCCGCGCGGCGGCCGACGTGAAGGCATCCGGCGACCGCTCGTCGAGCGGCGCCGGCACGGCCCACCCCGGAGACACGCCGATGCTGCGCCCCAGCGCCCTCGAGAGCCCCGTCACCGACCATCGCGCCCCGCACCCTCGCCACGCCGCTGCCGCCTCGCTCGCTGAGCTCGAGCGCTCGCTCGCGCGCCAGGACGAGGAGCTTCAGAGCGCCTTCGCCGCCTTCCGCGAGCTGGCGGATCGCGGCCGCCCCCTGCCCGTCTCCGCCGACGTGTGGAGCGCCGTTACCGATGACGTCGAGACGCTCACGGACGCTAGCGCCACCGGCGCGTCCATTCGCCCGCGCAGCGCCGGATCGCGAGCCTCCCCACCCGGCACGCGCTGCTAGCCACTCGACCTGTGTCCCTCACCCCCAACCCGAGGAGCCCTTCCATGACAGCCATCGCGCCCAACACCGCCGTCGCCCCCACGCCGTGGACCGGCGAGGGAGTTCTCACCCACCTCGATGCCGAGTCGATGATCGTCTACTGCCAGTCGCAGCTCACCGAGGTCGACACGCAGGTCGCCGCGCTCACGCGCGAGCAGGAGCTCGCGGTCGCCCGCAAGAAGGCGGTGCAGAGCGTGCAGGCCGCCTACGACGCCGTCGCCACCGGCCAGGCCGACGCGACCGCGCTCGCCAAGGCCTACTCCGACGCCATCGAGTCGCTGCCTCCGGGCGACGCGACGCGCCAGGCGCTCGACGAGGCGCGGGCCGCCGAGGGGCTCTGCTTCTACCCGCCCGAGGAGGTCGAGGCGGCCGTCCAGCAAGCCGTGAACGAGGCCTACGCGGAGGCGACCGCCAACATCGAGGCCCACCCGGAGAGCTTCAGCGACCCCAACCGTTCCGTCGAGCAGGCCAGGATCAACGGCTATTTGACGAACCGGTGCGTGGGCGCCGAGAAGAGGGTCCGGGCCGAGATGACCCCGCGCACTCCCACCAAGGAGCAGTGCGACGCCGCGGTGGAGCGGCTCCGGTCCCTGACGGACCAGGTCGGCGGCGACGCCGAGATCAACATGATCCGGCTGCAGTCGCTGGTGTCGGCGCGCCAGACCATGGTGGGCCTCGTCACCAACATCCTGTCCAAGATCCAGGCCGGCGAGAAGGCGATCGTCGACAACATCCGGTGAGCAGCGCGCCCGCTCATCGGCTCGTGGCCGACGCCGAGCCCCGCGGCGCCGCGCTCGAGGCGGCCGGCAGCGCGCCCCGGGAGGCCGAGCGAGAGGCGGCCGGCGCGGCCTCGGGCGGGGTGAGCCGGAAGCAGCCGTCCTCCCCCGTGAGGCCGAGGCTGGTGCCGCCGACGTACTGCGAAACCCGCGCGAGGTGCTGACGGAAGCTCCGGTCCAGCGCCGCGCGGCCGGGGCCCGAGAAGGGCAGCGGCGAGGTACCGAGGATCCGGTAGGGACAGGCCTCCACGTCCATCCGCTGGCAGCTCCGCTCCTCGCAGCCCTCCGGGCGCTCGAAGGTCAGCCGCGCGAGCAGCCCCATCCCCGTCCACTCGTGATCCCGGTGCATCCCGAACACGAGGTTGCCGAGGCTGTAGAAGACGGGGCGCCCGCGGTGCCAGCCGACCCCCTGCGGGACGTGGGGGTGATGACCGAGCACCGCGTCCGCCCCCCAGCGCATCACGGCCCCCACGTACTCCTTGGTGAAGGCCATCGGCATCTCGAGGTACTCGGCGCCGCCGTGGTAGCTCACCAGCACGACGTCGTGCTCGCGGCGCGCCTCCTCGAGGCGCTTGGCGAGCCGGTCGAAGCGCGCCCAGGCGACGTGGTGCCGGCCCTCGTGCGAGCCGAACTCGCCCTGGTTCCAGATGTGGGTCACGGCGAACAGAGCGATCGACCAGTCGCCGCGGCGGATCACCAGCGGCTCGTACATGCGCTCGGGCTCTCGGGTCGCGCCGACCGTCGCCACGCCCGCCCGATCGAGGTGCGAGAGCGTCTCGAAGAGGGCGCGCTTGCCGTAGTCCCACATGTGGTTGTTCGCGAGCGACACCACGTCGATGCCGGACGCGGCGAGGACCTCCGCGCCCCCGGGCGGCCCGGTGAAGACCAGGCGATTGTACGGGGACTGCGTCTCGCCCCCCTGGTCGCTCAGCTGGGACTCGAGGTTGACCAGCCGCAGGTCCGCCGCGCGGAGGATCGGGTCGAGCCCCGCGAAGGGGCGAACGGCAACGGGGTCGCGGAGGATCTCCTGCCCCAGCTCCCGCGCCAGGTTGACGTCCCCCCCGGCGACCACCACGAGCCGGCGGGGCGCGGGAGCGCCCCGTGCTCCCGAGGCCGAGGCCGCGGCAATGCCCGCTCCGGGCGCGCCGCCCCCGACGGAGCTCGCGGGGGACACCGCCGGCGGCGCCGAGGCAGCGGGCGGAGCCGCGCTCGCCGCGCCGTCCGACTCGGCCCGGTCACGGGAGCACCCGCCCGCAGCGCCCGCGACGAGCAGGACGGCCAGGAACGCGTGAATCCCAGCGGGCCAGCCGCTCCCCCGCGGGCGTCCAGGAGCGGGGGCCACCATGGAAGGGAGTCTGAGGACGAACCGGGCGCCTTGGCAACCCCGGAACCCGCCGCGCGCTGGCCCTCGACGAGCGCGGCCGCGTCCCGGACCGGACCACTGGACGCTGCGTCGGTTCTTGGCTAATCCCACTTCATCGTGAAGATCGCAGTCATCGGTACGGGATACGTGGGCCTGGTCGCGGGGGCGTGCTTCGCCGATTCGGGCACCCACGTCACTTGCGTCGACGTCGACGTGGACAAGCTCGAGCAACTGCGCGCCGGAAAGGTGCCGTTCTTCGAGCCCCGCCTCGAGGAGATCGTGCGGCGCAACTGGCCCGCGCGCCTCGACTTCAGCGACGACCTCGCGGCGTCCGTCGACGGGCGAGGCGCCGTCTTCGTGGCCGTCGGCACGCCGCCCCAGGAGGACGGTTCGGCCGATCTCTCGCACGTCCTCAAGGTCGCCGAGGACGTCGCCGCCGCGGCCCGGCACGACCTGGTGCTGGTCCTCAAGAGCACGGTCCCCGTCGGCACCAACGCCAAGGTAGCCGCGCGGATCGCCGGCCGCACTCGCCACCGCATCAGCGTGGTGAGCAACCCGGAGTTTCTCAAGGAGGGCGACGCGATCAACGATTTCCTCAAGCCCGATCGCGTCGTCATCGGCACCGACGACGACCAGGCGTTCGAGGTCCTCGCCCGCCTCTACGCGCCGTTCACGCGGCAGAACAACCGCATCCAGCGCATGAGCCCCAAGAGCGCCGAGATCGTCAAGTACGCGGCCAACGGCCTGCTGGCGACCAAGATCTCGTTCATGAACGAGATCGCCCACCTGTGCGACGTGGCGGGCGCCGACGTCGAGCACGTCCGCGTCGGGCTCGGCTCGGATCGCCGCATCGGCTTCCCCTTCCTCTACCCGGGGCTCGGGTTCGGAGGGAGCTGCTTCCCCAAGGACCTGCGCGCGCTGGTCCGCACCGGCAGCGAGCTCGGCGTCGGGCTCGGCGTCGCCGCCGCCGCCATCACGGCGAACGAGATCCCGGTGCGCACGATGCTCGCCCACCTCGAGCAGGATCTCGGCGGCGTCAAGGGCAAGACCATCGCGATCTGGGGGCTGGCGTTCAAGCCACGCACCGACGACGTGCGCGAGGCGGCGGCGATCCGCCTCATCGAGGGTCTCATCGCCGGCGGTGCCACCGTTCGCGCCACCGATCCCCAGGCGCTCGAGACGACCGCCGCCAGCCTCGCCCGCAAGGGCGTCGTGGGCGTGACCCTGCTCCGCGACGAGTACGCGATCTGCGAGGGTGCGGACGCGCTCGTGATCGCGACCGAGTGGAACGAGTACCGCACCCCGGACTTCGACCGCCTGCGCACCCAGATGCGCGGCCGCCACCTCTTCGACGGCCGCAACATCCTGGTCCCGGAGGCGGTCGCGGACGCGGGGTTCCGGTACCGCGGGATGGGGCGGCCACCCCTCGCGCCGCGCGGCTGAAGTCCGGGCGGGAGCGTCGCGCCCCCGCCCCGCGCTATGCCTCGCCCGGAGGGCGCGCCGCGGGGGCGGTCGTCGCCGCCCCCGGAGCGCCCGACTCGGCGGCGCGGCCGGGCTCCAGCGTGTCCGGCGTCGGCACCGTGTCGTGGGCGAGATCGGGCGCCAGCGCGAACACCAGCGCTCCGAGGGGCGGGAGCTGCAGGAGCAATGACTGGGCGCGCCCGTGCCAGGGGATCTCGTCGGTGGGGACCTGAGCGGGGGTAGGGGACCCGCTCCCGCCGTAGCGGGCGTCGTCGCTGGAGAACCGCTGCTCGTAGTTGCCCGCGGCGGGCGCCCCGATCCGGTAGTCCTGCCGCGGCACCGGCGTCATGTTGAGCACGACGACGACGTGCTCGTCGCCGGCGCGGCGCACGAAGGCCAGAACCGAGTTCTCGCGGTCCGAGCAGTCGATCCACTCGAAACCCTCCGGATCCGGATCGTTAGCCCACAGCGCGGGCGTCTCGAGGTAGAAGCGACCGAGCTCGACCAGGTACTGCTGCAGCTGCTGCCGGCACTCCTGGATCTCGAGGTGCCAGTCCACGCTCGAGTCGTGGTTCCACTCGTTGTGCTGCGCGACCTCGATACCCATGAAATTGAGCTGCTTGCCGGGCCGCAGGTACTGATAGGCGAGCAGGAGCCGGTAGTTGGCCTGGCGCTGCCACCAGTCGCCGGGCATCTTCTCGATCAGCGCCCCCTTCCCGTGCACCACCTCGTCGTGAGACAGCGAGTTGATGAACCGCTCGCTGTACTCGTAGATCATGGAGAAGGTGAGCTCGTCCTGGTGGTACTTGCGGTGCACCGGGTCCTTGGTGAAGTACTTCAGCGTGTCGTGCATCCACCCCATGTTCCACTTGAAGGTGAACCCGAGCCCTCCCTCCTCGGTCGCCTTGGTGACGCCGAACCAGGAGGTCGACTCCTCGGCGATGGTGATGGCGCCCGGCACCTCCTCGCGGATGATGTGGTTCACCGACCGCAGGAACTCGATCGCCGCGATGTTCTCGCGACCGCCGTGCTGGTTGGGGATCCAGCCGCCCTCCCGGCGGCTGTAGTCAAGGTAGAGCATGGACGCGACGGCGTCGACGCGCAGCCCGTCGATGTGAAACTCCCGGAGCCAGTACAGGGCGTTGGCGACCAGGAAGTTTTTGACCTCGGGGCGCCCAAAGTTGAAGATCAGCGTGCCCCAGTCCGGGTGCTCCCCCAGCCGCGGGTCCTCGTGCTCGTAGAGCGCGGTGCCGTCGAAGCGCCGGAGGGAGAAGTCGTCCCGGGGGAAGTGAGCGGGGACCCAGTCCACGATGACCCCAACGTCGTGCTGGTGGAGGTAATCGACGAACCAGCGGAAGTCATCGGGGGTCCCGTAGCGCGCCGTCGGCGCGTAGTAGCCCGTCACCTGGTAGCCCCACGACGCATAGAAGGCGTGTTCGGCGACTGGCATCAGCTCGACGTGGGTGAACCCGAACCGCTTGGTGTGCTCGACGAGCGACGGCGCGATCTCGCGGTAGCCGAGGGAGCGGTTCCCCTGGTCCGCCAGCCGCCGCCAGGAGCCGAGGTGGACCTCGTACACGTTCATCGGGCGACGCGTCAGGTCGACCTCCGCGCGGCGCGCGAGCCACTCCGCGTCCTGCCACTCGTACGCGCTGCGGGTCACGCACGAGGCCTGCGCGGGAGGCAGCTCCATGGCGCGGGCCAGGGGATCGGTCTTGAGGCGGAGCGCGCCCTCGCGAGTCTTGATCTCGTACTTGTAGACGGCGCCCACGCCCACGCCCGGGACGAAGATCTCCCAGACGCCGCTCGCCCCGAGGGCGCGCATCGGGTAGTTTCGCGCGTCCCACTGGCAGAAGTCGCCCACGACGCTCACCCGACGGGCCGCCGGCGCCCAGACGGCGAAGGAGGTGCCGGCGACGCCCTCGATGACCCGCTCGTGCGCGCCGAGGACCTCCCAGAGTCGCCGGTGGTTCCCCTCGGCCAGGAGGTAGAGGTCGAACTCGCCGAGCGTGGGCAGGAAGCGGTAGGGATCCTCGCGCTCCCAGGTCGTCCCGTCCGGGGCGACGAACCGGAAGCGGTAGGGGAACGGGAGCGCCTGCCCCGGCAGGAAGACCGCGAAGACCCCGCCCCCGAGCGCGTGCATGTGCATCGGCACGGGCAGACCCGCAACCAGGCAAAACGCCCCGTGGGCGCCGGGCTGCAGGGCGCGGACGACGACACCGGCAACGCCGTGCACGGTGGCGGGGTGCGCGCCGAGGAAGCTGTGCGGATCGTGGTGCTCGAGGTTGCGGATCCGTTCGAGCGTCCCGTAATCGAAGACCAGTTGCAGGGTGTCGGGTTCCATCAGGCGTCGTCCTCGTAGGAGAGCAGGATGAGGGTGTGCGGGGCCACGTTGATGGCGAGCCCCTTGGGGACCCGGCTCCCGGGCGCCGCCGTGTTCACCATCTCGCGCCAGTGCTTGCCGCGTGGCACGTCGGGAAGGAGGAACGTCCGGGCGCGGTTGCTCGCGTTCAGGACGAGCAGCAGGGTCTGCCCGCGGTTCGGCCGGCCCCGCTCGTCGAGCTCGTCGGAGGCGTCCCCGGGGATCAGCATCCCGAGCACGCGGTTCTGCGCGCTCGACCAGTCCTCCTGGTTCACCTCGCCGCCGTCGGGGCGCAGCCACTGCACGTCCTTGACGCCGTCGTCGGTGATGGGCGCCCCCGCGAAGTAGCGCCGGCGCCGGAACACGGGGTTCTCTCGCCGGATGCGGAACAGGTCGCGGACGAACTCCAGCAGCGCCTGGCCACGGGGATCGCTGCGCCAGTCGACCCAGGAGAGCTCGGAGTCGTGGCAGTAGGCGTTGTTGTTGCCGCGCTGCGTGCGCCCCAGCTCGTCACCGTGCGAGATCATGGGGACGCCCTGCGAGAAGGCAAGCGTCGCCAGGAGGTTGCGCTGCATGCGGTCGCGGATGCGGAGGATGGGCGCCGCGTCGGTCTCGCCCTCCGCGCCCCAGTTGTGGCTGTAGTGCTCGTCGGTACCGTCGCGGTTCTCTTCGCCGTTGGCGTCGTTGTGCTTGCGCTCGTAGCTGACGAGATCGGCGAGGGTGAAACCGTCGTGGCAGCTCACCAGGTTGATGCTCGCGTGCGGCCCGCGGTCGCTCCCCTGGAAGATGTCGCTCGACCCCGAGAGCCGCGAGGCGAGCTCCGGGACCACCCCCTCGTCACCGCGCCAGAAGCGGCGCACGGCGTCGCGGTAGCGGCCGTTCCACTCGGCCCAGCCGGGCGGGAACCCGCCCAGGCGGTACCCGCCGGGACCGACGTCCCACGGCTCCGCGATGAGCTTGGCCCGGGAGATGACGGGATCCTGCTGCACGGTGGAGAAGAAGCGCGCGAGGAGATCGAACTCGTGGGGGCTCCGCCCCAGCGTCGTCGCCAGATCGAAGCGGAAGCCGTCCACGTGCATCTCGGTCACCCAGTACCGGAGGCTGTCGAGCACGAACTGCAGCGCCCGCGGGTGATGAACGTTGATGCTGTTACCACAGCCGGTGAAGTCATGATAGTGGCCGAGGTCGCCGGGGGCGAGGCTGTAATACGCCGAGTTGTCGATGCCGCGGAAGCAGAGCGTCGGGCCGCGGTGGTTCCCCTCGCCGGTGTGATTGTAGACGACGTCGAGGAGGACCTCGATACCGACGCGGTGAAACGCCTTCACCATCGTCTTGAACTCGTAGACCTGCTCGCCGCGGCCGCCCGTCGCGTAGCGCGGCGTGGGGGCGAAGAAGCCCATCGTGTTGTAGCCCCAGTAGTTTCTCATCCCACGCGCCACCACCGGCTCCTCGGAGATCGCGTAGTGCACGGGCAAGAGCTCGACCGCGGTGACGCCGAGCGCGAGCAGGTGATCGAGCACGGCGTCCGAGGCGAGCCCGAGGTAGGTGCCCCGCAGGCGCTCGGGGACGTCCGGGTGACGCACGGTCATGCCCTTGACGTGGCACTCGTAGATCACGGTCCGGCTCCACGGGACCCGCGGAGCCCGATCGTCGCCCCAGGTGAAGGCGCTGTCGATCACCGCCGAGCGCGGCGTGTAGGGCGCGCTGTCGAGCGCGCTCGGGTCGCGATCCGACCCGCCCCCGGCGCGGTCGTAGCCGAACACCGCGTCGTGCCAGACCAGATCCCCCGAGATCGCCTTGGCGTAGGGATCGAGCAGCAGCTTGTTCGGGTTGTGGCGGTGCCCCTGGTCCGGTGCGTAGGGGCCGTGCACGCGATAGCCGTAGAGCTGGCCGGGCCGCACGTCCGGCAGGTACGCGTGCCAGACGCGGTTGGTGCGCTCGCGCAGGGGGATGCGGGCGAGCTCGCGCTGAGGCTCTCGCTCGTCGAAGAGACAGAGCTCGACGCGGGTGGCCGACCGGGCGAAGAGCGCGAAGTTCACCCCCTCCCCATCCCAGGTCGCGCCCAGGGGATGCGAGGTTCCCGGCCAGATCCGCATGTACGAGGCCCCCCGACTCAGGCGTCCCCGCCGGTGGCGAGCACGTCGAGAACGCCCCCGAGCGGGATCGCCACCCACTCCGGACGGTTGTTGAGCTCGTAGCCCACCTCGTAGAGCCCCTTCTCCAGGAGCTGCACGTCGAGCTGGAGGGACAGCGCGGCCGGGTCGGTGGGGAGCACGCCCGCCGGCCGCGCCGCCTCCAGGTACGCCTCGAGGAACGCCGACGCGACCCAGCGGTACCAGAGCTGCGTCCAGGGCATGAGCTGGGGCACGTCGTCCAGACGGACGGAGCTGCCTGGGAGGTCCCCCGTGAGCACGCCGAAGGCTGCGTAGTGGAACGACCGGAGCATCCCGGCCACGTCCGCCAGGGGCGACCTCTTGCGCCGCCGCTCCGCGTCGCTGCGCTGCGGCTCTCCCTCGAAGTCGATGATCACGAAGTCCTTGCCCGTGTGGAGCACCTGCCCCAGGTGATAGTCGCCGTGGCAGCGGATCCGTTGCCCCTCCAGGGGACCGTCGACGATGGTGCGCAGCCGGGCGTTGATCTCCCGCTCGCTCCGGAGCAGCCGCCGCGCGAGCTCGAGCGAATTGCCGCTCAGGCGATCCTTGAGATCCTTCACCATTGCGAGGGTGCGCGCCGCGAGGTTGCGGAGGGACTGGTAGAACGAGCGGCAGGCGAGCATGTTCCACCGCTCGGGCGCGAACCCGTCGCCGTCCGCGGAGTGCGCGAGCGCGAGGTGCATCTCGCCCGTCCGACGCCCGAGCAGGCGCGCGACGTCGAGGTAGCCGCCGGCCAGTTCCGCGAGGACCGGCGGCGGTGTCCGCCCCACCAGCTCGAGGGGGCGCGCGGTGACGTCGGGGACCGGCGCGCCGTCGCGCCGGGCCGTGAGCGCACGGTCATAGTAGCGGGTGACCGAGTCCACGGTGTAGCTCCAGGCGTCCCCGAGGTTCGGCACGAAGCGCTGCACGATGAGCAGGGTCGACACCCTGCCCTCGCCCCGGCTCACCTCGACGTGGCCAGCGAGCGGCGGCACGGGCGCGTCGGAGCCCGTCAGGTGGGCGAGCGCCTCGAGCTCGATGCTGGGCCGGTCCTCCGCCTTGCGGATCAGCTTGGCGATGAGCTCGTCGCCGTAGATGAACGAGGTGTTACTCTGCTCGACGCCGAGGACCCGGCTGGGCCCGATCGCGTCCGGATCGCGGCCCCGGAGGAGGCGCTGCGGCACGCCCCGGACCTCGATGGTGCCGCCCCGGACGCGCTTCTTCTTCACGGCGAGGTGCAGCAGGGCGCGCGCGAAGCGCGGGTCACCGGAGGCGTCGATGATCACCCCATCCTGCATCCCCGCCGGCCCCGCGCAGCGCAGGGCGGCGATGACGCGAGCCCCCGCCGGCGCGGTGGTGACGAAGGTGAGCGGCAGGACGTAGGTTTCCGGCTCCCCCTCGGTGTAGAGGACATCGACGTGGCAAAGCGCGACGCTGGCGCCGACATCCTCGAGCGAGACGTGGTCGGCGCAACGCACGGTCTTGATCTCGCGCGCCTTGCCCCGAAACCACCGCTGGGTGACGAGGTACGGGGCGAGTGAGCGGTCGATCAGCGCGCGCGCGCGGCCGCGCGGGCTCAGCACCTGCTCCCACGCGCCCTCCACCTCGAGGGGTGAGCCCGAGACAGGCGCGCGGTCGCGCGTCGTGTCGGCGTGGGACTCGATGGCGAACCAGAAGAACCCGTGGGGCCCGATGGTGAGCACGTAGGGCTGCGCGCCGGCGCGGGGAAACTCCACGTGCCCGAAGAGCTCTCGCACCACCCGCCCGTCGAATTCCGACAGATCGAGCTCGATGTACTGCGAGAAGCGCGACAGGTTGACCACCACCAGGAGCACCTCCTCGTGATACCGGCGGAGGAAGGCGAGGACGCGCCGGTTCCGCAGGGGCAAGGGCTCGAATGTTCCACGGCCGAAGGCGACGAATTGCTTGCGCAGCGCGATGATGCGCTTGGTCCACCAGAGCAGCGAGCTCGGGTTCGCCTGCTGGGTTTCGACGTTGCAGGCCTCGAAATGGTACTCTGGATCGGTGACCGGCGGCAGGAACAGTCGCTGCGGGTTCGCCCGCGAGAAGCCCCCGTTGCGGTCGGGACTCCATTGCATCGGCGTCCGCACGCCGTTGCGGTCACCGAGGTACACGTTGTCTCCCATCCCGATCTCGTCGCCGTAATAGATCACCGGCGTCCCGGGCAACGAGAGGAGCAGCGCGTTCATCAGCTCGATGCGCTTGCGGTTGTTCTCGAGGAGCGGGGCGAGGCGGCGCCGAATACCGAGGTTGACGCGCGCCTGCAGATCTCCGGCGTAGGCGCGCAGGATGTAGTCGCGCTCCTCCTCCGTCACCATCTCGAGCGTGAGCTCGTCGTGATTACGAAGGAAGATGGCCCACTGCGCCGTTGGCGGGATCGCGGGCGTCTGCTCGAGGATGTCGAGAATGGGGAAGTGGTCCTCCATGCGGAGCGCCATGTAAAGACGCGGCATGATGGGGAAGTGGAACGCCATGTGGCACTCGTCACCCTGGCCGAAATAGGCGGCGGCCTCCTCGGGCCACTGGTTTGCCTCCGCGAGCAACATGCGGCCCGGGTACTTGGCGTCCACATGACTCCGCACCTCGCGGATGAACTCGTGAGTCTCGGGCAGGTTCTCGCAAGGCGTCCCGTCGCGCTGGTACAGGTAGGGGACGGCGTCGAGCCGGAGGCCGTCAACCCCGAGGCTCAACCAGAAGTCGACGGTCTGGATGATCGCCCGCTTCACCTCCGGGTTCCGGTAGTTGAGCGCGGGCTGGTGCGAGAAGAAGCGGTGGAAGAAGTACTGCCCGGCGACCGGATCCCACGCCCAGTTCGAGGACTCGTAGTCGGTGAAGATGATGCGCGCGTCGCCGTAGCGGGAGGGATCGTCGGACCACACGTAGAAGTCGCGGTGGTGGCTCCCCTTGCGGGCGCGCCGCGCCCGCTGGAACCACGGGTGCTGGTCGGAGGTGTGCGCGAGCACCAGCTCGGTCACGACGCGCAGCCCGCGGGCGTGGGCGTCCCGCAGGAACTGCTTGAAGTCGCGGAGCGTCCCCACCTGGGGGTGGACCGCCGTGTAATCCGCGATGTCGTAGCCGTCGTCGCGCAGCGGTGACGGGTAGAACGGCAGGAGCCACAGCGTGGTCACGCCGAGGTCCGAGAGGTAGTCGAGCTTGGCGGAGAGCCCCTTGAAGTCCCCGATCCCGTCGCCGTCGCTGTCGAAGAAGGCGCGGACGCGGAGCTCGTAGAAGATCGCGTCCTTGAACCAAAGTGAGCCCGCGGACATGATCAGTGCCTCCTCACGCGCAGCAGGTGGCCGACCCGCTCGGCGGGGTCGAGTCGCACGAAGGCGCGCGGCCCGCGCCACCCGTAGCGGGCCCCGTCCAGGAGATCCTCCACCTCGAAGGGCTGGTGCTCCCCGAGCCCGAGCGCCCCGAGCGGGACCTCGATCGTCCCCTCCTGGGCGCGGTGCGGGTCCAGATTGACGACCACGATCAGATCGTTGCCGGGCGCGTGCTTGTGGTACCCGATGATCGAGTCACAGCTCGTGGGCAGCAGGGCGAGGTTGGTCAGCGCCTGGAGGGCGGGGTTCTCCCGGCGGATCCGGTTCAGAGCCTTGATGTCGGCCTTGATGTGGCCCGGTTGGTCGAAGTCCCGGGTACGGATCTCGTACTTCTCCGAGTTGAGGTACTCCTCGGAGCCGGGGCGGAGGGGGGTGTTCTCGCAGAGCTCGTAGCCGCTATAGATGCCGTACAGCGGTGACAGGGTGCCGGCGAGCAGGAGGCGGACGCGGAACGCCGTGCGTCCGCCCTGCTGCAGGTACTCGTGCAGGATGTCCGGGGTGTTGGTGAAGAAGTTAGGGCGGTAGAAGTCGGCGACCTCCGGCCGTAGAAGGTCGTTCATGAGCTCGAAGAGCTCCCACTTCGCGTTCTTCCAGGTGAAGTAGGTGTACGACATCGTGAAGCCGAGCTTCGCGAGCCCGTGCATGCGCTTGGGGCGGGTGAAGGCCTCCGCGAAGAAGATCACGTCGGGGTGATCGCGCTGGACCTCGTGGATCAGCCACTCCCAGAAGGCGAGGGGCTTGGTGTGAGGGTTGTCGACGCGGAAGGTCCGAACCCCCTGGTCCACCCAGTGGATCACCAGATCCCGGCAGGCGGCCCAGAGCTCCTCGCGGCGCTCGCACCAGAAGTCGAGCGGGTAAATGTCCTCGTACTTCTTGGGTGGGTTCTCCGCGTACCGGATGGTCCCGTCGGCGCGGACGAAGAACCACTCCGGGTGCTCCTTCACCCAGGGGTGGTCCGGTGCGCACTGCAGGGCCAGGTCGAGCGCGACCTCGATCCCGAGGTCCGCCGCCGAGCGCACGAAGCTGCGAAAATCCTCGAGCGTGCCGAGCTGGGGGTGGACGGCGTCGTGCCCCCCCTCCTCGGCGCCGATCGCCCAGGGGCTTCCCACGTCCCCGGACTCGCAGGTGGGCGAGTTGTTGCGCCCTTTGCGGTGGAGGCGGCCGATCGGGTGGATGGGGGGGAGGTAGACCACGTCGAAGCCGAGGTCGGCGAGATAGGGGAGGCGCGCCTGCGCGTCGCGGAGCGTGCCGTGCTCGCCCGAGCGCTTGCCCTGGGACCGCGGGAACAGCTCGTACCAGTTGGCGAAGGTGGCGCGGGTGCGATCGGCGTACACCTCGTAGGTCGCGGCGGTCCGGGCGGCGTCGCCAGCGAGGAGCGGACCGTAGGCGTGCTCCAAGAGCTGCTCGGACAGGCCGACGGCGATCCGCTCGGGGAGCGGGAGCGCGACGTCCGCGAGTCGCTGCGCCGCGGAGCGCAGGTGTCCGCGCGCTTGCTTAGGCATCCGGTCGAGCCCGCGCTCGAGCAGCCCGGCGCCCTCGAGGAGATCGACCGTGACGTCCTGTCCGGCGTCGAGGTACTTCTTGAGGTGGTCGCGCCAGGTGCGCAGCCGATCGGGCCACGCCTCTACGTAGAACTGCCAGCGGCCGGGCTCGTCGACGGGGAAGGACCCGGTCCAGCGGTCGGGGGCGAAGTCGTACCGCAAGGGTGCCTCGCGCCAGCGGCGGTCGCGGGCGTGGCGGAAGACGATCCGCGCGGCGACGAAGTCGTGACCGTCCTTGAAGATATCGGCGCCGACCTCCACGACGTCGCCGACACGTCGCTTGATGGCGTAGCGTCCGCCCTCGATCTGCGGGGTTACGCCCTCGATCACGACGCGGGCGGGCGGCGCGAGTGGTGGGGCCATGCGGGTCCTCGGGTGGCTGGGCTCGGGGCGGTCCCGACAGAGGGTCCCGGAGGGACTCGGGGACGAGCCGAGCAGGGGTCTTTGGACGATCGTCGATCCTCCGTCAAGGAGCCCCCCGCTCGGATTCGCTGGCCCCGGCGGCCGCCCCCGCGCCGCGCAGGACGTCCGGGGCCTCGTCGCTGTGGTCAACCCACCGGAGCCAGGCCTCGACGCCCGCCTCGAGCGGCGTCTCGGGCCGGTACCCGAAGGCAGCGCCAGCGCGGGTGACGTCGGCCGCGGTGACCACGCACTCGCTCGGATGCAGCGCGGCGAGCTCGACGCGCGGCGTGACGTTCATCCGCCGGGCGAGCGCCTGCACGACGTCGAGCACGCGGTGCGGCTCGCTGCGCCCGATGTTGAACACGTCCGCGCCGCGCCCCGCGCACACCCAGCGAGCCGCGCCGAGCACGCCCTGCACTACGTCCCCGACGTAGGTGAAGTCGCGCGCCGTGTCGCTCCCCCGGATCCGGATGGGGTCGCCGCGGCGGAGCGCCTGGGTGAAGAGCCAGAAGGCCATGTCCGGCCGCCCCCGGGGCCCGTAGACGGTGAAGAAGCGCAGGATCGCCAGCGGCTGGCCGAAGAGGTGGCGGTAGGTGAGCGCCATCAGCTCGCTCGCCCGCTTGGTGACGGCGTAGGGCGAGAGCGGCGCCGCTCGCGGATCGTCCTCGCGAAACGGCGCGGTGGCGCCGCTGCCGTACACGGACGAGGTCGACGCGAGGACCAGCGGCGTCCCCCCGCGGCGACGGCACGCCTCGAGCACGTTCAGGGTACCGATCTCGTTGGTGGTGACGTAGGCGAGCGGGTCGGCGACGCTCGGGGTGACGCCGGCGCGGGCCGCCAGGTGGACCACCACCTCGGGCGCCGCGGAGTCGAACGCCGCGGTGACTTCGGTGGCCTCTCGCACGTCGGCCGTGACCAGCCGGTAGCGCGGGTCCTCGAGAGCGCGGGCGACGTTGCGACGCTTCTGCGCAGGGTCGTAGTAGCCGTCGAAGCTGTCGAGCGCGGTGACGTGCCAGCCCTCGGCGAGCATCCCGTCGGCGACCATGGAGCCGATGAAGCCGGCACCTCCGGTCACGAGCGCGCGCATCGAGGACCAATCCTACCCCGGCGCCCTGGCGAAGGAAGGGGCACCGCGCGGATCCCGGCAACTCGGGCCCGGCCCCGACGAGCCACCGCGAGACACGCCCGCCGGTCAGGGCGCGGTGACGCCCGGGGTGCCCTTGGTGGCGAAGTGGGCCCGGAGCACGTTGCAGGCGAGCGCGGGGGCCTTAATGCGCCACTCCGCCGTGTTGACGACCAGCGTGGCGATCGCGATCTCAGGCTGGTCGGCGGGCGCGAAGCCGACGAACCACGTGTAATGGCGGTTCAGCTGCTCGCGCGAGAGGCTGCCCGTCTTACCGGCGACCTCGACCCCCGGTAGGAAGGGACGACCCTTCGCGTCGTGGAAGCTCTTGTAGGCAGAGCCGTTGGCGACCGTCTCCTTCATCATCACGGTGAGCTCCGCGGCCGTGTCGTCCTTGACAGCGCGCCGGAGCACCCGCGGCGGGGCCGAGTCGGTCCAGATGGCCTCCTCTCCCTCGTAGACGCCCGCGACGATGCGCGGCTCGAGGGCTACCCCGCGGTTGGCGACGGTCTGGGCCAGCAACGCGGCGGCCAGCGGGGAGAGCGAGGTGTGCCAGAAGCCGGCGGCCGACCGCGCGTACTCGACGCGATCGGGCGGGATGGCGATGGAGGGCGCCTCGTTGGGCACGACGAACGGCACCGGGGCGCCGAAGCCGAACGCGCCCCCCATCGCGGTGAGCTGTTCGGGGGTAACGTGCTTCAGAGCGAGACGGGCCATCACCACGTTGAGGCTGCGGCCCATCGCCATGGCTAGGGTCGCGCACCAGCGGTCGCGGCTGGAGTCCTCCTCGAGCTCCCTGGCGTCGATCCGGCTCTTGCCTCCGTGGTAGCATTGCTCGGTTTCTGCCGTCAGGCCGCCGTCCTGCACCAGCGTCGCGCCGGTCACCACCTTGAACACGCTGGCGGCAGGCGCCTCGGCGCGGACGTTGACATCGAAGGGGGCCCCGTCCGCGACGAAGCTCGCGTAGGCAAGCACGCGACCCGTCTTGACCTCCATCACGACCACCCCGCCCTCCGGCACCCGGTAGCGACGGAGCTGGGCCGAAGCGGCGCGCTGGAGGTCGGGGTCGAGCGTGAGCTCGGCATGGCGACCGCCCGCCAGGGGGGTGAGGACCCGGCGCGGCCGCATCTCTTGGCGCAACAGGTCGAGGCCATCCAGTGTGGGCATGGCAGCGGCGCCCGATTTGCTCTCCAGCTTGCCGAGCGGGGCGTCCAGGCTGATCCGGCCCTGGACGACGGGCACCAGCGCGGAGATGATCCCGGCGGCAGCGCCCACCCCCACCCATCTGCTCCACGGTCCCATCGCCCGTGCCGGTTACCGGGCGACCCGAGGTTCGGCCAAGAAAGCCGCAGACGGGGCCGGACCGGCCGGGTTCCGCGTCCCCCGCGCCGCACGCCCCGGGGGACGGATCGAGCCCGAAGCGTCCTGGGCAGGCGGGGGGCGAGCCAGTATCCTCCCCGGGCGCGTGCCGAGCGGCGGGCGCCGCCGTCTGGATGTCCGATACCCCGCACAGCGCCACCATCGAGATCGAGAGCGCCGCTCTCCTCCTCGAGCTGACCGGTCCCCACGGGGCGCTCCTGGCCGAGGTCGCACGGCAGACCGGGGCGGGGGTCAGCCTCCGGGGCAACGTCGTCCTCGTCTCGGGCGCGGAGCCGGACGTCCTGGTGGCACACCGGTTCCTCTCCGACGCGGTGGAAGTCCTCGAGCGTGGCGGCGACGTCACCAGCGAGGACGTCGCGAGAGCGGTCCGGGAGCTGCGGGCCGATCCCGGCGCTTCCCTGTCCAGCCTGCTCGACGACGCGGTGGTGGTGTCGCCACGACGCCGCGCCGTGGTGCCGAAGACCCCGGGGCAGCGCGAGTACCTCCGCACCATCCGTGGCCACGATCTGACCTTCGGCATCGGGCCGGCGGGGACGGGGAAGACCTACCTGGCGATGGCGGTGGCCGCGAGCGATCTGATGCAGCGGCGGGTCAAGCGCATCATCTTGACGCGGCCGGCGGTGGAGGCCGGCGAGAAGCTCGGGTTCCTCCCCGGCGATCTCGCCGAGAAGGTCAACCCGTACCTTCGACCGCTCTACGACGCCCTGCACGACATGCTGGAGTTCGACCGCGCACAGCAGCTCCGCGAGCGCGGTCAGATCGAGGTCGCGCCGCTCGCGTTCATGCGTGGGCGTACGCTGAACGACTCCTTCGTCATCCTGGACGAGGCGCAGAACGCAACGAGCGAGCAGATGCGGATGTTCCTCACCCGCCTCGGGTACCGGTCGAAGGCGGTCGTCACGGGGGACGTGACCCAGACGGACCTGCCCGCCGGCGCCCGCAGCGGCCTGCGCGAGGCGCGCGACCTCCTGAGCGGCATCCCGGGCATCGGCTTCGTGGGCTTCACCGAGGCCGACGTCGTCCGCCACCCCCTGGTCCAGCGCATCATCGTCGCCTATGAGCGCCGGGACGCCGAGCTCGCCGCGGAGCGGGAGGAGGCGCGCGACGCCGAAGGCAACGGCCGCGGCGGTACCCGCGGCCACGGCAACGGCGGCACACGAGGCCGGGCAGCGCCGCCCCCAGCGGAAGCCCCCGCCGGCGGGCGCGGCCCGGAGCGCGAAACCTCAACGCCCCCCGACGGTCCCGTCCCCAAATAGGCGTCGGGGCCCCAGGGGGCCCCGACTCCACCCATCCCCGCGCCGCGTCAGCCGGCCGGCTCCGGTGCCGGCTGCTCCACCGCGGGCGCCTGCACGGGCGCGTTCGCCACGAACTCCCAGACGAACGTGCCGTCGCCCGGCTTCTGGTCGGGCGGATCGAGCACGAGCCCGTTCAGCTGGCCGAGCACGCAGTCGGCCAGCGGCTGGGGCGCCGTCGTCCGCTCGGGCACCAGCGCGGGCGTCAGGATGTTGCCGGTCTTCTTCTCGACCGTGAACCTCACGGCGACCGTGCCGCCGACCTGGGGGTCAGTCTTCAGGGCCTCGTCGTAGCAGGCCTTGATGGGGCCGCTCCGGGTGTCCAGCACGGCGTGGGTGTCGCTCGCGTAGGTCGCCGCGTCACGCACGACGTAGGTGCAGGCGGAAACGCCCATGACCAGGGCGATGGAACCGAGGATCGCAAGAGCCTTCTTCATGGTTCGTTCTCCTCTCGAAGTCAGTCTCTCACTTGGGGGTCGCCGCCGGAGCCGCGGGCTTGGCCCCGGCCGCCGCGGGCGCGGGGGAAGCCGGCTCCACCGGCTTCGACACGCTCTCCTTGGAAACCTCGACGACCCGCTCCTTGCCGGTCTTCGGATCGATCTCGACCTTCTTCTTGGTCACGTCCTGCTCGATGACGTTGAACTCGACGCGGCGGTTCTTCTCGCGCGCCTCTTCGGTGTCCGCCGGGTCGAGCGGCTGCGTCTCGCCGAACCCCTTGGCGACCAGGGCCTCCTGAGGGATGCCGCCCTTGGTGACCAGGTGATCCATGACGGCCTTGGCGCGCTGATCGCTCAGGCGCAGGTTGTAGGCGTCGTTGCCCTCGGAGCTCGCGTGCCCCTCGATCTGGATCTTCTTGACCTGGGGGTTCTTCTTGATGACGTCCGCGATCTCTTCGAGCAGGCTGAACGAAACCTCGAGGATCGTCGCCTTGTTGTACTCGAACTGGATCTTCTCGCGGATTTCGATCTTGTTGTCGCGCAGCTCCACCCGCGGCGGCGGCGCCGGCTCCTCGGGCGGTGGCGGCGGTGGTGGTGGCGGCGGCGGCAGCGGCGGTGGGTCCCCCGCAACCGAGATCGGCGTCTGACCCTCGAAGACCGTCACCTTGCCACATCCCGCGAGGATGGTGGCCGAGCCCACAACGACGACCAGCGAGACGGCGACGCGTCGCGCAGACGAGTTCGATATCCGCATCGGCTTCTCCGTGAGGTTTGGAAAGACCCCGCGCAGAGCATTCACGCAACCGCCGCGTCACGTCAAGCGGGAACCCGCACCCCCGCGGCCCGCCCCGACGGACGGCGCGCGACGCGACGCGGCCCGCGAGGCCCCGGCGGGGGCCGGCGCGTCCGAGCCCCACGAGGGGCGGGAAGATCCTCAATTCTCCGCGGTTTTTCGGGCGACGTCGCCTCGGCGCGCCCTCGCCACGGGGCTGCTCGCGACGGGCCGGCGTCCGTGTTAAGGCGCGGCCCATGCCCGAAATCATCTCCGTCACCGCCCGCGAGATCCTCGATTCTCGCGGAAACCCCACCGTCGAAGCGGACGTCGAAACCGCCAGCGGCAGCCTCGGTCGCGCCGCCGTGCCGAGCGGCGCTTCCACCGGCGAGCACGAGGCGCTCGAGCTGCGCGACGGCGACAAGAAGCGCTTCCTGGGCAAGGGGGTACAGCAGGCCGTCGCCAACATCAACGATCGGCTGGGCCCGGCGGTCGCTGGGCTGTCGGTGCTCGACCAGACCGGCGTCGATCAGCGCCTGCTCGAGCTCGACGGCACCCCCGACAAGTCCAAGATGGGCGCCAACGCGATCCTGGCGGTTTCCATGGCGGTGTCCCGCGCCGCCGCGGAGACGGTCGGCATCCCCCTCTGGCGCTACCTGGGCGGCGTCGCGGCGCGCGTGATCCCGACCCCGATGATGAACGTCATCAACGGCGGCGCGCACGCCGACAACAACCTCGAGTGCCAGGAGTTCATGATCATCCCGGCCGGCTTCGCCACCTACCCGGAGGCCCTCCGCTGCGGCGCCGAGGTCTTCCACAATCTGAAGAAGATCCTCAAGGCCGACGGCCTGGTGACGGCGGTCGGCGACGAGGGCGGCTTCGCCCCGAACCTGCAGAGCAACGAGCAGGCGATCCAGAAGATCCTGCAGGCGGTCACGGCCGCGGGCTACCAGCCGGGCGAGCACGTCTTCGTGGGCCTGGACTGCGCCGCGAGCGAGTTCTTCAAGCGAGAGAGCGGCAAGTACACCTTCGACGGCCAGGACCGCACGCCGGACGAGCTCGTAGACATCTACGCGAGCTACGTGGAGAAATACCCGCTCATCAGCATCGAGGACGGGGTCGACGAGAACGACTGGGACACCTGGAAGAAGCTCACCGATCGGCTGGGTGGTAAGATTCAGCTGGTGGGCGACGACCTCTTCGTCACCAACCCGGTGCGCCTGAAGCGCGGGATCGAGGTCGGCGTCGCCAACTCGATCCTGATCAAGGTCAACCAGATCGGCTCGCTCACCGAGACGCTCGACACCATCCGCATGGCGGCCGGCGCGCATTACACGTCGGTCATCTCGCACCGGTCGGGCGAGACCGAGGACAGCTTCATCGCGGACCTGGCCGTGGCGACGAACGCCGGTCAGATCAAGACGGGGAGCATGAGCCGCAGCGATCGCATCGCGAAGTACAACCAGCTGCTCCGCATCGCGGAGGAGCTCGGGGACGGCGCGATCTTCGCGGGCCGCGAGCCGTTCCTGCGGCGCAAGCAGGGCTGAGCCAGGCGGCGGTCCCCAGCCCGGCGCCGGGCGACGGGGCCCTCGGGTGACCGCTCGAGGACCCTCGGACCCGGACTCCAGGTCGAAGACGGCGGCCGCCACCGGCGGGAGTGGCGGCCAGCTTGGCTGGGGTTGGGAATGAACCGGGAGAGTCACCGGTTCTACCGAGCGAAGCCGAGGAGGTGCTTCGCACGGGTCGCCGAGGCGAGCCCGACCATTCCCCGAAGATAGACGAGCCGAAAGCGCGAGGCCCGGCCGCGCGGTGGAGAAGCGGACGCTGCTCCCCCCGAGCCAGTTTCAAGCCCGCGGTGCTGATCCCATCCCACCCATCCCCAGCCCGGCACCGCCAGGCACGCGACGTCCGTCCCGCGTGATCTGGGCCCAGCGCCCGCACCCCCGATCGACCCGTTCGACCGGGGGTGCGCCTTTTTGTCCCGCTCACCAGTCGACGCGCAGGGCACGCACGCGGCCGCGTTCCCGATCGAGCTGCTCGCCGAGGAGCACCTGGCTCCCGGCCAGGCCGAGCGAGACGACCTGCCCGGTCGGTCCCGAGAGCGCGACGAGGCGCCGCGGGTCGGCGGGGTGCCCGGTCCCCCAGGCAAAGGCGTCCGCCACGGCAGCGGAGCCGGTGTCGGCGCCCACGACGACCCGACAGGACCCGTCCTCACAGCCGAGCGCGAGCCCAGTCGGTGTCCCGGCCACGAGGGCAACGCGGGCCACGGAGCCCGATACCCGTCCGCTCGCGTCGAGCTCGGCCAGCGCGACGACCCCGGGGGCCGCCCCCTCCGAACCGCCCGCCTCTAGCCACGCGAGCCGGACGCGCCCCGCGGCGACGGCGAGCGTCGGCGCGAACGAGTGGGCCGGGGTCGACGCCAGGCGTGTCGGTGCAGCGACGGGGGCAAGGTCGCCGGCGGCCATCCCCAATCCGAAGAGATCGGCGACGCCGGGTGTCGCGGTGTCCACGGCGTCCGCCCAGACGGCCGTGACCCGGTTCTCCTGCGCGGCCAGGGCGATGCCCGAGGCCGCGGAGCGCCCGGAGGTCAGCCGTCGCTCCTCGCCGACCCGGCGCAGCGTTCGGTCGACCTTGGCCACGTAGGGCGCCGCGTCCCCGCCCCGCTCGTCGATCCAACCGATCACCCAGCCGTCACCCGCCCAGACGGCGGCCACGTCGCTCTTCTCCCCGGGTGCGGCCGTCACCATCTTCTGGGTGAGCTTCTGGGCCCTGCCGCCCACCACGGTCCCGAAGACCTGCGGCCGCCCCTGGTCGATCGCCGTCCACGCCACCAGAGCCTCTTCGCGACCGGTCGCGGGGGCAAGGGCGACGCCACCGAGCGAGCGCGCCCGGATGGAGAGGGTCGTCGGGCTGACGGGATCCAGGTCGGCGCGGGTCACCTGGAGAAGCGCCTGCACGGGCGCGAACCGCCCATCCGGGGCCGCGGTCTTGGGGGCCACCCAGGGGATGCCCGGGTCGAAATAGGTCACCCAGGCCGCCAGCAGGCCCGGGCCGAGTGGGGCCGTCGCCAGGTCGGCGAGGGGCGCCGGGGTCGCGATGGTGCGCGCGTCGACGACGCGGGGCGAGCGGACCGGTGGGAGCTTCGCTGCGGGCGAGTGCCACGCCCTAGACTGCGCCTCCAGCCGCACGGCGAAGACGGGCGCGGGTGCACCGGAGAGGGCGGCGAGCGTGACGCAACCCTGCGCGACGCAGGACAGGCCCCAGGCGGCGGCAGCGGTCGCGGCCCCGGGCAGATCCAGGCGCAGCGGCTCCGCCGCCGTCACGCCGAGCTCGCGGTCGAACGACACGAAGAGCGGCAGCGCGGCGGCGGCGCAGTTGCCGAGGGCGGCCCGAGCGGGGGATCTGGCGCCGGGCGCCGCATCGCGGGGACACGCCGGGGCGAGCGTGAGCGCCGCGAGCCCACGGTACGTGGGCACGATCTCGGGCAGTGCGGTGTCGGAGTCGATCGCCAGCTCGGCGCGCGCCGCCCCCACCCGCCCCTGCGCGTCGACCGGGGCGATGCGCACGATCCGTCCCCGCTCGGGCCGCGCGGAGAGCGGCTCCCACACGAGGTGCGCCGGCCCCCCCGCCAGGGGCGACACGAGGCGAACGAACGCCTCGGAGTCGACCTCACCCGACGCTCGCTCGGGCGGGCGCGACACGCGGTTCGAGCCGTCGACGGCCGCCACGAACACGGCCGGGTCGTCGCCCCGCGTGTCGGACCAGGCGAGCAGGAGGGAGTCGCCGAGCGCCACCAGATCGAGATCCGGCATCGCCGTGGGTGACTCGCTGACGACCACCGGGCGACCTCGCGGGGCCGCGTCCTCGCCGAGCTCGATCAGCGCCACCGGACCGCGCCCACCCGTCTTGCTCGCCTCGACGTACCCGAGCGCGAGCCCCCCGGCGACGGGCGCCACCTGCCACGCGAGCGCGCGACTCACCAGCTGCCGCGCGGCTCCGCGAGGCGTCCCCACCGCGTCCAGGGCGCGGCTGCGCAGGCGCGCCGCGCCCTCGTCGAGCTCGGCCCAGGTGACGACGGCACCGCCACTCAGGGACGAGACGTTCATCCAGAGCAGCCGCGAGGCCCCCTCGACCACCCGCGCGGTGGGGCCGGCCGAGCTGCCGTCCGCCTCGACGCGCCGCACGGCGATGGTGTACCCCGCCTCGTCGCGGCTGGAGGTGAGGACCAGGAAGTCTCCGCCCTGCCCCGGCGCGCTCTGCACGGTGATGAGCCCAGCCTCCCCGGGGACCGCCCCGAGCCGACGCGCCGCGCCCCGTGGCGCGCCCGCCCGGTCGAGCGCGCGCGCGAAGAGCCCTCCCTTCGCTCCTGGCTCGAGCCACACCACCAGGCGTCCCCCGGAGCTGGTGCCCAGGAACGGACCGACGGTCCCCTCCGGGAGCTCCGCGAGCGCCGTCGCGCTGAGCCCCGCGGCGGCGGCGGGTGCGGTCGGCTCGGATGGAGCCGTGGCCGGCCGAGGGGGCGCCGCCGTGGGCTCCCGCGAGCGCGCGCCCGCCGCGCAGCCCGCCACGCCGGCGATCAGCAACCAGATCGGCACGAGGGAAGCCGTGCGCACGGCGCCAACCTAAGCGCGCCTCCGACGCGCGCGCAACCCGCCGCGTAACCCCGGGTTGGAAGTCGGGAGGACTGCTCCTACCATCGGCGCGTGACGCTGGCACAGCGGCTGCTCGTCGCGATCGGGCTGTTGACCATTGCCACCACGGCGACGCTGGCGCTGGGGCTCCGGGAGGCGTGGCGGAGCACGGAGGAGGAGCAGTTCCAGGAGGCGTTCCAGCTCACCGCGGACCGCCTGCGCGGTGAGCTCGCCGCCCAGGCACGCGCGTTGCCCTCGCTGGTGGAGCCCCTCTGCCACCACGACCCCGCCATCGACGCCGCGCTGGTCGACCTGCAGGCGGGAACGCTCGACCCGGGGCGGCGCCTGGCCCTCAGCCTGCGCGTCCCCGAGGTGATGCGCGCGTTCGCCTTCGACGAGCTCTGGCTGGTCACCGGGAACGGCGAGATCCTCGGAGCGGGCCACGACGAGGGACTGACCGGGAAGCGCGACCCGAACCTCGCCGCGCAGATCGCGGCCGAGGCCCCGGACCGGGCCCGCTTGCGGCGAGACCTCGCCCCCACCGCGCTGGTCACCCACTGCCGGCACGCGCGGGGCGCCCACGCCGTCGGGCTCGTCGCGGCCCGGCACCTCGACGCCCTGCTCGCCGACCTGCAGCCTCCGGGGGTGGTGCTCTCGCTGGTGCGGCCAGCGCCGGACGTCGACCAGCTGGTCGCGAGCCTGGTCCTCCCGGAGCTCGACGGACTGACGGTCCACGCGTCCCAGTCTCGAGTGCCGCTCCACCGCGCGTTGCGGCGGCTCGACGTGACCATTTTGGCGGTGGGGGGCGGGACCATCGGCGCGGCGCTGCTCGTCGCCCTCCTGCTCGCGCGGGGCCTGGCACGCCCGATCGTCAAGCTGTCGGCGCAGGCTCGGGAGGTGGTCCACGGCGAGCCGCGCCCGGTGGAGGGTCACGGCGGCCGTGAGCTGCGGGAGCTCGCGAGCTCCTTCAACCAGGCGATCGCGGATCTCGCCGCGCTGCGCCGGCGCCTGGCGACGACCGAGCGCATCGCTGCCCGCCGGGAGATCGCGCGGCGCGTCGCCCACGAGATCAAGAACCCGCTGGCCCCGATCCGGACCGCCGTCGAGACGCTGCGTCGGCTCCGCGCCCGCGACGACCCGGCGTTCGACGAGTATTTCGACGAGGCCACGCGCACGGTGCTCGACGAGGTGGCGCGGATCAGCAACATCGTGAGCGAGTTCACGCGCTTCGCCCGGCTGCCGCCGCCGTCCCCCGCGCCCATGGATCTCGCGGCGACCGTGCGCCAGATCGTGGGGCTGCACGCGGCCGAGGGGATCCGGGTCACGCTCCACGCGGAGGACCTCCCCGTCGTCACGGCCGACCGCGACCAGATGGTCCAGATCACCACGAACCTGGTCCAGAACGCGATCGAGGCCTGCCGGGGCACGCCGGACGGCGCCGTGGAAGTCGAGCTCGGCCGCGTGGATCCGGCGCAGGTGGCCCTGCGGGTGCGCGACAACGGACCCGGGGTGGCCCCCGAGATGCTCGATCGGCTCTTCGAGCCCTACGCCACGTCGAAGGCCACGGGCACCGGGTTGGGCCTCGCCATCGTGCAGCGCATCGTCGTCGAGCACGGGGGGGAGATCGTCCACCGGGTGCCGGCGGCGGGAGGCGCCGAGTTCGAGGTGGTGCTCCCCGTCGCCGGCCCGACGTTCCTGCTGGAGCCGCCGACGCCGTCGAGCCGGGAACCCCGCGGTTGACGCCCTTCGCCGGGTCACGGGGAAGATCCGGCGGGGACCGAGCGGAAGATGGAGCGTGGCACCCGGAATCCGCTCCACCGCGCTGGTCGTCGCGCTGACGGCCTTCGCGAGCGCCGGCTGCACCGTCACCATCGTCACGCGGGGAGCGCTGCCGCCGCCGGTTTCCCCGCGGATCGAGGCGAATGCGAACGACCCGGGGCGGGGTTACGACGTCGGGCGCCGGACGCCAGCCAGACCGGAGCCCGCTCGGTGGAACGACACGGACTCCCGGCCGGGCCGGCCGGCAACGGGTCACGCGATCCGCCCCGAGCGGACGCCGGGGACCCCCGACGCGGCGCGCGCGGGAGCCGCCGCGTCGCCGGCCGGGACGCGCGGCCGCGCGCGCAAGGACGCCGGAGCCGATCCCGGTTCCGCCGACGCGGCCAACGAGCCCGCCCGTCCCCGCCAGTGAACAACGCCCCGGGGCGCGGATGCGCCTTGTGACCCGGAGCCTCCGCCCATACTCTTTCGCCAGGGTTTCCGGCGAGTTGTCGGGGACGCGGGCGAAAGGGCACCATGAACGCACTCGGACAACGGCAGTTCCTCGGGCTGGGGCTCGTCGTGCTGGGCGCGGCGCTGGTCTGGTTGCTCGGTGAGGCCCAGACGCCGCCAGTACTGGCGCTGCTCGCCCTGGCGACGGGCGGAGCGGGCGTCCTCGTGGCGACCGGGGGAGGGGCTCGGGACGACGACCTCCGATCCGTCCGCGACGCCCTGCGCCGGGTGCTCGATGGAAAGCGGGCGGAGCCGCCAGGCGAGGCCCGAGCGGCCCTGCGGGGCGTCTTCGACGAGATCGGGGACTTGCGCGAGTCGCTGACCGACCTGCGCGACCGGGAGGCCGCACAGGGACGGGAGGCGGCGCGGCTGCTGAAGGTGGCCACCCACGAGCGCGAGGAGCGGGAGGCGCGGTTGAAGGGCACGAGCCAGGAGCTCGCCGAGATCATCCGTCACCTCACCGAGGGCGTGGCCGCGCAGATGAACGCCAGCGACGAGGCCGCGCGGAGCGTCGAGGAGATCGCGGGAAGCCTGCGGGAGGTCGCGCGGAGCGTCGAGGTGTTGGCGGAGAGCGCCGAGGAGTCGAGCTCGTCGATCCTGGAGATGACGGCGACCACCGAGGAGGTGGCGGAGAACATCGGCGAGCTCGGGTCGAACGTGCGCGAGACGGTGGCGTCGATCGAGGAGATGGCGTTCTCGATCAAGGAGGTCGCCAAGAACGTCGACGCGCTCTCGCTCACCGCCGAGGAGACGAGCTCGAGCATGAACGAGATGGACGTCTCCATCGACCAGGTGCAGACCAACGCCAACGAAACCGCCCGCCTCAGCGAGGAGGTGGCCCAGGACGCCGAGCGTGGGGCCGAGTCGATCCTCAAGACCATCGGCGAGATCTACCGGATCAAGGAGAGCACGCAGGAGGCGGTCGCGGTGATCAGCAACCTCGGCTCGCGCATCGACGCGATCGGGCAGATCCTCAACGTGATCGACGAGGTTTCCGAGCAGACCAACCTGCTCGCGCTCAACGCCGCCATCATCGCCGCCCAGGCCGGCGAGCACGGCAAGGGGTTCGCGGTCGTCGCCGACGAGATCAAGGATCTGGCGGAGCGGGCGGGCGTGAGCACCAAGGAGATTGCGGAGCTCATCAAGACGATCCAGACCGAAAGCCGCAACGCGATCCTGGCGGTGGAGCGGGGAGCCCAGAACGTCGACCGGGGCGTGGAGGTTTCCAACGAGGCCGAGCGGGCGCTGAAGAAGATCCTCGAGAGCTCCCAGAAGAGCACGAACATGGTGCGCGCGATCGCGCGCGCCACCGTGGAGCAGGCGAAGGGCAGCCGTCAGGTCACCGACGCCATCGGGCGCATCGCGGAGACCGTGCAGCAGATCGCCGCCGCCACCGCCCAGCAGGCGCGCGGGTCGGAGCTCATCATGCGGAGCGGCGAGAAGATGCGCGCCGTCTCGCAGCAGGTGGAGCGCTCGAGCGCCGAGCAGGCGCGCGGGGGCAAGCAGATCACGGTGGCCATCGAGTCGATCAACGGGATGGTGAACCAGCTCAACGCCTCCCACCGCTCGCACGCCCACGGGACGGAGCAGGCGTCCGCCGCCGCCAAGCGCCTCGAGGAGGGGGCGCAGCGGCTCGATCGGCTCCTGCGCGACCTCGTCTCCGCCGCCGAGCGGATGCGCCGAGCGTCGAACTGAACCCGCCCGAGTCGGGCGCGCGAGCGGCCCGGGACGAGGCGCTCAGCGGGCCACGGCGGGCCCGCACGCGAGCGTCCCTGGCGTCGAGGCCACCAGGTCGTAGTCGCCGACGTCGAGGTCGAGGCGCACGGTGACGGCTCCGACGAAACGCCCGTCCGAGCGGGTCGGCAACGAGCCCAGCGGGATCGGTTCGGCGCCAGGGCGGTGCAGGGACACGTCCACGCGAGCGCCAGCGCAGGGACGCCCGTCCTGTTCCAGGCTCCCCTCGAGGCGGAGGGGCTCTCCCCGATGGACGGCGCGCTCGACGGGACCGAGGGACATTTGAGCCGGGGGGAGGGGCGCGGGGCCGACGAGCGCGCCGGCTCCGGGCACCGCCAAGGAGGCGCCCGGTGGGGGTCGTCCGCCCCGGCCTCCGGGATCCGTCGGTGACCCCGGGCCCTGCGCGCCGAGCTCCTCACGGGTCCGCCGGACGAGCTCGGTGGCGCTCTCGGCCCCCTCGGGCCAGGGCGCGGGATCGGGCGGGGGGACGTGCTGGTGCCCGGACGCGGCCGGATCGACCTCGAGGTGGCCGGCGGCGCCGCCGAGGTCGATGCGGTGCCAGATCCTGCCGTCGTGGACCTCCACCCAGGCGTGGGCCTCGTTGTGGACGAAGCGCGCGGGGAGCCCGAGGTGCCACGCGGTGAGGACGAACGCGTAGGCGCGGTGACGGCAGACACCCTTGCGCGAGAGTGCGATCTCTTCGAAGAGGGCCGCGGGCGCGAGGGCGCCGGGCAGCTCCGCGGAGGGGGCGAACCCGCGGAAGTAGCTCACCAGCTGGGCCACCGCGTCGCGCGGACGCAGCGCCCGACTCACCCCAATGCGCTCCAGCACGCGGTCTGCCGCGCGAGCCGCGTCGGGGGGTAGGGAGGGCGGTGCGGAAAGGGCCCCGTAGGCGACGTCCGCGAACGGGCTGCCGAACACGGCGCGGGGGATCGCGAGCTGCAGGGTGAGGCGCACTCGACCGCGCACCGAGGAACGCACGAACCAGTTGTCCGCAGCGTCGTGGAGCAAATCGAGCGGCGTCTCGGGAAAGCTCTGGAGCGCCAGGATGCGGCTGCCTGGACCCACACTGGGGATGCGCACGGCGCCCCGCGCCACCAGATCGACGGCAAGATCCGCGTAGAACTGGTCCTCATCGGCGCGCGGCTCGCCCCCGGTCGAGAGCGGCCGCAGCGTCCGATCGAACACCTGTAGCCGCAGCTCGTCGTCCACGCCGTCGTAGGCGAACGAGCGCTTGAACGGCATCACCGACGGGTTGAACGGGTCGTCGTACGCCACGCTGCTCGGCCGGGTCGTGTTCCGGTCGATGCGGTACTCGTCCGCATCCGCCACGCCGTGCGCGCCGACCCCGTACACGTGGCCGGGCGACGCGGGACCGGCGCCCGGCGTCGGCGCGGGGACGACGCCGCTCGGCGTGTCGATGGCGGCGGGGAGCCGTCCGTCGGGGGTCCTCGCCCCGAGCGCCAGGTCCTCCGCGGCGTCGTGCGCGAAGTACTCGTGCAGGACCGGCTCGTCCGCCGCCGCAGCCCCGGGCGGCAGCACGAGGACCACCCCGACCAACAGCGGGCGGCAGGGCCGCCAACAGCGCCGCCAGCGTGGGAGGCCGAGCCACGACATCGCCAGGGCACGATATCACGCGAGGACCGCGCGTGGTCGCGCCCCGGGAGATCCGCTAAGGTGTGCCCCCGATGGACCTGGCAGAACAGCTGGACCGCTTGGCCGAAGACGTCTTGCGCGACCTCGAGCGCTGCCATTTCGACCGCCCGCGCTTCCTGCGCCTCGCCGCGCGCCTGCGCGCGGCGCAACCGATCGACGACCGCGTCTGCGGCTCCGTCGAGCCCCCCGGAGCCGGCGACGTCCGCGCCCTGCCGGAGCCCGGGTCGGCCGAGGCCGCTCGCTGCGAAACCCTGGGGCTCGCGGCGCTCGCGCGCGGAGAGGTCGCCCTCGTCGTCCTGGCGGGGGGAATGGCGACGCGGATGGGGGGCGTGGTCAAGGCGCTGGCGGAGGCGCTCCCCGGGCGCACGTTCCTCGATCTGCGGCTCGCCGAGATGGACGCGATGACGCGCCGCGTGGGGCGGCGGCTGCCGCTGTGGCTGATGACGAGCGCCGCCACCGACGCCGAGCTCCGGCGCACGCTCGGCGACCGCCTGGACGGCGAGCAGGTCGCGGCGTTCCTCCAGCAGCTGTCCCTCCGCCTCACGCCGCGAGGCGAGTTGCTCCTCGACGCGAGCGGACGCCCCGACCTGCATGCCCCGGGCCACGGCGATCTCGTCGATGCGCTGCGTGACAGCGGGCTGCTCACGGCGTTCCTGGCGCGCGGCGGCCGGGCGGTGATGGTGACCAACATCGACAACCTCGGGGCGACCTTGGACCCGCTCGTCGTGGGTTTTCACCTCGAGCACGGCAAGCCCGTCACCTGCGAGGTGGTCGACAAGGTGGGCTCGGATCGCGGCGGGATCCCCGTCCGGCTCGACGGGCGCCCGGTGGTCCTCGAGGAGTTCCGCCTCCCCACCGGATTCGACCCGACCTCGGTGCGGGTCTTCAACACGAACACCTTCCTGTTCGACGCGCGGACGCTGGCCGGGCTCGCCTTCGACTGGACCTTCTTCACGGTCACCAAGCAGATCGCCGGCGCCCCCGCGGTGCAGTTCGAACGGCTGCTGGGCGAGGTGACCAGCCACCTCGACACCGTGTTCCTCCACGTCCCTCGCAGCGGGGCCGAGTCCCGATTCCTCCCCGTGAAGGACCCCTTGGAGCTCGCGGCGCGACGGTCCGAAATCGCCACCGTCCTCCACGCACGGGGGATTCAATGAGCCGCTCGAGCCGCCAGGCCGCCGCCCTGGCCCTGGGTGGGCTCCTGGTGGGCGCGCTCGTCGCCGGCGGGGCGCGCGCCCAGTCGGGGGAGCACGCGGAGCAGCGCGGCCCGCAGCCGCTGCCCGCCTACGGGCGTAGCATCGTGACGGTCGACGACACCTCGGCGCTGGTCCATAACCCCGCCAACGTGGCGCTGCTCCCCCGCGGGGAGCTCCGCTGGCAGGGTCATTTCCTCGACGAGGAGGCGACCGTACCGTTCCAGGGGCACTCGATCGCGCTCGGCGGTGCCGCGCCGTCCGCCTTCCTCGGCGCCGGGTTCCGCGCGGACTTCGTGCGGCCACCCGAGGCCTGGAGCGGCAGCGACGACCGCTACAACTGGCTCACCTGGGGCCTGGCCGTCGGCTCGCCGGACGCGGCAGCGCTCGGGGTCACGGTCCAGCGCAGCTACTCCAACGACACCGATCTGCATGCCCTCGTGGCCTGGTCGGCGGGGCTCACGGTCCGCCCGTGGAACGCGCTCGGACTGGCGGCGGTGGCCCACGCCTTCAACGCTCCGGTCAACGACTGGGGTGGAGCCACAGAACGGACGTTCGACTTCGGCGCCGCCGTCCGCCCGCTCGGCTCGGAGGCGCTGGAGATCGGGCTCGAGACGCGCCTGGTCGATACCACGAACGCCGAACCGTACGACTTCTGGATCCCGCGGGTGACGCTCGACGTCGCGCTGCCGCGCCTCGGGCGCCTGCGGGGCGACCTGGCCGTGCTGGACCCGCACGAGCGACTCGGCGAGGTCACTTGGCAGGCGTCGGCGGCGCTCGCGGTCAACCTCAGCGGCGGTCAGGCAGCGGGCGAGGCCGCCGTCGGGACGACCTTCGGCGACCGCCTCGGCGCGCTGGCGCAGGATCGACCGCAGGCGAACGCGTTCGCCGAGGTCGCCTTCCGCAACGTGAAGGAGCCGGTCGGCGTCGAGCTGCCGCGCTACGCGGTGATGGTGCGCCTGGAGCAGACGCCGGGCCCGCGCGAGCACGTCGCGCTCCTGCGCCAGCTGTGGGACGTCGCCGACCGCGACCGGGCCGTGGACGCGGTCGTGCTCGCGCTGCGCGCGCCGCCGGGCGATAGCCTGGCCGCCGTTCAGGAGCTCCGCGACGCGATCCGCTACCTCCGACTCCGCGGCAAGCGCGTCCTCTGTCACGTGGAGAGCGGCGGCGGAGCGGCGCTGTACGCCTGCGCGGGGGCGAACCGCGTCCTGCTGAACCCGGCCGGCGGCATCAATTTCGCCGGGCTCAAGTCGCGGAACCTGTATTTCGCGCGCCTCCTCGAGAAGGCCGGCATCCGCGCCGAGTTCGTCCGCATCGGCGAGCACAAGAGCGCCCCCGAGACGTTCGAACGCGAGGGCGCGAGTGACGCCGCGCATGCGGATCACATCGATCTGATCCAGCAGGTCGAGCGCTACCTGACCGGCGGTATCGCGACCGGTCGCTCCCTGAGCGTGGCGGACGTGCGCGCGCGCGTCGCCGAGGGACCGTTCGCGGCCGGCGAGGCGCAGTCCGCCGGGCTGGTGGACGGGATCGCGTTCGACGACGAGATCCAGCAGCGGGTCAACGAGCTGGTCGGGCGCCCCACTCACCTGATCGACCTCGAGGATCTGCTCGCCCGCCATCCGGGCCGCTTCGAGGCCGGGCGCCGGATCGCGATCGTGTACGCGACGGGAAACATCGTCGACGGCCGGAGCCGCGTGGTCCCGCTGGTGGGGATGGAGACGCTCGGGTCCTACACGCTGGCCGAGACGCTCAAGGACGTCCGCGAGGACGACACCATTCGCGCGGTGGTGCTGCGCGTCGACTCCCCGGGCGGCTCGGCGCTCGCCTCCGACGTGATGTGGCGGGAGATCTCGCTCACGGCCGAGGTAAAGCCGGTGGTAGTGAGCATGGGTGGCGTCGCGGCCAGCGGCGGCTACTACATCGCCGCGCCCGGGTCTCGGATCTTCGCGAGCCCCCTCACCATCACGGGAAGTATCGGGATCTTCTTCGGCAAGGCCGACATCTCGCGCCTCGTCGACCGCGTGGGCGTCGATGTCGAGTCGTACAAGACGACCCCGCGGGCCGACGCCGAGTCTCCGTTCCGTCCCTTCACCGCGGAGGAGCGCCAGGAGCTCGAGCGCAAGCTCCGCGTCTACTACGACCTCTTCCTCGATCGGGTGGCCGTCGGCCGCACGCTCACCAAGGAGGAGGTGGATCGGGCGGGTCAGGGGCGCGTGTGGACCGGGGAGCAGGCCCAGCAGCGACGACTGGTCGACGAGCTCGGCGGCCTGCGCGAGGCCCTCGAGTACGCGCGCCGCGTGGCACGACTGCCCGCCCATGTCCCCATCGTGGAGCTGCCGCACCGGAAGACCACGCTGGTCGGGCGGGCGCTCGGGCTCGAGGGGATCCGTGGCAACCACACCCTGCCGATGCCGCCGGGCCTCGCGCCGCTGCTCCGAGCGGCAAGCCCGTTCCTGATCTACGAACCCGAACAGCCCCTCGCGCTCATGGAATACGGCGAGATCGAGCTCTGACGGGTCGGAGCGCCGCGGTGACCACGCTGAAGTCGCCTCCCCTGCTCTGCCTCGAGGCGGCCCGGATCGACGCGCCCGGTGAGGGGCCGCTGGCGGAAGAGCTCACTGGTGAGGCGGCGGGGCCGCGGGTCGGGCTCGTCGGCGACTGGACACCCCTGTTCCGGGCGCTGGCGCACGAGGCACGCGTGGTCGCGGGCCGCGCCGAGGTGCTGGGGGTGCCCGCCGAGCAGGCGGTGGCGCAGGGCCTGCTGGGGGTCGCCCTGGCGTCCACGCCGCTGCCTCCCGGGTGGCGCGGCAGCGACTACGTGCTCGAGAGCGCGCGGCTCGCGGGGATGGGGCGCCGCGCGCGTGCCGCGGCCCAGGCGGCGCTGGCGCGGCTCGGGCTCGAGCGGATGGCGCGACGGCCCGTCCGGGCGTTGTCTCCGGTCGAGCGGCGGGCGCTCCTGGTCGCCCACGCGATCGTGAACGATCCACCGGCGCTCGCGGTCGAAGGCCCCCTCGACGGGCTCGAGCCGGGGGCTGCCGCCAGCTTGCGAGTGGTCCTCGAGCGCGCGAGCGAGGGACGCCACCTCCTCGTGTCGAGCCGCGCGGCCCCCCCGGACCCGGTGACGGCGGCGCTGCTCGAGAGCTGCACCGAGCTCCTCGTGCGCGGCCCCCGCGGGGACGTGACACCGGGCGTCCCCGGCGACCTACCCGAGCGCGGAGGGGAACGGTGGTCGGTGAGCGTGCTCGATGGTGCCAAGCGGCTCGCCGACGGGCTGATGGCCGAGGGGATCCTGCTGGAGGAGGAGCACCTGTTCGACGAACGAGCCCTCGCCGCGGCCGTTGACGGGTCAAGCGCCGAAGGCGGCGGAGCGGGTGGCGACGCCACACTCCACCGGGAGCCGGGCGGACGCCTGGTGGTGCGGACCACGACCGGGGACGCCCTGGTCACCCTGGTCCGGATCGCCCATGAGGTGGGGGCCCCGATCGTCGAGCTCTCGCCGCTCGAGGCCGGGCGTGACCCAGCGTCCGTGCCGGCGTGGGCCCCCCGCGCGGGGTGAGCGGCGGCCTCACCGCGCCTCGGCTCCCCCGCGGCAGGCGCCCCGGACCGCCGTCGCGGTGCTAGGCTCGGCGCGCCATGCCCCTGCGAGATCCGGTCGTCCGCGCTCGGCGGATCGTCGTCAAGATCGGGTCGCGAGCCCTGACGGAGGACGCGGTCGCCCAGAACCGGCTGGCCGCCGAGATCGCGGGGCTCGCGCTGGAGGGACGGTCGTTCGTGCTGGTCAGCAGCGGGGCGATCGCGATCGGCGTCAAGCGCCTCGGCTACCGGCGACGACCGCGTGAGATGGGGCGGCTCCAGGCGGCCGCCGCGGCCGGGCAGACTGAGCTGATGCGCCGCTACGACGAGGTGTTCGCCCGCCACGGCCTGGTCGCCGCACAGGTGCTCCTCACCCATGCCGACCTGGCCGACCGGGAACGACTGAACAACGCTCGCGCCGCCTTCGCGGAGCTGCTCGAGGCGGGCGCAATTCCGGTGGTGAACGAGAACGACACGGTGTCGACCGAGGAGATCCGGTTTGGCGACAACGACCAGCTGGCCTCGATGGTAACGCCGCTGGTCGGCGCCGACCTGTTGGTGCTCCTCACCGACGTGCCCGGCGTGCTCGACGAAAACGGCAAACGCATCCCGGTGATGACGCCCGAGGCGACATTGGGTGCGTTCAGCAGCGGCAGCACGGTGGGCACGGGCGGAATCCAGAGCAAGATCGACGCGGCCTGGAAGGCGGCCCGCGCGGGAGCCGCCGCGCTGATTGCCCCGGCCTCCCAGCCGGGACTGCTCCGCTCGGTCCTGGCCGGCGCCGATCTCGGTACCCTGTTCCCCCCCGCCGGCTCCGCGCTGCGCGCACGCAAGCACTGGATCGCGTACACGCTGCGGCCGCGGGGGGCCATCCTGCTGGACCGCGGCGCCGCGCTGGCGGTCCGGGGGGGCAAGTCGAGCCTGCTCCCGGTGGGCGTGCTCGGGGTCCGCGGCTTCTTCGGACCCGGCGACGCCGTCCGACTGCTGGACGTCGAGGGTCAGGAGATCGGCCGCGGGCTGACCCGCCTCGGCTCGCTCGAGGTGGCCCGGGCAGCCGGGGTGCCCCGCGCGGGGCTCGCGCCGTTGTTCGGCACGGACGACGTGGTGGTGGTCCACCGGGACGATCTCGTCGTCGCCGGCTGAACCTAGAGCACCGATCAGGTTGCCAATGGCAACAGCGCCGCTGAAGACGCACCCC
>CAYOLF010000067.1:0-1477 GCA_964404725.1 uncultured Polyangiaceae bacterium
CTGCTGGTCATCGGGGTTCCGCTCGCGGACGAGGCCGAAGCTTGTCGGATGATGGCCTCGAACCCGGGCCTACCGATCCTGTTCGTCGCTCCAACTGCCAGCGGACGCGCCCCGAGCGGGGCGCCGGCGCACCCGATCCTGGTGGTCGACGGCGCGCGCGAGGGGGAAGCGCTCGCGCGGCGGGTGCTGGCGACGGTCCGCGCAGCGGCGGCGACGCGGCAGGCACGTGAGTCAGCCTGAGCCCACGGTCCGGTGCTCCGCCACCGGAGCGGGCGTCTCCTCGCCGCCGGCAGCGTGACCCTCCGGGCCCTCCCCGGTCCTGCCCGCGAGCTCCCACTCCTTGAGGCGGTACTGGATCGTGCGTGGGCTGATCCCAAGGATGGAGGCTGCCCGCGTGGTCGAGCCCCCGACGGACCGGAGCGTCTCCAGGATGGCGTGTCGCTCGATTTCGGCCATCGTGGCGCCGGGGATCATCAGGTGCAGCGCCTCGCTCCGAGGCACCGCGCTCGCGATGGGCAAGTCGGCGACGTCGAGCCGGGGACCCTCGGCGAACACGAACGCCTGCTCCACGCAGTTGTTGAGCTCGCGCACGTTCCCCGGCCAGTGATAGGCGAGCAGCGCGGACTTGGCCGCGTCGGTGAACCCCTCCACCTCTGCCTCGTTCTCCGCCGCGAGGCCACGGAGGAAGTGCTCGGCGAGGAGCAGGATGTCGCTCGGCCGCGCGCGCAGCGGCGGCACGGTCAGCGTCACCACGCCAAGGCGATAGTAGAGGTCCTCACGGAAGCGCCCGCTCTCGACCAGCGCGCGGAGATCTTTGTTGGAGGCGGCGAGCACCCGCACGTCGACGCGAACGCTCTCGTTGCTGCCCACGCGCTCGAACTCCCGATCCTGCAGGAACCGGAGCAGCTTGACCTGCATCGCCAGCGGGATCTCGCTGACCTCATCGAGGAAGAGCGTGCCCCCATCCGCCTGCTTGAACCGCCCTTCGCGACGCTGGAGCGCGCCGGTGAAGGCCCCGCGCTCGTGTCCGAAGAGCTCCGACTCGAGGACGGAGTCCGAGAGGGCCGCGCAGTTGAGGCGGACCAGCGGGCCCTCGCGGCGCTTCGAGTGCTGGTGGACCGCGGCGGCGATCAGCTCCTTGCCAGTTCCGCTCTCGCCCTGAATGAGGACGGTCGAGCGGGTCTGGGCGACCTGCACGACGCGCTTGAGCAGCTGCTGCATCACCGGGTGGGTGCCGACGATGCCCAGCGGGAGCGCCAGCCCTACGACGGGAGCGACGGTGGCCACCAGCGGCGCGACGGACATGGCGCGCGAAGCATGCCCACTCGGGCGGACCGGGTCGATGGTTCCTGACGGCGAGCGCCCCGGGGCGGCCGATTCAGCGCTTTCGCCCGGGCTCGTCGGGGGCGCGGGTCGGCTCGGGGTCGGGGACGCCCGGGGACGCGAAGGGTCCGCTCGGCTCCGGGGAGCGAGCGGG
>CAYOLF010000067.1:1577-21659 GCA_964404725.1 uncultured Polyangiaceae bacterium
GCGAGCGGAGCGGCGAGATCGTCGGGCAGCGGCGCCGTGACTCGGAGCGGCTCGCCGGTGCTCGGGTGTGTCAGCTCCAGCCCGACGGCGTGCAGGGCGAGGCGGAAGAGGCCGTGCTCCGCGCGATGCCGGCGGTTCAGCTCGCCCTTGCCGTAACGAACGTCCCCGAGCAGGGGGTGGCTCGCGTGCTTGAGGTGACGCCGAACCTGATGCGTGCGCCCTTCGTGCGGCAAGACCAGGACCAGGCTGGCGCGCTCGCGCGGCGAGACGGACAGGCGGATCACCCGCGAGGACGCGGCCCGGGCCGGCAGGTCCGGGGACGCCCGGAGGGGATGATCCACCACGAAATCTTCCGCCGGAACGCCACGAACTGCGGCAAGGTAGGATTTTTTCACCTTGCCGGTAGCGAAGTCCCTCGCGGCCGCGGCGAGGGTCGACCGGTCCAGGGCGAACAGCAGCACCCCGCTCGCCCCTCGGTCGAGGCGGTGCACGGGGTGGACGTGCGCGCCCACGAGGTCGCGCACCACCTGCAGCGCCCAGGGGCCAGCCTCCGACCAGCCACGGTGCACGGCCATCCCGGAGGGCTTGTTCACCGCGACCAACCAGGCATCGCGAAACAGCACTTCGGGACGCTCCCCTGCCCCGCCCGGACGCCGACCCGCCTCGCTCATGGCGCCGAATAGACAACGAAAGGACCTCTCGTGCCAGGCGTGGGCCGGCCTCCACGACGCCGGAGCGCGCCCGGCCACCCCTGACACCGACGCGGTGGTAACGTCGGTCGGCGCGTGACGACGAACGACTCCGAGAGCACGACCGCGCTCGCGCGCCCGGGGTCCGACCCGCCGCTACCGGACCGGATCTCGTCCCGCCGGCTGACCCTGTACGCGGTCCTGATCGCGGCTGCGGGGTTCGTGCCGGTTCCGATCGTGGACGACCTGCTGCCGCGACAGCTCTTGCGCCACATGGTGCTGACCGCGATCCGCACCGCGTGCCGGACCTACCCGGTGCGCGCCGTCGCGCCGCTTTATCAGGAGGGCGGCTGCCTCAGCCGAGTCGTGGAGCTCCTCGTCTACCTCCCGCTCAAGCTCTTGCTCTACCCGATCCGGAAGATCGTGAAGGTCGTCCAGGCGGTGCGGGGCCTGTCCCAGCGCACCGCGTCCACCTACCTGCTCGGCCACTCCATCGCGCGCGCCCTCGCGGGCGGCTGGCTCCCCGAGGGGGCGCCGCCCGAACGGCTGGCGCAGCAGGCGGCGCTGATCCGGGCGGCCTTCGACCAGACGCTGGAGCGGGTCAGCCCCATGGTCTTCAGCCGGTCGGTGTCGGCGGTGCTCACGGGGCTGCGGGGCCTGGGGCGCGGCGCCTACCGCGCCGCGCGCGCCCTACTCCGGCGGCGGGTCGAGGCGGGCGCCACACCGGACGGGCCCGCGGTGCCCGGCGGCCCCGTCGGCGCCGCCGTGGACGGTATCCAGGCCGAGCTCGCCTCGCCCACCGTCGCCGGGTACCTCGCCGAGTTCGATCGCGAGTTCGACCGAACCCTCGAGGGCCTCGCGAGGCCGGGCGGGACGGCTCCGGGCCCCGCGGCAGCGGAGGGCGACGCCCCCCCGAACGCCGCGCCCGGAGCCGCGGCTCACCGCGCCACCGTCACCTGACCCAGGCCGGTGCGCGCGTCCTGGCCGGGCTGGTACATCGACTCCACGGTCGCCGCCGGCCAGACGAACTCCCCCGACCGCGACACCCGCGCGAGGTACTCGGCCTGGGTCGTCCCGCCGGAGAGGTGGTGCGCGAAGAAGCTCACGCGCTCGTCCCGCACCTCGCTCGAGGCCCACTCCCAGCTCTCCTCGGCGCTCACCCGCTGCTGCTCGGTGGCGAGGCGGGCGTTGACCGCCTCGAACCCCGCGGGGAGTCGGTCGGTGACGGCGACCTGGCGCCGCGCGTCGGGGGTGTCGATGGTGAGCCGCACCCGGAGCAACTGGCCCACGGTCGGTTGCGTCACCGGCGCGCCCGACACGGCGTCGAACAGGGCGCGCTCGATCCCGTAGCCCCGTGAGCGAGCGCCCTGGCTGCGAGCCAGGGGGACGTAGCGTAGGCTGACCAGGTGCTCGAAGCGAGCGCCCGGCGGCGAGACGATGCGGAGCGTCGCCGAACTCCCCGGCGCCGGGAGCGCGTCGGCGCCGAGCACGACCCGGCCGACGCTCGTCGCGCTGTCGAGCTTGACCCGGGCCCGCACCGTGCCGTCGAGGGAGGCCACGACCTCGCCGCGACCGGACGCCGGCGGCGCCGCGGCGACGAGGTCGCCGACGGCGAGCACGGCGAGGAGGTTGTCGTAGGTGCAGCCCCAGGTGCCGTCGCCGAGCCGCGCGTCGATGACGCCGCGCACCAGCGCCTCGGCGTCCGCGACGCGACCGGCGACCACCAGGGCATGCGCCGCGAGCGCGGTCGCCTCGAGCTCCGAGCCCGTGCCGAACCCGCCTCCCGAGCTCCGCTCCGGGATCGTGGCGCGGCCGCTCGTCCCCTGCCGCGCCGCCTGCAGATCCGCCAGGATCGCGGCCAGGCCGGCGGTCGCACCCCCCGCTCGCGCCCGGTAGGCCAGCCCCGCCGCTACGAACGCCTCGTCGGCGCGCGTCAGCTCGGCCGGCTTCGACGCCAGCCGCTCGAGCAAGCCCCCGTCGTCGGCGCCGGCCCGGGCGAGGACGTACCCCGCGAACGGATCGGCGCGGAGCGAGAAGTAGCCACGCATCGGCTCGCCGCGACGGACGCCGTCCGCGAGGTAGCGGACCCCCCGCGCCAGACGCGTCGCGGAGACGGGATAGCCGTGATCCTGGGCCACGAGCCACCCGAAGACGACGTAGGCCGTGATGAACGGATCGGCCTCCGATCCCACCCAGAGCCCGAAGCCGCCGTCGTCGGTCTGGTGCCGCTCGAGCTCGGCGAGGGTGTCCTCGAGCCGCGCCCGGTGTCGCCGCGGATCGAACCCGCGGATCCCGAGCGCTTCGATGAGATCGCCCAGCACCACCAGGGGGATGAGCCGGGAGGTCTTCTGCTCGGCGCACCCGTAGGGGTACTCCAGCAGCGACTCGATCCCCGGCGCGAGCGAGGCGAGCAGCGACGGGGAGGTCACCAGCTCGATCGCGGCCGAACCGGGGCGCGCGTCGGCGGGCACCGCGACCTCCGTCACCACCTCGCCCGCGAGTTCCCCCTCGGAGAGCACGCTGCGCTCGACGCGGGCTGGGTCGTGAACCGGCAGCGTGAGCGCGAGGGCATCGCGCGCACCACTGCCCGCCACCTCGGCGCGGAGGTTGAGCGCGCCCGGGGCGCCGACCGTCAGCGGGAAGCGGACGGGCAGCGAGGCCCCGTCGGCCACGCTGAGCTCCCGGACCGCCGCGCCGAGGATCCGGCCCCCCTCCGCGGCCAGGCGAACCGTGACCGTGGCGGAGGAGCCCGTGTGGTTGTGCACGAGGAAGCCCGCGTCGAACAGATCCCCCTCGGTCGCGAAGCGCGGCAGCGCCGGGGTCACCTGGAGCGGCTTGGACGCGGTCACCGAGGATTCGCCGCGACCAAACCGCTCACCGGCGTCTGCGGCCACGGCCATGACCCGCCAGCGGGTGACGTTGTCGGGCAGATCGAAGCGCACCGTGGCCTCGCCGCGCCCGTCGGTCACCACTCCGCGCGAGAAGAACGCGGTGCTGAGGAAGCGCGAGCGGAGCGCCGTCCCCGCGCCGCCCCCGTCACCGCCGCCGTCCTCCCACAGCTCGGGGTCGTAGCTGGTCCAGCGCAGCAGGTTGCTCGCGGTGGAGACGTCGAGCTCGTGGCGCGCGTAGACGGGCGCGAAGGGATCCGGCGTGCGGTAGCCGGTCAGCATCAGCACCCCCTCGTCCGCTGCCCAGAGGGTGACCTCCGCGCGCGCCGGCTTGCCGGCGTGGTCACGCACGCGAACCTTGACGCTCGCCGACTCGCCGGGTTCGAGCTGGGGAGAGGCCGGCTCCACGGTCACGTCGAGGCGGCGCGACTCGGGGCTCACCGACAGCTCCGCGTACCCGACGCGGAGGGGGGACCCGCTCGCGGGCGAGGCACCGGCCGCGTCGCGCGGTACCAGGGCCAGACCGACGAAGACGTTGGGGAGGTAGCGATCGAGGACGGGCACCTCGAGCGGGGCGTCGCCGCCCCCGAGCTCCACGACCCGCGCCGACAGGATCCCGCCGCGCTCCACCGTGAGCAGCCCGGTCGCCGTGCGGTAGGGGAGGGCGGCGTGGACGCGCGCCACGTCGCCGGGGGCGTAGCCGTCGCGATCGAGACGGAGCTCGACGCGAGGATGATTCTCGGCGGCGGCCGAGCCCCCGTCACCCCAGGCCCAGACGCGCGCGGAGGTCGCAGCGGGGGCACCGGCCGCCCGCACCCGCACCTCGTAGTCGCCCCCGCCCGGCAAGTCGAAGTGGACCGCGATGGGGCGGTCGGTCGTGCTGACCGTCCGCCGCGCGACCACGGTCTGCTCGCGGCTCGTCCGGTAGCGGACGCCGTGCGGCCCCGGCTCGGCCACGGAATTGTACCACCCCCGCTCGAGCTCGAGCTCGAGCGTCTGGCCTGGACGCGGGCGTCCGCGGCGGTCCAGCGCGACCACGCGAAGGTCCCAGCCCTCGCGCGGCGCGACGACCCAGCGGTCCGAGGCGACGCCGACGAAGCTCTCGGTGCGGTCCAGGCGCTGCACGGTGCGCGCTGTGGTCGTGTCGTCGGCGGCGTCGGTCACCGTCGCCTCCACCACGAGATCGATCGCCTGCGCGTCGTCATCGTCCCCGGGCAGGGCCGCGCGCGGGATCCGGACGACGGTGCGGCCGTGGTCGTCCAGCGTGGCCGTCCCCTCCGTCAGGTGCTGCGGGTACGAATAGAAATGGTCCTGGGGTCCAGCGAACCCGAAGCCCTCGTAGCCCGGGAACCCGACGTGGCGGTGCCGCCAGGACACGGTCCACGCCGCCTTGCCGCCGGTCACCGGCGCGCCGTAGAGGTAGCGGGCCTCCACGGGGATCACGACCTCGTCGCCCACCAGATCGGCGTCGCTCGCGGTCGGCAGGAGCACCTCGAAGGAGGCGGCGCGGTACTCCCCCACCTCGAAGGCGTGGTGGAAGCTGACCCCGCCCTTGCTGAGCTCGAGCGAGTGTCCACCGAGCGCGCCGACGCGCGGGAGCGTCAGCTCGAGGCGCGCGGTGCCGAACGCAGTGAGGGGCGCGGTGCGCCGCGCGAGCTCCATCCCATCCGGGTCCCGGAGCGTGACCTCGACGTTGCCGGACGGAGCGGCGAGGCGCCCGTCGGCCAGCCGCTGGCGCAGCACGGCGAGGACGTGCACGGGCTCGCCCGGCCGGTAGATCCCGCGCTCCGTGGTGACCATGCCGCGGAGGCCCTCCTGCCCCGAGTAATACTGGTACGGCAGATCGAAGCTCCACGGCTCCACGCCGTCCGTGAACTCGGCCGCGGTGAAGACGGTCTGCCCCCCGGCCTGCACGGAAGCGACGAGCGGTCCCGCGTCACCGGAGCCCCGCAGCCGCGCGCGCGGCGGCAACCGCGCCAGCCCGTCCGCACCGGTGGTGCCGGCGTGCCGCGGCCGAGCGCCGTCGAGGACGCTGACGTTGGCCCCGGCGACGGGTCGGCCGGTGCGGGTGTCGGTCACCCAGACCAGCCCGCCGTCCCCCCCGACCTTGAGCAGCGCGCCGAGCGTGCCCCGCTGGTAGAGCCCGACCCGTGTCCCCGCGCCCTTGGCCGACAGCAGCACGAGGACGACCTTCCCCGTGCTTCCCGCGAACGGGTCGAACTCGAAGGCGCCGTCCTCCGGCAGTCCGTCGACGTCGATCTCGATCCGGCGGGCGCGCGCCTGCATCGCGGCGGGCAGCTTCACGAAGGGGTTGGCGTCGGGGTAGTGGTACCCCACGACCGCCATCGCGGGCGTGATCTCCGCCGGCTTCACCTCGACGAGGCGCACCTCGCCGCGCTCGACGTGAACCAGGCGCATCGGGATCTTCCCCTGCGGCGGGAGCACGGTCTCGCGGGTGGGCATGCGCACGACCGGGTAGCCGCCGCCGGTGCGGAAGGTGAAGCGGCTGGGCTCGACCAGGCACTCGCGCGTCGGCGCACAGAAGCCACCGTCGAGCGTGACGGTGTAGTGCGTCTGGGGTGAGAACACGCCGCGGAGCCGCACTCGCCGCCGCACGCCGGGCGAATCGGGGATGAGGGTCACGTAGGGCTCCACGACGATCGCGTTAGACAGGTCCGTCGCGTCGACGGGGATCGAGAAGAGCAGCTCGAGCTCGGTGGCAGCGGGCTCGCACCGAGCGCAGGTGGGCGCGGCGTCGAGCACCGCGAGCGGCGCCGGCCCCGCGCCATCGCTGGCCGAGGGTGCCGGGGCCGCGCCCGGATCGGCCGTGTCCCCCCACGAGGTCCCGAGGGCCGTCACCTGTGAGACGACGAACAGCGCGAGCATCAGGAGCCCACGAGCCGGGGCGCGCACGCGCGAGGATCTCGAGTTATTGGTCGGCGTCATCTCATCCCTCCACCTGCAGTTCGACCTCGTCCGCGTCCGCGGGATCGTCCACGGCCTCGACCCGGATGCGGTGGCGCCCGCGAGCGAGCGTCCAGTGCACCACCTCGACGCCGAGCGCCTCGTCGAGGACTTCGTCGTCCACCAGCCAACGCACGCGGCGGCGCTCCCCTTCCGCCACGGCGGCCCGCAGCGCGAGGCGCTGGCGGGCCGGGTCGAGCAGCGGGTCGACGAGGAAGCGCGCGCCGGCCGGGGGCGCGGTGATCGCGATCGACGCCGGCGAGCGGCCGGGCGCCGCCCACGGCGCCCCCACGGCGGGCGCGGCCGCTGCGGACGGGGAACTCCGCGCCGCGACCCACTCCAGCCGCCGTCTGGCACAGTCACCGGCGGCTGGGGTCCCGTCGTCCGCGCAGATCTCCTGCCGCACCACGCCGGGCGGCGCCGCGAACGGCCGCGGCGGTCGGCCGCGGTGGGCGCGCAACATCGCCTCGCGAAAGAGCGGCGCCGCGCCGCGCATGGCGAGCAGACGGCGGAGCGGCCGCCCGTCGAAGTTGCCGACCCAGACCCCGACCGTGAGGTCCGTCGTGTAGCCGATGACGACGTTGTCGGTGAAGCCCTGCGAGGTTCCGGTCTTGGCAGCCACGGGGAACGGGAGCTCCAGGGGCGTCTCCATCCCGAACTCGAGCCGCCGCGCCCGCGCGTCGGCGAGGGCGTCGGTGACGAGAAACGCCGTCTCCGGCGCGAGCGCCCGGCGGCCTCGGAGCCGAGGTTGCTCGGCGGCGAGGCGCCAGGGCAGGAACTCGCCGCCGCGCGCCAGCGTGGCGTAGGCGTTGGTGAGCTCCACGAGGGAGACCGAGGCCCCGCCGAGGGCGAGGGAGAGCCCGTGGGGCGCCGCGGGGTCCAGCCGCTCCAGCCCGGCTTCGTGCAGCAGCGCGGCGAGGCGCTCGACGCCCACCTTCGCCGTGGTCTGGACGGCGGGGACGTTCAGCGAGCTCCCGAGGGCGTCGCGCAGCGCGACCGAGCCGAAATAGTGCTCGCGCAGGGACCGCGGCTGATACCCCCGCCAGTGGACGGGCCCGTCGAAGACCGGCGTCGACGGGTGCGCCCCGTCCTCGAGCGCCAGGGCGTAGACGAAGGGCTTGAGCGTGGAGCCCGGCGCGCGCAGCGCTGTCGTCGCGTTGACGGCGCCCGCCACGGCGGCCTCGCCGTAGCGGCGCGATCCGACCATGGCGAGGACGGCGCCCGTCGCGTTCTCGATGACGACGATGCCCGCCTGTTCCGCGCCGGCGTCCGCGAGGGACGAGAGGTGCGCCCGCGCTCGCTGCTCGAGCGCCTCGGTCAGCTCGGCGTCGACGGTGAGCCGCACCTCCCCGGCGCCCGGCGGCAGGTGACCGTGCAGGGTGGCGTGATCGAGCGCGTGCCGGGCGCGCGGCGCGCGCGGCGTCCGAGCGGTCGGCAGCGGCGCCGCGGCGGCCGCGGCGGCCTCGCCAGGGTCGACAAGCCCGCGCGCGACCATCAGGCCGAGGACGTGGGCGCGGCGCGCGAGGGCGCGCTCCGGGTGCCGGACGGGGTCGTAGTGCGAGGGAGCGCGCGGCAAGATGGCCAGCAGCGAGCCCTCCGCGAGATCGAGGTCTCGCGCCCGCTTGCCGAAGTACCGCTCAGCCGCCGCCTCGACGCCGGTCGTGCCGCGCCCGTAATCCGCGCGGTTGAGGTACTGAGCCAGGATCTCGTCCTTGGTCAGGGTCCGCTCGAGCCGCCAGGCGTCCCAGGCCTCGCAGAGCTTGCCCGCGAGGGTGCGCGGCTCGGGCGCCAGGTTCTTGGCGAGCTGCTGGGTGAGCGTCGAGCCGCCGTAGGCGAAGCGGCGGGCACGCGCGTCGAGCCAGAGCGCCCGCGCGATCGCCACCGGGTCGACGCCGGGGTGCCGGCGGAACGCGGCGTCCTCGCCGGCCAGCGTGGCGAGCACGACCCAGGGCGATACCTCGGCGAGCGGCACCGGGCGCGCCACCGTGCCCCGTCCGCCGCGACTGTCCCACAGGACGCGACCCTCCCGGTCGATCACCCGCGTCGAGCGCAGCCCCGCGTAGTCGAGCCGCTCTCGCGGGTAACGCGCGGAGCAGAGCCCCAGCAGGATCAGCCCCAGCGCGATCCACGATGCCCGACGCGCAACCGTGCTTGGCTCGACCACGAGCGCGCCTTTGGCAAGGCTCGTGCCGCGCCCCATCCGCGCTCACCGCGCGCGTTTGTCAGCAGGATGCGCCCGGCGCGCGTGGTCCACTCACCACGCGGGCGTGGCCTCGAAGACACCGTGGGCGAGCCGGGCCGACCGGGCTCAGAACGGCGCGTCGCGAACGATGCCCCCGCTCGAACCCGAGGTCGTTCGAGGTGGCTTGGTCGCGGGCGGCGGCTTGGTCGCAGGCGCCTTGGTCACGGGCGCCTTGGTCGCGGGCGCCTTTGCTCGCGGCCGCGCGGTGGCCGGGGCCTTCGCGGGGAGCCGTGAGGTGGCGGTCGGGGCGGCCTTGTCCGGCTCGCTCGGCTCCGCCGTCGCCTCGGGCTCGGCCGAGGCCTCGGGCTCCGCCGAGGTCGCGGGCTCCGCCGACTCGGCCGGCTCGGGCTCCGGCGCCGCTCGCTCCTCGGCTGTCGCGGTGGGCTCCGGGTCCGCAGCGGCCGGCGCCATGCTCGCGGGCACGACCTCGGGGACCACCTCCGACGCCTTCGGGCCGGAGCGAAGCCAGAGCCCGACCCCGAGCCCGATCGCGCCCACGACCCCGACGAACAGCCCCCCGCGCAGCAGGCGGCGTCGCCGCGCGGCGGCACGCCGGAGCTCGACCTCGAAGTCATCCTCTTCGGGCTCCACCGCCGGGCTGGGCGCGGGCGTCGGGGCCGCTTCGGGTCCGGAACCCTCAACCTGCGGGGGAGCGCTGTCGCTGGCTGCGGGGGGAGCCTCCGGCGCAACCTGCACTCCGGCGCCAACGGACGCCGTGCTCGCGGGGGCCACCGCCGCCGCGGGCTTGGCCGGGGACGACTCCGTGGGCTTCGCGATCGCCACCTCCGTCGACTTGGCGGCGGCCGGGGACTCCTTGGCACCGGTGTCCGTGGGCTTCGCGGTCGCCACCTCCGTCGACTTGGCGGCGGCCGGGGACTCCTTGGCACCGGTGTCCGTGGGCTTCGCAGTCGCCACCTCCGTCGACTTGGCGGCGGCCGGGGACTCCTTGGCACCGGAAGCAGGGGCCTCGGGCAACGGCGTCCCGAGCGCGGGCGACCGGATCGCCGCCGTTGCCAGCTCCTTCGACCCGCCCGAGCCCTCCGCGGGCGACGGGGTCGTCGCGGACGCCGCCTCCGCTACCGGCTTGGGCGCCGGCTCCGCGGACGCGGGGGCCGGAGCGGCCACCGCGTCCGCCGCGGTGACGGGGGGGGGCGCCGCGGGGGGCTGCTCGGCGACGACGGGAGAGGGCGCGCGATCCCCGGCAGGCAACGGGTCGGGCGCCCCCGAGGCCCTGGACGCAGCGCCCGCGTTCGCACCAGGGATCGACGACTCCCCCGTGGCCGCGACGGTGACCGGGGGAGGCGCCGCGGGCGGGGGGGGAGCGGCTGCCGAGGGTCGTGGGATCGTCACCGCGCGCGCCGACGCCGGCGCCGCGCCCGAGGGCCGCGGGGGCGAAGAGGGACCACCGGCACGCACCGACGGCGTGGCGCCTTTCGGCGCTGGCGCCAGTGGCGGTGGGAAGGGCGTGCGCGGGCCCCTGCTGCTGGCGGGCGCCAGCGCCGCGTCGAACAGATCGACCGGCGTCGGCATGGTGTCGCGCGGGGGCGGGACGACGGGAGTGGATGCCGCCGAGGGAGTGGACGGAGGCACGCGCGGTGGCGCCGCTGACTTGGTCGGCTCGGGGGGCGTCGCGGCTGCTGCCGGCGCCGCAGCGGGCGGCGTGGTTGCAGCGGGCACGGCTGCTGCCGGCTCGACTGCTGCGGGTACGGCTGCTGCCGGCGTGGCGGCAGCGGGCGGCGCGGCTGCGGGCACCGAAGCGGCGACCGGCGGCGTGGCGACCGCGGTCGCCTTGGGAAGCGAGGCCTCGGCCCCGGTTGCGGGGGAGGTCACCGGCGTCGCGGTACGCGGCCTCGGCGGCGCTGGCTCGGCGAGTGACGGCGCGCTCACCGCCGGCATCGTCGTAGCCCCGAGCCCCAACACCGTCTTGCGCGCGCTCATCGGCGCCGCAGCGACGGGGGTCCCCTCGGGCGGAGCGTTCGACGGGCTCTCCGACGACGGCCCGGGAGGAAGCTCGGGCCCCGCGAGGGCGAACTTCGCCGGGTCGACGATGGTCTGGGAGTCCTCGTCCCACTCGAGATCCTGCTCGGAAACCCCCGGGGGCTTTCGCTCCGCCATCTCGTCCTCTCCGTTCGGTGCGCAGCCTAGCTCTCTCGCGGCGGTGGGCGCAAACCGTCCGCGCCGACCGCGTGCGATGCACTCACCCGAGCCGCGGCCCGTCGCCGGCGAGCCCACCGACACGATCGAGCGCTGGCGCGTGACCGCTCGGGGCAAGCCCGCCTGGGATCGCCCACCTCCGCGCGGGTCCTTCGGGGCAAAGTGGCAACAGCATTGGAATGCTTCAGGCGGGCGGGCCGCGTTCGGGCGACTCCGCCCCTGAGCGACCGGGGTCGCGGCTCGGTCGATGTGCTCGCCGCCCCTACCTCGACGCCAGACGCGACTGCCGGCCCCGCTCTTCGCTGGCCACCCCCGGAGCGATCCCATCCCGCGCCCCCGGCACTTCCAGGGGACACAAAAAAATTTGGCCCGCGTGTCTCGAGTCACGCGGGCCAAATCCTGTCGGGCGGGTGATGAAGTGTACTACGAAGAGCACGACCACGCTGAAGGACGAAACCGACAGCCACCGCCCATCATAGCGGTTCGTTCACCGACGAACGCGCTGGCCTGGTAGGCCTGGTTGGCGACGCGCCGAAACGCGCCACCTGGGGTGTCTCGATTTAGAGACTTACCTGCTGTTAGTCCGGAACCTCCTTTTGAGAGCCCGAACGACGCTAGCGACAAGTAGCAGCTTAGGAATGGCACCCTGGATAGTCAAGTCGGATCATCGAGTTTTAATTACCGTGCCAAGCGAGGACGCGGGGCCGCGCCGGGGGGCGATGGCGGCTCGGTTTCTGGGCTCGGTTTCTGGGCTCGGTTTCTGGGCTCGGTTTCTCCGCGCGGCCCCTGGGGTCAGCCGCTGCAGGCGAGGCGCTCACCTTCGGTGACGAGGTCGCAGCAGAACTCGAGCCGGCAAGCACCGTAGAGCGTCACCGCGCGCCGATCGCGGTCAAAGCGGATCCGCAGCCGCCGAGCCCCAGGGAACCGCACGTCTCGATACTCCCGCGCGTCAACGGGCGCGCGGTGCGCCTGGGCGACGCAGGCGGCGATCGCCGCGGTGCCGCTCGACCCCGTCTCCCGCGGCACCCCACGCTCGAAACTCCGCACGTGCAGGGTCGCCCCCTCCAGCTTCACGAAGGTGGCCGCCACGGGCACCTCGGATCGCGACCAGCGCTGGCCGAGGCTCGCCAGCGCGGGGTCCTCCAGATCGGGGACGAAGCGGACGCGGTGGGGCGTCCCGACCGCGACCAGCAGCTCGTCCGGGTCGGCCGACTCCGTGACGGAGAACCCGGCGGTGGGGATCTCCACGCCGCCCACGCCGGGACCGAGGTAGAGCGCCCACACGACGCCGATGCCGGTGTGGACCGGGATCCGCGCGTGCGGTTCGCCGAGATCCGCCAGGACGAGCGGGATGCACCGGAGCGCGTTGCCGCAGAGGTCCTCCCGCGAGCCGTCGGGGTTCCAGAAGCGCGCCCGGAGCGCGCCGTGCTCCCGATAGACGATCGAGTACGCGTCGGACGGGTGCTCCGCGAGCGCCGTGCGCTCCGCACCGCGCAGGATCCCCAGCGCCTCCTCCGGCGTGATACCAGAGCGCTGGAGCAGGCCGAGCGCGACGTGATTGCCGGCAGCGTCGAAGTAGTAGGCGCGCAATCGGGAGCCTCCGGGGCTCGAAGGGCGCGGACACATAGCGCGCGCCCCCCGCCCCCTCAACCCTCGAACGCCCGCGGGACGCCGAATCGACTCGCCCCCGACGCCTGCCGCGCCCGCGGGACCAGCCCAACCGGCGCCGAATTGCCGGCTCGACGTCACCGAGCCGTCCCCCGGGTGACCCGCGGCCGACGCCGGGCGCCCGTCCCGAGCCCGGGGCCGCGCGCGCGCCCGCGCGCCCGCTCCCTTCCGCGGAAGCAGGCAGGGTGGCGCGTTCTTGGCGGAATGATCGCGGCCGCGAGGCGGTGAGAGCCCCTTTGCAGTTTGGCGGAGAACCGAGCAAACTGGGGGCCTGCCCATGAAGCTCCTCCCGTGGATCCACGCCCCGCGCTCGACCTCCCAGGACCGCCAGCGCCGGACGATCGGGGTCGTCGTCGACAACCTCGTGGACGGCTACCAGCGGATGCTCTTCGGGGCCATCGCGCGCACGGCCCGCGAGCACGACGCGAACGTCTTTGTGTTCGTCGGCGGCCCGTTGCCGTCGCGCCACTATGACCTGATCAGCAAGAGCAGCGTGGATGCGCTCGTCCTCACCAGCGCCACCCTCTGGCGCCAGGTAGGCCTGGAGGGCTTCGTCCAGTTCTGCAGCCGGTTCTCCGACATGCCCGTCTGCTCCGTCGGGCTCTCCGTTCCCGGGGTTTCGAGCATCGTGACCAACGACTCCCCCGGCGCCGGCGCGCTCGTCACCCACCTGCTCGCCGACCACCGCAAGAAGGAGATCGCCTGCATCCGGGGGCCCGGCGCCGACGGACAGGAGCGCTTCGAGGCGTTCCGGCGGACCCTCGACGAGTTCGGGGTCGAATTCCGGTCCGAGCTGGTGGTCGACGGCGATTTCACCGAGGCGAGCGGCGCCAACGCGGTGCGCGTTCTCCACGACGAGCGCAAGGTGCGGTTCGACGCCATCGTCGCGGGCAACGACTACATGGCCCTCGGCGCGATCGCCGCGCTGGAAGCCCGCGACCTTTCCGTGCCAGGCGACATCGCCGTGGTCGGTTTCGACGACATCGAGGACGCCCGCCACGCGGCGGTCCCGCTGACCACCGTGCGACAGCCGATCCGTGAGCTGGGCAAGCGTGCCGTCCTCCAGGTACTGCAACAGCTCGACGAGGGAGACTCCGCCGCCGCCCAGGCGATCACCTGCCACCCGCTGAAGCGGCGCTCTTGCGGCTGCGTGGTGGAGAGCCCGTTCACCCGACGCCCCGCGAGCGCGTCGACCAAGTTCCCGGATCCAGAGACGGCGCTGAGCGCCCGGCGCGACCTCGTGCTCGCCGACATGACGAGGACCGCCCAGGGGGAGCTCGGCAACGTCGGCTACGACTGGGAACGCGAGCTGTTCTCCACCATCCAGGAGGAGCTGCGGGGTGCGACGGGGACGCCGTTCCTCACCGCCAACGAGCGACTGTCGCGGCGTGTGTTCCTCGGCGGCGGCGACGTGAGCACCTGGCAGCGGGTCCTCGCCACGCTACGACAGCACGTTCTGGAGTGCGTGGGCGACAACCTCAAGCTCCGCGCCACGGCCGAGAACGCCTTCTACGACGCCGTGATCCTGTCCGGGAGCGTGCTCGGACGTGAGGACGCCCAGCGGCGGGACGCGCTGTCCCAGCTCTTGCGAACGGCGGTCCGCACGGGCAACACGCTGATGACCTCGTTCGATCCCGAGCAGCTCGGCGCCACGCTCGTCGAACACCTGCGCTCGCTCGAGATACCGAGCTGCTACCTCGCCGTCTACGAGGACGACCGCGCGACGGCTCGCGTGGTGGTGGGCTACGACCGCGAGCTTCCGGTCACGCAGAGCGCGGCGGTACAGCCGTTCGGCAGCGCCGTGCTCGCGCCGACGGGGATCCTGCCCCGGGACCGCTGCACCACCTACGCGGTGATGCCGCTGGAGCACGGCGCGCACTCGCTGGGGTTCGCCCTCTTCGAGTTCCGGGAGGATGACGGCATGCTCTTCGAGATCCTCCGTGATCAGTTCGCGGCCGCGCTAGAGGCGGCGGACCAGCGCTGACCCGGCGCGCGGCGGCCGAGTGACGACCCCTCGCGAACGGGGCCGTCTCCGCTAGCTCACTGCGCCTCGGCGACGATCTGGGTGGCGGGGAGCTCCACCCGCGGGAAGGTCCCGCTCACCCGGTCCGTGCGCGCCGAGACGGGGTGGCCGTCCGCGCCCTCCGCGTGATCCCCGACGCCACACACGAACTCCACCGCGCTGGGGATGGCGTGCGGACCCGCCAGGACGAGGTCGGCGCCGCCGGCCAAGAACTCACGACGCCGGAGGGGGTCGACGCTGACACCGACCACGGCCACCCCCTGGGTCACCGGCTGCCGTACCAGGGCCGCGGCGAGCTCCCGCGTCCGCTCGGGCTCGATCTCATCGAGCCCAACCACGATGACGTCGAACGACGAGGTGGCGAAGCCGAGCAGCGCCTCGAACACGCTGCCCTCTCGCTCGGCGAGGATCGCCTCCGTCGAGTCCACGGGCAGCGCGACAGTGACCACGCGGGGATGGGTGACGACCACCTCGACCGGCACCGGGCGCCCCCGGTGCCGAAGGAACCGCACCACCTCGGTGCGCAGGAACCTCAGATGACCACCCCGGGTCCGCGCGCCGCGCAGGAGCCCCCGTTGCACCCAGTTGTGCACCGTCTTCAGGTCAACGCGGACGGCACGGGCCACGTCCCCGGCGGTCAGTCGGCTCGGCTGCTTGGAAGGATGGTCGTTCATGGTGCCCCGGGCGACGGCAGCGCGTGGAAGCCCAACTCGCCCGCCGCAACCGGCGCGCCGTCCCCCGGGGGGAATGCAGGATCGATGCCAGTACTGGAGCCACGGCTTCGCTCGCAATCGGGGCAATTGCTCGGCTCCCCCCCCCACGTGGAGTTGGCACAGCTGTGCCACTGGGGGCGAGCGTCGGGCAGGGCTGTCCGGCACGGCTGTGCCGAGGCGGCACCGCCGCCCGCCCCCGCCCGAGCCCCCAGGCTCAGTGCACCAGGGGTGGGGCTTCGCTCCCAGACCTGCGCACCAGCCGCTCGACGGCGACCGCGGCGCTGCCGCGGGGACGCCACGATCCGGGCGGGATGGGGGGAAGTCCGCGGAGATTCTGCTCGATCACGGTGCGCGACCAGGCGTCGATCCCCTCGAAGCGCAGGCCGAGGGCGCGGCTGTACTCGCCGGGCCGCCGACCGTGCACGACCCGGGCCACGGTGGCCTCGGCGTCGATCCAGATCCCCCAGACCGGCGTCTGAAACGACACGATGACGCGCTCGCCCGTCAGGACGGGATCCGCCGGAACCACGAGCATCCCCGTCACGCTGAGATCGGCGATCTCATCGGCGACGAGGCAGAAATCCCGCTCTCGTACTACCTGGCAGGGGATCTTGACGGTGTGACGCGACGGCCGCGGACGCGGGTAGATCGAGCGGAATCTCATGGCTCACCTCGCAGGAGCGCGATCGTACCGTCGGCCGCTCCGCGCCGGCCAAATTCCGACTTCAGCGGACCGAACCCCGCGGCGGGATCATCGAGCCGTTGCTCGCTGGCCCGAGGTCTGGCATCTGGCCCACCGTGACCTGCGTCGTAGGGATCGAGCACCGAGGCGTCGTGTACATTGGGGCGGACAGCGCGGCGGTGAGCCGCGAGCGCCTGCGAAGCCGTGCCGACCCGAAGGCGTTCCGCCTCGGTCCCTACGTCCTCGGCTTCACCACGTCGTTCCGGATGGGTGACGTCCTGCACTACTCGTTCTCGCCCCCCGAACCTCCGTCGCGAGGGCTCGCGCGGTTCATGGCGACGGCCTTCGTCGACGCTGCCCGGGCGGCCTTCAAGGAGGCCGGGGTGGCCACCAACGCCTCCGGCGTCGAGTCCTGTGGCGCGTTCCTGGTCGGCGTGCGCGGACGGCTCTTCACGGTCGAGAGCGACTACCAGGTCGGCGCTGAACGCGCCGGGTTCCACGCCGTGGGCTCCGGGGACCAGGCGGCGCTCGGTGCCCTCTTCGCGACCGCCGGGACCCGGGATCCGCGGGCCCGGCTGCGGACGGCCCTCGCCGCGGCCGAGCGCTTCACGAGCGACGTGCGCCGCCCCTGGCGGATCGTGGTGGGTGGCGAGCGCTGAGCACCAAAGCGGCGAAGCCGGGGCTCATCCCGGCGGGGGTGGGGGCGGTATGCTGCGCAGGCGGGATCGGAGCAGCGCGGCCGCGACGGCCTTGACCACGGGCTGCGCGTTCTCCGGCGTCGGGTCCAGCACCGCCACGGGGGCGACCCCGCTCAGGCTCTGCCACTCCTCCGCCAGCGCGCGCAAGCCGTACACGGCGGCGGGGATGCTGCGCTGGGTCGGGCCGAGGGCCCTGCAGAGCCGCTCGACCGCCGTGCTGGAGTAGTGCTCGCCACCGGCCAGGCCGTCGGTGAGGACCAGGGCGTCCGCGTAGGGGAGGTAGGCCTCTAGGTCGCGACCCGTCGTGCCGTCACCCGACCAGGGGTCGACCCCGAAGCGGCGGAACACCATGGTCGGGTGCCATCCCTGGAGGGCACCGAGCTCGAGGGAACCCTCACGCAGCGGCAGCTTGTCCAGCAGCCCCTCGCTCGCCCCCCCGAGGACGACGACGCGAAGCTCGATCGCACGATGGTCGGAGTCGAGGGTAGGCATACGAATCCTCCGCGGACCTCGCCGGCGCGTCCCTGTCCCTCCGGCGACCGTCCGCTTCATCTTAGAACAGGGAGGGGAGGGCCGTCGACCGTGGGGCCGCGGACGCCCGGACGCCGAACCGGGCCGCCGTCGCTCCCCCACGGTGCTCTAGAGCACCGATCAGGTTGCCGACAGCCACGGAGGCCTGGAGAACGTCTCCGTGCAGGGCGAGGAGACGTTCTCCAGGCCTCCTCTGGCGAGATCTGCTCCCGGTTCGGTGCTCTAGGTCGTTGATTTGTCGCAGCAATCAACCTGATTGCTGCTCTAGACCCTGTTAATTCCGTAGGCTCAGCGGTAGACGAGGGCCTCCTGGCACGCGGCGTGCTCGGACAATCGGCTCACGACATGGCCCGATCCCCCCAGAACTCGACGCGGCGCGCGGTGACCCCCTCGACTCGCTCGGCAGGGCCGACCGCACGCCTCTCCCCGTGGTGGCTCTCGCTGCTCCTGATCCTGGTCGCGGGCGTGGGCTGCCGCGCCAACCTCTTCGGAGGTTCCGAGAGCCTGCTCGCGGGGCTCGCCCCCGCCCGCTCCGAGGGGGTCGTGCGACCCGACGTCCTCGCGGACGGCGTCCGCGCCATCAACGGCGACCCGTGGGAGTCGAACCGCGCGGCGATCTTCCGCTCCCCCGCGTCCTTCGTCGAGTACGACCTGGGGGAGCCGAAGGACGTGGTCGCCGCCTACGCTCACGGCGACAACAACGACACCTACCAGCTCGAGGGCTCCCTCGACGGGACGTCCTTCAAGCCCTTCTGGACCTTCGGCCCGGTGTCGGGACCGGGCCTGCAACCGCGCTCCTCGGCGGACCTCCGCGCCAACCTCCGCTACCTCCGCGTCCGGCCGAAGAGCGGGGATCGCTCGTTCTCCCTGAGCGAGGTCGCGGTCTACTCGGAGCGACCCAGCGTCTTCCCTCCGCAGATCGTCCAGCGCCGCGGGCTGCCCAAGGGCGAGTCCGTCCGGACCGACCTGGTGATGCTCGCCTTCGCGCTGGGAGCGTGGCTGTTCCTCGTGTGGCGGCGAGCGCCGCTGGTCTGGGTCCTGAGCTGCGCGGTGCTGCCGCTCTTCGCGGCGTACGGCCTCTGGGCAGAACTCGTCCGGGTGTGGCCGGTCGACGGCCGCGAGGTGTCGCTGGTCCGCGGCCTCGCCGCGGGACTCGCCGGGCTCGCTGTGCTGCGCGAGGCGATGCTCCCGCGCACGCTCCCCGCGCACCGCCCCGTGGTCCTGGCGGTGCTCGCCGCGGCGGCGCTCGCAGCCTTCTCGGGCTTCTTCAACCTCTACCACCCGCAGTTCCAGGATCAGAAGCAGGGGACCTCGCTGTTCGTGCACAACTTCGACATGCGGGTCTACTACCCGGTGGCGAAGTACTTCCCCGAGCTCCGCTTCGACGGCCTCTACCGGGGCAGCGTCGCCGCCATGGTCGACGACGTCCCGGGGCTCACCCTCGACGACCCGCGGGTAAACCGCGCCGAGCTACGCAACCTCCGCACGCACCGGATGGAGCGCGTCGCTGACGTCAAGACCGAGATCACGGAGATCAAGCAGCGCTTCTCCCCCGAGCGCTGGGAGGCCTTCAAGACCGACATGCGGTACTTCCGCGAGACGATGGGGGAGCGGGACTACCTGGGGAGCATGCACGACCATGGCGGCAACGCGACGCCGCTGTGGCTCGCCCTCGCGCACCTCATCTTCATGGGGACCACCGCCAACAACACGACGTTGGCGCTGACCGGGCTGCTCGACCCCATCCTCCTCTTGCTGACGTTTGCGGCCGTCTGGCGGACGTTCGGCGTGCGGACCATGTTGGTCGCCGTCGTCGTCTGGGGCGCGAACGACTTCTACATGTTCGGCTCCAACTGGGGTGGCGCGACCCTCCGGCACGACTGGATGGCGTACCTGGCGCTCGGCATCTGCGCGCTCAAGACCAAGCGGCACGCGCTCGGCGGCGCCCTGCTCGCGCTCTCCGCGATGATCCGCGCCTTCCCGGCCCTATCGCTGGCCGTGATGGCCGCGCCGCCGGCGTGGTACGTGGTCGACTACTGGCGCGCCCACCGCCGCCTCCCCCGCCGGACCGAGCTTTTCGCGACCCAGCGCCCCATCCTCCTGGCCCTCGCGGGCGCCGCCGGCTGCGCGATCTTCTGCTTCCTCTTCTCGTCGCTCCTGTTCTCCTTCGACGCCTGGCTGGAGTGGGTCGCCAAGGTGCGCCTGCTCGACCGCGATCCGCACGTGAACCACGTGAGCCTGCGGGCGCTGGTCGCGGGCTCGAGCGGGCTCCAGCCCACCGTCCTGCGCGCCCGCTGGCCGCTGTTCGCGACTGGCATCGCCCTGCACGCGGCCGCGATCGCGTGGGCGGCGCGGGGCAAGTCGCTCGACCAGGCGGCCATCCTCGGCTCCTTGCTCATCCCCATCGTCTTCAACCCGGCGAACTATTACATCCACTTCGTCTTCGTCGTGCCGCTGTTGGCGATCGAGGTTGGCCGCCGGCAGCGCAGCGGCGACTCGCCCGCGTTCGGCCTGCACGACGCGGCGATCTGGGGCTGCTTGCTCGCGATGTGCGCCGCGCAGTACTGGACCACGCTCGTCCGTGATCTCGAGCTTCACTTCCAGCTCGCGACCCTCCTCTATTTCTCCGCCACCATCCCGGTGATCGGCCTCGTGCTTTGGCGTGACTGGGAGACGATCGCGATCACCGGGACTCCCCTCCCCTCGTTCGCAGGCGGCGCGGGACGCGCTGCGCTCCCCGCGGCCCCGGCGACCGCCCCGGACGCGACGACGACCGACGCGACGACGACCGACGCGACGACGACCGACGCGACGACGACCGACGCGACGA
>CAYOLF010000067.1:21759-35127 GCA_964404725.1 uncultured Polyangiaceae bacterium
GACGCGACGACGACCGACGCGACGACGACCGACGCGACGACGACCGACGCGACGACGACCAAACCAGCAGCAGCGCCCGAGCCCCGCTCCAGCGAGCCAGACGCGGTCACGGACGGCGACGAGGACGGCGACAGCGACGAGGATGACGGCGACGAGCCGAGCCAGCGCTGACAGCCTCGTCTCCCGGAGCCCCCGGGCCCGGTGTCGAGCGGGGCTTCAGCCGCCGTTGGCCTCGTGCACCATCTCGTTCAGCATCCACAGATCGTGGAGGTAGCCGACGAACAGCAGGCCCCCGGTGAGGAGCCACAGCACGCCGGTCACCGCCCGCCCGAGATAGAACCGGTGGATCCCGAGCACGCCGAAGAACGTGAGCAGGATCCAGGCGACCGAGTAGTCGTACCGGCCCACCCGAAACCGTCGGGTGGCGCGCGCGTCCATCCCCGGAATCAAGAACAGATCGACGAGCCAGCCGATGCCGCACAGGCCCGCGGTGAAGAACCAGAGGGTCCCGGTGACGGGCCTGCCGAAGTAGAAGCGGTGCGCACCGGTGAAGCCGAGGATCCAGAGCACGTAGCCGAGCGCGAGGCTGTGCGAGCGGTTGGACATCGGGGACGACGCGAGGCGCGTGGGCGCGGTCCGCGAGCGAAGCAAGCTAGTTGGGGCAGCAGGCGACGTTCGCCATGGTGGACGCGACGCAGTTGCTCGGCACCTGGTTCCCGTAGCACATGTAGGGCTGCGGGTAGCCCGCCTCCTTGCAGTTGCCGGACTGCGTCGCGCTCGCCGGCGCGCAAGGCTCCGTGCAGCAGTAGACCGAGGCGGTCGCGGCCGCGGTGCAGTCACCGGGCGGCGTCGAGGCGCACTGGAACGCGTACTGGATGCCGCAGGTGCCGTCCGTGCTCGCGGTGCAGTCGTAGGCGGCGAGAGCGCCGCCCGTGGCCGTGACACCGCCCGTATTCGCGACGCCACCCGTGGTCGCGACGCCGCCCGTGGTCGCGACGCCGCCCGTGGTCGCGACGCCACCCGTGGTCGCGACGCCACCCGTGGTCGCGACGCCACCCGTGGTCGCGACACCACCCGTGGTCGCGACACCACCCGTGGTCGCGACGCCACCCGTGAACGGAGCACCGCCGGTCGTCCCCATTCCCCCGGTGCTCGGGATCCCACCGGTCATCCCCATTCCGCCCGTGCTCGGGGCGCCGCCCGTTCCGGGGTCGCCGCCGGTCGCGGCCGGGAAGGTCTGCACGGCTTCCTCGACCGTCACGCATGCGGGGAGCACCACCGCCGCCAGGCACGCCAACGTGCCCAGCGCGAGCGCGCCCTTCACACTGGTGAGGACCCGAAGTCCGGAGACGCCCCCGACCCGATGCGATGGGCTTCTATGGCAAGACATCGGGGGGGAGCATACCACGCGCCGTCGGCGCGCGAGGGCGGTCAGCGGTAGGGGTTCTCGATGTCGAGGTCGGAGCCGGTGACGGGCTTCGGCTTCTTGCCCTCCTCCAAGAAGCCCATGTCCTCGTCCACCAGGGCGGGGACCCTGGCCGCCGGGGGCGGGACACCCTGCGACGTCGCGGGCCCGGGCGACGAGGTCCCGGCAGCCGTCGAATCCGGACGGCGCGGGAGCGGCACGGTCGGCGTCGGGGCGGGCTCCCCGGCTCGCCGGGGAGCCAATGGGGTCGGGGGCGACACCCTGCCCGGCGCGGGGTCCTCGACCACCGGGATCCGCTCGATGCTCACCGCTTCGCCCTCACTGGGATCGGGATCGGTGGGGGCGACCGCGCCCGACGGGGCCGGAGCGGTCGAGGGGTCCCGGGCGCCACCGGCCGTGACCGGCGGCGCCGCCTCAGGAGTCGCTCCGCCCGCGCGCGAAGCGATCACCGCCGCCCCGCCCGCAGCGACCAGGGCGGTCACCGCAACGGCCCAGGGCCAGAGCTGCCGCAGGGGCCGGCCGCCGTCTGCCCCTTGGTAGGCACCCTCCGCCACCGCCGGCAGCGGCGCCGTGTCCACGCCCAGGCTCGAGCCGTCGGTCGCGGAGCCCAGCCGCTGCCGGTGCCCCTCGACCACCCTCGAGCCGGCCACGGTAACGTGCCAGTCGTCTCGCACGTCCGAACGCTCCGCCTCGTCCCCCGCCTCGGTCGGGATGGACACGAGCATGGCGTTCTTCGGCGCCGCCTCGTGCAGGGTCGTCAGTGCCGCCCGAACCTCCTCCCGCCGCTCCGCGATCTTGGTGCCCAGCACCCGGGTCAGGAGCCTGCCGACGCCCGCGGCCGAGACGAGGGTCCGGGTCTCGATCAGGTACTGCTCGAGCACGCGACGGAATTCTTCAGCGGTCTTGTAGCGACGCCCCGGCTCACGCGCGAGCGCCCGCATGACGATCGGCTCGAGCAACGGCGGGTAATCGGGCCAGACGGTGGTGGGCGGCGGGACCACCGCGTGCTGGACCAGGTCGAGCGTCTCGCGCAGCTCCTTGCGCCCGAAGAGGCGCTTGCCGGTGGTGAGCTCGAACAGCACGACGCCGAGGGAGAAGATGTCGCTGCGGCGGTCGATGGCGCCGCCGAAGGCCTGCTCCGGCGACATGTAGCCCACCTTGCCCATCATCGCGCCCTCGCGTTCGGCCACGCTCATCGCGGCCGCGTGAGCCACGCCAAAGTCGGTGAGCTTGGCGTGACCGTCGAGCCCGATCAGGATGTTGTGCGGCGACACGTCGCAGTGGACGACGCCGCGGAGCTCGCCGTCCCAACCGCGGAGCTCGTGGGCCTCGTGCAGCCCCCCCGCAACGTCCGCGATCATGCGCACCGCCATCTCGGGGGGCACCGCCCGTCGCTTGCGCGCCTCCTTGATCAGCGTGTGGAGCGAGTCGCCCTCGACCCACTCCATCGCCATGAAGAGCACTCCGCGGTCCTCCCCGACTTCGAAGACGCGCACCACCCCCGGGTGGTCGATGCTACGAACGAGCTGGCCCTCGTCGAGGAACATGGCGCGGAAGGCGGAGAGCCGGGCCAGGCGCGGCAGCATCGCCTTGATGGCGACGAACCGTGGCTGCCCACCGGGGATCCGCTCGAGCGCGACCCAGACGCTCGCCATCCCGCCGTGACCGAGGGGGATCAGCAGGCGGTAGCGACCGAGCCGGCTACCCTGGGCGAGTTGGTCTTCCATCTCGTGAGGCTGGCGCCCGTAGCGGCGCCCACGGGCCCGGCGCCGCGGTCCCTGGTTCGTTCCCCTCGATTCTGCCTTGATTCGTCGCGCAAGTCCGCCCCCCCTTGACCGCGAGGCGGATCTCGGCCGAGAAGCCGAGCCGCCTGCGAGGCGCTCAGGGGCGGCGCCGCCGCGCTCCCGCCTAGACGCGGAGCGCCGTCGCGCGCGCCTCGGCCGCTCAGCCCGGCGCCCCGCGCGGCCTCCGCGCACGGCGCGGGAGAAGCCCGCTTCCGGTCGCGCTCAGCGGGTCCCGGTCGCGGGTCGACGCCCCGCCTCGAGGGCTCGCCGGACGGCGTCCTCTGGCGCGCGCTTCTCGGCCCCGAACGGCGGCACCCCATCCGGCGGGGGCTGCACGGCGTCGACGGCGTTCGCGCCGACGGTGGTGCCGCAGAGCGTGTGGCAGCGAACCCGCTGCCGGCTGCTGGTGAGCTCCGCGCACCCGCAGTGGCCGTCCCGCGCCTTCTGCGCCAGGGCCGCGCGCACCTCCTCGCGGGTGAAGGTGGCGGTGCGCTCGACACGGGAGAAGTCCCAGCGCTCGTGCCGCTGCTTCGGGGTGAGCGGGTCGGTCGCGACCCCGTCCGGCTCGGCGCAGCAGCGGAAGCTCAGGAAGTAGTAATAGAAGCCCTCATCGTGCGTGTAGACCTTGGGCCGGCACTGGTTGCGCACGCCCTTGTACCAGGGCCCACCGGTGTGGATGCTGTCGAACTTACCCTTGAAGCCCGGAAGCAGAAAGCTCTCGCTCGCCACCACCTCGTCGGTGTTTCCGGGCAGATCCCGCACGCCGAAATCGCTGATGCACTGCGGCTGCGAACCGCTCGGCACCCCGTGCCAGAGGCGACCGAGCTCGGTCGCGTCGCGCGCGGCCACCTTGTCCATGTTGGGCCCGTCCCAGCGGTGATCGCCGTTGCACTTGCGGGTGTCGCGGACGTACCCATAGGGGAACGGCTTGGCTTCTGGTCCCTCGCAGGCGAAGGTCCACTCGCTCTCAGTGCACATCCGCTTATCCACGGCCGCGCACTTGACCTGCGCCTGGTGGAAGCGGTTCATGACCTCGGGGCGAACGCCGGGCTGGTTCGGCCACTCGTGCTCGTCGATGCAGAAGCGCTTCTTCACCTTCTGGCCAACGCACCGCGTCGTCGGCTCGAAGACCTCGCAGACGACCTTCTTGTTCGCCTTGTCGAACCAGGACTGGAGGCACTTCTGCTCCACCTCGGTGCAGTAGTCCCCCTCGACCAGGATCATCCCGGGGGGGCAGGCCCGAAGACCCGCTGGCGGCGCGTCCGCCACCGACGAGGACGCGGACGGCGCCGCGGGCGCGGGGGCGCCGGACGCCGCAGCGCTGCTCGGAGGGGACGCCGCGGTGCCCCACCCCTCGCTCGAGGCCGGCGACGGGGCAGCGGGCGGCGCCGCCGGAGCAGCGCCCGAACAGGCGGCGACGACGGCAGCGGCGGTCGCTGCGATCACGGCGGCGAGGCGCCTCGAAGCACGGAGCGGAGCGGAAATGGTCATCACGACGAGCCCGACCCTAGAACAACAAACGGTTTGTTTGTTGTTCCAAATCGATGACCTAGAGCACCGACCTGGGAGCAGACCACGCCCGAGGCGCCGCCGAAAACGCATCCTCGCCGTGCACGGATGCGTTTTCGGCGGCGCCGTTGCTGTCGGCAACCTGATCGGTGCTCTAGCATCGGGCACGAAGGCGCCGCCATCCCTGGGGTCAAGCCGACCCCGGGGGCGGGGGGAAGGCCCCGCCCTGTCGGCGGCTCAGCCGCCGCTCGGCAAGGGGAGCTTGGCCCGGCTTCGCTGGTCCGCCCGGCGGATCCAGAGGATCGCGACCGCGAAGAGCGTCACGATGACCGCGATGTACCCGACGTAGAGCCAGTCGCCCTCCGTCGCCTTGGCGATGGCGAAGAAGACGAGCCGGACGATGAAGCCCAGGGCCACGAGCCCGATCAGGACGCCGAGCACCTGACCGAGCGTGTCCCGGGTCGCGTCGCCCGTCGGCACGGGAGCCTTGCCCTCACGACGAGCGGCGAGCTCCGCTCCGATGACCGCCATGCGCTTGTCGCTGAGGGAGTAGGCGAACGGCAGCAACGCCGCCGCCACACTGCCCACGGCCGGCACGATGCTGATGAGCAGCTTGAGCCCCTCGAGCGCCCCGGCCGCCTGCTCCTCGTTCGCCTTGTAGCCGAAGCCCGCGAGCACGAACCCGGTAACGATCCCGCCGATGGTCCACCCCATCTTCTGGGCGAAGGACGAGGCCGCGAAGACGAGGCCGGTCGAGCGACGCCCCGTCTTCCACTCCGAGTAGTCCGAGGCGTCGGCGTACATGGCGAACACGAGCGCCGCGGTCGGCCCCATGAGGAGGTTGCAGAAGATCTGGAGCACGAACATCAGGACGACGTCCTGCGGCCGCAGGAAGTAGAACGAGATCGTGAGCACCGTCGAGAGCGCCATCAGGATCATGTAGAGCGTGCGCTTGCCGACGATCCGCGCGATGGGCGCGGTGATCGAGGTGCCGAACAGCGTCGCGATCGATCCGACCAGGAAGAAGGCGCTGATCATGGCGGTCGGCGTCAGATCCATGCCCAGCACGTGCTGGTTGCCGACGAAGTACTTGAAGTAGTAGGCGACGGCGCCGTTGCGGATGGAGACGTAGCCGAGCGTGAAGATCCCGAGCAGGAAGAGCACCAGCCAGGGGACGTTGGTGAGCACGTCACCCAGGTCGCGGACGAAGCTCGACTGCTGGTCCGCCGGGGGCTTCACCCGCTCCCTGGTGGTGTGGAACGCCACGAACCACATCAGGACGCCCACGCCCGCGTACAGCGCCGCCGTGACGGCGAAGCCGAACTGCTGGTTGCCGCGACCGATCAGCCCGACTAGCGGGAGCGTGCAGAGGCTCACGATCATCCCGCCGGAGTAGGCGCCGACGAAGCGGGCCGTGGACACCTTGGTCCGCTCCTCGCTGCTCGGCGAGATGACCCCCATCAGCGCCGAGTACGGGAGGTTGATCCCGGTGTAGACCATCCCGATCAGGGTGTAGGTGACGAAGGCCCACACGAGCTTGCCGTAGTCCCCGAACGGCGGGGTGACGAAGGCCAGCGTCCCGCAGACGCCGAAGGGCACGGCGAGCCACCGCATGAAGGGGCGAAACTTGCCCCAGCGGGTGTTCGTCCGATCGGCGATCATGCCCATCAGCGGATCGTTGACCGCGTCCCAGACCCGCGTGATCCCGAAGAGGAGGGCCATCGCCATCGGGTCGAGCCCGAAGACGTCCGTGTAGAACATGCTGCCGAAGAACACGAACGTCATCCAGAACAGGTTCGACGCCGTGTCGCCGAGCGCGTAGCCGACCTTCTCCTGGAGCGAGAGCCTCTCCGTTGTCGTGGTGGTCGCCGTGGTGGTCATCGGTGCTGCTGGTCCTTGTCTGGCAGGATTCCGCGCGGGCGCTGGTGCCGACGAGCGAGGACGCGATCCGCCACCCCTGCGGTGGGCCCCGGGGCCGCCCGCCTGCGACCGGAACGGGCCGTTATTGCCCTCCCGACCACCGAAACACAAGCGAGAACCGGCGCGGCCGGGACCCGCTAGAACTTCCCCGTAACCCGCGGCAGGCACCCGCGCCGAGCGCTCACGCCGGTCGCTCGCCGAGCCCGAGGCGAACCGCGAGGTTCAGGACCCGGTCGCGCTCTACGAAGAGGATCCCCGCCTCTTGCATCGCGGCGATGAGGGCGCGGGGCGCGCGCGTGGCCGCCAGCAGATCGCCCAACCCGACGATCTCATGGCTGAGCTCGAGCACCGCGTCGAAGACGGGGGACGACGGGTAGTGGCGCCCCTCGTCCCCCTGGTTTCGGATCAATCCCCGCTCCGGGTGAAGGAAGAGCCCGTCCCCGCGGGCGTGGCGCTCCTGCCAGCGGGTGAGCGCCGCTTCCAGCCGGTCGCGGTACGCCGCGGGATCGCTCCCGGAGGTGCCCTGGAAATATTTGGCGATCGTGGAGCGCGCCGCGCCGTCCAGGTGCGGGTGCATGCCCCGGTACTCGGGCAGCGGCTCCACCCCCCGGAAGCCGTAGGCTTCGCGCTCCTCGAAGTAGGGGGCGTGGCGCGCGAGATGGATCGGGTTGATGCGCGCAGCCGGCGCGAAGTGAGGGATGTGCTCGATGAGCGCGATCTGCTGCTCGTAATCGACCAGGAGCTCGCCCGGGATCGCGTAGAGCAGGTTCCACCCGACGGGGAGATGGTGCTCCGCCGCCCACTTGAGGAAGGCCAGGTTCTGGATGGCGCGGAGGCCCTTGCCGAGTAGCTCGAGGAGCCGCGTGCTCAGGCTCTCGATCCCCGGCTGCGCCATGACCCGGGCGCGGCCGAGCACGGCCACCTGCTCCTCGGTGACGTTGGTGCGAAGCTCGTAGAAGATCCGGGGCCCCTCCGTAAAGCCGGCAAGCTCGGGGATGACCTCGTCGAGGTGTTCGCGCGAGAGGATCGCGTCGGTCGCGACGAGGTTCCGCCCGTACCGCTCCCACAGCGCCCGGACCTCCTGGACCACGCGGGCGCTCGACTTGGTGTGGTACCCGAGGGCGGGGCCGTTCACGCCGCAGAACCGGCACTGGTGCTTCTGGCCCCACCAGCACCCCCGCGAGCTCTCGAACGCGAGCGACAGGGGCTGCCCCTGCCAGGCCGTGGACGCCGCGGCAAGCAGCGCTCCGTAGTCGGGCACCGGCAGCGCGTCGAGGTCGAGCGGCGCGGGGCTCTCGATGAGGCGCCGGGGCTCGTACTCCCCCCGGCTCAGCGCGAGCAGCGGCGCCTCGCCCCACCCGCTCACCACGAAGTCGACCTCCGGGTACCCGGCGAGCACGCTCGCCCCCATCGGCGCGACACAGGCGGCGCCCCCGAGCGCAATCTTTACCCCGGGGTGGCGGCGCTTGATGGCGCGCGCGACGAAGAGCGCCGCCAAGAGCTGGTTGAAGGACGTCGTGAACCCGATCAGATCGAAGCCCGAGTAGTCGACGGCCGCGAGCACCCGCTCCTCGAAGAACCCGCGGAGCCGCTCCCGCGCGGTGGCGTCCCCGAAGGCCGCGGCGAGGCTCGCGACGACCTCGGGGTCGTCGGGCGGGCCGTGCAGGCCCTCGGCGAACAGGAGCTCCCCGGTGAGCTCCTTGCCCCCACCGACCTCGAGGTAGCGGTCGGGCCCCAGGTGGCGTGCGAGCTCGAAGTGGAGGTACGCCTCCTCGCACCGCCCGCCGCGCTCCCGAACCAGGGTGGCCAGGTGGGCCGTCGCAAGCGACGCCATCTGCGGGTGCTGGAACGGGGGACACACCAGCAGCAGCCGGCGATCCCCGGCCGGCCCGAGCGGATCTATCGCGGGTTCGGCAGCGGATCGTGCCAGGCACGGCGCGGTCGTCGTCATGGTCGGTCCCGGCGGCTCGCCAGGAGAGACTACCGCACCCGAACCGCCGCGCCGCTCCTAATCCCGAACCGCCCCTCGGGATCCGGGACCGCCGGGCACCGGCAAGTCGCAAGATTGATCCCGCGGGTTGCCGCTGCCGTGCTCCCGATGCATAGGACCCGCGGCGGCGGCGCGCGCGGGACCCGCCGGCGCCGCCGCGACGTGACCCCGAGATCGCCGACGATGGCCCCGCCGCCCCCCGAGCTCAGCGCCCTGCTCGCCGCCACGCTCGACGCGCCGCCGGAGCTCTTCCCGCTCCTGCCGGAGCTCTTCCGGGATCTGGAGGATCTCGGGGCCCGCGCGGAGGACGTGGTCGCGATCCTCGAGCCGGCCCGGCTCCCCGCGGGGACGCGGGTGCTCGACCTCGGGTGCGGCAAGGGCGCCAGCGCCATCGCCCTGGCAAAGCAGCTCGGCCTCCGGGTGCGCGGGGTCGACGGCGTCGCGCCCTTCGTGGCGCACGCGGCGGCGCGCGCGGCGCGCGCGGGCGTCGCGGAGCGCTGCACCTTCGAGGTGGGCGATCTCCGCGAGGTCGTCCGCACCGCTCGCGACCAGGACGTCGTGATGATGCTCGCCCTCGGGGACGTGCTCGGCCCGCTCGAGCAGACCGTGCGCACCCTGCTCGGCTGCGTCCGACCCGGGGGCTTGGTGGTGCTCGACGACGCCTTCTTCGACCCCACGCAACTCGAGGACCCGCGCGTCGTCCCCGACGAGTTTTTGGGCCTGCCCGACCGCGCAGCGAGCGAGCGCCTCATCGCGGCGGCCGGCGCCCGGATCGTCGACGAGCGCCGCGCCGACACGGCCGAGGCCTATGCCTGGCTTCAGGACATGACCGCCCGCGTCCTCGAACGCGCCGAGGCGCTGGCCGCGCTCCACCCCCAGCTCGAGCGCTCGCTCCGCGAGTTCGCGGTCCGCCAGTGCGAGGAGACGCAGGACCTGGTGGGACCCGTCGTGGGGGTCCTGTGGCTGCTCGCCCACCGCTGACCCGACCGGAGCCGCTACTTGCGGCGGTGCGGCTGCGCGTACCAGGCCTCGGCCCGCTTGCTGACCGGCAGGTTCGAGAGCGAGGGCTGCCCGGTCGTCTGGGAGACGGCGAGCCACAGCGCGCCGTCGGGATCGATCGCCTTGCGGCGCGAGGTCGTGAGCGCCAGGGGGACGTGGGTGAACAAGCCGTGCCAGCGGCCGATGAGCACGTCGGTCTTGCCGGACATGCCCGCGTGCACCGCGTGGCGGCCGAGGATGTCACAGAAGATGGTGTCCGCGGCGTTCGGCGGGCCGCTCCGGACCATGTAGCTCGGATCGATGTACTTGAGGGAGCCCGCGATCCCGGCCGCCTTGAGGTGCCGGGTGATCTCACCCTTGAGGAACAGGCCGATGTCCGCGTCGGCGTTGGCGTAGCGCACGTTACCCCCTGCGTCACGCTCCGCCTCGGGGGTGAGAAGGGACTTCGCGCAGCCCTCGGCGACCACGATCACCGCATGCCCTCGCCGGGCGAGGCGCACCCCCAGGGCTCGTAGCAGCCCCTGCTCGCCCTCCAGTTCGAAGTGCACCTCGGGGACCAGACAGAAGTTGACGTCCTGGCTGGCGAGCGTGGCGTTGGCGGCGACGAACCCAGCGTCGCGCCCCATCAGCTTGACGAGCCCGATCCCGTTCGGTGCGCTGGCCGCCTCCGTATGGGCGCCGTCGATGGCCAGCCGCGCCACGTCGACGGCCGTCTCGAAGCCAAAGGTGCGATCGACGAAGGCGACGTCGTTGTCGATGGTCTTGGGGACCCCGATCACGCCGATCCGCAGCCCGCGACGGGCGATCTCCTCGTGGATCGCGTGCGCCCCCTTCTGCGTGCCGTCGCCGCCGAGCGTGAAGAGGACGTTGACGCCGAGGCGCTCCAGCGTGTCCACCATCGTCGCCGCCGGGGGGCCGCCGCGCGCGCAGCCGAGGATGCTCCCTCCGAGCTTGTGGATGTTGCGGACCGTCTCGAGCCCGAGCGGGAGGGGCTGGTGCGGGGACGCCGGATCGAGCCCGCAGTAGCCGTACTGGAAGCCCAGGATGGAGCGCACCCCGTACCCGTGGAAGAGCTCGAGCACGATCGAGCGGATGACCGCGTTGAGCCCCGGGCAGAGGCCGCCGCAGGTCACGATGGCGGCCTTCACCTCGTCGGGGCGAAAATGAACGTGCTCCCGCGGCCCCGCCTTCTCGAGCGCGAGGGTGGCGTCGGGGGTGTCCCCCGCCCCGAGCTCGACGCGATACAGGACCCGCCGATCGTCGGCGACGAAGTCCGCGATCTCGTCGTCGGGGATGGTCGAAAGGTTGAGCGGCGAGCGCACCGCGCTCGGGCCGAGGTGCTTGACCACCAGATCGGAGGGGTTCGGATCCATCGGGCTCCTTGGCTCGACGCGAGACGCCGCGCGCGGCAGTCGCCCGGTGACGAGCGGACCCAGGCTAGGTCCGGAGGCGGGCGTCGGTCAATCGCGGGGCCTTCGGGGCGTCAGTGAGGCTCAGCCGCAGCGGGGCACCGCCGCGCTGGCGGCGAACCCCCGCTCGAGCGACGACCAGTCGCAGACGGCGCCGAGGCGAGAGAGCACGGCGTAGAGCCCGAAGCGAATGCGGAAGAGGAACAGGAGGCGTCCGGGGAGCCGTAGCCGAGCGAGGGCGAGCTTGTCCTTGGTGAGCTGCTTGATGTCGACCACGATCTTGCCATCGATGGGGTGCGTACCGGAGCGGAGGAGCGGACCGAAGAAGCTCCGGAGCAGCTGGCGGAGGTGGGCGTAGGCGGCGTCGTCCGAGGTGGGCACCGCGCCGAGCTCGCGCAGCGCCGCGATGATCCCGGCGCGGTCGTCGTCGCGCACCGCGCCGGCGAGCGCCGCGAAGGCGCGCACCTCCCGAGGCTCGAAGCGCCGCACGCAGCCGTAGTCGAAGACGGCGATCCGGCCGTCGTCGCAGAACTGGTAGTTGCCGGGGTGCGGATCGGCGTGGAAAATCCCGTGGCGGTAGAGGCCCCCGAGGTACAGCTCGAACAGCGCCGCGCCCGCGCGGCTGCGCGCCGCCGGGTCGGCGCGCTGGCGGAAGGCGTCGAAGCCCTCGCCGTCGAGCCAGCGCGTGGTGAGCACGCGCGGGCCGCACCAGTCGGGCAGCACCGCGGGCACGAGCAGCACGGGGTGCTCCGCGTAGAGCTCCCCGAAGAGCGCCTGCCGCTCGGCCTCGAGCGCATAATCGCACTCCTCGAGCAGCCGGTCGCGCATCTCGGTCACGAAGTCGCGCGCGGTCCCGCCCATGCCCGGCACGATCGCGCCGGCGAAGCCGCTGCCGAGCGCGGCGGCGCGCAGGTCCGATCGGATCGCGGCCTCGATGTCGGGGTGGCGCACCTTGACGGCCACCAGCGTCCCGTCCTCGAGCTCGGCCCGGTACACCTGCCCGATGGAGGCGATGCTGGCCGGCTCGCGCGGGAGCCGCGAGACGAGCTGGGCGCCGCGCGCCCCGAGATCCTCCTCGATGACCTGTGCCACGCGCTCGAAGGGCGTCGCGGGCGACTGCGTCTGGAGCAGCGCGAGCAGGCCGCGCGCCTCCTCGGGCAGGTCGAGCTCGAGGTAGCTCAGGATCTGCCCGAACTTCATGGGCAGGCCCTTGAGCATCCCGAGTTCCGTGACCAGCGCCTCCAGGCGGCGGAGGTCCCGGGCGCCGAGCTCGACCTCTTCGCCGCGGGGGCCGCCGAGGAGCACGCGGTGGGCGAGCCCCGTGCCCCCGCGCACCAGCCGCGCCACCCGCGCGACGCCCTGCCCCGGCCCCCGCGAGCTCTCCTCGCGCAACCGGTCGAAGAAGCGCTCCCGCCGCCCGGATCCGTCGTCGGCCATGGCCCTCGGCATAGCCCACCCGGTCGGTGCCATGCCAGGAATCGTCCCCTCGCCGACCTGCTCCAGCGCGTCGCGGGTGGTGCTGGGATACAGACACTCTGGGTTGGGGCCCTCGTCGGCCTGTTGTCGCTCGGTCTGGGAGCGGCCTACGCCGTGGCGGGCCGCAGCGAGTGGCAGACGATCATCTTCGCCGCGCTCGCCCTGGCCCAGGTCTTCCAAGCGCTCGGATCGCACTCACGGCTCGAATCGCTGGCAACCCAGGGGCTGCTGAGCAACCCGATGCTGGCGGGGATCTCGCTCGCCGTGGTGCTCCTCCAACTGCTGGCGATCATTTCCCCGCTGGCGGTGCCGCACGGCCTCGCGCCGCTGTCGGCGACGGACCGGCTCGTCGCGGTCATTCCGGGCGCCGTGCTGCTCGTCCTGCTGGAGCTCGAGAAGGCCTGGCAACGACGCGCCGGAGAGCCCCCCCGTCCCCGCCCCCCGGCAGCGTCGAGAACCCCGGGGAGCAGCCGCCTCGCTCCCCCCCGCCCGAGCACGGCGCCCCGGCTCAGGGCGCCCGGGGCGCGACAAGGTATCTTCGTGCGGCCAAGAGTCCGGCGAACGCCAGCACGCTGAGAATGATGTCGACCACGGAGGTGTCTGGCTTGAGCATCTTCCGCGCGACCACGAAGGCCAGCAGCTCGAGAATCGCATCGAGATCGTGGGTCAAGAGGGTGCGGGCCAGCTCAACACCGATCACCATCAGCAGCACTCGGTAGATGAACTCGTAGATCGCCTCGGTTTCTCGCCAATCCATCTGCACCAGAGCAAGGCCGCTGCCCACCGCGAAGACCAAGACCCCACCAATGATGACCAGCGCCAGCGCGCGCTCGAGGAGGGTCGCCGAAGATTTGC
>CAYOLF010000068.1:0-34849 GCA_964404725.1 uncultured Polyangiaceae bacterium
GCCCGCGGGCGGGCGGCTCCCATGGCGTCGCCGGCGGCCAGGCTCGGGGCTGCTGACACCAGGCGCCGAACGAAGGTAGGTTCGGAGGGGCCATCCCGCGGAGCGCAGCGTGAAATTCCTCGCCAGTCAGCTGAGCTACTTCGTCGAGGACCGCCTCGCCCGCCGCAACCTGGCGGGGCTCGCCAAGTACCTGGCCTTCCTGCTGGCCGTGATCCTGGTCTTCACGGCGCTGTTCCACGTCCTGATGCAGCGGGAGGGGCAGGAGCACTCCTGGATGACGGGGCTCTACTGGACGCTGACGGTGATGAGCACCCTGGGCTTCGGGGACATCACCTTCCACACCGATCTCGGGCGGGCCTTCAGCGTCCTGGTGCTCCTCGCCGGGATGGTGCTGATGCTCATCGTCCTGCCCTTCTCCTTCATCCGCTTCTTCTACGCCCCCTGGCTGGAGGCGCAGATCCGGGCCACGGCCCCCCGCTCCGCGCCGCCCGACACGCGGGGGCACGTGGTGCTCTGCAGCTACGACACGCTCGGCGCCCGGGTCGCGGAGGAGCTCACCGGGGCCGGCGTCCCCTACCTCATCATCGAGCCCGATCCCGCGCGCGCGGCCGAGCTGCACCTGGAACACCTGCCGGTGGTCCGGGGTGACGTCGACGCCCGCACCACCTACGAGGGAGCGCGGGTCGAACGCGCCCGCGCCGTGCTGGCGAACCTCGACGACCCGATGAACACGAACATCACCCTGTCGGTGCGCGAGCTCAGCGCGACCGTCAAGATCATCGCTACCGCCAGCGAGGAGGCCTCGGTGGACCTGCTCGAGCTCGCCGGGGCGACCAACGTGCTGCCGCTCAAGCGACAGCTCGGCGAGCAGCTCGCCGCGCGGGTCAACACCCGTCACTGCGAGGCCCACGTGGTGGGCAAGATCCAGGACCTGTTGATCGCGGAGTTCCCGGTGCAGAAGACCCCGCTGGTGGGCTGCACCATCCGGGACACCCAGCTCCGGCAGATCTGCGGGGTGAACGTGGTCGGGGTGTGGGAGCGCGGCCGGCTCCACCCGGTGAGCCCCGACACCCTGCTCGGCCCCCGCAGCGTCCCGGTGGTGGTCGGCACCGAGCCCCAGATCGCCGAGCTCAACGAGCTCATCCAGATGTTCGACAACAACCCCCATCCGGTGATCGTCATCGGGGGGGGCGCCGTCGGGGGCGCCGCGGCCGTCGCGCTCACGGCCAAGGGCATCCCCGTGCACCTCGTGGAGCGGGACGCCGAGGTCGCCTCCCGCTTCGAGGGCCACGTGGAGCGGCTCCTCGTCGGGTCGGCTGCAGAGCGGTCCGTCCTCGACGCGGCGGGCGTCGGGAAGGCGCCGTCCGTGGTGCTGACGACCAGCGACGACGCCATCAACATCTACCTGAGCATCTACTGCCGTCGCCTCAACCCGCACCTCCGGATCGTGAGCCGCGTCACCCACGAACGGAACGTCGAGGCGATCCACCGCGCCGGCGCCGACTTCGCCATCAGCTACGCCTCCCTGGGGAGCCAGGCCATCCTGGCGACCGCGCTCGACCGAGAGCTCCTCTTCGTCGGCGAGGGAGTGGAGTTCTTCTGGGTGACCGTGGCGGGCGCGCTGTCCGATCGGACCCTCGCCGAGAGCGCGATCGGGGCGCGGACCGGCCTGACGGTGATCGCCGTCCGTCACCGCGGCGAGACGACGCCGAACCCCGGCCCGGGCACGCGCGTCCCCGCCGGAGCGGAGCTGCTCGCGATCGGCAACGCCGCCCAGCGCAAGCGCCTGACGGAGCTGACGCTGGAGTCGCCGGCGGGTTGACCCGAGGCGGCGACGGGAGCGGGCCGCGCGCTCCGGCGGGGGCAGCCCGTCCGCCGGAGCCGTGGCCCCCGGTGCCGCCGTCGCAGCGGGGCGATCCCGGCATTCGCGGCGCCCGCGCGCTCTGATATACGGCGTCCATGCGCGCCATCTGGGTAACGCGTCACGGAGGCCCCGAGGTGCTCGAGGTCCGGCAGACCCCCGATCCCGAGCCGGGGCCGGGGGAGGTCCGGGTGGTCGCCCGCGCGGTCGGGCTGAACTTCGCCGAGGTGATGGCTCGTCGTGGAACCTATCCGGACGCGCCGCGACCCCCTTGCGTGCTCGGCTACGAGGGGGCCGGCGTGATCGATCGCGTGGGGGTCGGCGTCGACCCGGGGCGCGTCGGTGAGCGCGTGATCTACATGTCCCGGTTCGGCGGCCAGGCGACCCAGGTTTGCGTCAGCACCGACTACCTGGCGCCGATGTCCCCGGAGATGAGCTTCGAGGACGGCGCGGCGCTGCCGGTCAACTACGTCACCGCCTACCACATGCTGCACCGGGTGTGGCGCCTGCGCGCCGGTGACCGCGTGCTCGTGCACATGGCCGCCGGCGGCGTCGGGACCGCCGTGCTCCAACTCTGCCGCGACGTGCCCGGGGTCGTCACCTTCGGCACCGCCCCGGCAGAGAAGTTCGCCTTCGTCCGCGAGCAGGGGTGCACGCACCCCATCGACTACCGTACGGAGGATTACGCGGAGGTGGTCCAGCGCCTGACCGGCGGTGAGGGCGTCGATCTGATCCTCGACCCGCTCGGCGGCATCCCCCAGTGGGCCAAGGGCTACTCCCTCCTCCGCCCGGCGGGCTTGCTCGTGATCTTCGGCCTGGCGCAGGTCGTCGCGGGGGGCCGGCGCGAGATCATCAGCCTCCTGCGCCAGATGAAGAAGGAGCCGCCCTTTACGCCGCTCAACTTCCTCGACGACAACCGCGGGGTCGCGGGGGTCAACATCGGACACCTGTGGGGCCACGCCGAGCTCATCCGCTCCGAGGGGCTCGAGCTCATCGAGCTGTACCGGGCCGGCCGCGTCCGTCCCCACATCGGCAGCCGCTACCCCTTCTCGCGCGTCGCCGAGGCCCACGCCGAGCTCGAGTCGGGGCGAGGGTCGGGCAAGATCGTCCTGCTGCCCGACTGAGCTCGGGGGCCGTACCCCTGGCGGCCAGCCGCGTCCACGCGCGGCGGTCCCCCCCCGCCAACCTCACGTCCCGGCGGCGCGGCCGCGGCCCTTGGCAAGGGCCCCTCGGCGGAGGACGATGCCGGCCCATGTGGCGCACGCTCTTGCGCGGCAGCGAGTGGGAGCCGCTCGTCGAGCTCGTGTCGCCACAGCTCTTCGACCTGCTCCCGCCGCGCACCCTGACCCACCAGCTCCAGGAGCTCGTGGGCAACGCGCTGCGCCGCGGCGAGTTCGATCGCCTCCGTCGCGCGGAGGGCCTGCGGCTGGCGGCGTCGGCGATCCCGGTGCGGCTCTCGGACACGCCGGGCACCGAGGACATGGGCATGGCCCGGCGAGCCCGCGCGGTCCTGGCGCTCTACTTCCATCAGCTCTTGGCGAGCGACGTCGCGATCTTGGATCTGCGCAGCAAGCGCTTCGAGTCCGGCGAAGGCGTGCTCCACTGGAGCCCGCGCCCGCTCTACGTCCGGTGGGCCCCGGATTTTGCGGCGAGCCTGCGCGAGCTGTACGCCGGCGCCTGCGGCGGGGACGGGCCGCGCTTCGACGCCGCGCTCGACCGGATGGGGCTCGGCCCGGCGCGAGGCACCCTGGCGGAGCACCTTGGGGGCCCCCCGGACCGCGGCACGTTCAAGCTCGCCACCCTCCGGCGCACCTTCTACCGCGCGCTAGTACAGTGCCGTGACGCGGGCGCGACGCTCCCCGGCAACGTCGTGCCCTTCAGCATCTACCTCGGCTGTCTCCACGAGCACCTCGAGCGCCTGGGCGGCACGCACGACGTGGCGGCCGCGTACCGCGACGCCGTGGACACGGTGCGGCAGGCCGCCGCCGGTTAGTCCGTACGGTCGGGCCGAGCCGGGGAAATGACGCTACGTTACCCCCCCCCGAGGCCAGGAAATGGCGGCTTTCTGGCCCCTGCGTCGCCGCGGTGCGTCTTTGGGGTAACGGGAGGCGCGGACTCGTGCACAATGCGCGCGCCACGTCCCTCTCGCGTCCCCAAGCGCGGACGAGGCCTCGTGGCGTCACCGAAGCGTCGCCCCGACAACGCGCGGCGCATTCTCCCCGTGGCACTGGCGTCACGGGTGCACCCCCCCAACCATCGAAGAGTCGCATGGCCATCAAGTACGTCACCATCGATGGGAACGAGGCGGCCTCGTCGATCGCGTTCCGCGCGAGCGAAGTGATCGCCATCTACCCCATTACCCCCTCGTCCAACATGGGCGAGTTCGCCGACGAGTGGGCGGCGCAAGGCAAGAAGAACGTGTGGGGCATCACGCCCGACGTTCAGGAGATGCAGTCCGAGGGCGGCGCCGCGGGGGCGGCCCACGGCGCGGTCCAGGCCGGTGCGCTCACCTGCACGTTCACCGCATCGCAGGGGCTGCTGCTCAAGATCCCCAACATGTTCAAGATCGCGGGTGAGCTCACCCCGTTCTGCATCCACGTCTCCGCGCGCACCGTGGCGACCCACGCGCTCAGCATCTTCGGCGATCACTCCGACGTGATGCTCTGCCGCGGCACCGGCTTCGCGCTGCTGTCCTCGGTGACGGTGCAGCACGCCCACGACCTGGCGCTGGTGGCCCACGCCGCCACCCTGCGCGCCCGGATCCCGTTCCTCCACTACTTCGACGGGTTCCGCACCTCGCACGAGCTCGCGAAGGTCGCCTACATCGAGGACGACATCGTCCGGGCCATGCTACCGGACGAGCTGATCACCCAGCACCGCGAGCGCGCCCTCAGCCCCGACCACCCCGTCCTGCGCGGCACGGCGCAGAACCCGGACACCTTCTTCCAGTCGCGCGAGGCCTGCAACCGCTTCTTCGACGAGTGTCCGGCCATCGTGCAGTCGACCATGGATGAGTTCGCGAAGCTCACCGGTCGGCAGTACCACCTCTTCGACTACTTCGGCGCCCCCGACGCCGAGCGCGTCGTCGTCGTGATGGGCTCCGCCGCCGCGACCGTCGAGGACACGGTCGAGATGCTCGTCGGCAAGGGCGAGAAGGTCGGCGTCCTGGTCGTCCGCCTCTATCGCCCGTTCAGCATCTCGCATTTCGTCGCGGCGCTCCCGGCGTCGGTCAAGACGGTGTCCGTCCTCGATCGGACCAAGGAGCCCGGCGCGCCCGGCGAGCCCCTCTACCAGGACGTGCTCACGGCGCTCGCCGAGGGCCGCCCCGGCGCGATGCCGCGCGTCTTCGCCGGCCGCTACGGCCTGTCGAGCAAGGAATTCACGCCCGCCATGGCCAAGGCGGTCTTCGACGAGCTGAAGCGGCCGACCCCGAAGCACCACTTCACGGTCGGCATCGTCGACGACGTCACCCACACCTCCCTCGACGTCGGCCCCGACCTGGACGTCTGCGCGCCGGGCACGGTGCAGGCGATGTTCTACGGCCTCGGCTCCGATGGAACCGTGGGCGCGAACAAGAACTCCATCAAGATCATCGGCGAGGAGACCCCCCAGTCGGTCCAGGGCTACTTCGTCTACGACTCGAAGAAGGCCGGTGCCATCACGGTGTCGCACCTGCGCTTCGGGCCCAAGGAGCTCAAGACCCCGTACCTGGTGCAGCACGCCGACTTCGTCGGCTGCCACCAGTTCGAGTTCGTGGACAAGTACGACGTCCTCGAGCGCGCCAAGACCGGCGGGGTGTTCCTCCTCAACAGCCCCTACGCCCAGGAAGAGGTCTGGAACCAGCTCCCCCTGGAGCTCCAGCAGCAGATCATCGACAAGAAGCTGCGGTTCTTCGCCATCGACGGGCTGAAGGTGGCCCGCGACGCCGGGATGGGCAACCGCATCAACACGGTGATGCAGACCTGCTTCTTCGCCATCAGCGGGGTGCTCCCCCGCGAGGAGGCGATCGAGAAGATCAAGAAGACGATCGAGAAGACCTACGGCAAGAAGGGTGCGGACGTCGTCGCCAGGAACAAGGCCGCGGTCGACATGACCCTCGCCAACCTGCACGAAATCGCGCCGCCCAAGGCCGCGACCACCTCGCGCCGACGGCCGCCGACCGTCTCGGAGGACGCGCCGGAGTTCGTCAAGAACGTCACCGCCGTGATGCTCGCGAACCGGGGCGACAGCCTGCCGGTGAGCGCCTTCGTGGGACAGGCCGACGGCACCTGGCCGACGGCGACGACCCAGTGGGAGAAGCGCAACATCGCCAATGAAATCCCGATCTGGGATCCGAGCCTCTGCATCCAGTGCAACAAGTGCGCCCTGGTGTGCCCGCACGCCGCGATCCGCGCCAAGGTGGTGGATCCGGCGAAGCTCGCGGGGGCACCCGAGGGGTTCAAGAGCGTGCCCTTCAAGGGCAGCGAGTTCAAGGATCAGGCCTACATCATCCAGGTCGCGCCCGAGGATTGCACCGGGTGCAGCCTCTGCGTCGAGGTCTGCCCGGCCAAGGACAAGGCCAACCCCAAGCACAAGTCCCTGGATATGACGCTCCAGCGCCCCATCCGCGAGGCGGAGCGCGCGCGCTACGCGTTCTTCCTCTCCCTGCCGGAGGTGGATCGGGCTGCGGTCAAGGCGGACGTCAAGGGCTCGCAGTTCCTGCGCCCGCTCTTCGAGTACTCCGGCGCCTGCGCGGGGTGCGGCGAGACGCCCTACGTCAAGCTGATGACACAGCTCTTCGGCGACCGGCTCCTGGTCGGCAACGCCACCGGCTGCTCGTCGATCTATGGCGCCAACCTCCCGACGACGCCGTACTGCCAGGACGAGAACGGCCGGGGTCCGGCCTGGTCCAACTCGCTCTTCGAGGACAACGCGGAGTTCGCCTTCGGTTACCGGCTCGCCGTCGATCGGCTGATGGAGCAGGCCAAGTTCCTGCTCCGGCAGCACGGCGCCCAGCTCGGTGACACGCTGATCGCCGAGCTGCTCGGCGCCGATCAGACCACGGAGGCCGGCATCCGCGATCAGCGCGCGCGCGTCGCGACCCTGCGCCAGAAGCTCCAGGGCATCGGTACGCCGGAGGGCAAGCGGCTGCTCACCCTCGCGGACTACCTGGTCAGGAAGAGCGTCTGGGCGGTCGGCGGCGACGGCTGGGCCTACGACATCGGGTACGGTGGCCTCGACCACGTCCTGGCGCAGAACCGCGACGTCAACATCCTGGTGCTCGACACCGGGGTGTACTCGAACACGGGCGGCCAGCAGTCGAAGGCCACTCCGCTCGGCGCCGCCGCCAAGTTCGCCTCGGCGGGGAAGGAGGTGCCGCGCAAGGACCTCGGCCTGATGGCGATGAGCTACGGCCACGTCTACGTCGCCCAGGTCGCCTTCGGCGCGCGCGACCAGCAGACGGTCCGCGCCTTCGCCGAGGCAGACCTCCACCCGGGTCCCAGCATCATCATCGCCTACAGCCACTGCATCGCGCACGGCTACGATCTGGAGCACGGCCTGGAGCAGCAACGGCTGGCGGTCGAGTCCGGCATGTGGCCGCTGTACCGCTGCGACCCCCGCGTCGCCGCCACCGGCGAGCCCGGGCTCAAGATCGACATGGGTGCGACGCCGAAGGTTTCGGTCAGGGACTACGCCCTCAACGAGACCCGCTTCCGCATGGTCGAGAAGCTCGATCCCAAGCGCTTCGCCCGCCTTCAAGAGGAGGCGCAGCGCGACGCGACCCGACGCATGGAGGTGTACCGACAGATGGCGGAGATACGGGTCAGGCCCCCAGGCACGGGCGAAAAGGGCGACGGCGAGAGCTGACAGGGAGGCGAGACGAACATGGATCTTTCGACGACCTATCTCGGACTGAACCTCAAGCACCCGCTGATGCTCGGCGCCTCGCCGCTCTGCGACGACCTGGACAAGGTCAAGCAGGCCGAGGACGCCGGCGTGGCGGCGATCGTGATGCACTCGCTGTTCGAGGAGCAGCTCAAGCGCGAGCAGGCGACGGCCGCCGCCGTCGCCACCCACGGGGAGTCCTCCGCCGAGGCCTCGAGCTACCTGCCCACGCCCAGCGACTTCGTCCTCGGTCCCGACGCCTACCTGGAGCAGATCCGGAAGGTGAAGGCGGCCGTGAGCTGCCCGGTCATCGGGTCGCTCAACGGCGTCACTCCGGGCGGCTGGGTGCAGCACGCCAAGCAGATCGAGCAGGCGGGCGCCGACGCGATCGAGCTCAACGTCTACTCGGTCGCCCACGACCCGAGGCGCACCGCGGTCGAGGTGGAGGCCAGGCTCATCACGCTCGTCGGCGAGGTGGTCAAGGCCACGCAGCTGCCGGTCGCGGTGAAGATCTCGCCCTTCTATACCTCGCTCACCAACCTCGCGCTCGCCATCGAGGGCGCGGGGGCCAAGGGCCTGGTCATCTTCAACCGCTTCTACCAGCCGGACATCGACGTCGAGAAGCTCGAGCTGTCGCAGCGGCTCCAGCTCTCCACCTCGGACGAGCTGCTGCTCCGCCTGCGTTGGCTCGCGCTCCTCTCGGGCCGGGTGCGGATGAGCCTCGGCGTGACCGGCGGCGTGCACACGGGGATCGACGCGCTCAAGGCGGTCATGGCCGGCGCGCACGGCGTGCAGATCGTGTCGGCCGCGATCCAGCAGGGGCCGAAGGTCATCGCGACCCTGCGCCAGGAGCTCGACGCCTGGCTCACGGAGCACGAGTACGACTCGCTCCGGCAGGGACAGGGGAGCATGAACCTCGCCAAGAGCCCCAACGCCGAGCTCTACGAGCGCGGCAACTACGTGAAGATCCTGCAGGGCTACGCCAAGAGCATGCTGTAGGAACGACGCGAGAACGATCGCGCCCGGCGTGAGGCCGGCGCGACGGCGCCGGAGGCCTCGGGAGCGATCCCGGGGCCTTCGTGCGTTGGAGGCGTGGAGGTCGACCGCACGGCCCCGGTCGGTCGGGCCGCGTCAGCCCGGGGGCAGAAACACCTCGGCGCGGCAGTAGCCGCCGGCGACCACACCCGCTCCCGCCGGGCGGCGACAGGCGCCGGCGCGCGCGCGCGCCGACGCGCGGACGGTGGCCGCCACCCGAATCCGGGGCGTTGCAGCGCAGCAACGAAGCGCCTACGACGGGGCCATGCGCGTCGCGTCGCTCCTCCGAACCTCGCTCATCGCCGCTGGCTCGTCGCTCGCCTTCGCCTGCGCCTCGCCAGGGGTTCCGACCCCGAAGACGGCGGCATCGCCGCCCGCTGCGGAGACACCGGCGGTGGCGGACCCCGTGCCGTCCCGCGACTTCAGCGCCATCCCACCCGCGCCGGCGTCGTGCGAGGCGTACGTCGCCCACCGGGCGCCCGCGACCTGCGTGGCTTCCGGGCCTGGCGACGTGGCGCTCGCGAGCGCGCTCGGGCTGCCTGACTCGCTGCGGCGCGACGCCGCGCTCGCGATGCTGCTGGCCTGCCCGTCCATCGCGCCCGGCGTGGTGGCGGCGCTCCGCGCCGAGCTCGCGCCGCCCGAGTGCGGCGACGCGATCCTGGGCGACCTCGGCGAGCGCCCCGACGCGACCGACGACACCGCCTTGCGCGACGCGCTGGTGGCGCTCGGGCTCGCGGCCCGGCTCGATCGACTGGTGGACGCGGCGCCCGAGCTCGAGCCGCCCTTCGAAAAGGAGCGCTTCCAGACCTTCCTGCGCGAGGTCCTGGCGGGGTGGATCGCCGGGCAAGCCCAGGCGATCCAGCGGCTGTCCGAGCGCGGGTCGCAGCTCTCCGGCTACGGCAAGGGGATCGTCGCGGTGCACGCGGGCCTCGCGGACATGCGCTTCGTGGCCGCCGTGCGCGCCGTGCCGCTGCCGAGCGAGCTAGGCGCCGACACGGAGCTGAGGGACGCCTATTACGGCTCGCTCGACGAGGCCCTGGAGCCACGCAAGGCGCGCGGTCGTGACGCTGCGCTGGTGGGCCTCCGACTGCTGGCCGAGGTGGGAGTCCTCGCGGATTCTCGGGTCGATCGGGCGCGGGCGTTGCTCTCCGAGGTGTACGCCGGCCGCCGGATCGACGCGCTCGACCGCTTGCTGCTCCCGACCCTCCCCGCGGCCGACACCGACACACCGGTACGGGCGCTGGCCGCCCGCCTGCCGACCTTCTACGTCGAGCGCGTGCTCCCCGGGCTCGACGCGACCGATCCGGCCCTGCTGCGGGCGCTGCTCGAGCGGGGTCTGCCCGCCACCGCGCGCTCCGCGCTCGATGGGGCAAAGCTCCGCCCCGAGACGCGGCAGCTCGGGGGGTGGGCCCTGGTGCGCAGCGGCCAGCTCTACTGGCGCGCGACGGACTTCGAGCAGGCCGCCCGGATCCTCGGTCCGCTCGAGCGCGGCGGCGCCCAAGCGACGGACGCGAAGCTGCTCGCCGCGGTGTCCCGTGCGCTGGGTCGAGGCGCGCGCGATGCCGTGGAGATGATGAGTCGCGGGCCGTTCCCCGGTGGAGCTCCGGAGGTCACCGCGCTCGACGCCCTCGCCCGAGGGACCGGAGAGCCCGCCGCGCGCGCGGGCTTCGACGCCGCGCTGATCCTCGGGCTCGCGCCACCCACGAAGGGCGCGAGGCCCTTCTTCCTCGACCTCGAGCGCCGCTTCCGCGCGGCCGCCGAGCGGGCGACACAGCCAGGCACGCGCGCGGAGGCACTCGCGCGGGCGGAGGCGGCCGCGGCGACGGCCGCGGCGGTCCCGAACTGAGCGGCCCCTCGGCCCCTACCGGCCCCATGTCCGCCGGCGGGGCCACAACCCCCCGCACACGAGGGGTCGTGGGGAGGGCCCAGGACCCGCCGCGCCCGATCCCACCGTGGCGCTTGGTTCCTCGGCGAGTCTCCCTTACCCTCTCCGTAAGCGTCGGCGCCTACTGCCGGCGCGGAGAAGGTCAAGATGGAGGACGTCACGGCCGAGGGCAACCGTTTCGAGTCGAAGCTGACGTCGGCGCGCGAGCGGTTCCTTGCGCATTGCATCGAGCACACGCTGGAGATCGAGCTCCGCGGCGCCGCCGACTTCATCCGCCACTTCCCGCCCGACGCGATCATGCGGGGGTTGACCCACCAGCCCGAGCTCCGGGCGCAGATGCTCGTGCTCACGACGGGCGTGCGCCACAAGATCGCCCTGCGCAAGAGCGCGGAGTCCGCCGGTGAGGATCTCCAGATCGCGCTCGATGAGGGCGAGACGGATCCCGAGTCGGTCATCGCCATCTTCGACCCGGACGATCGGGTCCGCTACCTCGACGCGGCCCAGCTCTGGGCCTTCTGCGTGGAGGGGGAATTCTGGAAGGCGAGCCCGACGAACCACGTCGAGTGCGAGCGCGCCCGCGTTCAGATCGCCTTCGTGATCGAGCGGGCGCTGACCGAGGCACTGATCACCCACCGTGACGTGGTGGAGGCGATCGGCGTCGCGGAGCTCGCGACGCGCCTGCCCCGCTCCGAGCTCGGCAAGCTCGTCGAGCGTGCCCTCGAGGCCGGTCACCGCGCCGCGCCGTTCACCGAGGCCGAGCTGCTGGCGATGCTCCCGCCCGCCGAGATCGTGCGCCACGTGCCGCTGCCGCACGTCTGGGAGAGCGTCATTGTCGCGCGCGTCGCGGCGCGCCACGGCTTCGTCGCCCCCGAGACGTCAGCTGGCGACGGCGCGCCCGCGGCGATCGGAGACGCGGACGCGACGCCGGTCAAGGCGGCGGCGACGTCGGCGAAGGCCGCGGCGGCCGCTCCCGCGGCGCCAGTCAAGATCGAGGTTACGGCGCCCAGATCCGCGACGTCTGCGGCCAAGCCCGCAGCTGCGGACGCGACCAGAGCAGCGGCGCTAGCCCGGACCCCGGCGGCGCCGGCCAAGGCCGCGGCGGCGCCGGCCAAGGCCGCGGCGGCGCCGGCCAAGGCTGTCGCGGCAGAACCGGTCGCCGCCGGGTGGAGCGAGGCTCGAGAGCTGGCCGACTTCGACGACGATGCGCCGGTGATCGAGTCGCTGCCCCCGGATCCGAGCGCGGACGCCGAAGTGACGGACGACGACATCCGGATCACCTGATCCCGCTCCGGACGCGCCCGCGCGGGCCCGGCCCGAGGCCCCCCGGAGGGGGCCTCGCGTCAACGAAGCATGACCGTCTGCTCGAGCGTGACGGGAGCGCCCGAGAACTGCTTGGTGCGCACCGCGCGGAGAGTCGCCTCGATGCAAGCGCCGCTCCCCGTACCCCCGTAGCGCCCAATCAGGCGCACGTCCGAGGGCCTGCCGGTCGCCGGATCGAAGGTGACGGCCGCCTTCGCGGGGCCCTTCTCGTCGCCGGGCTTGCGACAGAGGGCCGCGCGCCGCGCGGCCTCGGCCAGCACCGCCCGCGCGCCCGGCTCGTCGAACGGGATCCCCGCCGTCCCCCCCGAACGATCGACGTTATCCCGGACCATGCGCGCCAGGTCGATCCCGGCGCTGCCGGAGGTCGCCGGCGCCGTCGCTGGGGCCAGCGATTCTCCCGGCGCGGCGGGTTCGGTCGACGAGGGGCCCGACGATGACGCGCGCGGCCCCGGGACCGTGGCGGGGCGCAGGGTCGGGTCGTCGCTCGGCGCCAGGCCCTTGACGACCAGCAGGACGATCCCGACCAGCGCCGCGAGCACGAGCAGCGCGACCAGCGCGTAGGCGATGGTCCGCGAGACGCTCTTGGGCGGCGCGAGCGACGGCGCCAGCGAGAACTTGGGCGCAGCCGGAGGCCGCGGGAACGGCGGCAGCGACTCGGGATCGGGGACGACCGGCGTGACCCCGACCGGTGCACCCGGGTGGGCCACCTGGGTGCCGCCAGCGATCTCGGCGAGCAGGTCGGCCGTCGAACGACGCCAGTCCTCGCGATCGTCCTCCGCCGGCGGCGCCGACGCGGTCCCGGGGTTCGGCGCGGACCCCGCTCCGGCGGCGCTCGCCGCGGGAGCTAGCCCCTCGGGCGTGGGGAGCGGCGCCGCCGCCTGCGTCGCCTCCCCCGCCGCCGCCTGCGCTCCACCGACGACCGCCGCTGCCGCGGGGGTCGCTAGCTTCCCGCCGGACGCGGCCACCTCGCCGCCCCGGCCCGGAACCGCGGGTCTGGCGCCGACGCGGGGCGGCACCGGTGAGCGCGCAAGCTCGGCGAACACGGGACGGAAGACGTCGATCTCGCCCAGCGGGAGCCAGTCGGAGAGCCCCTCTCTCCACGCGATCGTCTCCGCGTTCACCTTGCGGTCCAGGATCGCCGCCTTCACCTCGGCGAAGGTCAGCTCGCGATCGTCGTCCTCGGCGAAGGACACTGCCCAGAGCCAGTCGGACACGGCTCCAGTCGCGGACGGCTCCGCGGCCCCGCTGCCCTCGCCGGCGCCCTCGTGGCGCGTGGGGTGCACCGTCGGCGACGCGCTCGCCTCCGGACCGGGCGCCACGCGCGCCGCGGGCGACTCGGGGGCGGTGCGTCTCAGCCCGAGGGGCACGCCCCGTCGGCGAGCGGGCTGCTCGGCGACCGTCGTGCTGGAGCCGCTCGCCGACGCCCCTGGATCGCTCGGCTGGTCGATGGTACCGGGACGCGCCGCCACGGGCTGAAACCCTCGCGACGGCGCCACCGGCGCGGTCCCGGCGCGACCCATCGCGGTGGGCGTGCCGGGGAACGTCATCTTCGCGAAGTCCTTGCCCTGAGGGGCGCCCCGTCGTCCCGGACCGCCCGGCTCCGGCCCGGCCTGCGGGGTCGCCGCGACCGGAGCCGCTGGCGGCGTCGCCGCCTGGGGGGAGGATTCCGCGATCGACCGCGCCGCCACCCCCGCCCGCGCGGCCCCCGGCTTCGGCAGCCCACCGAGCCCGGGCAGCGCCGCGGGCGCTGCCTCGGGTGCGGGCTGTCCCGCAGGAGCCGGCGCCGGCCCGAGCACGGTCCCACCGGTGCGGGGCGCCACGGCAGCCGTCGCGCGCGCGCCAGCCGCACTCGCCGTGGCCACCACGGGGCTCGCCGGGGCAGGCGGCCCGGCCGGAGCGACGGCGTCCGCTGCCGGCGAGGGCTTCGCCCCGCCCGCGGACAGATCGACCTCCTCGCGCGGGCGGGTCCCGTCCACCTTGATGTCGGCGCCGCAGCCCTTGCAGGCGATGGTGACGACGTGGCCCCGGATTTTCTCTTCGAAGAGCTTATCCGGAATGTTGAGCCGCTTCCCGCAGGCGGCGCAGGAAACCACGAAGGGCATGCGCCGGGAAGGGTACACGGACTCGTGCCGGCTGGAAAACCCTATGACAAACGAAGTGCTACGCCCCCGGCAGCGCGGCTCGCGGCCCGGTTCCGGATGCACCTCGATAACCGCAGCCCCGCCCGATCGGGGGCGTCCTCACGCCCCGATGCTGGCTGATGTGCCGGGCCCCGCGGGCGACCCCGCCGACCGACCTTCGAGCCCGATCGCGGTGCACCGAGGCTCGGCGGCAGCTCGCGAGCGCCCGACGAGCGCCGGTTCGTCCGTTCGTCCGCAATAACGGAGGATACTGGAGCGGGAATCAGGATACGGCGCGAAAGTGGCTTGCGTCGTCCGCTATGTTGCCCCATACGTCCGTCATCCAAGAAGTACCTGCCCGCCGGCGCCTCCGGGGCGTGCGGCCGGCCTCGTGAGGCTCTCCCCATGCACCCCGACACCCTCCTCCTCCACGGCGGGCAAGAGCCCGATCCCACGACCGGCGCCCGCGCGGTGCCGATCTATCAGACGACCAGCTACCAGTTCCGAAGCACGGAGCATGCCGCCGCGCTATTCGGGCTGCGCGAGCTCGGCAACATCTACACGCGGCTGATGAACCCAACCACCGACGTGCTCGAGAAGCGCGTCGCGGCGCTCGACGGCGGCGTGGCAGGCCTCGCCGTCGCCAGCGGGCAGAGCGCGATCACGCTCGCGCTCCTCAACCTCGCCCAGGCCGGCGACGAGATCGTCTCCGCGGACAACCTGTACGGTGGCACGTACAACCTTTTTCATTACACCTTCCCACGCCTCGGCATCACGGTGCGGTTCTTCCCGTCGGGCGATCTCGACGCCCTCCGCGCCGCGCTCGGTCCGAAGACCAAGGCCGTGTACGCCGAGTCCATCGGCAACCCCAAGCTCGACGTCGCCGACTTGGCGGCGCTGGCGGCGATAGCGCACGACCACGGCGTCCCGCTGGTGGTCGACAACACCGTGGCGCCCTACCTCCTCCGTCCGCTCGAGCACGGTGCCGACGTCGTGGTCTACTCCGCCACCAAGTTCATCGGCGGCCACGGCACCTCGATCGGCGGCGTCATCGTCGACGGCGGCCGCTTCGACTGGCGCGGAGGACGGTTCCCCACCATCGCCGGACCCGACCCGAGCTACCACGGGATCGACTTCGTGGAGGCGCTCGCGCCGCTCGGCAACGTGGCCTACGCGATGAAGGCCCGGGTCACACTGCTCCGGGACCTCGGCCCGGCGCTGTCACCGTTCAACGCATTCCTCCTCCTGCAGGGGCTGGAGACGCTGCACCTGCGGATGGCGAGGCACTCCGAGAGCGCGCTCCAGGTCGCCCGGCACCTCGAGCGGCACCCGCGCGTCAAGTGGGTCAGCTACCCGGGCCTCGAGTCGAGCCCCGAGCTCGAGCGGACCCGACGGTACCTGCCGCACGGCGCCAGCGCCCTCATCGGCTTCGGGATCGAGGGCGGGGCGGCGGCGGGGGCCCGCTTCATCGACGCGCTCCGGCTGGTGAGCCACGTCGCCAACATCGGCGACGCGAAGACGCTGGCGATCCACCCAGCCACCACCACCCACCAGCAGCTCTCCGCTGCCGAACAAGCCGCGACGGGGGTGTCCCCCGATTTCATCCGCCTCTCGATCGGCCTCGAGCACGTCGACGACGTCCTCGCCGACCTCGACCAGGCGCTCGCCACCGCCACCCGCTAAGCCCGAGTGAAACCATGGCACGCATCTACGAGGACAATAGCCGCAGCATCGGCAACACCCCGCTCATCCGCCTCAACCGCGTCACCGACGGCGCCGGCGCCACCGTGCTGGCCAAGATCGAGGGACGCAACCCCGCCCACTCGGTCAAGTGCCGGATCGGCGCGGCGATGATCGACGCCGCCGAGAGGGACGGGATCCTCACGCCCGGATCGCAGGCGCGGGTCGTGGTGGAGCCCACCAGCGGCAACACGGGGATCGCGCTCGCCTTCGTCTGCGCGGCGCGTGGCTACCCGCTGCTGCTCACGATGCCCGAGACGATGTCGATCGAGCGGCGGCGCATGCTGCGCGCGTTCGGCGCCGACCTCGTGCTGACCGAGGGCGCGCGCGGGATGCCGGGCGCGATCGCGAAGGCGGAGGAGCTCGTCGCGAGCGATCCCGCAAAGTACTTCCTGCCGCAGCAGTTCAAGAACCCCGCTAACCCCCGGATCCACCAGCAGACCACCGGTCCCGAGATCGATCGCGACACCGACGGGCGGGTCGACGTGCTGGTCGCGGGGGTCGGCACGGGAGGGACCATCACCGGGGTCGGGCGCTATTTTGCCGAGGACAAGCGACGTCCGATCCGCTGCGTCGCGGTGGAGCCCGCAACGTCGCCGGTCCTCAGCCAGCTCCGGCGCGGCGAGCCCCTCCAGCCGGGAAAGCATCCCATCCAGGGGATCGGCGCCGGGTTCAAGCCCGACGTGCTGGACCTGTCCGTGGTCGACGAGGTGGAGACGGTGACGGGCGAGGAGTCGTTCGAGATGGCGCGGCGCCTGCACCGCGAGGAGGGGATCACCTGCGGCATCTCCTGCGGGGCCGCCACCGCGGCCGCGGTGCGGATCGCCCGGCGCCCCGAGCTCGCGGGCCAGGTGATCGTGGTCATCCTCCCCGACGCCGGCGAGCGCTACCTCTCGACCGCGCTCTTCAGCGACATCCCCGCCTGATCCTGGCCCCGCCGTGCCACGGAGCCCCGAACGTGACCATCATCCTGCCCGACAGCTACCCGATCCGCCGCGCGCTGGTGGAGAGCCGGGTGGTGTGCATCCCCCCGGAGGAGGCGCGGAGGCAAGACATCCGGCCCCTGCGCGTCGGCATCCTCAACGTGATGCCCAAGGCCGAGACTTACGAATTTAGTCTCCTCTTGCCGCTCGGGCGCTCGATCCTGCAGATCGAGCCGCTCTGGCTCCGGCTCGCGTCGCACCAGTACCGATCGAGCGACCGCGCGCACATCGGGCGCTCCTATGTCACCTTCGAGGAGGCGGTCGAGCGAGCCCCGCTCGACGGCCTCATCTTGACCGGTGCCCCGGTGGAGACGCTCCCCTTCGAGGAGGTCAGCTACTGGCCGGAGCTGCGCGAGATCCTGCTCTTCGCGCGCCAGCACGTCGTCTCGACCCTCGGCATCTGCTGGGGCGGCATGGCGCTCGGCGAGCTCCTGGGGCTGCCGAAGCACACGACCGAGCGCAAGATCTTCGGGGTCTTCGCCACCCGCAACCTGGAGCGAAACCACCGGATCGTCGGCGACACGGACGACGTCTTCTGGGTACCGCAGAGCCGCTACGCGACCATCAACGACGAGGTCCTCGAGCGAGCCGCCGCGGCGGACCAGGTGCGCCTCCTCGCCCACGCCCCGGAGACGGGCTACACCATCTTCGAGAGCGCCGACCACCGCTACCTCGCCCACCTCGGTCACCCGGAGTACGAGCCCGAGCGGCTGGTCTTCGAGTACGCGCGCGACGTGGAGCAGGGGCGAAACGACGTGGCCGCGCCGGCCAACGTGGATCTGCTCCACCCGGTGAACACCTGGCGCTCGCACCGGAACGAGCTCTTCACGCAGTGGATCAAGTACCTCTACGATACGACGAGCCTCTCGTCATGAGCCCCCGCGACGTCGCCAGTTCCGCCCCGAAGCGCGAGCGCCGCGGGCGCTCTCCCCGCGGACGCCCGGGTCCGGCCGGACCCCCACCCGCCGGACCGCCCCCGGCGCCCGAGCCGGCCATGGGCGGGGCCCCGGCACCGGCAGCGCCCCCGACGGGAAGCCCCGCCCACGCCCCCACCGTCGGCGCGGCGCTCCGGCGGCTCCGTGCCGAGCGGGGCCTGTCGCTCCAGCAGCTCGCCGAGCGCTCGGGCGTCAGCCGCGCGATGCTCGGCCAGGTCGAGCTCGACCGGAGCACCCCCACCATCACCGTGGTGTGGAAGATCGCGACCGCCCTCGGCGTCCCGTTCTCGGCCCTCCTCTCCGGCGCCAACTCCACCGAGGCGCAGCTGCTGCCGGCCGCGCGGGCGCGGATCCTCCGCTCTGCCGACGGGACCTTCTCGTCGCGCGCGCTCTTCCCCTTCGACCGGCAGCGGAGCGTCGAATTCTACGAGGTCCGCCTGGCGCCCCGCGCGGTGGAGCACGCCGACGCCCACGCGCCCGGGACGACGGAGAACCTGGTGCTGGCGTCCGGCGAGCTCGAGCTCACCGTCGGCGACCGGACGACCGTGCTCGGCCCCGGCGACGCCTTGCTCTTCGTGGCCGACGTCCCCCACTCCTACCGGAACCCCGGGACCGTCGAGGCGCTCCTGTACCTCGTGATGACCTACGCCGAGACCTTCCGAAACCCCGCGTGACGACCTTGTGGAGCCAGCTCATGTCCTGCCTCGATCAGCCCAGCGACCCTGTCCCCAACACGTTCCACGACCTCGTCGGCGAGCTCTGCGATCCCTCCGGGGTCCCGTTCGGACCCTTCCGGTTCGCGGGCGCCTGCCAGGTCCTGCCGTCGCGCGCCGCCGTGGCGCGGATCCTGGAGCGGCTCCAGTCCATCCTCTTCCCTGGCTATTTCGGCGCCTCCGACGTGACCGCGCAGAACCTGCGCTATCGGATCGGTGACGAGCTCGACCAGGTCGCCCTCGCGCTCACCGAGCAGATCCGTCGGGGCATCTGCTTCGAGCGCCACGACGCGACCCCGGGCGGGGCCGTCGCCACGCGGGCGGAGGAGCTCGCCCGGGCGTTCCTCGCCCGGCTGCCGGCCGTCCGTAACACCCTGGCCACCGACGTGCAGGCCGCCTTCGAGGGCGATCCCGCGGCCCGCTCCGCCGACGAGGTGCTCTTCTGCTACCCCGGCATCGTCGCCGTCACTCACCAGCGCCTCGCCCACGAGCTCTATCGCCTCGAGGTCCCGCTCCTGCCCCGCATGATCACGGAGCTGGCGCACGGCAGCACCGGGATCGACATCCACCCGGGCGCATCCATCGGCGAGCGGTTCTTCATCGACCACGGCACCGGCGTGGTGATCGGGGAAACCTGCGAGATCGGCGCCGGGGTGCGGCTCTACCAGGGCGTCACCCTGGGCGCGCGGAGCTTCCCGCTCGACGAGCACGGCAACCCCATCAAGGGGATCCTGCGCCACCCCATCGTCGAGGACGACGTGGTCGTTTACGGCGGCGCCACCGTCCTCGGCCGCATCACCATCGGCCGCGGCTCGATGATCGGCGGCAACGTCTGGCTCACGCGGAGCGTCCCGCCCGGGAGCAAGGTCACCCAGGGCGAGTCCCGCCAGGAGCTGTTCCAGGCGGGCGCCGGGATCTGAGGGGCGAACCCGGCCGCCCCCCGGCGCGCTCACTCGAGCGTGACGTCGTAGGCGACCGCGCCCTGGTGCTCGGCCTCGCCGGTGACCGTGGCGGCGATCTCGAAGACACGATCGCCCGGCGTCAAGCCGAAGCAGACGCCGAAGTAGGTCGAGCCGACCCAGTTGTTGAGGGACGAGGAGGTCAGATCGACGACCCCGTCCGCCGGCAGATCGATGAAGGCGCCGCCCGTGGCGTCCGAGAGCCCCTTCAGGTTGTAGTACGGGGCGCGCTCCTCGTCGTGAGCGACCACGTGCACCACCGCCGTCCCATCGAGCGAGGACAGCAGGTCATCCACGGCGGGCGGACGGAAGTGCTCGTCGAGCGTGGCGGTGAACGAATCGTCGGGGTCGATGGTGTGCGCCGGGTTGTCCCCGATGGCGACCAGCACGCGCGCGGCGCCGGGACGGAAGGAGAGCGACTCGAGTGCGTAGCGCAGGGCGCCGAGGGTATTCTCCGGGCCGTCGCCGCCCCCGGCGCCGAGGTCGTTGGACGCCTTCACCTCGGCGAGGAATTCCTCGAACTTCTCGAGAACTACGAGGTCGACGTAGGGGCGCGAGCTCGAATCGCGGTCGCTCGACTCGAACTCCCCCTGGCCGACAGAGTAGGCCGACTCTCCCTCGGACAGGGTGGAGAACTCGTCGCCGTAGGTGATCATCGAGAAGCGGGCGTCGACGCCGCGCTCCGCCACGCTGGCGGCAAAATCGCTGATGCTGTCGGCGATGCCGTTCACGGTGCCGGACATGCTCGCCGTGGTGTCATTGATGAAGACCACGTCGACCGGGGCCCGCTGCGTCTCGCTGGTCGGCCCGACCTCGCACTCGACCGGCTCGCCATCGACGGTCATGTGAAATTCGATCCGATCCGAGTCCGCCGGCCGCGTCGCGTCCTCGGGGTCTCTGATCGAGGAGAGCACGAAGGCGAGCTGCCCCTCCACGGTCCCGAGCTGCCCCGATAGCGCCACCTCGCCGGTCCGTGCCGAGGAGTTGATGGTCACGTCGACGAGGCCCGTGACGTCGACCTCGACCGGAACCGCACCCGCCTCACCGCCAGTGGCCGGGGTGAGCTCGCCGCCCTCGCCGCCCTCATCGTCCGTGCTGCGTCCACCGGTCCCGCGGCCTCTACCCTCGAGTGGCGTGTCATCGCCGTCGCCCGAAGAAATCGTCACGTCGCAACCGGCCGACAAGGCCACCAGGCCGGCAACCCCCAACCCCAGGAACCATCTCTCCGAGCTTCGCATCGAGCCATTCTCCCTATTTGCTCACGACGGGCGAGGCCATCGCCCCCGTACCTACCACCGACGGCCGCCGGTCCACAGCCCACCCACGCCCCCGCCAGCGGGCGACGCGGGCGCAGTGTCTGCCCAGGGTACGCCCCCCGCGCCCGATTTCTCCCCTGCCCCCGCCGCCGCGGGCCCCGTCGGGACGCTCCGTGCCGCCCCACGCGGAGACGCCGGAAGAGGCCCGTGCACGCAGCGCGCCCAACGGCCTCCGACGATCACGGGCAGGCGCCCGCCGCGAAGTCCCTGAGGATCGGGTGTTCACCCGTGACGGGGTCCGCCTCGAGCAGGCACTGGCCGGCCGGGACCACCACGTCCTCGTTCGGGGACGCGCGGCTCGAGAGCGAGAGCTGCCCGCTCGTCACCGCCAGCAGCTCCAGCGTCACCACGCCGTTGAAGGAAGGCACGTCGTCGATGGATCCGGCCAGGATCCGGACGGACGGACTCTCGCCCTCCATCCGGACCGTGAGGGTGTCGTCGAGCGCAAACGGCGGGAGCTCGACCAGCAGCTCGGCGACCGGCGCCATCGCGTAGCCGACCACGACCTCGAGCCCCGGTTCGATCCCGAGCAGCACGTCGCCGGCGGGGTTGCGGGTGACGTCGAGCGCGAAAACGCGCCCGGAGTCGGCGTTGACGTCGATGGTGACGATGTCCTGCCCCCGCCAGCGCACCGTCGATCGCCCCTCACCGAGGCCGAGGTCGGTGATGGACAGGGCGTCGGTCGCGCGATCGTAGCTGAACGACGCGCTCATGCCGGCGAGGGACCACTCGACGATCTCGGTCGGATCGGCGTCCGGCGCGAGCTCCGCCCCGAAGGCGACGGCGAAGTCGGAGAGGAGCATCGTGACCCCCATCAGCCCGTGATCGATGCTGCCGGTGACCTTCCGGGTCGACGCATCCGCGTGCAGATCGAGCATGACGGAGCCGCCCGCCAGGGTCATCGCGAAGCGCTCGGGATCGTTCAGCATGCGGTAGCCGAGCACGACGTCCGCGGGGAGCGTGTCGCGCACGAACGCGCCTGACTCGCCCTCGAGCGCGACCTCCCAGCGGATCTGCCCGGACGGCGCCGGCTCGAGCAGCACCTCTTCGTCGAGCGCACCGAGCGCGCGCAGCGTGTCCGCGCCCTCCGCCAGGTCGATGGTGGCCGCGAGGCGGGTGGGCGATACCTCGAAGACGATCGGCGTCGACTCGGGATCCCCGCCCACGATGAGTTCGAGGCGGAGGGAGTCCCCGTCCTCGCAGGCCGTGCGGGTCACGTGCAGGCGCAGCGCGTGCTCGGCGAGGAAGTCGCGGCAGTCCTGCTCGTCCTCGACCGACCCGGTGCCGAAGCGGCCGTCCGGGGCACAGACGACGTCGGGCGACGCCGCGTAGTCCACCGCGCCCTCGGTCTCGCCGACGAGGTTACCGGTGACGAACACCATCTGTCCGAGGAAGTCGACGACGTCGGTGACGCCGTCGATCGCGTCCGCGCGGAAGGCCACCGCCTCCTCGGGATCGCCGCCGCCGAGGCGCGCCAGCAGGGCCGAGCCCTCTGCGAAGCTCAGGCGCTCGATCCCCTGCCGCAGCACCCAGTCGACGTCCTCGACCACGACCGCCGCCACGCGCTCGTGGTCCAGCGGGCCGCATTCGGCGACGCTGCCGCCCGTGCCCGCGTCGGTGCCGCCCGTGCCCAGGTCGGTGCCGCCTGTGCCCGCGTCGGTGCCGCCCGTGCCCGCGACGCTGCCGCCCGTGCCGCCCGCATCGGTGCCGCCCGTGCCTGCCTCGTCACCGCCCGTACCCTCGTCCGCGCCGCCGGTGCCTGCCTCGTCACCGCCCGTACCCTCGTCCGCGCCGCCGGTGCCTGCCTCGTCACCGCCCGTACCCTCGTCCGCGCCGCCGGGGCCCTGCCCGCCCGTGCTCGCCGCGCCGCCCGCCGCTGAGCTGGAGCCCTCCGTCCCGTCGTTCTCCTGGCAAGCGACGAGGCCGAGCGCCACCGCGACCACCCCGAACGCCAGACCGGTCCCGATTCGATGTGAAAGCTCCATCCCTGCACCCTCCGTCCGGTCAAGCCCGTCTACGCCGAGCGCGGCGCGACCTTCCCGATCTACCCGCCAGCCCGGAGCCACGCAACTCGCGGGCGCGCTGCGACCGCAGCGCACGAGCGGGCATGCCGCGCCCGCTCACCCCTCCGCGCCGTGAATCCCCTGGGCGTTGATCCGACCCGAGCAGCCGACGACGCCGGCGTCGTCGAGGACACAGGTGAAGCTGCCGCCGACGGCGATGTCGATCACGGCGGTGAGATCGACGGGCACCGACGCCGCTCCGAAGGTGTTCTGGCCCCAGCAGGCGATGGCGCCGCTCTCGTCCGTGAGGCAGGTGGCGTGGGTGTCGGCGTCGATCGCGGCGATCGGGCCGAGCCCATCGAGCGCCGCGTCGAGCCCGGCGACGTTCGATCCCCAGCAGGCTACCGCCCCCTCCGCGTCGAGCGCGCAGGTGTGCCCGCCGCCGACGGTGATCGCGACCGCCGGCGCGAGGTCGCCGGGCACGGTGGCGCGCCCGTCCGGATCCTCCCCCCAGCAGGTGACCGCGCCCGCGACGTCGAGTGCGCAGCCGTGGAGCGGTGAGACGGCGATCCGAACGATCCGGTCGAAGTCCGCCGGGACCTCGATGGTGCCGGTCACCCCCGCCCCGCCCCAGCAGGTGATCGCGCCCGCCACGTCGAGCGCGCAGGCGTGGGACGCTGCCACGGCGATCTGGTCGGCCGCGCGCAGGTCCTCGGGGACGTCCTGGGCGCCGTCATCCGGATCCCCCCAGCAGGTGACGGTCCCGTCCGCACGCCGCGCGCAGGTCGTGTCGCCACCCGCGTCGAGCTCGACGACGTCCCCGAGCCCCTCCGGCACGGCGGTCTGACCGGACATGCCCAGTCCCCAGCAGTCGACCGCGCCCGCCGCGTCGAGCGCGCAGGCGTGATCGCTGCCCGGCACCAGGTCGACGATCCGAGCGAGGTCGGGGCGCGCCGCGGGCCGCCCCGCGATCCAGTCGCCCCAGCAGCTCGTCGCCCCCGCCGCGTCGAGCGCACAGGTGTGGTAGCCCCACGCCGAGAGCCCTGCCGCGGGGCCGAGCGCGTCCGGGACGGACGCCTGGCCCCAGTCGTCGTTGCCCCAGCAGGTGACCACACCGGCGGCGTCGAGGGCGCAGGTGTGGCGCTCACCGGCCGCGATGGCGAGGACCGCGCCGAGGCCCGCGGGGACGGCGCACTGGCCCCAGCGGTCGCTGCCCCAGCAGGTGACCGCGCCGGCGGCGTCGAGGGCGCAGGCGTGGAAAGCCCCCGCCGCGATCGCGACGACCGCGCCGAGCCCCTCGGGCACCATCGTCTGGCCCTGGTCGGCCTGCCCCGTGCAGACGACGGTCCCGGTCACGCCGAGCGCGCAGGTGAATTCGGCGCCCGCGACGACCTGGGCGAACGGGCCGGCGTCGGGGGGCACCTGCGCGCGCGCGTCCACGGCGCTCCCCCAGCAGGTGATCGCGCCCTCGGCGTCGCGCGCGCAGGTGTGCGCGTTGCCGACGGCGATCTCGACGACGGTTCCGAGATCGTCCGGGACCGCCGTCGCGCCATCCCTGTCGGTGCCCCAGCAGGCGACCCTGCCGCCGTCGTCGAGCGCACAGACGTGGTTGTCCGCCGCCGCGAGCGCGATGACGACGCCGAACCCGTCCGGAACGTCCCGCACGGTCCACGCGTGACCGCCCCAGCAGCACACGCTCCCCACGCCACCGAGCAGACACAGGTGGCCCGATCCGACCACGACCGCGGTGGGGTCGGCGCTGCGCGAGACCACGTCGCCGTCGGGACCGCCGAAGCATTCGGCGGCTGGCGCGAGCGAGGCGGCGCTCCCCGCGACCGCGTCGCCGCCCGCGCCATCAGCGCCCGCGCCGCCCCGACCCGACCCGACCCGCGCGGGCCCCTCGCCCCCCTCCCCGGCGCTCCTGGCGGAGCCCGCCCGAGCCTCGTCGCCATCGTGCGCCACCGCGCCGCCGCAGCCGGCGCCGCCGACGGCGAGGATCAGCCCGAGCCCGAGCGCACGCCGGGGCATGCGCGCTGCGCGCGACGGCGAAGCCATGCACCGAGATCGTGAGCCGGCCGCGCCGTCACGGCAACGCCCTTCGCCCCCGTGCACCGCGCCCCGAGGCGCGGGACCGCCGCGCCCTGCTGCTCACCTCCGACGGCCGCCCCGGCGCCGGATCCCCCTTCTCGGTGCCCCTGCGCGCGGCCGGCTTCACCCCCGAATCGCGCGGCTGGTTGCTGCGGGAGCGACCGCACCGGTGATACGTTGGCGGCATGTCACCACGGACGCTCCTCGCCCTGTTCATCCTCGCGATTTCGCCAGCCTGCGCGCCGGGCGCGGCCCGCGCGCCGAGCCCGGAACCGGCCGCGGCGCCGTCGACGGGCGCGAGCGTGCCGCTGCGCGATTGTCCGACGCCACCCGACCTGGGGGTCCTGCTGGTGGGGCGCCACGACGGGTGCGATCCCTCCGGCGCACGCACGGGCTGGTCCGGCAGCGGCTTACTGGCGCGCTTCTCGGGCACGGCGCTCCAGCTCCGTCACGCGGGCCCCGCCGTGCAGTACACGGTGCTGATCGACGGAGGGCTCCGCCCGAACCTCCTCACGAAGCCCGGCAGCGGGACCTACCCGCTGGCGACGGGGCTCGCGGAGGGCGAGCACGAGGTCGCGCTCTACCGGCGGGGCGAGGCGAGCTTCGGCGCCGCGGTGCTGCAGGGGCTCGAGGTCGTGGACGGCGAGCTGCTCCCGCCGCCGCCACCGTACGAACGCCGCCTCGAGGTGGTCGGCGACTCCATCACCTGCGGCTACGGCGACGAGGGGACCTCGACCGACTGCCGGTTCTCCGCCGACACCGAGAACCACTACCTCACCTACGGCGCGGTGCTGGGACGCCGCTTCGACGCCGAGGTGTCGACCGTGGCTTGGTCCGGCAAGGGGGTGGTCGTCAACTACGGCGGCGCGCCCGGACCCACGCTCCCCGCGCTGTACGAGGCCGCCGTGCCCACGGACGGGCCCAGCCGCTGGGGCACGACGTGGCAGCCGCAGGGGGTGATCGTCAACCTCGGCACCAACGACTACAGCACCGACGCGGATCCCCCCGACGCGCGCTTCGTCACCGAGTACGAGGCGCTGCTCGTTCGGCTCCGCGAGCGCTACCCCGGGGCATTCATCCTCTGCACGGTCGGGCCCATGCTCTCGGGGTCCGACCTCGCCACGGCGCGGGCGAACATCCGCGCCGCCGTGGAGCGCCGCCAGCGGGCGGGCGACGAGGCCGTCGTGGCACACGAGCTCATGACGCCCAACCCCGACCCGGGCTGCGACTGGCACCCGAGCGCCCGGACCCACGAGGCCATGGCGAGCGAGCTCGCCGAGGTCCTCGCGCCACGGCTCGGGTGGACGTCCGGGCCGCCGCCGAACGTCCCGCGGTAGATCGCGGCCGCCCGCGGGCTCGTCAGAGCAGCGGGACGCCCGCGGCCCGGCAGGCCTCGATCTCGGCGTCGGGCCAGATCGAGGCCTGGATCTCACCGATGTGGGCCTTGCCGAGCAGGAACATGCAGAGCCTCGACTGCCCGATGCCGCCGCCGATGCTCAAGGGCAGCTCGCCCGCCAGCAGCCGCCGGTGCCAGTAGAGCTCCCGGCGCGCGGAGAGCCCGCGGAGCTCGAGCTGGCGCAGCAGGGACTCGGCGTCCACCCGGATGCCCATCGACGAGAGCTCGAAGGCGCGCCCGAGCAGCGGGTTGTGGACGAAGATGTCCCCGTTCAGACCCCGCTTTCCCGGGGTCGTCGGCGTGATCCAGTCGTCGTAGTCGGGGGCGCGGCCGTCGTGCAGGGTCCCATCGGCCAGCTCCGCGCCGATGCCGATGATGAAGACGGCCCCGTGCTCGCGAGCCACCCGGTCCTCCCGCTCGCGAGCGGTCAGCTCCGGGTAGGCGGCCAGCAGGTCCTCGCTGTGCAGGAAGGTGATCTCCTCGGGCAGGCAGGGTTCGAGGTCGGGGTACTGGTCGGTGATGAAGAACTCCGTGCGCTTGATGGCGGCGTAAATGCGGCGCACCGCGGCCCGTAAGAACTCGAGGTTACGCTGCTCGCGGGTGATGACCCGCTCCCAGTCCCATTGATCGACGTAGAGCGAGTGCAGGTTGTCCAGCCCCTCGAAGGGGCGGATGGCGTTCATGTCCGTGTAGATGCCGCGGCCCGGCGGGAAGGCGTAGTCGGCGAGCGCCATCCGCTTCCACTTCGCCAGGGACTGCACCACCTCCACCGCCGCACCGCCGAGGTCAGGGACGCTGAAGCTCACCGGTCGCTCGACGCCGTTCAGATCGTCGTTGACCCCGGTGCCCTGGCGGACGAACAGCGGCGCGGTGACCCGGCTCAGCGCGAGCTCCGCGGCGAGGTTCGCCTCGAAGAAGTCCTTGAGTGCCTTGATAGCCCGCTCGGTCTGCTTGAGACCGAGGAGGGGACGGTAGCTCGTGGGCAGGGCGATGGTTCCCGACATGGTCGCTCCCTCGGGCCCGGGGCCCGCGCGGCACGCTCTTCGCTCGAACGCGCCCTGGCTCTAGCAGCTTTTGGGCCGCCCGGGAGGGGCCCAGATCGGCGATCCGCTACGCGCCGAAGGCCCCGTCCACCGCCGGCGCGGCGACGGCGGGGCCGCGGTGTCCGTCGGCGGAGCGGCACGGGCGTTCGGGCGGGCGCGGCGAGAGGCCGGCTGCTTGTGCCATCCGGTGGTGCGGGTACCCTGCTGTCGCGAGTAGGATCGCGCCCCCTTGTCACCCCAGCCCACCGAATCGGGACCGGCGCACCCACCGCTGGCGCCCATCGACCCGCGCGACGAGGTCCGGGCGGTGACGCGGCGGATGTTCGACAGCCTGCTGCCGATCGTGGCCGTTCTGGGCGCGCTGACGGTGGCGGCGGCGGTCTGGCGCACCCAGCGATTCGGCTGGCAGCCGCTGATCGGCGCCTACCTGCTGTTCTTCTCCGTGCTGGTCGGGGTCCTCTGGCTGCAGCGGCGCCTGCCCGTCGCGGTGGTGGCGCTGTCGATCGGCGCGGTGGGGTTCGCCGACGGCGTGGTCACCCTCCTGGGCTACGGGTTCGCGAGCGCGGGGCTGCTGCTGCTCACGGCGTCGGCGGTGTCGGTGAGCATTTTTCTGGGGCTCCGCGCTGGCCTCGCCACGACGGCCGCCGGTTTCGTCGCGCTCCTGGCGGTCGCGGCGTGGCGCATCACGAGCCCCGCGCCGCTCGGCTTCGACGCGGCGGCCTACCTCCGATCGCCCGCGGGCTGGACGGCGCAGATCGTCCATTTCGTCCTGCTCACGCTGCTGCTGGAGGCGATGGTCCACGCCATCCGGCAGGGCATGACGCGGTCGATCACGGTGGTCCAGGAGCGCACCGCGGCGCTGACCCAGGCCAACCGGGAGCTCGAGGCCGAGGTCCGCTCGCGCGAGCGGACGGAGCGCGAGCTCCGGGAACGGGAGGCGCAGTACCGCCTCTTGACCGAGAACATGAGCGAGGTCCTGGTGCAACAGGACTTGAACCTCGCCTTCGTCTACATCAGCCCCTCCGTCGAGCGCATGTTCGGTTACACCGTGGAGGAGGCCATGCGGATCGACATGACGAGGGCGATGACGCCCGAGTCGTTCGCGCGCGCCCAGTCGACCTTCGTCGCCGCCGTCGAGCGCGACCGCCACGGCCCCCCAGAAGTGCAACTCGTCGAGCTCGAGTACTACCGCAAGGACGGCTCCACCTTCTGGGGCGAGCTCGCCGGCAGGCTCGTCTTCGACGCCGACGGTCAGCCCGTCGGCTCGGTCGGCGTCGTGCGCGACGTCACCGCGCGGCGGCAAGCACAGGAGGAGCAGCGCCACCTGGAGGAGCGGCTCCGGCAGGCGGAGAAGCTCCAGGTCCTGGGCCAGCTCGCGGGGGGGATCGCCCACGACTTCAACAACCAGCTCGCCGGCATCATGGGTCACGCCGAGCTGCTCCAGCAGGCAGATGCCGACCCCGCGGCGTTGCCGGAGTCCGCACAAGCCATCCTGCAGTGCGCGCGGCGCGCCCGCGATCTCACCGCCAAGCTCCTGGTGTTCGCGCGTCGGACGCCCCACCAGACGCGCCTGGTGGATCTGCACGAGATCGCGCGAGAGGTCGCCTCCATCCTGGAGCGCAGCATCGACAAGCGGGTGAGCCTCCGCCTCGAGCTCACCGCGCCTCGCCCGGTGGTGCTGGGTGACGCCACCGCCCTGCAGAACGCGCTGCTCAACCTCTGCCTCAACGCCCGGGACGCCATGCCGAACGGGGGCGTGCTCACCGTCCGCACCGAGCAGCTCGGCGCGGAGTCGGCGCGCGAGCTCACGAGCAGTGACCTGCCCGACGGCGTCGAGTACCTGGCGGTGAGCGTCGAGGACACGGGGATCGGTATCGCCCCGGAGGCGTTGCCCCGCCTCTTCGAGCCCTTCTACACGACCAAGCCCCTGGGCGAGGGCACCGGCCTCGGCCTGCCCGCGGTGCACGGCACCGCGAGTGCGCACCGGGGAGCGGTGGGGGTGCGGAGCCACCTCGAACAGGGCACGGTCCTCTCGCTCGTTCTGCCGCTCGCGGAGGCCGCGAACGAGCCGTCGGAGCGGGAGGCGACCGACGTGGCGCCCGGTGCCGCGCGCGTCCTGGTCGTGGACGACGAGCCCGCGGTCCGCGAGGTGGTGCGCCTGGCCCTCGAGCGGATCGGCTGCCAGGTGACGATGGCGGCAGCCGGCACGGAGGCCATCGAGCTATACCGCAATCGCGGGAGCGAGATCGACCTGGTCCTGCTCGACCTGATGCTGCCGGGCATGAGCGGGGCGGAGGTGTTCCGCGCGCTGCGCGCCCTCTGCCCTGAGGTGCGGGTGCTCTTGATGTCCGGCCACAGCGAGGAGAGCACCGAGGCGGATCTGCTCCGCGCCGGCGCGATCCGGCTGCTGCGCAAGCCGTTCTCGCTGGCCGAGCTCGGCGCCGAGGTCGCGTCGGCCCTGGCCGGCCCCCGCGAGGTACCCGCCGGCTCCGCGCTGCCCGCCGGAGCCCCGTGAACGAACCGGCCGATCGCGGCCCTTCGCTGGAGCGGGGAGTCGACGCGACGCCCGCAGCGCTCCAGCCGATCCCGGTGCGCCGCCATGGCGACCGCGGGCCGAGCGTCGTCGTGCTCCACGGCGGGCCTGGCGCGCCGGGCTCCGCCTGGGATCTGGCGCGCGCGCTCGGGGCGGATCACCGCGTGCTCGAGCCGCTGCAGCGGCGCGCCGGCGCGGTGCCCCTCACCGTCGCCCAGCACGTCGCGGATCTCGCCGCCGTGTCGCCCCCGACGACCCGGCTGGTGGGGTGCTCCTGGGGCGCGATGCTCGGGCTCTCTTTCGCCGCGACCCACCCGGAGCGCGTGAGCCACCTCGTCCTGGTGGGCTGCGGCACCTACGACGAGGACGCTCGCGCGGCCCTCCGGGCCGCCCGCGCACGCTGCCTCGGCCCCGCGGGCGAACGCCGCGCCGCCGAGCTCGAGGCCGCGCTCGAGGGGACGACGGACCCCGACAATCGCGACGGTCTCCTCGCCGCGCTCGGCGAGCTCCACGCGCGCGCAGCGAGCTACGACCGGCTCGAGGGCACGCCGGCCCCGCCCGAGGACCTCCCGCCCGACGCCACGGGGCACGAGCAGACCTGGGCGGACGTCCTCCGGCTCCAGCGCGGCGGGATCGAGCCCGAGCGCTTCGCGGCCATCCGCGCCCGAGTCCTCATGGTGCACGGAGACGTGGATCCGCACCCGGGACCGGCCACGCGGGACCGGCTGCGGCGTTTCGTTCCGCAGCTCGAGTACGTCCCGCTCCCTCGCTGTGGCCACGAGCCCTGGCGCGAGCGGCACGCCCGTAACCCCCTCCTCTCCGTCTTGCGCGAGTTCCTCGCGCGCGACTGAGCCCCCGGAGACGGGCCAGAGCGGCAATCGGTTTGATTGCCGCGAAGAATCAACGACCTAGGGACCCGCGTCCTCCGGGTCCCACCCAGCCACCGCTGGGTGGGTGAGGGCGTGGGGTACCGCGCGAGCAGCAGATCTCGCCACAGGCGCCCTGGGAAACGCCCCCTCGCCCCGCAGGGGGGCGTTTCTCAGGGCGCCGAAGCAGTGGGCAAACCGGTCGGTGCTCTAGCCCCGCGCGCGCCGCGCGGCGAGCCAGGCGTCCACGCTGAAGCGGCCGCCGCCGTGGGCGGCTATGAAGAGGAAGAGCAGCGAGTAGAGCAGCGCCAGCTCCCCCTGGTTGATGGTCGGGAAGAGGCGCGGCCCGAGGGCGAGCTGCCAGTGGAACTGGACGTAGGCGACGGCCATGGTGCCGCTGGCGAGGAAGGCGGCCGGCGTCGTCAGCAGCCCCAGGGCGATGGCGAAACCCGTGGACAGCTCAATGAGCCCGCCGAACCAGAGCTGGGAGCCGACAGGGGGCACCCGCTCCGTCAATACACCGAACAGCTTCTGCATGCCGTGGAAGGCGAGCATCAGCCCCGCACCGGCACGGAGCAGCGCGAAGATGGCGTCGAGCCGACGGGAAAGCAGGGGTGCCAGCATGGTTCACCGAGCCCTCTCGGGCCACTCGGGCTCGAGGCGGAGCCCCAACGCCGGGCCACCCGCGGTGCGAACGCCCTTGCCCTCGTCTTTGGCGCCGCGGCGCTCCCCCGTCAAGACCCGTCCCCCCGCCGGGAGCGACGCCGCCGGCGCCGTCAGTCGGGCCAGGCGAGTTGCATCGCCCGGGCGAGCTTGTGCGCGATCTCGGTGTTCTCGTAGTGGCCGGCGAAGGCGTCCGCTCCGGAGCCGCCGGCCAGCACCGGGACGGGCGCCGCGGTGTGCATGAACGAGGCCCAACCGACCCCGGCGCGGTTGGCCACGATCCGGGTGACCGTCACGCTGAGCGGGTGGTGCCCGCCGTACAGGAGCCAGTCCTCGTCGGCCGTGTTGGCGCTGGTGCCGAACATCTCCCGCGCGTAGGCCGCGTCGACGCGCTCCCGCTCGAACTCGGAGAGGGTGGCGTAGTCGACGCCGAAGAGCTCGAGCATCCACTCATCGACCGGGCCGTCGGCGAGCGCCGCGGGTGGCTCCCCCTCGGCCTCGAGCGCGGCGACCCGCAGATCGAGATCGTAGAAGCTCACCTTCTGCGCCGCGAGCCGCTCGAGCGCGGTGCCGTACCCGGTCCCGGTGAAGCCCAGCGACAGGCCGCCGGTTTCGTGATCGGCGGTCACCACGATCAGGGTTTCGTCCGGGTGTTCGTCCATGAAGTCGAGCGCGACGCTCACCGCGTCGTCGAGGGCGAGGACCTCGCCGATGGTGGTGCGAGCGTCGTTGTCGTGGCAGGCCCAGTCGATCTTGCCGCCCTCCACCATCATGAAGAAGCCGTCGCTCACCCCCGACCCCGAGTGGAGCAGCTCCACGCCCTTCTCCGTGAGCTCGGCCAGGCTGAGGTGCAGCGTCGGATCATTGGCGCGCTCGCGATCGATCTCGTAGAAGAGGCCCCGCCGATCGTCGAGCGAGGGGGACATGGCGATAGCGGGGGTCCCCGGTCGCAACGCCTCGAACGCCTCGCGGCTGTCCGCGATTGCGTAGCCCGCGTCGAGGGCCGTGGCGAAGACGTTGCCGCGCGGGGTGACCCCGGCCGCCACCCCGTCGGGATCGAGCAGACCGCCGCCGCCAAAGTAGTCGAAGCCGCTCGCCACCAGCGCGTGCCCAATCTCGTGGTAGTCGTCCCGACTCGGGACATGGGCATAGAAGGCGGCCGGGGTGCCGTGGTCGAGCGACACGCTGGTGACGATCCCCACCTTCTGCCCCGCGGCCCTGGCCAGCTCGGCGATCGAGGGCAGCCGCCGGGTGAGGCTCGGATCCAGCCCGATGACACGGTCGTTGGTCTTCTCGCCGCAGGCAATGGCGGTGCCCGCCGAGGCCGAGTCGGTGATGAGGCTGTTGTTGGAGGAGGTCGCCAGGATCCCCTGCACCGGCAGCCGCGATAGCCGAAGAGATTGCGCCTTCTCGCTCCCCGCGAGCTCGTCCGGCTCCTCACCGGCGGCGAGGTAGGCCTCGGCAGCGCGGATCTGCACGCTCCCCATGCCGTCCCCGATGAAGAGGAAGACGTAGCGGGCGAGCGTCCCGGGCGGCGAGCCCTCGTCGCTGACCTCGACTCGACCGAGCGGCTCGTCCTCGCCGCAACCCCAGACGATCGCTGCTGCGCCGAGCGACGCGAGGAGCCCGACCCATTTCCCTGTCTTCATGCCGACCTCGTGACGCGGCGACGGGGTGCCTCCACTCAGGAAGCCTCACCCTTGCGGTGGACGGCGCGGGCACCGAACGGAGACCGGCCGAATCCAACGCGGAGGGCTACCCTACCCCTAAAGAAACCCTCCCAGAAGCGCCAGTGCCACGGCTCGCCCCTGCACGCGAACCCCGTCGCTGGATCTGTGCCGCGGGGAGCGACTAGGGTCGCCCCGACCCGCGCGTGCCCGCGCGACCCCCGCCGATCACCATGCCCCGTCCGCCCAAGCCTCGCGCCGTCACCCACCCGCCGGTGTCGGACTACTTCAAGCCGCGTGGGATCCCGATGACCGAGCTGGAAGAGCGCGTCCTCGCGCTGGACGAGCTGGAGGCGCTCCGCTTGGTGGATCTCGAGGCGCTCTCCCAGGAGGAGGCCGGGGAGGCGATGGGCGTCTCCCGCGGGACCATCGGGCGCCTGCTGGAGCGCGGGCGACGCACCGTGGTCGACGCCCTGCTTCACGGCCGCGCCCTTCGGATCGAGGGGGGACCGGTGGTGGCGACCCGACCGCGCGGCCGCGGCCCCTGCTGCGCCAACGGGGCTACGGCACCCAGTCGCCGGTGACGGGGCCGCCGGTGACGGGGCCGCCGGTTACGGGGCCGCCGGTTACGGGGCCGCCGGTGACGGGGCCGTCAGTGCTCGTGGGCCATCAGGGCGACCGTGGCAATGCCGAGCCCGACGAGCAGGAGATCGAGCAGGGTGATCTTCAAGGTCGTCTTGCCGCGCTGGGCCGGAACCAGGTCGGCCAGCGCGACGTAGAGGAACCCGGCGGCGGCAAAGGTCATCAAGAACGGCCCCACCCCGTGGAGCTGCCCCAGGAACCAGTAGCCCAGCAGAGCCCCGAGCACGGAGGTCAGGCTGGTGAGCACATTGAAGAGGAGCGCTCGTCGCCGGCCATAGCCGGCGTGCAGGTAGACAGAGAACTCGCCGAGCTCCTGGGGCACCTCGTGGGCGATGGTGGAGAGCGCGGTCATGAAGCCGAGCGGGATGGACTCGAGGAAGGCGCCCGCGATGACCACGCCGTCGACGAAGTTGTGAACGGCGTCGCCGACCAGCAGGAGCGGCCCCGAGCTGGCGTGGACTTCGCAGTGGTTCCGGTGACAGTGGCGCCAGACCAAGAGCTTCTCGAGGACGAAGAAGGCGAGCAGCCCGACCAGAAGCGCCACCGCGAGGACCGGCACGGGGATTGACTCGGCCGCATGCGGGATCATCCCGAGCAGGGCGGCGCCGAGGAGGGTCCCCGTCGAGTACGAGATGAGCCGCGGCAGCAACCGCTCGAGCGCGGCCGGCCGCACCGCCAGCAGCGTCCCGGCGAGCAGAACCGAGACGACGCCACCCGTCAGCGAGCCGACGATGATGAAGAGCAAGGTCATGGCGCCCGGCGGCCCTCCGAGACGGGAGCGTGCATCGGCCGCATTCTCCAGAATCGCGCGCTGAGATCAAGGTACGGTGGACCGCAGCCACGGTCGGTCCCGCGCAGCGCGACCGTCAGGCCTTGACATTCTGGGCATATGCGCATAATGATCGCTGCCCGTCACGGGCAGGTGGACCACGAGCGGGGCCCCCAGCCTAGCAGGAACCAGCATGAGGATCGGTATTCCCATCGAAGAGGACCGAGGGCTCGATAGCCCCGTCTGTGGCCATTTCGGCGGCGCCCCCGCGTTCCTGGTCGTGGACACGGACCAGGGGACCCACGAGGTGCTCTCGAACGACCACGGCCATGACAGCCACGGGCAGTGCGTCCCCGTCGATCTGCTGCGGGATCAGCGCCTGGACGCGATGATCGTCGCCGGGATCGGCCGCGGCGCGCTGGGCCGGCTCGCGGCGCTCCGCGTGCG
>CAYOLF010000069.1:0-6575 GCA_964404725.1 uncultured Polyangiaceae bacterium
TCGGCCCGACGCGGAGCGCCCCGCGTCGCCGCCGCGCGGGCCTCGGGGATCGGACACTGCGACGCCCGTCGGGCGTGGGACGCTCACCGCTCGGATCGGTCGCCGACGGGTGCGCGGGACGCGGGTCCGTCGCGGAGCAGGCGCGCGCGCTCCGCCCACTCTGAGGCGCGAGGATCACCCAGCCGGTCGAGGGACGTCGCGAGGGCGAAGGTCGCGAGCGGGTCGTCGGGGCTGAGCGCGAGCGCCGCGCGGCTCGCGCCCGCCGCGTGACGCGCGCGTCCTGCCGTCAGCTCGACCACCGCGAGCCAACCGAGCGCCGCGACCCCTTGCTCGTCGCGTCGCGCCGCGACCGGCTCCAGGAGCCGTCGAGCCTGGGCCAGGTCGCCAGCGCGCAGCGCCGAGCGCGCCGCGGCGATGGCCAGCCCCGGGTCCTCGGGGAAACGCCGCTGCCCCTCGAGCGTGATCAGCTCCGCCTCCACCTCGCGCCCGAGGGCGAGCAGGCAGATCGCCAGCCCGGAGTACCCGGACGGCTCGTCGGGCGCGACCTCGACCAGGCGCTTGAATTGCTCCCGAGCCTCCTCGAGCCGCCCCCCTTCGAACAGGAGTCGGGCCAGGTTGGCGCGCGCCGGCGCGAACCCCGGGTCCACGGCGAGCGCCGCGCGGTACTGGGCGGCGGCCTCGTCACGCCTGAGCTCCAGCTCCGCGAGGACGCCGAGGGCGTGGTGCGGCTGCGCGACGTCCGGATTTAGATGTCGGGCCCGCTCGAAGAGCTGCCGAGCCCGCGCGACGTTCCCGCGCTCGAGCTCCACCAGCCCCTGGTTCGTGAGCGCCTCCACGTAGTGCGGGGCGTGCTCGAGGGCGAGGGCGAAACGCGCGCTTGCCGTCTCCAGATCGCCGGCCTCCAGGGCGGCGATCCCCGCCTCGTTCAAGGCGCTCGCGCGCGGTGGGAGCGCCGCCTCGCCGTGGCAAGCCGCGAGGCCGAGGGCGACGCCGAGGAGGAACCGTCGATGAGCTCTGCCGAACATGACGACACGGTCGGCCCCGGCGCCCCGCCGGTTTCCGACCTGGCGTCGCCAGCGCCCGCGGGGCCGGGGGGCCAGCCTCGGGCGCCCCGGGTGTTCAGCCCAGAATGGGCCCCGGGTCGGGACCCTCGCCGCCGGGCGGGGCCGGCGCCCGCTCGGGGCGGGTACGTCGCCGCCCTCGCGGCGTGCGAGGGCGCGGTAGGTGGTCGCGACCCCCGCGCAAACGGGGTATACGGCCGTCCGTCAGGGCGCTGGGCGGTGAACCCCCGGCCGGCGTCCCAGCCTGGGAAGAGAGATGCTTCGCACCAATCTGCTCGCTTGCGACGAGGCCGAGAACCTCCTCGCCACCGCCGACGGGAAAACCCTGTTCGTCTTCACCGGAGACGACGAGCAACCCCTCTGGAAGGGGGAATGCGAGGGCACCATCCTCGGCGTCGGGGTGACCGACGAGGAGGTGATCACCCTGGACGACTCGGGGTTGGTCGTCTGGTGGGACGGCGAGACGGGGGAGCGCGCCGACGAGGTCGCGGTCGAGGGAAGCCCCAAGGCCTTCGCGGTCGACCGGGACGGGGTGGCGGCCGTGCTCACCGACGAGGGCGTCGAGGTGATCGATCCCGGTGACGAGCCGCGGAGCCTGGACCTCGGGGCTGGCCGCTCCATCGCTTGGGCCGTCGGTGCCGGTCGCCTCGCCGTCGGCGGTCGCGACGGGACGCTCCACATTTTCGACGATCTGGACCTGGAGGAGCTTGCCACCGCACAGCTCCCGGGACCCGTGACCGCCGTGCATGGTCTCGTCGGGGGCGACTGGCTGGTTTCGGTCGGTGCGGCGCTCCACGTCGTCGCCGCCGAGGGTGAGACGGTGGATCGCGTCGCGGAGGTGGCCGGGACCGGCGACGCGCGCGCCAAGCCCGACTGTCTCGCCGTGTCGGCTGACGGTGAGATCGTGGCCTGCCGCGCCGCGCCAGACCGCGTGCTCGCCTTCGCCCGGCACACCGGGCAGCAGGTGGCCAGCGTCACCTACGCGGATCGGACGGTGGCTGGGGTGGCATTCGGCGCCAAGACCTGGCTGGGTGTGGCGCTCGACGGCGGTGACGCGAATCGGGTGAGCCTGCGCACCGGCGCCGTCCGGCACACCGCGCCCCACGAGGGGCGACCGCAGCGCGAGGCTGCCCCGGCAGTTGAAGTGGTCAAGTTCGAGCGGCGCCCGCGCGGCCGCCCGGCTCCCGGTCCCGCGCCGGTTGCCAAGGCGAAACGCCCCAAGGGTGCGCGCGAGGAGGCCGAGGTGCCGGTCCCCGACCGCCAGACGCTCGGGATGCTCGGCGTCATCGCGCTCTCGACGGTCGTGATGTGGGGTGCCGCCAAGTTCGCCTGTAATGCCCACCCCCCGGAGTCGAAGAAGCCCCGCGAGGTGGGGACGGTGGAGCTCGCCAGCACGCCGAAGGACGCGGCTATCGAGATGGTCCACCGGCTGGCGAGCTTGGAGTTCGACAGGGCGCTCGAGCTCGCCGACACGGAGCCTGCCCAGGAGGTGGAGCGGCAACTTCGCGCCTGCGAGAGCAACGGCAAGGAGGCGTGCGACGCCAAGCGGGAGCAGGCTGCGGGCAAGGTCCTGACCACGGCGGAGGTCCTGAGCAGCAGCAGCAACACCGCCAAGGCTCGGGTGACCACGACCGGCCCCGAGGGGACGCGGGTCTACGCCGTCGACCTGGTCAGCGCGCCCCCGATCTGGAAGGTGACACGCCTCAAGGTCGAATAGCCCCGGAGCTGCGGTTCACTGGCGCGCGGCCCCCACCTCGGAGAGCCACCGCTCGAGGCGGGTGGCTCCGAGCGGCCCGCTTGCCGACTCCAGCACCGTTCCATCGGGGCCGATGAGGATGTACGTCGGCAGCACCGTGACCCCGTAATCACGTGAGAAGCCGGCGTCCGCGTGCGCGACCGGGAGGTTGAGGCCCCAGGCGCGAGCCGTCGTCGCCGCGACCTCGGCCTCGTCGTCGACGCTGATCGCGAGCACCTGCACCGGTCGCGCGCGCCGCGCCCCCGCCACCTCGACCAGCGCCGGCGCGCTGCTGCGGCAGGCCTGACACCAGCTCGCGAAGACCTCGATCAGCACGGGTTCGCCGCCGTGCTCCGCCAGGCGGAACCGCGCCCCCTCGGCCGTGACCAGGGGGAGGTCGAAGTCGGGCGCCGGAACTCCGGTGGCGGGACCCGACGCGCGCGGCCACCACAGCCATAGCGCCACGCTGGCCAGCAGGAGGTACGGAGCCCACCTCCCGAGCCTGCCGCGCCAGGCTCCGGCCAGCGCCTCGGTCAGGGAGCGAACAGGGGAAGTCACGTTGCGGCCTCGTTCGTCAGAGCCGCCGGGCCGCTCCGAGGGTTCCGCCAGGGCCGACGGGACGCCAAGGTTTCCCGGTCCTGCGGCCTGCATTTCGGCGTCGCGTCGGGGTGAGGCCAGGACGACCCGCTCCCCGGTGGAGGCGGGCCGTCCCAGAAGTCGGCGCGCAGGAAAGGCAGTCACCCTGCTTGCCGCGTCGGCGCGGCGTGGCCGGCTCCGACCGCCGGCCACGCGCGGTTCACGGCACCGTCGTCAGCGCCTTGAGGTCGAGCATCTCTTCCATGTCCGGCATCACCACCAGCTCGACGCGGCGGTTCTGCTTGCGCGCCGCGTCGTCCGTGTTCGGCACCGCCGGATCCGTCTCGCCATACCCGGCGGCGTGGAGCTTGCGCCCGTCCAGGCCACCACCGCCGTCCTTGTCGTTGACGGGGGCGATGAGGAAGACGAGCACGCTTCGCGCCCGCATCACCGACAGCCCCCAGTTGTCCTTGAACTGGCCCCCCTTGAGTGGCTTGTCGTCCGTGTGCCCCGCGATCTGATAGTACCGCTTGGCGAGGTCACCGTCCTTGCGGATGACCTGGGCCACCGCCGTGATGACCTTCTTCCCCTCGTCCTGGAGCTTGTCGCTCCCGGACTCGAAGAGGACGTCTCCGGGGAGCCGGATCACCATCCGGTTGTTACGGATCTCGACCTTGAGGCCGAGCTCGGTGAGCAGCTTCAGCTTGCTCGTGAGCTCCTCGAAGCGCTTCTTGATGCGCTCGAGCTGCGCGGCCCGCGCCTGGTACTCGGCGAGCGCCCGCCGAGTGTCGGCGAGGGTGGACTCGGCCCGCTGCTTCGCCGTGCCCTCTGCCTCCAGGGCCTGGGCCAGGCTGTCCATGTCCAGCCCCATCTCCTTCAGGTCCGACGTCAGGCGTGACACTCGCGCCTGGGTGGCGTCGAGCTCCGCGCGCGTGGCGGCGTGAGCGGCTTTCTCCTGCTCGTACTGCTGGCCCAGCTGGTTGTACTTGGCGATCTGAGCCTCCATGTCCTTCTTGGGGACGCACCCCAGCACCGAGACGACAAGAAGGAGCCACAATGCCCGTCTATTCACGAGAAGACCTCCTCAATGGAACGTGTACCGGTCCGGACCCCCGCTCGGGGCGGGACGTCGGCGGGGAACGGTCGGCGAAGCGCGCCCTGGCGTCAACCCCGTAGGTTCTCGCTAAATTGCCGAGAACGGGGCCCTCACGGGACCGACGATGCGGTCACGACGTCGTGCGTGAGCGGGTCGGATTTGGTCGGCCGGTTAGCTCGATCGGGGCCGTCGCGCCGAGGGCGGCGTGGCCCCACCGGGGGCCCGGCCCCCACGAGGTCCCCCGCCACCGGCAAACAGCCGTTGCGATCCCGTCACCTCCGCGTCACCTCCCCTTGGTACCCGTGTGCGGAACGCGCAGGGACGACCCCGCCGGGAGGCGGTTAACATGTCGAGGCGTCGAGCGGGGCGGCCGCGCCGGCCAATCCGCTCCGGATCCGGGCGTCCGGAGTAGCCATGATCAAGATCCTCGTCGTCGAAGATGAGCGCGACTTGAGGCAGATCCTCGAGTTCAACCTGCGACACGCGGGCTACCTGGTCGTGCTGGCTGCGACCGGGATGGAGGGCATCGCGCTGGCGCGGGAGCACTCCCCCGGACTGGTGCTGCTGGACCTGATGTTGCCGGACATCTCGGGCACCGAGGTGTGCCGCGTCCTCAAGGAGGACCCGCGCACCCGGGCGACGCCGATCGTGATGGTCACCGCGCGCGGTGAGGAGATCGACCGCGTCGTCGGTTTCGAGCTCGGTGCGGAGGACTACATCGTCAAGCCGTTCAGCGTGCGCGAGCTGCTGCTCCGCGTGCAGGCGATCCTGCGCCGTGGGCGTGGTGATGCCCGTCCTTCGGGGCCGGTCATCGAGTTCGGCGTCCTGCGCGTCGATCGCGAGGCCCACCGCGTGTGGGTGGACGGGAACGAGGTTGAGCTGACGGCCCTGGAGTTCAAGCTCCTGGTGACGCTCTACGAGCGCCGTGAGCGTGTCCAGTCGCGCGCCGCGTTGCTCGACGACGTCTGGGGGATTCAGGCGGACATCACCACGCGCACCGTGGACACCCACGTCAAGCGTCTGCGCGAGAAGCTGGAGAGCGCCCGCGACTACATCGAAACCGTGCGCGGCGTGGGATACCGGTTCGTCGGCGCGCCAGGAGAGGCGGCTTCTTGACACCCGGCGCGCTCGCTCGCGGCGCGTCCGTCCTCGTTCCCATCCTCTTCGCCGTCCGCCTCGCCCGCGCCGCGCCCTCGCTCGCGGCGCCGGAGGCGGTCGGCCCCGCGGCGTCTTCTGCGACCGGGATCGTCGGCCTCGGCGCCGGGGCGCTGGTTGCGGCGGTCGTGATCGCCCTGCTCGTCGCCGTACTGGTGCGGGCCCGAACGCGGCGCCTGGAGCGGGCGCTGACGCGCATGGCCCGCGCCCTCGGGTCGGGCGAGCCGAACGGGCCGCGCAAGTCCCGACGGGCGATCGCCGCCGCCGGGGCCGGGCGCGGGCCGGAGCAGCTCGCCGCGCGGCTCGAGGCGACCCTCGCCGGGCTGCGCAGCGACCGGGATCGGTTCGCGGGTGTCCTCTCCGGCATGAACGAGGGGCTCCTGATGGTCGACGCCGTTGGGCGCGTGGCGCTGGTGAACCCGGCGCTGCGCGAGCTATTGCTGCTGTCCTCCGACGTTATCGGCTCCACCCCGCTCGAGGTTTTCAACCACGCGGAGCTGCAGGGCTTGCTCGACGAGGCCGCGGCCGAGTCGGCCAGCGTCGAGCGCGAGATCGTCGTCGAGGGGCTCGCCCCGCGCCGGCTGCAGGTGCGCGCGGCCCCGCTGGCACCCGAGCTTGGGCGCGGCGTGTTCGCGATCTTCGTCGACGTCACCGAGCGGCGGCGGCTCGAGACCATGCGGCGCGACTTCGTCGCCAACGTGTCGCACGAGCTCAGGACGCCCGTGACCGCCATCCGGACCGCGGCCGAGACTCTGCCCATCGTCATCGAGCACGATCCGCCCGCTGCCGCGACCTTCGTCCGCGTCATCGATCGGAACGCGGTGCGGCTCCACGCGCTGGTGGAGGATCTGCTCGATCTGTCGCGCATCGAGTCGCGCGAGGTCCAGCTCGTGCGCGAGGAGCTACCCATCGCGCCACTCGTGACCCAGATCGTGGAGCTGTTCCGGGCACG
>CAYOLF010000069.1:6675-29381 GCA_964404725.1 uncultured Polyangiaceae bacterium
GTCGACGCCGGACGGTCGCGCGAGCTCGGCGGCACGGGGCTCGGGCTCAGCATCGTCAAGCATCTGGTCGAGTCGATGGGGGGGACGGTGGCCGTGGAGAGCACGGTCGGCGCGGGCGCAGCGTTCTCCTTCACGGTCCCCCGAGCCGGCCAGGACCTGGCGGCGGAGGGATCCCCCGCCAGCGATCCGCCGATCGGCCGTTGAGCGCAGTTTCCGCGCGGTGCGGGGCAGATCGGCGCCGCACCACGCGTCAGTCGAACAGCCCGCGCGCCTCCAGCGCCGCCACGATCCGCTTGGCGGCCTGGTCCGGCGTCTCGGCGTCCAGTGAGACAGCGACGTCAACCCGCACCGGGACGTCGTACAGAGGGTCGACGTGTCCGGCTCCGTAGGCGCCGCGTCGGTCACGGCGCTTGCACTCCTCGATCGGCGTCGCGACGTACACCTGCACGAAGGCCTCGTCGCCGACGTTCGCCCGCACCGCAGCCCGATCGAAGCGGCGCGGGGACGCGAACGCGAAGATCGCGATCACGCCGATGTCGGTCAGCCGTCGCGCCACCTCCGGAGTGAAGCGCGGGCTGCCTCCATCGTGGCGGGAGCGCGTGGAGAGGCCGTCGTCCGGATCGACGACGTAGGCGACGCGCCCGAGATCGAACAGGCGGCGCTCGAGCGCGTAGGCGACCTCCGTCTTGCCGGCGCCGGGGAGCCCCGTCAGCCACACCGTGGCCCCGCGTTGCCCGAGCCGATCGTGCCGCTCCTCGGGGCTCACCTGCGTCCGCCACTCGCGTTCCTCGGGCTCGGTCGAGTCCCGCTCCGCCGGCGGGTCGTCGAGGATCATCCCGGCCGCGACCGTGTTGTTGGTCAGCGAGTCGACGAGGATGAACGCGCCCGTGCTCCGATTGCGCCGGTAGGCGTCGAAGTGGAGCGGCTGGTGGCACGACACGGTGACCCGGGCGATGTCATTCAGGTCCATGCGCTTGGCGGGGACCTCGCTCAGGGTCTCGAGATCGACCGTGTAGCGAATGTCCTCCACCTCGGCGCGGACGTACCGGGCCGCGTGCTTGAGCAGGTAGCTCTTGCGGCGGTCCAGGGACCGCTCGCTCATCCAGACGAGCATGGCGTCGAAGCGCCGGCGCAGCGTCGGCAGATCGTCGGGGTGGACCAGCATGTCGCCGCGGCTGACGTCGATCTCGTCCTCCAGGCGGATCGCCACGCTCTGGGGCGCGAACGCGGTCGCCAGCGGTCCTTCGAAGGTGTCGATGGAGGCCACGCGGCTGCGCCGTCGCGAGGGTAGGACCAGGATGGGATCCCCCTGGCGCACCACGCCGGAGGCGATCTCCCCCGCGAAGGCGCGATAGTCGAGGTTCGGGCGCAGCACGTACTGGACCGGGAAGCGGAAATCCTCGTGGTTGCGGTCCGCGGCGATGGGGATCGTCTCGAGCACGCGCAGGACGGTGGGGCCGTCGTACCAGGGGGTGCGGGCGCTCCGGTGCACCACGTTGTCGCCCCCGACGGCGCTGACCGGCACGAAGCTGACCGACTTGAACCCGAGCCGCGTCGCAAAATCGCCGAAGGCGCCGCAGATGGCGGTGTAGACGTCCGCCTCGAACGCCACCAGGTCCATCTTGTTCACGCACACCAGCAGGTGCGGGATGCCGAGCAACGAGGCGATGAAGGCGTGGCGCCGGGACTGTGGCAGGACGCCGAGCCGCGCGTCGATCAGGATCAGGGCGACGTTGGCCGTCGATGCCCCCGTCGCCATGTTCCGCGTGTACTGAACGTGGCCCGGCGTATCGGCGATGATGAACTTGCGGTTCTCCGTCGAGAAGAAGCGGTAGGCAACGTCGATGGTGATGCCCTGTTCGCGCTCCGCCTTGAGCCCGTCGGTGAACAACGAGAAGTCGATCTCGGTGGAGCGTTTCGCGGACACGCGCTTCACCGCCGAGAGCTGATCCTCGTAGATGCCGTGGGTGTCGTGGAGCAAACGGCCGATCAGGGTGGATTTGCCGTCATCGACGGAGCCGACGGTCACGAAGCGCAGCAACTCCTTGCTCTGGTGCTTCGCGAGGTAGCCCTCGATGTCCTTCTCGATGAGTTCGTGTTCGTGCGAGTACATCGTCGTGATCGGTGCCGGCGGGTGGGAGCGGTGGGCTAAAAATACCCCTCGCGCTTCTTCGTCTCCATGCTGCCCTCCTCGTCGAAGTCGATGAGGCGGCCCTGGCGCTCGGAGAACTTGGTGAGCAGCATCTCCCGGATGATCTCGGGCAGGGTGGTGGCGCGGGAGGGAATGGCGCCGGACAGCGGATAGCAGCCCAGGGTGCGGAAGCGCACGGACTCGAGTCGCGGCTGCTCGTCCGGCCGGAGCCGCATGCGCTCGTCGTCCACCATGATGAGGGTGCCGTCGCGCTCGACCACCGGTCGCTCGGCGGCGAAGTAGAGCGGTACGATCGGGATCCCCTCGAGGTGGATGTACAGCCAGACGTCGAGCTCGGTCCAGTTGGAGAGCGGGAACGCCCGGATGCTCTCCCCCTTGTTCACCTTGGCGTTGAAGAGGTTCCAGAGCTCGGGGCGCTGGTTCTTGGGGTCCCACTGGCCGTAGCGGTCCCGGAAGGAGTAGATGCGCTCCTTGGCTCGCGACCGCTCCTCGTCGCGGCGGGCACCGCCAAAGGCGGCGTCGTAGCCGCCGCGCTCCAGGGCTTGGAGCAGCGCGTGCGTCTTCATCACGGTCGTGTACTTGTTGCTCCCGTGATCGAAGGGATTGATGTTCTCGTCGATGCCCTGCTGGTTCGAGTACACCAAGAGATCCAGCCCGTGCTCCTGGCAGTACCAGTCGCGGAACTCGATCATCTGCCGGAATTTCCAGGTGGTGTCGATGTGCAGGAGCGGGAACGGCAGCTTGCCCGGATGGAAGGCCTTGCGGGCCAGGTGCACCATCACCGACGAGTCCTTGCCAATCGAGTAGAGCATCACCGGGTTGTCGAACTCGGCGGCGACCTCGCGAATGATGTGGATGCTCTCGGATTCGAGCTGCTTGAGGTGGCTCAGGCGGGTGGGGCTGACGAGTTCCGACATGGATCGAGGGCCGTGCGGTGAGGGGGCCTGCCGCGTGACGTCGGGCGCACAGAAACGGAAGCGACCTGACCCCAGCTCTAAGGGCTACGGCCGAGAGGCCGAGCCCGTCGCGACCTGGGGACTGCGGCCCGGCGTGACGACGCGGGCACCCTACCAGAGCACGTCCGCAGTGTCTCGCGGTGTCGCGGGGGGCCTCCTCCCCCCCGGCCCTGCCGCTCGGGGGCGGGTGCTTCGCTGGGCGCACGGCGCACCCGGCGCCCGGTTCACGCGGGAAATTGCGGCTCAAGTCCCGCGAGGGCGACGGCCCGGTCACGGAGCGCGGCGAGGCGTTCGAGGTACTCGGCGCGGCGAACCGTGTACGCACCCATCGACGCCAGGTGCGGGGTGACGAACTGGACGTCGAACAGCCCGATGCCCGCGGCGAAGCTGGTGGTGACGGCGCTGACGAGCGCGATCTTCGAGGCGTCCGTCCGTCGATGGAACATGCTCTCCGCGGCGAAGAGCCCCCCCACGTGGACGCCATAGAGCCCGCCGGCCAGCGCCCCGTCCATCCACACCTCGAACGAGTGGGCGTGTCCGCGCGCGTGGAGGGCGACGTAGGCCTCGACCATGGCGGGGAGGATCCAGGTGCCCTCCGCGCGATCGGCTGCGCAGGCGCGCATGACCCCCGCGAAGTCGGCGTCCAGCGTCACGGTGAAGCCGCCCCGTCGGAGGCGACGGCGGAGCGACCGCGAGACGTGCAGGCGATCGGGTTCGATCACCCCCCGGGGATCCGGGCTCCACCAGAGGGGCGGCAGCCCCTCGTCGTACCAGGGGAAGATGCCGCGCGAGTAGGCGAGGAGCAGGCGGGGCACGGACAGGTCGCCGCCCACGGCCAAGAGTCCCCTCGGGTCGGCGTCCCGCGGGTCCGGAAAGCTCGGGACGGCGCCGACGGTGAGCCGGCGAGCGCGCCCAGGATGAGCCATGGCCCAGAGTACCGCGCGGGTCTACCCCGGCGCCAGGCCGCCCGGCGCTCGGCGCGAAGGGGGTGCACGCCCGGTGCTGCTCTGTGCTAACGAGGGGGACGTTCGAGGCTCGCGTGGATCGGCGGCCAACTTACGGACTCTTGGTCGACTGGCTGGAGGAGGAGTACCAGAACAAGGTGCTCTCCGGGGTGGAGGAAACCGCCCGCAAGCATGGGGTGAACATCCTCTGCTTCGCTGGTGGGGTTCTCGGGTCGCCCATCAGCTACGGCGCTCGCCGCAACTTCGTCTACGACCTGGTCGGTCCCCACAACGTCGACGGGCTCGTCCTGCTCGGCGGTACGATGAGTCACTACCTGGGGTTCGAGCAGCTCGCGCGGTTCGCCGAGCGGTACCAGCCGCTGCCGATGGTCAGCGTCGGCGCCGAGCTCGGCAGCATGCCGAGCGTCCTCGTCGACAACGGGCGCGGCATGCACGCGCTGGTCACCCACCTCGTGCACGTGCACGGCTTTCGCCGCGTCGCGTTCATCCGCGGTCCCTCCGCCAGCAGCGAGGCCGAGAGCCGGTTCGCCGCCTACCGCCAGGTGCTGGAGGACCACGGGGTCGCGCTCGACCCGGCGCTCGTGTTCGAGGGGGATTTTCAGGCGGAGTCGGGCGTCGTCGCGGTCAACACCCTCCTCGATCAGCGCGGCGTCGGGTTCGAGGCGATCGTCGCGGCCAGCGACGCCATGGCGATGGGGGCCATCGATGCGCTCCAGGCCCGTGGAGTTCGCGTCCCCTACGACGTGGCCGTGGTGGGGTTCGACGACATCGAGAGCGCCCGGTTCGCGACCGCGCCGCTCACCACCGTGCGTCAGCCGCTCTACGAGATCGGCGTCCACGCCGTGGAGTACCTGCTGGCCCAGACGCGGCGAGAGCCGGTCCCGCCACGGACGGTGCTGCGCACGCAGCTCATCACGCGTCAGTCCTGTGGCTGCTCGCCCGTGACCTCCATCCCGCTTGCGCAGATCCAGCTGCTCACGCCCTCCGAGTCGCTCATCGCCACCCTCATTTTCCACCGTCAGCGCATCGTCTCCGACATGGGACAGGCGATGCGGGCGATGGCGGGGAGCCTGGAGCCGGCCTGGGGTGAGCGCCTGATCGACGCGTTGGTGGCCGAGCTCGACGGCCTGCACCCGGGCGTCTTCCTCTCCACACTGGAGGAGGTCGCGGCCACGATGTCCACGCTGGGCGGGAACCCGACCTCCTGGCACGGCGCGCTCGCCGTGCTTCGCTACCATGCTCGCGCCTGCATCCAGGTGGATCCGGAGCGCTGGGCTCGGTCCGAGGACCTGTGGCACGAGGCGCGGGTGCTCGTCGGGCTGGTTTCGGAGCGCGCGCAGGGGCAGCAGCGCCTCGCCACGCAGCGCGCCGACCGCACCCTGCGGGTCACCGCCGAGGATCTCGCCTCCGCGCTCGACCCGGCCTCGATCGGCCGCATCCTCGACGTTCGGCTGCCGCAGCTCCGGATCAAGAGCTACTTCCTTGCCGTCTTCGAGGGCGACCAGCGGCCGGGGCCGCTCGCCCGGCTCGTGGGGGCGCGGGACGCCGACGGCAGGGTCCTTAGCGGTCCGAGCGAACCGTTTCCGGCGCGCGACCTCGTGCCCAACCGTGGGCTATTGCCGGAGCGCCGCGCCTCCTACGTCGTCCAGCCCGTCTACTACGAGCGCGACGCGCTGGGGTACCTGATGCTCGAGATGGGTCCGCCGGAGGGAGTCCTCTACGAGACGATTCGGGATCACGTCGGCAGCGCACTCAGGGGAGCCTCGATCTTTCAGCGCGCGAGGGACGAGGAGGGGGAGGCGCCCGGCGTCCCCCGTTCGCGGGTCGCCATGCCGCGCCACCTCCGCGCGCCGGCGCTGCGCGCGGCGGCCGCGCTCTGGCCGGCGCCGCTCGGGCCCCGCGACCTGTACGACTTCGTCCCGGACGCGACCGGTGGCTGGATCGTCATGGGGCGGGTCACGGGCGACCGCGGACAGGTGGAGCGCGCCTGCGCGCTGCTCGAGGGGGTGCTCGCCGCGTCGCTCGCGGAACCGCGCGGCGTCACCCCGAGCGCCGTGCTCCGCACGGTCAACGCCGTTCTGCACGAGCGGCTGCGTCGGCGGATGAACGAGAGCCCGGACGTGCGGCTGGTGGTCGCCCGCTACGAGCAGGCCGGGACGCTGCGGGCGGCCGGAGCCGATGGATGGTTGATCGTCTACCGCGTCGCGGACGGGAGCGCGCGGCTGGCCGGCGATCAGGGGCCGTGCCTGGGGTCCGGGCCGGAGCTGGGGCTCGACGCGGCCGAGGTCGAGGTCACGATCGAGGACGGCGACCTGCTGCTCTTCACCACGGTCGGCATCCGCGCTCCGGGGGCCGCGGGCCACCCGGAGGTCCTGGAGCGCCTCGCCACCGAGCTCGCTCGCGTTCGCTTCGAGACCATCGATCGCGTGCGCGACCACCTGCTCGAGTTCGCGCACGCCGACCTCGGCGCGCGCGACGGTGACGCGACGGTGCTCGCGGCGCGCCACGGCAGCTCCGAGGAAACCCTCTCGCTCGACGAGGTGACGAGCCCCGGCCGCTGACCCCCGGCGGCGGCCCGCGGCGCGGGAGGGACCGGGTTGCGCGGCTCGACGGGGACCGGGATCGGGTGGCGGTTGGCGCTCAGTTGCGGCCGATGGCGAAGGCGAGATCGTCGCCGGTGTCGGGCTCGCCGTCGGGTCCCGGCGAGGTCACGGCGGCCCGCCTGCCCTGGCAGCGCACCCGGAAGCGGCTTCCCCATGGGTCTTCGGCTTGCGCCTCGCCATCGAGGTACCCCTCGTGGACGAGCTGGCTCAGGCTCGGGCAAGCCTCTCCGTTGTCGTTCCTCCACGCGGCTACGGCCGCGCTCAGGTGATCGCCGGCACGCGTCGCGGCCTCGAGCTCGCGCGATTGGCTCACCGGACCCGCGAGCAGCCGGGCGGCGAGCAGGGCGGCCGCGAGCAGGGAGCCGACCGCGCCCACCTCGAAGCGCGTGACACCCCGGGCGCCGCGACGTCGCCGGAGACGGGAGGAGAGATCGAGCATCGGCCGACGCCCGTTGCAACCGGCGTGCCGGCGCGATCCTGGCCCGTCTCGGCGGGAAGATCGCGTCCGGCGCGGCGCCCCTCGCCGCCCGTCGCCCTGCCATTCTGGCGCTGCCGCCGCTCGTGTCGGGGCGGGAGCGCGCCACTATGTCAGGCCGCGTCTCCGTTCGTCCGGTCGGGCGGGCCGACGGGCCGCGCTCCCCGTCCGAACGCGGCGACGCTCAACGGGAGCCCGAGGGCGGCGTCTCCCGTCCGACCCGCAGCCGCGGCCAGAGCGCCGTCTCGAGCACCGCCTCCCACCGGTATCGTTCGGCCGTGGCGCGCGCCGCGGCGCGCAGCCCGGCGTCCCCGCCCGGTCGGGTGTGAAGCTCGGCGAAGAGGTGGACAAACTCCTCCGGATCGCTGGTCTGCAGGACGAGCGCATTCTGGCCGGGCACGGCGTAGTCCTCGCCCGTGCACCCCGTGCACGCGACCCCGCCCGCGGCCATCGTCTCCAGACCCACCATGCCGACGGGCTCGTGAGAGCTGTTGGCGAGGACCGCGTCGGCGCCGTGGAAAAGGGCGCGCAGCGCGTCGCTGCCGAGGTCGCTCTCGAGGAGCACGACGTCCGCCTCCCGCCCCTCCACCAGCGCGCGGAGCAGGCCGTCGGGGCCCGGCTCCGCCAGCACCGCCTCGACCACGGCGAGCCCGCGTCGGCGCGCGTGCGCCAGCACCTCTTCCCGGTGCGGCTCGATGCCCCCGCGCGCGGCCAGCAGGGGCCGGTATCCCCGGTTCTTCAGCGCCGCGACCGTGTCCACGGCGAGCGTCCAGCGCTTCTCGCGCACCCAGCGCGCCACCTTCGCGAGCAGGGTCCGCTCGGGCAGGGCGGCGGCTACCCGGGCACGCCAGGCAGGATCGACCGGCGCCAGCGCGGTCGCGTCCAGCCCGCTCGGCACCACGAAGGCCTCGACCCCCTTCTGCAGGATGAGGTTTCGCATGTACCGGGACACCGTGGTGATGGTCGCGACCGCGGCCACCGCCGCCCAGTCGACCCGGGAGAAGCCGACCGTGCTGCTCGCGTTCCAGACCAGCTTGGCCTGGCTCGCGAGATCGGCGCGGTGCAGGCGGTCGTGCAGGTGCAGCAGCGCGTGCACGGCGTGCCAGTCCTCCGCGATCACCGTGCTCGCGCCGCCGTCGCGGACGTGCGCCAGGACCGCGTGCGGCAAAGACGCCGTGTAGTCGTCGATCTTTGCCGCCTCGCCGTCGTACACCCCGGTCGGGTGGTGCTCGCTCAGCCACTGACACCAGCGGTGCAGGTGGAGGTGCCCGCTGGATTCCTCGCCGGGGAGGCGTGGGTCGCCCACGAACCACAGGTGCGTCTCGGCGTTGCGGGCGAGGCAGCGCGCCAGCCCCGTGACCCGGGCCGCGGCCCCCCCGGCGCGCGCATAGTCGTCCGGTCCCTCGAAGCAGAGCAGGTGATAGATCATGGTCGCACCCGGGTCAGTACTTGAAGCCGCTCTTGCCGATGAACTCGCGCAGGATGGACAGTCGCGGCACGTGCTCGGGGAGGATGGTGACGAACCGGCTGAGGAGCGTGAGCAAGCGGAAGGCCGTGGCGTGGGCGCGGTGGGACCGCGGCACCTCCAGGAGGTACCCCTCGGCGTAGACCTTCAGGACCGCCAGCTCGTAGATGAGCGAGGAGTCGAAGACGGCGTCAGCGTGGTGCTGGAAGGCGAAGATGTTGCGCCGCTCCCCGGCCCTGACGCTCGGCCAGCGTGTGATCGTGTCGGCGGCGTCGTGGCCGCGCGCGTGGCGGTCGCGGACGATGCGGCGGACGAGGCGGACGTCGGACGCGTGCACGCGCGCGAGCCGATCGAAGGGGAGGGCCGCCAGTGGGCAGACGAAGACCCGAAAGACCTGCTCCGCCATCTCCGGCGCCAGCATGCGCGGGTTGAGCCCGTGGATCCCCTCCAGCATCAGGAGGTCGTCCGGTCCGAGCTGGATGGGGTGGCCGCCCTCCGGGTGGCTCTTACCGCTGAGGAAGTCGTAGCGTGCCGTCACCACCGACTCGCCGCGGAGCAAACGCGCGACGTGGTCGTGGAGGAGCGGCAGCTGCAGCGCCTCGAGCGCCTCGAAGTCGTACTCGCCGCTCGCGTCGCGCGGGGTCTTCTCGCGGTCGACGTAGTAGTCGTCGAGCGACACCGGGACCGGGTTGATCCCGTTGACCTGGAGCTGGATCTCGAGGCGCCGGATGAACGTGGTCTTCCCCGCCGAGGAGGGGCCGGCGATGCAGACGACGCGGGCGCGGTCACGGTGCGCCACGATCTCGTCGGCGATCTGCCCGATGCTCTTCTCCTGGAAGCCCTCGCTGACGTGGATGAGCGGCGTGACCTGGCCCGCCACGCAGGCGGCGTTGAAGGCGCCGACGCTGGTGATGCCCAGCGTGCGCAGCCAGCGATCGTGCTCCGCGGTCATGACCGTCGTCTGCCGGGACACCGCGAGCGCCTCTCCGGTGAGCGGGTTGGCATCCCTCCTGCGCCCGGACGGCGCCGCCGCAGCGCCGGGCGGGATCGAGCGGGGTACGGCCTCTTGGCCGTACATCAGGAGCAGCCCCTCGCCATCGACGACCACCTGGAACCCGCCGACGTAGCCCGTGCTCGGCAGCAGGGGCCCCGGGCTCAGGGCGTAGACGTTCCCGTAAGAAACCAGCGGCACGGCCGCGTCGCGCCAAAGATCGAGCAGCTTGGCCGCGTCGTCCCACCCGACGGCCGTGTAATGGGCCCGCGCCTCCTCCACGGTCCAGAGCTCCTCGCGGAGCGGCCGATCGGCGGCGGCGAGGGTGCGCATCTGGGCCTCGACGTCGGACACGAACCGCTCGAGCGCGCCGTTGGCGACGCCCTCGACGGAAACCCGCTGCCCCATGCCGACGGAGTGCGACATGCGCACTCGGGCGTCGGGCGCGACGTGGCTGGCGGCCTCGAGCAGCAGCAGCGCCTGGCTGTTGCGGTAGCAGCGCTGGCCGTCGAGGTCCCGCGTGGTGAGGACGTCCACCTCGGCGTCGGAGGTCACGTGGGCCGACAGGCTGACGGCCTTCCGATCGAGCAGCCCCGCGACCACGGTTTGGCCCGCGACCTGCCGGGGCAACAGCTCCCCGATGGTGGTGCCGAGTCGCACCTCGCGCGGCCCGTCCGGGGTGCGCACCCGGAGCACGCTGCGGCGCGGCAGAGATCGCCCGCGCAGCAGCGTCGCCGCGCCCTCCGTGTCCTCTCGGAGCCGCGCGGTGGTGCCGGCGAGCAGCCGCTCCCACAGCCCGAGCGCCAGGGACGGCGTCGCTTGGGCGATCGCGTCGTAGCCGTCGCGGTCGAGCCGAGCGAGCGTCATTCGCGACGTCGCCACCACCGTCGTCGACCGATCGCGGAGAGTGAGCAGACCGAGCTCGCCGACGTGGTCACCCATCCCGATGGCGCCGAGCTCCTCGCCGAACCGCTCGAGCCGGGCCGTCCCGAAGAGGACGAAGTACGCGCTGCGATTCGGTGCCCCCTCGTGGGCGACGATGGCGCCCGTGGGGACGTCGACCACGGTGCAGGCGGCCGCCACTCGGGCGAGATCGGCCGGGGGCAGCGTGGCCAGGGCGGGGATCGCGGAGAGGCGCACGGCGAGCGGGGGCGACGGCTCGTCGGGGGTCACGTGGGTCATCGGCTCGGCGCAGGGGGGGGCTCGAGGGCGGTCATCGGCGCAGGGTCGCCGCTGATCTGGAAGTCGCCACGATAGCAGGTTCTCGCTGGCCTCGCGCGGCTCCGGGGCCGTTCGGTGCCCTCGATCGGTGGCCTGCCGGGTGCACTGCGGCGTCGAGGCCGGGCCTCGCGGTGGGCGTCCCTCGGGTGACGCCCCTCACCGCGTGGCCGGTGCGTCGCGGTCGGACGTGGCCGGCGCCGTCGTCGTGCTGGCGTCGTCGTCGCGACCGGTCGCCGCCCGCGGCGGTGGGAGGCGGCGCGGCGGGACCACGATCGCCCTCGGTGCCGGCGCGGGGGCGTGCGGCTGCGGGATTCGGTAGGTCCGCCGCGCGAAGATCACCGTCGACCGGAGGCCGTTGGCGCGCTGGATCGCCTGGACGGAGGTGCCGTACCGCTTGGCCAGCTTGGCGAGCGTGTCGCCGTCGCGCGCGCGATGCATGACGTAGGCCATCGGGGGATCGACGATCCCCGCCGCGGCCAGCGCCGCGTGGGCGCGGCGGGCCGTCTCGCGCGCGATGGGGCTGAAGAAGCGCACGTGCAGGTGGGTGGCGTGGCCTCGGGCGTGACGGACGAGGGGTGGCAGCCCCCGTCCGCCGCGGAACACGCTCTCGACCCACGCGGGGTCCTCGCCGATCGCGAGCGCATGCTGGCGCAAGAGTGGCTGCAGACCCGCGTCGATCAGGATCATCTCCACGTCGGAGAGGGTGACGAGCGCGCGCACGAAGGCCCAGGTGCGCGCACGATCGAGGTTGTTCGCGGTCGCGCGCGCGTACCAGCGCTGATCCCCAAGGTAATAGTAGCCGACGTCGGCGTCGCGCCCGGATTGGTGGCTGAGGTGCGGCGAGAGCCGCCCACCCTCGCGAGCGCTCAGGTGCCCGATCCGGACCGGTGGCGTGTCGGGGAACTCGGCCCGCACGGCCTCCAGGCAGGCGATCAAGGCCGCCACTGTCTCTTGGGTGCCGTACGCGTGCGCCGGATCGACCAGCACCCAGCTGTCGCCCTCCGGCATCGGCACTCCACCCCAGAGCCGACCCGCGTTGGGGCTGCCGAACGAGACGGAGCCGAGCCGCTCCGGCGCGTCCCGCAGCGCTGCCCCGATCTGCTCGTCCGTCCAACCGTCTAGCGGGTGTGGCGGCGCCTCCGCGCCGGGGGGCGCCATCGCGAAATTGGCGTCCACCCCGACGTCGTCGGCCACGTCGTCGCCGTCCGAGTAGGTGAGGGCGGCCTCGTCGGTGCCGGCGGGCTCCGCGACGGGACGTGGAGCCGTCGGCTCGGGTCGAGCGGCGCTCGTGACCGGTCCGGGCCCGTCCGGCGGGGCCGCCCGGTTGGAGCCAGCGCTGCAGCCGGCCCCGCCCATCGCCAGGACCCCCAGCGCCAAGAGCCCCACCGCCAGGCGGTTTCGCACCGGGCGGCTCGGGGTCACGAGGCTCCGCGTTGCGCGGTTCGCGCCGAGCACGTCGAGGGGGAGCCGAGGGCTCGGTTCGGGACGGCGCGGGGGCAAGCGATCGAGAGTGTTGACTCGACCCGGGCCACGCGCAAACGGTGAATACGCTGCGCGGTCGGAGCCCCGCTCCCGCCTCGGGCGGGGCCACCGGGGCACTTCCGGGCGTGCGGCAGCGCCGCGCCCCTCAGCCGGCCTCTGGCCCCGCGAGGCCGACCACTGCGAACCCGTCCGGCGGCAGCCGTACGCGGTCGCGCTCGACGTGGACGTCCGCGCTCGAGACGAGCCAGGGCGTCGCGCCCGGTCCCACCCGGAGCTCGCACGGACGCTCCCCGAGGTTCGCACAGACCAAGACCCCCGGCCGCTCCGCGACCAGCCAGCGCTCGCCCTCGTCGAAGCGCACGGTCGTCAGCGGCGCCCGGAGCACCGGGCGCTCCCGGCGCAGGCGGAGCAGGGCGCGGTACCAGGCGAGGGTGGCGGCGTGCTCGCCCCGATCGAGCTCCGACCAGTCGAGCCGCGAGCGGGCGAAGGTGCGCTCGTCGTTCGGGTCCGGCACCTCCTCGGGGTGCCAGCCGAAAGCGGCGAACTCCGCGCGGCGCCCCTCACGGACGCGCTCGGCGAGCCCGGGCTTGGTGTGATCGGTGAAGTACAGGAAGGGTGTCGAGGCGCCCCACTCCTCCCCCATGAAGAGCATCGGGACCGCCGGGGAGGTGAGCACCAGGCCCGCCCCGAGGCGCGCGCGCGCCGGCGTCGTGAGCTGGCCGATGCGCTCGCCCTGCGCGCGGTTGCCGATCTGATCGTGGGTCTGGAGGTACCCGAAGCAGCGCCAGCGGGGCAGCCCGGCGGGGCTTCTGCCGTGGCGCCGACGGCGGGAGGGCGAGTAGTCGCCCTGATAGACGTAGGCCTCCTCGAGCGCGCGCGCGAGCGCGGCCATCGTCCCATAGTCAGCGTAGTACCCGCTCTGCTCGCCGGTGAGCAGCGTGTGCAGGGCGTGGTGCAGATCGTCGCTCCACTGCGCGTCGAGGCCGAAGCCGCCCGCTTCGCGCGATCGCAGCAGCCGCGGATCGTTCGAGTCGCTCTCCGCGACCAGCACTAGGGGGCGCCCGAGCCGCGCTCCGAGCGTCGCGATCTCGGTCGACAGCTGCTCCAGCAGGTGCACGGCCGAGCGATCGAAGAGCGCGTGCACCGCGTCCAGGCGGAGCCCGTCGAGATGGTAGTCGTCGAGCCACATCGCCGCGTTGTCGGCGACGAAGCGGCGCACCTCGTCCGAGCCCGCCTGGTCGAGGTTGAGGGCCGGACCCCAGAAGGTGGTGTACTGCTCGGTGAAGTAGGGTCCGAACCGCTCCAGGACGTCCCCGTCCGGGCCGAGGTGGTTGTAGACGACGTCGAGCAGCACGGCGAGTCCCCGGGCGTGGCAGGCGTCGACCAGCCGCTTGAGCCCATCGGGGCCGCCGTAGCAGTCCTGGACCGCCCACAGCCCCACCCCGTCGTAGCCCCAGCCGCGCCGCCCCGGGAACTGGTTGACCGGCATCAGCGACAGGTGCGTGACCCCGAGGTCGACCAGGTGATCGAGCCGGGAGACCACGCCGTCGAAGGTCCCCTCCGGGGTGAAGGTCCCGACGTGCACCTCGTAGGCGACCGCCGCTTCGAGCGGCGGCACGGCGAAGCCCGCGTCGCTCCAGCGGAACGCCGAGTGGTCCACGGTGCGTGACGGCCCGTGGACCCCCGCCGGCTGGAACGGGGAGCGGGGATCGGCGAGCGGCGGCCCGCCGTCGAGCGAGAAGCGGTAGTCCGTGCCGGGCGGGAGCGCGGGTGGGGGCAGGCGCCACCAGCCGTCGCGGGCGCCCGCGAGCGGACGGCGCCCCGCGGCGGTCACCAGCTCGACCCGCCGCGCTGCGGGCGCCCAGACACCCAGCTCGCTCACGGCTCCTCCGCGGCGAGGAGCGCGACCGGGAACTCCGCGAAGAGCTCGGTGACGGGCACCGTCCCCTGCACCGCGGGGCCGGCGTGGAGGCGCGGGGAGAAGCGCCCCGCGGGGAGCACGACCGCGGTGTCCTGCCAGCCGCCGGGCGGCGGAAAGCACCGGCAAGGCACCACGGTCACCACGCGCCCCTGGCGCGCGAAGGCGAGGACCCGCTGTGCGTGGACCCCCTGCACCGTCAGCGGCGCGTAACCCGCGCCGGGACCGAAGCTGTCGGGGCGGAGCGCGCGGAGCGCGAGCGCCCGGTGGACGACCCAGAGCTTGGGCAGGCCCTCGTCGGCGCGGGCCAGGACGCCGCGCGCGTCGAGCCCCGCGAGCTCGGTGAGCAGGCGACGGCGGAGCTCGAAGTCGACCGCGCGCCGATTGTCCGGGTCGACGAGGCTATGGTCCCAGAGCTCGTTGCCCTGGTAGAGGTCGGGGATGCCGGGCGCCGTCAGCTTGACCAGCAGCTGGGCGAGGGAGGCGACGCGGGCGGCCGGCTCGATCTCGGCGAGGAAGGCCGCGAAGTCCGCCATCAGCGCCTTGTCCCCCAGCACCTGACGCGCGAAGAACTCCAGCGCCGTCTCGTACTCGGTGTTCACCCGCGTCCAGGAGTTGTGCACCTTCGCCTCCCGCGTCGCCTTGCGCAGGTAGGCAGCCAGACGATCGGCGGAGATGGGCCAGGCCCCGACCAGTGTCTGCCAGAAGAGGTACTCCGTGGTGCGGTCGGGCCAATCGCCGGTGCGGTGGGGCTCGGCGAGCCGGGACCAGCGACGCACCTGCTCTGCCCACCGATCCGGCACCTGCGACAGCACGGCGATGCGCGCGCGTACGTCCTCGCTGCGCTTGGTGTCGTGGGTCGAGGAGCACAGCATCGTCTGGGGCCGCTGCTCGGCCACGGCGGCGCAGAAGCGATGGAATTCTGCCGCCGGGATCCCGAACCGAGCCGGGTCGCCGCCGACCTCGTTCAGGCAGACCAGGCGCGTGTAACGATAGAAGGCGGTGTCCTCCAGCCCCTTCGCCATCGCCGGCCCGGAGAGCTGCTGGAACCGTGCGGCGAGGTCCCACTCGGTTTCGCCCTCGAGCCGGCCGGTGAGGATCTCCCGCAGGAAGGAGAGCAGCTCGACGTCGAGCGTCGGTCGATCGAGCTTGGCCTGCCGGATGGCGTTGGCGAGGACCTGCTCGTCGGCCTCCGACGCCTGGCAGCCCGCGCGCACGTAGGTGCGGTACACGGGCAGACACGCGAGCACCTGCTTGATGGCGTCGCGCAGGTCCTGCAAGGTGAAATCGCGGTGCCGGCGGTGCAGCGTGCAGACGCCGTGGAAGGTCCGCGCCAGCCGGTAGAGGTCGGCGCCGAGGAGCTCCTCGAGCACCTGTCGCTTGGTGGCGCGCAACAGGGCATGGAAGTCTTCCGTGGGGTCCCCGGTGAACTCCCGATAGAGACGCGTCATCTCCGGCTCGTGCTCGGCGGCGACCAGGAGGCCGGTGACGGCGAACAGGAAGTCGTAGCCGGTGGTCCCGTCGATTGGCCACGTCCGGGGGAGCTCCTCACCGGGCTCCAGGATCTTCTCCGCGACCAGCCAGGCCCGGGGGGCGGCCGAGCGCAGGCGCCGGAGGTACTTCTCGGGGTCACGCATGCCGTCGGGGTGGTCGACGCGGATCCCGTCGACCAGGCCCTCCTCCAGCCAACGGAGCACGAGCGCATGGGACTCCCGGAACACGCGCTCCGCGCCGATGCGCAGGCCGACCAGCTCGGTGATGTCGAAGAAGCGCCGGTAGTCGAGGTCGTGTCGCGCGGTCCTCCAGTACGCCAGCCGGTAGTTCTGGCGCTCGAGCAGGGCGTCGAGTTGGTCGAAGTCGCCGTTGATCTCGCCGAGCGCGCGATCGACGGCGTGCGCCGCCCGCTGCTCCTCGACCAGGTGCTGCCCGAGGAGCCGCAGGACGACCTGCTGGTGGCTCCTCCGCCGCAGCCGCCCCTCGCGATCGGCGCTGACGAGGGCGCCCTGGGTCCGCAGGATATGGGCGAGGAAGGCGAGCACCTCGTCCCCGGCGAGCGCTGCGGCCCGGTCGAGCAGGCGATCGAGGGTCGGCGGGGCCACCGGGAACTGACGATCGCCGACGCGGACGAAGAACGACGCCCCCTCGCGGGCGAGCTGGATCTCCCCGGCCTCGAGGACGCGGCCGTAATGGTCGCGCAGGATGGGCATCAGCACCCTGTTCCGCTGCTCGCTCGGCGTCTTCCAGTCGACGTCGAAGTACGGCGCATACGGGCTCACCGGCCCGTTCTCCAGGACGTCCCACCACCAGCGGTTCTCGCGCGATGCGATCGACATGTGGTTCGGCACCACGTCGATGACCTGTCCGAGGCGGTGCGCGCGCAGCGCGGCGACCAGGCGCGCGTGACCGTCCTCCCCGCCGAGCTCGTCGTTGACGCGCCCGTAGTCGATCACGTCGTAGCCGTGGGTGCTCCCCGGCGCGGCCTTCAGGTACGGGGAGAAGTACGCGTGGCTGACGCCCAGCTCGGCGAGGTAGTCGCAGAGCGCGGCCGCGTGGTCGAAGCCGAAGCCGGGACGGAGCTGGAGCCGGTAGGTGGCGCGCGGAGCGGCGGGAGCGCGGGCCTGGAGCGGCGCCTCGTCACGGGGTGGCGGCAGCGATTCGAGACCTCGGTTCGACACGACGCTCTCTTCCCTACTTGTCCCGGATGAAGTCGTAAATGTTGAGGTAATGCTGGCCGGGGACGTTCCACGAGTAGTCCGTCCGCATCCCGTTGACCATTAGATCGCGGAAGTGCGCTGGGTACTCGTAGTAGCAACGAACCGCGCGGTGCAGCGTCACCTCCAGGGCGTGGTGCGTGTAGTGCTGGAAGACGTAGCCGTTGCGCTCGTGCAGCGGCCTCCAGTCGTAGTCCTTGTCGAACACCGTGTCCGCCAGGCCCCCGATCGCGCGCACCACGGGAACGGTGCCGTAGCGCATCGCTACCAGCTGCGTCAGCCCGCAAGGCTCGAAGCGGCTCGGCACCAGCATCAGGTCCGCGCCCGCGTACAGGAGGTGGGAGAGCTCCTCGTTGAAGCCGAGCTCGAGGTGGACGTCCGGGTGATCGTTGAACTGTTGCTTCAGCGCCCAGAACTCCCGCCCCACGCGCGGGTCCGGCGCCGAGCCGAGCAGCACGAACTGTGCGTCGTTCCTCACCGCCCAGTGCGGGGCGTGCTGGATGAGCTCGAGGCCCTTCTGCTCGTCGAGGCGTCCGACGTAGGCGATGATGGGCTTGGCGCCGTCCGCGATCCAGAGCCGGTCGCGGAGCGCGCGCTTGTTTCGGTACTTGGTGTCCAGGTCGTGAGCGCCGTACCGGAACGGGATGTGCCGGTCGACCTCGGGGTTCCACACGTCGTAGTCGATCCCGTTGACGACCCCACCGTACTTGACCTGGTGCAAGTGCAGCGCGCGCTCGAGCCCGTGGCCCTGGTCCTGCTTGGCCTCCCAGGCGTGGTTCGGTGACACGGTGGTCACGAAGTTCGAGTAGACGATGCCCGCCTTCATCAGGTTGAGCGCGCCCGGGTACTGGTCGTGCTGCAGTCGATCCGGGTGAAGGTAGTAGGGGGCGCGACCGAGCTCGGTGGCCCAGAGCAGCGGCTCGCCGGTCACGCCCTGGTGCTTGAAGTTGTGGACGGTGAAGCAGACCCGCGGGTGCCACATCCCGAGTTGCTGGTAGATCTCGTAGAGGAACACGGGCACGAGCCCCGTCTGCCAGTCGTGGCAGTGGATGATCTCGGGCTGCTTGCCCGATTTATACAGAAACTCCATGGCCGCGCGCGAGAAGAACGCGAAGCGCAAGACGTCGTCGGCGTCGCCGTAGAACTTGCCGCGCTGGAAGAAGTTCTCCGGCGAGTGCGGCTCGATGAGGTAGACGCGGCGGCCGTGCACTTCCCCGGACCAGACGGAGCAGTGCACGCGGCCACCCCACCACGGCACCCACAGGTCGTGATAGCAGACGTGCAGCCCCCAGATGTGGTCGTAACGGAGGCAGTCGTACTTGGGCAGAATGACTTCGACCGCATTGCCACGGAGCTGGAGCTCGCGTGAAAGCCCGAAGACGACGTCCGCCAGGCCCCCCACCTTGGCGACCGGCGCGAGCTCGGGGGTGATCTGGACCACGTACATGCGCGGGATCCCGGCGCGGAGCGGGCCGCTGGGGATCGGCTCGGGGGGGGCGCTCGGGGGCGTGGGGGAAACCACCGCGATCGCCTCGCCGGTCGCGTCCTCGGCGGAGGCCTGATCGGTTGAGCGGTACGCGCGCTCGGCGCCGACGGGCTTGCGTCCGCTCGGCGGCGGGGGCGGTCCGCTGGTGGGCGATGGCTCTCCCGCGCTGGACGGGGGCTGAAGCCCCCCGTCGCGGGCGGTTGCGGGCGCCGCCTCGTCGGCGGCGTTGGGCGTCGGCGGTGTCCTCGCCGGCGCGCCGAGGTCGGCGCCCGGGGCCGGTGGGGGCGCCGCCGCGGGCGCCGCTCCGTCGCCGGGACCGGGCGTCGGGGGCGTCGTCGCGGGACGGTCGACGGTGACCCCGGGAGGCGGTCCTGCGGAATCGGCGCGGGGCGCGCGCGGCCGGGTTGCGGCTCTGGCGAGCGGCCGGGACACAGCCGCGGCGGCGGGACCCGTCCGCGCGCCTCGCGACGGCTCCTCGGCCTCGGCGTCCTCGCCCGTTGGCCCCGGGGCGGGGGCTCGCCGGGGCGCCGGTCGTGGCGGGGGCGTCCGAGCCGCCGTCGCAACCGTCTTGTCCGTCTTCTTCTTGCGTTGAGTCGCCAAGGCTGGGGATCCTCGCGGCGGGCCGCGGCGCGATCATCGCCCAGCGGCCTGCAAATGGGCCAATCGCGCGCGTCCGGCCGAGGACCAGAGCGCGCAGGTGCCCGGCCGTACCGCGAGCCGGGGCCACCGGACAGGCGGGGGAGGGTGCTCCTTTTCTTCGCGCGAGTCGAGGTGGCGAGTAGCGCAGGGGCCCCCTGCCCGCCAGCAGACGGACGGGCGCCTTCAGCCGATCCCGGCCCCGCGAACCGGATAGCCCACGGCGACCCCTTCGTCCTCGCGTCCCCCGCCCGCCGCCGGGTCGAGTCAATGGCGCCAGGTGAGGTCCATGACGCAGCTCGGATCTCCGTCGCGACCGCCGCTCACCAGCAGGCTGGTGGCGGGGCGCTTGCTGGCCTGCTCGGCGAAGCACTCCATCGAGCCGCGAAGTTCCATCCACATGTGCCGGCTGAACCCGACGCAACCGGTGAACTCGACCCGGGTCGCGCGGCCTCCGGCGTTGTGGGCACGACAGCTCCCCGTGTCATAGTAGTTGCCGAAGAGCCGCACGCTGATGGCGAGCACCGTGTCGACGGAGAGCGCCGAGAACGCGACCTTGTGGACGAGACGGAGATCCTGCTCGATGCACTTCCGGCCGATGATGCGGGGGAAGTCGGGGTCGGATCCGGTGCAGCTCTGCAGCGCGCTCCACAGCGCGACGTAGTCCTCGATCGGGTACCAGCTCGAGGCGACCACGAAGCGGAGCGCTTGCGAGCGCCGATCGTCGAGCGCCGCGAGCGCTAGCTCCTGCACCTCGTCCCCTCGCAGCGCAGCCAGTGCCTTGAGCACCGATCGGAACGCCAGCCCCTTCACGCGCGGCATCGGAGCCTCAGTCTACTCCGGAACCGCCCGGCTCGAGGGCGGTTCCGGCCATGAACGAAGCCCGCCCGGCGCAGACTTCACCGAGAGAAGCGGCCACTTCGGCGATCACCTTGGGGAGCCGCCGTGGCTGCGACTTCGATCCACGCGACCGAACTGCGCCGTACGCCTCGGCGATGCCGAGTCGCGCGGACCTCCCCCCGCTCGGGCCGTCGCGCGGGGGTCAGGTTTCGTACCGGGGGAGCCGGCGCTTCGCTCGACGACCGGGGCCGGGGGGGCGGCAGGGCAGGGCGGCAGCTCCCCTCCATCGCCCGGGATCGCGGTGGTGATGCGCGCGCGTAGCTCCCCCCTGCCCCCCGCCGGACGGACGCGGTATCGTCTCCGATCCCATGGCCGCCCCACGCCAGAGCCGCCTCGATGCCTTCGTCGATCATCTGCTCAAGCACGACGCGCGCGAGCTCGTGCTCGAGGGAGGGAAGGCAGCGCTGTTCCGCTTCCGCGGCGGGGACCGCTCCGCCAACGCCGTCATCGCCCAGGCGCAGCTCGAGGCGATTGTCGCCGAGATCGCGCCGGAGGGCGCCGAGGAGGCGCTTCGCGGCGGTGAGCTCGTCGACTTCGTCCACACCAGTGGCGCGGGGGCGGCCGTGAAGATCGAGCTCGTCGCGCTCGACGGGGGCACGTGGCGGGCCTCGCTCAAGCCCCACGTGGCGGAGGCGGCGGTCGAGCCGGCGGAGTTCGACTTCGGGGCGCCCAGCCAGCAGTTCGATTTCGAGCCTCCGCCGACGCGGGGGCGCTCGCGGCCGCCCGCCGGCGGCCGCGTGTCACGGCCCCCTCGCGCCGGCTCGCGAACGGCGCGCGCCGACCAGACGCTCTTGATCGGCAGCGGCGCCGACGCGCAGCCCACCGGCGCCGAGGCGCGCCCGAGGGCCGAGCCGCGAGCGGCGGCGCGCCCCGCGGCAGAGGAGCCGCGAGCGGCGGTGGCCCGCACTGCGGTTGAGGTGCCGCGAGCGGCGGCGGCCCGCACCGCGGCCGAGGCGCCGCCGCGCCCTGTCGTGGCGCCCGTCGCCGGGGAGCCGCGGGTGCACGGCTACCTGCGCAAGCTCGTCGCCCTCGGTGGCAGCGACCTGCACCTGTCGGCCGAGGAGATCCCCCGCTGCCGCGTCAACGGTGAGGTCCAGCTGCTCGATCCCCGACACCCCCGGATCACCGACGCCGAGATGCGGGAGATGCTTTACCAGGTGGTGACGCCCCGGGCGCGGGAGCAGTTCGACAGCTGTCGCGACGCCGATTTCGGGCTCAGCATCGAGGGCGTTGCCCGCTTTCGCGCCAATTTCTTCGAGGATCGCAAGGGGATGGGCGCCGTGTTCCGGCAGATCCCCATCGAGATCCTGACTCCCGATCAGCTCGGCCTGCCCAAGGCCGTGCTCGACCTCTGCTGGCTGAGCAAGGGGCTCGTGGTGGTGACGGGACCGACGGGGAGCGGCAAGAGCACCACGCTCGCCGCGCTCGTGGACTTCGTCAACCGCAACCGCACCGACCACATCGTGACCATCGAGGACCCGATCGAGTTCGTGCACGAGAACCGGAAGTGCCTGGTGAACCAGCGCGAGGTCGGCTCCCACACCGAGAGCTTCAAGAACGCGCTCCGCGCTGCGCTCCGCGAGGATCCGGACATCGTCCTGGTGGGTGAGATGCGGGACCTCGAGACCATCGCCATCGCGATCGAGACGGCGGAGACCGGGCACCTCGTCTTCGGCACCCTGCACACGACCACGGCTGCCAGCACCGTCGATCGCATCATCGATCAGTTCCCGCCCGACCGGCAGGCGCAGATCCGCACCATGCTGAGCGAGTCACTGCGCGGGGTGATCGCTCAGGTGCTCTGCCGCAAGCAGTCGGGGGGGCGCATCGCCGCCTACGAGGTGCTCCTCACCAACGCCGCCGTCTCGAACCTGATCCGCGAGTCGAAGACCTACCAGCTCACCACCGTGATGCAGACCGCCCGGGGCTCTGGCATGCAGACGATGAACGATCACCTCTTCGAGCTCGTGAAGAAGAAGATCGTCCACCCGCGCGAGGCCTACATCAAGTCCACCGACAAGAGTGGGCTCCGCGAGCTCTTCAAGCGCGACAACATCCCGCTCGATCTCACCGGCGGGTGACGGGGCGCCCGGTCACGCCACGGCGGCGAGGGTGCGGCGCAGGGCAGAAAGGAAGGCCGCGCGCGCGTCGCGTCGGACGTTGTGGCCGGCGCCGGCCACGTGCTGGAGCGAGGCGCGCGGGAACCGGGCGGCGAGGCGAGCGGCGTCGCCCGGTGGCAAGAGGCCGCCGCGGGCCGGATCGCCCGCCAGCACGAGCACGGGGCAGTGAATCCGGTCGAGCTCCCGCGTCCAGTCCTCGCCGAGGCTCACGAAGAGCCAGCCGACGTCCTCCGCGACCGCGCGCTTGGCCGCCGCCCAGGGGCCGAGCTCGTCCTCGGACCAAGCGGGGCCATCGCGGCGGCCGCGGGCCGCGACCTCCGCGGGCTCGCGGCCGCGCAGGGCCAGGAGCCAAGGGGGCAGCGGCGGCGGCTCCCCGTCGCGCATCGCCGCCGCCGGGGGCGTGGCCGGCAGCGGCGCCCAGGGGGAGGGTGGATCTTCGAGCAACAGGCCCCGCGCGAGCCCGGGGGAGCGGGACTCCGCCAGGGCCGCGGTCATGGCCCCCATCGAGTGCCCCACCACGACGGGCCGCTCGAGCCCGAGCGCGTGCACCACCGCGACGAGATCGTCGGCGAGGCGCGCGAGCGTGGCCGGCGGCAGAACCCGCGGGTCCGTGGCCGCGCCACCG
>CAYOLF010000069.1:29481-34128 GCA_964404725.1 uncultured Polyangiaceae bacterium
GCTCGGTCACTGGCGCTCAGCGGGGGTCGCGCTTGGTGCCGAGCAACTCCGGGAGCGCCTCGCTTGGGGCGCCGGGGCCGAGGCGCCCGGCCGTCTCGAGGTACTCGACGAGCAGCTCACGGTTGTCCGTGATGGAGAGCGCCTGCATCTCGAGCGCCCCCACGCGGTCCTCCGAGGTGAACGCGGGATCCGCGACGCGCTCCATCGAGAGCTTCTCGGGGCCGTAGGCCATGTGCGCGGCGCGCGTGTCGAGGATCGAGTAGTCGTCCCCACGGCGGAGCTCGAGCGTCACGCTCCCGGTGACGAGCGGCGCGACCCACCGGGTCAGGGCGTCCTTCAGCATCATCGCCTCGGGGTCGAACCACTTGCCCTCGTAGCAGAGGCGGCCGAGCCGACGCCCGAGCGAGACGTAGAGCTCGGTGGTGTTCTCGTTGTGGATGGCCGACAGGAGGCGCTCGTAGGCGATGTGCAGCAGCGCCAGGCCCGGGGCCTCGTAGATGCCGCGGCTCTTGGCGTCGATGATGCGGTTCTCGATCTGGTCGCTCATCCCGAGGCCGTGGCGGCCCCCGACGCGGTTCGCCTCCAGGAGCAGCTCCATCATGCCGCCAAAACGCCGTCCGCCGACCGCGACCGGCAGCCCCGCCTCGAACTCGACAGTGACCTCCTCGGTGGCGACCGCCACCTCGGGCTTCCAGAACGCGACGCCCATGATGGGCTCGACGATGCGGTAGCCCTGGTCCAGAAACTCGAGGTGCTTGGCCTCGTGGGTGGCGCCGAGCGCGTTCGAGTCGGTGCTGTAGGCCTTCTCCCCGCTGGTGATGAACGGCATCCCGAGCGCCTCCAGGTAGTCGGTCATCTCCTTGCGTCCGCCGAAGGCGTCAACGAAGGCGCGGTCGAGCCAGGGCTTGTAGATCTTGAGCGCCGGGTTGGTCAGGATCCCGTAGCGGTAGAAGCGCTGGATGTCGTTCCCCTTGTGGGTGCTGCCGTCGCCGAAGACGTGGACGTCGTCCTCGCGCATGGCGCGGATGATCGCCGTGGTGGTCACGGCGCGCCCGAGCGGCGTCGTGTTGTAGTACTTGCGCCCCGCCGTCACGAGGTGGAAGGCGCCGCACTGGATGGCGACGAACCCCTCGCGGGCGAGCGCCTCGCGGCAGTCGACCAGGCGTGCGCTCTTGGCCCCGTGGGTGAGCGCGATCGGCGGGATCTCGGCGGGATCCTTCTCGTCGGGCTGGGCGAGATCGGCCGTGTAGCAGTGGACCTCGAGCCCCTGGCGGGCGAGCCAGGCGACGGCACAGCGGGTGTCGAGCCCCCCCGAGAAGGCGATGCCGAGGCGCGTCCCGGCGGGCGGAACCGAGCGGTAGATGTGGCTCATGGCCGCGCTCCCTACCATGCTTCGCGACCGCTGCCACGCGGGCGCCGCGTCGCCGGGCCGACGGATCCACGCCCCGCCGCCGACCTCTGCTAGGCTTCGCCCCGGCGGTCCCCAGCGCTCGCCGTGCCCCCGCGATACGGGCTCAGGCGGGCGCGCGATCCCGCGGCCCCTTGGCGGAACAGGCAGACGCAGCGGACTTAAAATCCGCGGCCCGAAAGGGCGTCCCGGTTCGAACCCGGGAGGGGCTACTGGCAGAAATCGTGCTGGATTCGCTCCGCGGCGGGAGCGCGTCGCGCGAGGTGTGACGGCGGCTGATCGTTATACTGATCGTTATACTGGCCGGCCGGCGCATCTTGTCAGGGCTTCAACGGCGCGCCGGGGGCCATCTCGGCCAGCTCCGGGATCGCCTCGTGGAGGGGCGTGAGCCAGCCCACGCCCAACTCCTCCAGCGTCCGCGCATCACGGCGGTACCGAGCAAGCATCCCGTAGGTCTTGTGGGCCGTCCGCTGCATGACCCACGTCTCGCTGCGGCCGACGGCCAGCGCCAGGGTCACGAACGTGGCCCGGAGATCATGGGCACGGAGCGGGAGCCGATCCTTGCCCCGTTCGTAGAGCTTGGCGCGATCGACCCCGCACTCCTTGAGCCAAGTCCTGAGTTGCTTGGACAGGTGGTGCACGTTCATCGGGCGATCCGACCTCGGCAGGTTGCGCACGGTGGGGACAGCCAGCTCTGGGAAGACCCAGCGCTTCGAAGGACAGATCCGCCGCCATCGCCGAAGCGCCTCCGCCGTCCCGGGATCCAGCGCCCAGTTGGCGTCGTCGGCGTTCTTCGTACTGTCGAACGCGAGCACACCCCCTCCGTTCAAGTCGAGCACGAGATCAGTCCATTCGAGTCGGCTGAGGTTCCCCTTCCTCGGCCCCTCCCGACACGCCATTCCGATGTACAAGCGCTGGGCCAACGGGATCGTGGTGTGCTGCATGAGTCGCAGCTCCTCGACTGGGAAAAGGTAGGATCGTGCCTTCACCGGATTCGCGGGTGGCAGCCAGCCCCGAGGGAACGGCGACTGGGCGATCAGTCGCGCGGGGTAGACGGCAAGACTGAGCACTCGGTTCATGATCTGCGCCACATGCCGCAGTGACCCTTCCGGCAGGGACTCCTGCCGGAGGACATGTTCGGCGTGGTCCAACGTGAACTCGTCGAGCGGAACCTCAGCTATCCGCCGTCCCCTGTAGCTCACATCGAGGACGTGGACACGAAGGCGACGCTTGTTCTCGGCCTGGTTGATCACCTTGATCCGGCCCCGATAGTCCGCTGCAAGATCGCCCGAGGTCCACCGATCGACGAACTCACCGAACGTGACGATCTTCCCTGCTTCGACGTGAACCGTGGGCGCGGCAGGGGCCTGCTCCTCGGGGAGTGCGACGTGTTCGGTCCCGTTCAGCACACCTTCCATTAGTCTCAGAACCCCCTTCCGGCGTGGCCGATCGGAGGCGGCAAGCTGACTCAGGACCGCCTCGGCCAGTGACTCCTTTCCCGCCTCCCGGAGGCGAAGAAGGGCGTCGAGCATCACATCCTGTACCTCTTTGGCGTCGTCGTCCGTATGCGCGCAGTCGAGTAGGAAGGACTTGGGATCCCCGAGGATTGAGAACGTCGCGGTGAACGACCCGTGGATGCGCCGGACGTGCCCCTTTGGCGGCCGGCCCATCACCGACCTCCCGATTTCGGGCGAAGGCCGAGTTGGGCCCGGATGTCGTCGAGGCCGTCTCCCAGTTGCGGCTTCCTGGCCTGTGCCAGCAGCAGCCGATCGAACGCGGCCTGGTAGTCCGCCCACCGGGCGAAATGGAGATGACCACACTGCCACGACGGGATCTCCCCGGCCCGCACCATCGCCATGAACAGCTTCGCGTCGACCACCCCCATCCTCTGGTTGACTGCCGACTCGGGGAGCAGAGGATCCGGGTTCCTCTCGGTCCTCGCCCTGCCTCGGGACTTGCGGTGCGGGACGACACTGGGATCTACGACGGCTGCCTCTTCTGAGGCTGCCGACTCCACGATCGCGGCTGTCGCCACCAGGCCCGCTCTCCCCAACCGCTGACCACCACCGCCTACCAGGCGCAGCCCCCGCCAGTTCTCGGGGGGCCCTGCGGTACGAACATTGAAGCCGGGGGGGTGGTTCTCGATCTGGGTGTGGACCGCGTGGCGACGGCCGTCAGCGTCCACAAGATCCACGAGGACCCACTGCGGAGCCTCCGGCACCTCGTCATCGTCCTCCGGCACCTCTACGAAGTCGGCCAGACAGATGGTGTCTTCGGGCGGCTCAACTGCGTCGAAGACTCGGTGGAAGGGGGCAGACATATCCCTACTACGCATGCTTCCTTCCAGAATCAACCAAGAACGGCCCACCGGCCTGCCGAATCCCCCGAGAAGACCGACTACAGCGGGATTACTGCTGCTGGAGGACGTGTAGTACCTGAGCGCACCGTGTCGTCGGGCAACCCGGAGTCCCCGATGAGCCATGGCTCCGAGGGCGTCGGATCGACGGGTACCGCGTAGTGACCCCCCTGCGAGGTTGAGTCCCAACAATCGTGTCCACCCCAAGTTGATTCTGGCGGTGTGGACACGTAGTAGAGCTATGAGCAGACCCATCCCCACCACCGCCAAGCCCGACGCCTCCACGCCCGCCGAGGTCACCGCCAATCCCGGCGGCAACGGCGCCCCGACCGAGGCCGTGGACCCCGACGCCACGGAGGCTGCCCAGCCGGGGAAGCGGCCGTTGACCGTGATGGTGAGCGAGAAGACCTACCGGCACCTGCGGATGCTGGCGGCGGCCGAGGGAGGCACCGTCAGCTCCGTCGTGATCGAGGCCGTGGAGGTGTCGATCGCCAGCAAGCTGAAGGCGGCCTTGGCCGCGTTGGCCAGGGATCTCGGCTGAGCCCCCGGGGACGTTGAAACTCAACCAGCCCAGGGACCCGCAGGGCTGGAAGGCCCACGAAACCCTGAGCCCGGGCCCCCTCGGACCCCCCGTGCCAGGGCCCGAGGTTGAGCGTCAACTTCTCCAGGCGTTCAACGTTCTAGAGCACCCCGGATCAAGGATCCGGCAGAAAATCCGCCCCCCGACCAAGTTGAGAATCAACCAACCTCTACGTCCACCGGGTCGGGGGAGCCCGCTACCTGGTGCCCGTTGACCGCCCCGCCAGCAAGACCGTCAACCGCGAGGACCCCGGATGCCCCTCCCCATGAACGATCACGCCAAGCTCTGGGCGCTCACGAAGCT
>CAYOLF010000070.1:0-13711 GCA_964404725.1 uncultured Polyangiaceae bacterium
ACCCAGCGGTGGCTGGGTGGGACCCGGAGGACGCGGGTCCCTAGGTCGTTGATTCTTCGCAGCAATCAACCTGATTGCTGCTCTAGCCTCCCGCCCAGCGCGGGTTCGCGGGCAGGCGATCTGGTCGCCGGTGCGCACCGTGGGCGAGATCCGCCGCTGGCTCGGGGCTCCGGGTCGTTGATCTCTCGCGGCAAACGAACCGACTGCCGCTCTAGAAGCCGTCCGCGGGCGTGGTGCCCTGGACCGCGGACTCCAGGTGGTACTCGAAGCCGAGGAAGAGGGCGGTGACCGGATCGCCGAACACGACCTGCCGGACGGCGACGCTGGCAGAGAACGCGCGCTCGAGGTACCCGAACCCCGCGGAGACCGCGTGGCTGCCCGCCCCCTCATCGAAGCGGTAGCCGAGCCGCAGCGGGAAGTGATCGCCCGCGAGCAGCTCGAAGCCGCCCATGGCGCGCACGGTGTTGCGGTCCCAGGTGCGGAAGTCGCCGAAGACGTCCGCCTCGACGGTGAAGTCCTCGGTGCCGAAGCCGATCCCGCCGCCCGCCGTGAGCGGGAGGAAGCCGTGATCAGCGCTGGCGAGGTTGCGCCCGACCGCTGCCAGCGCCAGTCCCTTCGCCGGGCGCAGCGTGGCGGCGGCGTCGAAGGAGAACTCCCGAATGATCTGGCGGTCACGGAGTCCGCTCGACGCGGTGCTCGTACCGAGCGGGCCAGGGCCGTCCTCCTTCAGCGTGAGGTAGCGGCCGGCCACACCGATCAGGACGCGGTCCGACACCGGCAGGGCGAGGGCCAAACGGAGGTCCAGGCCCGATCGCTCGAGCGAACCGGGCGACTGCAGGAAGTATTGCGCGCCGAGGCCGCCGGCGACGCGGCTGGTGACCGAGTCCACGATGCCCCCGCCGTAGGCCGATCGGTTCGCCACTGGCCAGAACTGGGCGGCGCTGCCGAAGTGGTAGACCTTCGTGGCAGCGATGTTGGCCGGGTTCGCGTAGAGCGCGTCGAGCGAATTGGCGAACGCGGTCACGGCGCCGCCGAGCGCTGCGCCGCGCGGCTGCGCGAACTCCCCGTAGTCGTAGCCGACCTCCGGAGGCGGCGGCTCCGCGCCCGCGGTGGTCGCGCTGGCGCTCACGCCGAGTGCGACGAGGGAGGCCGCAAGGCGCACGGAGAGCAAGTGGCCGGGGCGGCGCTCGTCAAGAGTCATCGGCGATCGCGCCCGGCCTACCCGCTGCCGGTGTGGCCGGCCAAGAAATCGGCGAACCTACTCGTTGGGGAGCGAACGGGCGGCACGTCGACGGTGCGGCTCGCTCATCGCGGACGCGCTCGGCCGGCGCGGCACGCGCGGCCGAAGCAGAAAAGACAACGGCGCCCCTTGATCTCGCGAACCGTCGTCGTTGCTGCTGCGCCCGCGGCGCACCTCGACGCGAGCGCGGCATTCTCCCGCCCAAATCGGCGACAGAGCGCCGCGGTGCACGTCGTCTCTCGTGTCGCGCGGAGCGGCGTCGTGATCGCGTCGACGGATCCCGCGCGTTTTCGCGCGCTTCGACGGCGCCGCGATTTCGCGTATTGCTGTCCCGGGCAAGGCGGTGCTAGCTGGTCGCTCCTTCGAGGAGGGCTGCGCGTGGGAACGAGACGCCCCGCCCGCCCTCCGGTGTAGGGCTGAGGCAGCCCCACGCCGCCAAGGTGGATGGACTGAGACGACGCCGGCTGGCCGGCGAGTTGGATGGCGCGGGGCCTTCCTACGGACCGGACGGAGGAGCCGGTTCGGGGCCCGATCTTTACTTTTCCACATCCTGTGGAGAACCTGGGGGAGTCTCTCGGTGCGAATCCACGGCGAACTCATTCCACGGGCATCGATGGAAGACGACGCGCAAGGAAGGCAGATCTGGTGGCAGGCGGTCGAGCACACGCGGAGCCGCTCCCCCGCCTCGTTCGAGCAGTGGTTCTCGAGCGTGCAGTTCGACGGCCTCGAGGGCGGGATGCTGCGGCTCACCGCGCGCGACGAGTTCGTTCGGGACTGGGTGACCGAGCACTTCCTTCCCGCTCTGGTCGAGCGGATCGACGCTCTGCAGGAGCGGGCGGCGCTGGAGCGATCCGGCATCGCTGTCTCCGGGGAGGGGGCCGCGTCGGGGGCGGGGGACTTGCCGGCCACGCGTGCCGAGTGGCGGATCTCGGGACAGCTCGAACGCCCGGTCTGTGAGCTCACACCTCGTGCGGAGCGCACCGAGGTGCGGGCGTCCGTCCGGCCGCCGCCGCGCCCCGAGCGGCAGCCGAGCGTGCGCCCGGTCAATGACGAGCTCACCGCGATGCTCAACCCGAAGCACACCTTCGGGAACTTCGTGGTGGGCCCCTCCAACGAGCTCGCCTACGCGGCGGCGTTCGCCTCCGCGGGCGGAGGGGGGCCGCGCTATAACCCGCTGTTCATCGCCGGGGGCACGGGGCTCGGCAAGACGCACCTCGTGCATGCCATCGCGCACAAGGTGCTCCAGGAGCGCCCCGAGGCGCGCGTCGTCTACGTGTCCGCGGAGCGTTTCACCAACGAGTTCATCGTCGCGCTGCAGCACCACAAGATGGACGAGTTCCGCGCGCGGTACCGCTTCGCGTGCGACCTGCTGTTGCTCGACGACATCCAGTTCTTGGCTGGGCGCGAGCAGACTCAGGAGGAGTTCTTCCACACGTTCAACGCCCTGCGCGACGCCGACAAGCCGATCGTCGTCACCGCCGACAAGTACCCCCAGCAGCTCCAGCGGATGCCGGAGCGGCTCGTGTCGCGGTTCACGTCCGGGCTCGTCGCGGACATCCAGGTCCCCCAGCTCGAGACGCGGGTGGCCATCGTGCGAAAGAAGGCGCAGCTGGAGGGGATCGTCATCGACGACGATGTCGCCGTGCTGCTCGCACAGAGCGTGCAGAGCAACGTCCGCGAGCTCGAAGGAGCGCTGATCCGCCTGGCGGCGAAGTCCTCGCTCACGGGCTGCCCGGTGGACATCGAGTTCGCCCGCGCCGAGCTCCTGGCGGTACCGGCGCGGCGAACGGAGCACATGAGCGTGCAGGACATCCAGCGCGCCGTCTGCAGCCACTTCCGCCTGTCGAATGGCGAGCTGTTGAGCAAGGATCGGCACAAGAGCGTGGCGTTCGCGCGCCAGGTGGCGATGTACCTCTGCCGCCAGCGCCTGAAGTGCAGCTACCCCGAGCTCGGGCGCGCGTTCGGTAACCGCGATCACACCACCGCGATGAGCGCCGTCCGTCGCGTGGAGGCTCTCCGTCAGACCGACCCCCAGGTCAACGCGCACCTCGAGGCGATCGAGCAGAAGCTCGCGTCCTCCGACGAGTGAGCGAAAGGCGCGGCGCCCACCGCGACAGAAGCTGTCTTCGGACCTCCCGTCTCCCCTCGCCGCGGTTCGGTCGCGTGGCGCGACTTGGCCGCCACTGCGGCCCCCAGGATGAGCGGCGAAGTGGCGGCTGCTCTCGGTGCAGTCGCCGCCGGACGATCCTCGTTCATTGCCGGAACCTCCCTCAAACCGGGCAGCTTCCGGTGTATAGTCCCGGCATGGCAACCCTGAGGCTCATCCACCAGTACATGACGGATCGCCGACAGGTTCAGCTAGAGGACGGGCGGGTCGGCAAGATCGTCCGCGTCGACACGTCCTTCCCGGCGCAGTCCAGCGTTGTCTCGATCTGGACGTCCGACTCCGACGCCTCCCCCGTCACCAAGATCGACATCGCGCAGATCATCGGTCCGGCCCCGCCCTCGAGCCGCAGCTGAGCGCCCAGCGTCGTTGGCAGGGGCGCCGACGCGGTTGGGCAACCGTTCGTTGCGCTGGAGCACCGATCAGGTTGCCAATGGCAACAGCGCCGCTGAAGACGCGCCCCCTCAGGGCGAGGGTGCGTCTTCAGCGGCGCCTTTGGCGAGATCTGCTCCCGGTTCGGCACCCCACGCCCTCACCCACCCAGCGGTGGCTGGGTGGGACCCGGGGGACGCGGGTCCCTAGGTCGTTGATTTTTCGCAGCAATCAAACTGATTGCCGCTCTAGCCGGCGCCGTACATCGCCTCAGCGATCTCGAAGGTCGTCGTCTCGAGCCGGGTGTAGGCGGCGCGCAGCGCCTCGTAGTCGCCGGCATCGAGCAGGCCGCGCAGCGTGTCGAGCGCGGTCCGGACCCCATCCAGGCGCTCCGGGTCCAGCAGGTCCGCGTAGCCGTCGATCGCCTGCGCCGTGGTGTAGACGAGGGTTTCCGCCTGGTTTCTGAGCTCCGCCAGCATCCGGCGCAGCTCGTCGGTCTCGCGGAAGCGGTCCCCTTCGGTGATGAGCCGATCCACCTCCTGCTCGGACAGCCCGCTGGTCGGGGTTACGCTCACCGCCTGGGTCCGCCCCGTGCCCAGATCCTTCGCCTCGACCGAGAGGATGCCGTTGGCGTCGATGCGGAAGGTGACCTGGATCTTGGGGACGCCGCGGGAGGCGGGCGGGATCCCGGTGAGCTCGAAATTGGCGAGGCTCCGGTTGTCCGCGGCCATCTCGCGCTCGCCCTGCAGGACGTGAACGGGGACGAACGTCTGGCCATCGACGCTGGTGGTGAAGATCTCGCTCTTCTCCGTCGGTACCGTGGTGTTGCGGGGGATGAGGCGGGTGAACACGCCCCCCCCCGTCTCCACGCCGATGGATAGCGGGGTGACGTCGAGCAGCAGGACCTCGTCGATGTGGCCGCCGAGGGCCGCACCCTGGATGGCCGCCCCGACCGCGACCACCTCGTCGGGGTTCACCTCTTTGCTCGGTTCGCGGCCGAAGAGCTCACGCACGGCCTTCTGCACGGCCGGCATGCGGGTCATGCCGCCGACCAGGACCACCTGCTGGATCTGCTGGGCGCTCAGCTTGGCGTCGGCGAGTACACGGCGACACGCCTCGAGGGTCCGCTCGACGAGATCCCGCGTGAGCATCTCGAGCTCGTTCCGCTTCATCGTTCGCTCGAGGTGCAGCGGTCCATCGCCGCCCGTCGCGATGAAGGGGATGTTGATCTCGGTTTCGAGCGACGAGCTGAGCTCGTGCTTCGCCTTCTCGGCCGCCTCGCGGAGCCGCTGCAACGCCATGCGGTCCGCGCGCAGGTCGATGCCGTGGGCGGCCTGGAACTCGCGGCAGAGCAGGTCGATCACGCGGGCGTCGAAGTCTTCCCCGCCGAGGTGGGTGTCGCCGCCGGTCGCGCGGACGTTGAACACCCCGGCGTTGATCTCGAGGATTGAGACGTCGAACGTGCCGCCGCCAAGGTCGAAGACGGCGATCGTCTCCGCCGCGCGCCGGTCGAGCCCGTAGGCGAGCGCGGCGGCGGTCGGCTCGTTGATGATGCGCTTGACCTCGAGACCCGCGATGCGGCCCGCGTCCTTGGTGGCCTGGCGCTGGGCGTCATCGAAGTAGGCGGGCACGGTGATGATCGCCTCGGTGACCTCCTCTCCGAGGTACGTCTCCGCGATCTCCTTCATGGTCGCGAGGATCATGCTCGACACCTCGGGGGGCGACACCGGGCGGGCGCCGAGCTCCACCCAGGCATCCCCGTTCTCGTGCCGCGTGACCGTGTAGGCGACGGAGGTGATGTGTCGCTGCACCTCCTCCGCCTCGAATTGGCGCCCCATCAGCCGCTTGACCGCGTACACGGTGTTGGCGGGGTTGGTCGCGGCCTGTCGCTTCGCGACCTGGCCCACCAGGCGTTCGCCGCCGCTGGAGATGGCGACGCAGGACGGGGTCGTGCGCGCACCCTCGGTGTTGGGAACCACCTTCACCTCGGGCTCGCCCGCAGCGTTCGTCCCCTCCAGCACCGCCACGCACGAATTGGTCGTGCCCAGGTCGACCCCGATGATCTTTCCCATCGCCGTCGGCCGGCCTCAGCCCCCGCTGCTCGACTTCATCGCCACCACCACCATGGCGGGACGAACCAGCCGATCCCCCGAGCGATAGCCGGCCTGCACCTCGGCCATGACCGTCCCCGGCGCGAACTCGGTCGACTCCATCTGCTGGATCGCCTCCTGGAACGTCGGGTCGAAGGCCGTCCCGACCGTCTCCACCCGCTCGATGCCCGCCCGGAGCAGCGTGTCGTGGAACTGCCGGAGCACCATGGCGATCCCGTCCGTGACCGACTTGACGTCGACGGCCTTGTCAGCGTGAGCCTGGGCGCGCTCGAGGTTGTCGAACACGGGGAGCAGCTCGCGCAGCAGATCGTCGCGCCCCTTGCGTTCCGCGTCCGCCGCCTCGCGCCGGGCACGCTTGCGGAAATTGTCGAAGTCGGCCGCGGTGCGGAGGAGCTGATCCCGGGTCCGGGCGGCCTCCGCCTGCGCGGCGGTCAGCGGGTCCGCTGCCGGCTTCGGGGCTGCGGACCCGGGCTCACCGGCGTCGTCGCCGACGTCGGCCTCGGCGAACTCCACCACGTCGGGCGTGGGGCGATCCGCCTCGGTGCCCTCGGGGCTCACGGGTTCGTTGGAATTTTCGGGGTCTGTCACGGGCCCGGCCAGTATAACCAGGCCCCTTCGCTTGACAACGTCGGTCCGGGAACCGTGGTGTCGGCTCGAAGGCGCATCGCGGCCGCTCACCCCGTGCCTGCGCGCGCCACCCCGGTCAGGGCTCGGCGGCGGCGGCCGCGGCGGGCAGATCACGGCATCGACCCTGGCGAAGCGCCGTGAGGTGGCCTCCCGACGAGCGCCCTTCCCCCGGCCCCGCCGGGTTCGGCGCGAACCACGTGTCGACCGTGGTCGGTAGCGCCCAGAAGCGGCGGTCCGAGGGGAGAACCGTGTGGTCCATCGCGGTCGAACCCTGGCGCCCGTAGTGGGTGGTTTCGAGCCAGAAGCAACGCTGGTGCGGGCCCGGGGCGTAGAGGTGCGGTCTTCCGCTCGCCAGCAGGACGTGGTCCTCCGCCAGAGCGCCCGCACGCGTGCGGGCCACGAGGCGACGCCGGCCCGCGGGGAGGCGGACCTCGACGCCTGCCTCCGGATCCTCGCGGCTGCTCCCCACGACCTCCGCCACGCGACGCCCGTCGACCTCGACCACGATGGGCTCGGGCGTCAGGTCGAGGATGCGCACCAGCGGATGGTGCAGCCGGTGGAGCGCGGGGCCGGCGAGGACGGCGAGGAGTGGCCCGACGAGCGCTCCGGGGCCCAGCGGCTCCCATCGGCGGACGGCGCGGACCCGAGCGCCGGGGGTGAGCGCGGCGATCCGTTCCGCGAAGCCGGGGCGCCGGCAGGCGAGCTCCCCGCGGCGCGTGAAGAAGACCGCGCGCCCCACGGCTGCTCGCGGTCGCAGTCGCGGGAGAACCCAGCGATCCAGCGCGAACGGCAAGCCGCTCACAAGGACGGCGCCGACGGTGACGGTCACTGCCGTCGCCCAGGGCAAGAGCAGGGGCGCGCCGGCCGCGAACGTGCCCGCGAGCAGCAGTGACGCCATGGTCGCCGCCAGCGCACGCGTGCGCGCCACCGACGCATGCTCGAGGCAGGCCGAGCAGTACGGCACCGCGAGGGCCCGAGGGCCGGACCCGACCGTCTCCGACGTCGAGGCGGCCCCGCCGCACCCGGCGCACTCCACGGGGAGCTGCGGCGAGCCGCCGCCGAACGTCACCGCGGCCACCGCTCGTGACGGCTCCGCGACGGCGTCGCTGGCGCTCACGGCGGGCTCGGAGTCACGGGGAGCGGTCACGCGGAACCGAAGTCGTATCAGCGTGCACCCCGCCGACGTAAGGGGCTATGACACCCGGGCCGCCCGTCCCCGTCGGGCGTCCGCGCCGATGTCGCCGGAGCTCAACCAACCCCAGGTGGAAGCCGTCACCCATGGCGATGGGCCGCTGCTGGTCTTCGCGGGGGCGGGCAGCGGCAAGACGCGCGTGATCACCTACCGGGTCGCGCACCTCCTCGCCGAGCGGAGGATCCCGCCCTACCGCATCCTGACCGTCACCTTCACCAACAAGGCCGCTGGCGAGCTCCGCGCCCGGCTCGCTCGGCTCGCCGGCGAGGGGGTCACCGCGGAGCTCTGGGTAGGCACCTTCCACGCCGTCTGTGCCCGCCTCCTGCGGCGCTACCACGACGTGGTCGGCCTCGAGCGCTCCTTCTCGATCTACGACGAAGCCGACCAGCGCGCGGTCATGAAGCGGGTCCTCGCCGATCTGAACCTCGACGAGCGGCGCCTGCCGCCCAAGCGCGCCCTGTCCCGCGTCCACGCGGAGAAGCGCGAGGGGCGGGGGCCGGCCGAGATGGAGGTCGCCTCCAGCTTCGACGCCCCGCTGCGCGAGGTTTTCGCGCGCTACCAGGCGGCGCTCGCGACCGCGAACGCCGTGGACTTCGAGGATCTCATCCTCCACGTGATGCGCCTCGTCGAGGACCCGGACGGGGAGGCGGGGCGCGAGCTCCGGGCGCGCTTCGGGCACGTCCTGGTCGATGAGTTCCAGGACACGAACCTCGTGCAATACCGCCTGGTGCGCGCCCTCGCCGCCACCAAGAACCTCTGCGTGGTCGGCGACGACGACCAGTCCATCTACGGGTGGCGCGGCGCCGACGTGCGCCTGATCCGCGGTTTTCAGCGCGACTTCCCGGGCGCCACCGTGGTCAAGCTGGAGCAGAACTACCGCTCCACCGGGCACATCGTCGCCGCCGCCCTGGGCGTCATCGAGCCGTCGCCGACGCGGGAGCCCAAGCGGCTCTGGACCGCGGCGGACCCGGGCGCGCGGGTCCGCGTCGTCGCGGCGCGGGACGAGCGCGACGAAGCGGCGTTCGTCGTCCGCACCATCCAGGAAGAGCTCCGTCGGGGTACGGACCCACGGGACGTCGCCGTTTTCTACCGGGTCCACGCCCAGTCCCGCGTGCTCGAGGAGGCGCTCCGCGGCGAGCGGATCCCCTACCAGGTCGTGGGCGGGATGAAGTTCTTCGAGCGCGCCGAGGTGAAGGACACCCTCGCCTACCTGCGGCTGATCGACAACCCGCGGAGCGACGCCGACCTCGGCCGCGTCATCAACGTGCCGGCGCGCGGCCTCGGGGACAAGACCATCAAGCGGCTCTTCGCGCTCGCCACCGCGCGCGGCAGCTCCGCCTGGGACGCCATCGAGCCGCTGCTCCGCGATGGCACCCTCGGCACTGCGGCGAAGTCCAAGCTGGTTGCGTTCCGCACGCTGATCGAGGAGCTGCGCCGCGCCGCCGAGACCCGCGCGCCCGACGACCTCACCGAGCTGGTCCTCGAGCGCAGCGGCTACCGTGCCGCCCTGGGGGAGGCGGACACGGCCGAGAACGACGCGCGGCTGGAGAACCTTGCGGAGCTGGTGGGCTCCATCGCCGAGTACGCGGCGGAGGCGGGAGAGACCGGCGAGCCCGCCACGCTCGGGGGCTACCTCGAGCGGGTGAGTCTGGTCACCGCCGTCGATGGCATGAAGGACGTCCCCTCGGTGAGCTTGATGACGGTGCACGCGGCCAAGGGGCTGGAGTTCGCGGGCGTCATCCTGACCGGGATGGAAGAGGAGGTGTTCCCCTATCGGGGTGTGGACGGAGATCACCCGGAGGAGCTCGAGGAGGAGCGGCGCCTCGCCTACGTCGCCGTGACGCGCGCGCGCGCGCGGCTCTCCATCGTGCACGTCGCGATGCGGACGCTGTTCGGGGAGTCGCGCTACCTCGAGCCGAGCCGCTTCCTCGCCGACCTGCCGCCCGACGCCGTCGTGCACGAGCGGACCTCGGCCTCGGCGCCTCCGCCGCGGGCCAGAGGCGCGGGGGGGGGCCGTGCGGCGTGGATGGCGCCGATCGCCCGTCCGCCGACGCCCCCCCGCGCGGCCCCCGGGGAGCGCGTCGTCGACACGGCGTTCTTCGACGACGTCCCCTCGACGGACGCGGGCGAGATCCGACCGGGGCTTCGGGTCCGCCACCGCCGCTTCGGCGAGGGCGTGGTGGAGGGGGTCGAGGGTGGCCCCCAGCCGGTCGTGGTCGCCCGCTTCGCCGGCTTTGGCGTGCGCAAGATCCGCGCCGATTTCCTCGAGCTCGCTTGACCTACCAGCAGGGCGAGACGACCACGTTCACGGTGCCCGTGTCGCTCGCGTAGAAGCTGTCGACGAGGATGGCGTAACCGGCGCCGGCCTCCGCGTCGAAGCGCACCAGCGAGAGCTGGTCGTACCCGCCGTCGTCGGCGCAGACCAGCGCGTCCTCGAGCGCGCAGCTCGCGTACACGCCGAGGATGGTGTCGATGTCGTTGGGCGAGGTGACCTCGATCTGGTAGCAGCGCGTCGCCGGCGCGATCCAGGAGACGGACAGGTCCGGCCCCGACCCGCCCACGGTGCAGGAGTGGTCGCGGACCGCGCTGGTCCGGCCGGTCGTGGCCCCCGTGAAGATGGTCCCGGTCTGGCCGGTCGCCGAGAAGTCGCAGGGGACGTCGTTCGCGCAGCCCGTCTCGTCGAGGCGGCAGTCGTCGTCGCAGCCGAGCATGCCGCCGGTGAAGCCGCGGTCTTCGCCGGCGAGGCCGCGCAGATCCGAGCCGTCGCACTCCTCGCCAGGATCGGCGACGGCGTCGCCGCACGACGGCCCCGCCGCTTCGCCGGTGAGATAGCGGTCGCGCTGGCCGAGCTCACGCCGCCAGCGACCGTTCCTCCTGCCGGGAAGGCTCTGCCGCTCGCGTTGGCGCCAGCTCCGGCGGTGGCGCCGCGCCCGTCGCTGCCGGCCTCGCCGCCGCCGGCGGGGATCGGGGCGTCGACGGCGGAGAAGCCGTCCTCGCGGAGCTGCGGGCAGCCGACGAGCGATCCCGCCACGACGGCGCCGCACACCCACCCCGAGCACCCTCGCCAGCGCGGCGCGACCACCACGCACAAGCATGCCCTGGCGCTACTCGGCGCGGCAAATGACGGGGTCGCTCCGGCCAGCTCGGAACCGCGCCGCGCGAGCGCCACGCCGCGCTGCGTCCCTGATCGGGAGGGACCGCCGGCGCTTGGCATCGGGCAAAAACCCCGACAGGCTCTTGGAACGGCCTCCAGCGAGGCCATGTGCCCCGACCCCGTGTCTCACCCGTTCGTTTCCCGCGCGCGCTCCGCCGTCTCGCCGTGGCTGCTCCTGTCACCGTTGGTCGGAGTCAGCGCTTGCGCCGGTCCGAGGCCGGCAGCGGTGATGCCGCCCCTGGTGAGCGACCTCGCTCCCGCCCAGACCCCTGCCAGCGCGCCAGTGCCCGCTCCCGTGACGGGCGGTGAGGCGGAGCACGAGGCTCACGGCCCCCCTCCGCCTGGCGCTGGCAGGTCCGGTCGCCGCCGGGTCGAGCGCTGCGCGCGGTCTGGGGCAGCGGCCCCGGGGACGTGTTCGCCGCCGGGCAGGCGGGGACCGTACCGGGCCCGACGCTCGAGGGGTCGACGTCAGGGCGCGGGTGCGCCCGCCGGCCGCGGGCGCACCGCGAGCGCCCAGGGCACGGGGCCCAGGGGGAGGTGCTGGAGCGTGGACCGCGCGCCGAGGTCTCGATGCAGCACGAGGCCGGTGGAGGGGCCGCCGTCGAGGTTCAGCGCTCGTTCGCAGCGGCGCGGGTCGGGGGGTAGGAGCGGCGTCGACAGGGCGCGCGACAAAGCGAAGAGCCCCGGTCCCGCCAGGGGATTGGCGGTTCGCCAGACCAGGATGAGATCGACGCGCCGCCCACCCTCCCCGAGGCAGAGCACGGTGCGGGGGGCGCGCTGCCCATCGTCGGTGCGGATCCCCGGTCTGCCGTCGGCCTCGAGCAAGCGAGGCCCCGCCTGCACGGCGAGCTCGGCGGGACCACCGAGCTCGAAGGACGCGGTGAACGGGACGAGCGAGGCCCGCCGCTCGCGCACCACCACGATCCCCGTGCCGCCGCGCCGCCCCGCGACGCCGAAGGCCACGCCTTTCCCGGCGAGCAGGCCCGTGGGCGCGCCGTCCCCCTCGAAGTAGCCGGCGTTCACCGCTAGGAGCAGGGATGGGTCGTCGGCAAGCGCGGCGAGGTCGCGCCCGGGCACGGCGCGCGGCTCAACGGCCATCCGTCCGAGATCGACGCGCACCACGACACCGTCCTGCGACGCGCCGTCCAGTTCGAGCCCAGTCAGGCGCGACACCTCGAGGCCGGGGGGCAGCTCCATCGGCGCCGGCATCGCGGCCGATCGCGTGGCGACTGGGGTCACGGCGGTGCGCCCCTCGTGCGTCGTGGCGTCCAGTGGCTGCGCGCCGCTCCTCCGCACGCGGCTCGACGCGGGCTCCACGGGCGGGGTCGCCGTGGCAGGCGTCGGCTCGGCGCGCGAGCAGGCACCGGCGAGGACGGCGAGCAGCAGCGCACACCGGGCGCACCCGACCGGGAAGGTCCGCAGCCCAGGCGTCGTGGTCGAAGCCACTGGGCGTTCTCACGCGACGTCGGAGACTCGAGCCGCCCGACCGCGCGCCCTGGGCGAGGAGGTTCGACCCCTCGCCCGGGCAGCACGTCGAGCGATCGAGCGGGCTCAGCCGCCCAGCAACTGCACGAAGAAGGGCGTGCCGCAGACGTCGCGCTGGAAGCGGAACGTGAGCGCGCCGGTCGCGGTGTTCACACTGAACACGGCGACGTTGTTGGAGTTCTGGTTGCCGACCACCAGCACCGTGCCGTCGCTCGACAGCATGAAGTGACGCGGCAGCGCGCCGCGCGAGCTCTCGAACTCCACCGCGGTGAGCGCCCCGCTGTCCGGGTCCACCGCGAACACGCCGATGGATCCCTCCCCGGTGAAGGTGCCCTGGGTGCTGTAACGGTTCGAGACGTAGATGAACCGGCCCGACGGTGCGATCGTGATCTCAGAGGCGAACCTGTCGCCGTCGTGGTCCGGCGGCACCGACGAGATCGAGCTCCGGAGCGTGAGGTTCCCGCTGCCATCGTTGTAGGTGAAGTGGTCGACGGTGCCGGACACCTCGTTGATCACGTAGAGCCAGTTGGGATTGGTGGGGTGGAAGACCAGGTGCCTGGGCCCGGTCGTCCCGTCGACGCCGTCGGCATCGACCTCCTCCTCGTGCTCGGTGGTCAGGCCGCCGTCCGCGTTGTCGAAGCGGTACGTCACGACCGTGTCGGAGGTGCGGTAGGGCACCAGCACTGAGCCCTCGGCCGAACCCGGGGCGAACACGATCTGGTGCGACGCCAGGCCGTCGTTCGCCGAAGCGACCATCTCGCCGACCGTGCCATCGCCCTCGAGCGCGTAGACGTAGACGTAATGGGCAGAGAAGTTGGCGGCCAGCAGGTACTGCTCGCTCGGATCGAGCGCGACAACCTGGGTCGCGGGGTTGCCCGTGGGCGGGGCGCCCCCGGCTCCGCCCGGCGGCTCCATCGGTACCGGCACGGAATCCAGCACGGTCAGCGCGCCGCTGGTCGTGTCGCGCGACATCGTGGTGATCCGCCCCTCGGTGCGGCTGGCCACGTACGCCCGATCCTCGTCCGCGTTGAGCGTCAGCCAGGAATTGGTGGCGCCGGTCGTGTAGGTGCCGACGGGCGTGGCGGTCCACGCTTCTCGGCTCACCGTGTACTGCTGGATGCTCCCCGTGCTGTCCGCGCAGGCGACGTAGAGCGATACGGGCGTAGTGGGGATGGGCGGCTCGACCGCCCCGCCCTGGCCTGCCCCGCCGAGGTCCATCGCGCCCGCGACGCCGCCGGCGCCACCAACGCTGGAGACGCCCCCATTGCCGCCCGGCGTTGCGCCCCCGGCTCCGGCGCCGCCCTGCGGCAGGGCGCCGCCCGTGGGCGTGGCGCCGCCCGTGGGCGTGGCGCCGCCCGTGGGCGTG
>CAYOLF010000070.1:13811-17935 GCA_964404725.1 uncultured Polyangiaceae bacterium
CGCCGCCCGTGGGCGTGGCGCCGCCCGTGGGCGTGGCGCCGCCCGTGGGCGTGGCGCCGCCCGTGGGCGTGGCACCGCCTTCGGGTGTGGCGCCGCCCTCGGGTCTGGCGCCGCCTTCGGGCGTGGCACCACCCTGGGGCCCGGCGCCGCCGTTACCACCGGCGCCGCCTTGGCCCGCGGAGGTCGCGCCGCCAGGGCTGGTACCGGCTGCACCAGCGGCGCCGCCCTCCTCGCCCCCTTCGTCGCCGCCCTCACCACCCTGGTCGGCACCGCCCGTCGCTGAACCGCCGCCTCCCGTGGTCCTGCCGCCGGTCGCCCGGTTACCGCCGGTGGACGGGCCCCCGCCCGTGGTCCGTTGCCCGCCCGTGCTGGCGAGCCCGCCTGTGCCGCCGGTGCTCGGAGTGCGGTCGTCGTCGTCGTCCTTGTTTCCGCAACCCGCGAGCAATGCCACGGCACCAACCACCAGGGTCAACCGGCGGAGCGGGCGGTGACCGAGGCGCAATGACGCGCTGCGCTGCATTGGAAAATGCATGACGTCCTCCTCAAGGTGGGGACACGCTGGAGAAAGCGTATTCCGCGCGGAGCGTATCCGCCGGTCGGACATCGGGTCAAGGACGCACTCGGGCGCAATCGGAGTGCTCAAAAGTCCCATCGAGTGCGCTCGCCGCCACGGGCGCGCCGGCCGCGACGACGACGTTCCCGCATGGAGCGGCGCCGGGACGGGTGCGGTCAGACGAGCGAGAAGACCTGCTCCATCGCGCGCTGACCGCGCGCCCCCACCTCGCGCTGGACGAGCTGACCGCCGCGGAACAGCCCCAGCGTCGGGATCGACGCGACCTCGAAGCGCGCCGCCACCGCGCCGAGCTCGTCCGTGTTGACCTTGGCGACCAAGAGCCGGCCCTCGTGGGCCCGGGCCAGCTTCGCGAGCTCGGGCGCTACCGTGCGGCAGGGCCCGCACCAGGGCGCCCAGAAGTCGACCAGGACCGGCAGCGGGGCGTCACGGACGAGCTCGTCGAACTCGGCCTCGTCCGTGGGCTCGAGGGGCACGCCGAGATCCAGGGGCGCCTTGCAGGCCCCGCAAGTGGGGCGGTCGGTCAGGCGCGCGGCGGGGACGCGGTTCTGGGCGGAACAGGCGGGGCAGACGAGGATCATGACCCCCAGCTCGTAATCACGGCGCGGGCCGCCGTCCACCCCGTCGGCGCCCCGCCGCGCCGGTCAGGCATCGGCCGGGATCCCCCGGCCCATGGCTGCCGGGGGCCAGTGCCCGCACGCCCGCTCGAAGAGCCGGCCGAGGACGCCGTCGGCGCGCATCCGATCACTGACGCTCAATCCCGCGAGCGCCTCGACGGCCTCGCGGGTGCGTCGGCGCGCGAGCTTCACTCGCCCCCGAGTCCCACGAAGACGAAACCCCGCGCGGTTCTCTGGAATCGCAGCAAGACCGGGGCGCGCGGGCGGGCGAGGGGCGTCCGGTCGTCGAAGACGAGGTTGCCGAGGCCGTAGACGACGACGCCATCCCCAACGCGCTCGACCGGCTGGCGCGTGTGGGAGCCATGCCCGACGACCGCGTTCGCGCCCGCCGCGATCAGCGCTTGCCCCAGGGCGCGCTGCGCCGCAGCGGGGCGCACGGCCCGCTCGCGCCCCCAGTGCAGTGACACGACCAACAGGCGGTCGCCCTCGGCCGCGCGCATGGCGCGGACGCGCGCCACCAGCCCGCGCCCGTCCGGGGCGTACAGCGGTCGGGAGCCCGTCGCGCGGTGGGGCGCGGGGTGCAGGGTGGCAGCGAGGAACACCACCTCGTCGGTGACGCTCACTACCCCCGCGGGCGCCACCCCCGCCGCCCGGACGCCGCGCCGCTCGAGCTCGGTGAGCGTCGCGGCGAGCCCGTCGGCCCCGCAGTCGAGCGCGTGGTTGTTCGCCACGCTCACCACGTCGATCCCCGCCTCGCGCAGCGCATCGAGCCGCTCGGGCGGGGCCCATAGCAGGGGCAGCGGCCCCGCGGTGCGGCCCTCGTCGCAGATCCCCGTCTCGAGGTTGACGAAGGCGACGTCGGCGCCCGCGAGCGTCGCGCTCCACGGGCCGAAGGGGCTGGCCCCGCCGTGGGCGCGGTAGCCCCCCGCGGTGATCCTGCCGAACATCACGTCGCCGCCCACGGCCAGCGTGAGCCTGCCTGTGGCCGAGCCCGCCGCCAGGGCGTGTTCCGCCCGCGCCGCCGGTGCTCCGGGGAGCGTCGGCGCGGCCAAGACGAGCAGCGAGCCGATCCAGCGCCTCGCCGCTGCGCACCGGGAGGCCGCCGCGCGACCCCCCAAGCCCCCTCGCGAGGCCACCTTCCTACCCACGACTTCCGACCACGTTGACCGCTGACCTCCACCCCCGCGGCGCTTGGGACGAACCCGCCCCCAAATTCCAGCTCGGCATCCCTGAACCAGCGCGCACCTGGGCTTCGAGGGCCGCCTCAGGGTTCCACGTCTCAGCACCAGAGGCCGCCCAATTCCAGATCTGTGCTGAAATACCGAGAGCTTCGCATCGACCGCGTGCCCGGTCACGAACCACCGAGCCCGCCTCCCGCCAGGACTCGCCCGCCAAGGAGCGAAGCCCAAGCATGGATGGAGACATCGTCTTGCGCGGCGGGGCTTGCCCGCGACGAGAAACCGGTGTACCCACCACGCGAGAATTGGGGAGAGGTGTCCACCATGGCGGCGCGCTCCGGGCGCCGGCGAACGGGTGCGTGGAGGGTGTCATGACGACGATGCGACGGTTTTTCCGCTGGGCGAGGCTCTCGGTACTGGTGCTGGCGGCTTGCTCGTCCGAGCCGGAGCCGACCCAGGTGGGCGTGGTCGAGCAGGGGCTCACCACCTCCGTCACCGTGTCCTTCCAGGACGGCACGGACGGCTATTCGGGGACGACGGACGCGGTTCTTTCCCAGAACCGGCCGACCACCAACTACGGGAGCGCCACGACACTCTCGGTCGATGGCGACGATCCCTCCTTCACCGGGCGAGATCTCTACTCCCTGTTGCGCTGGGACCTGTCGAGCATTCCCCTGGCCGCAGTCGTCAAGAACGCGACTCTCACCGTCTACGTGACCGACGCGGCCGGCACGGGCTACCCGATGTTCGGCCTGAACAAGCCGTTCACCGAGTCACAGACGACCTGGTACCTTCAATCCTCGGGAATCAACTGGACCACCGCGGGCGCGAAGGCGGCCGCCGACCGCGACAGCACGCTGCTCGGCACCCTGACCGCCCCCCGCAAGGGCACCCGAACCGTGAGCCTCGGCGCCGCGGGACTCGCCGAGATTCAGGGGTGGATCGCCGATCCGGCGAGCAACTTCGGCGTCATCATCGCCAGCACTTCCATCACCGACAAGTTGGCCTTCGCGTCGAGCGAGTCCGCGGTGATCAGTCGGCGCCCGAAGCTCACCGTCACCTACGAGATCACCACCGGGTGCAGCTCGGCGGCAGACTGCGCCGACGATGATGCCTGCACCGAGGACGCGTGCGTCGACGGCGAGTGCAACAACTCCCCCATCCCCGGCTGCTGCCTGACCGACGCGGAGTGTGCCGACGCCGACGCCTGCACCGCGGACGCCTGCGAAGCGAACGCGTGCAGCCACGAGGCCGTCCCCGGCTGCTGCCTCGCCGACGCCGAGTGCGATGACGCCGACGTCTGCACCGCGGACGCCTGCATCGCGAATGCGTGCAGCCATGGCGCCGTCCCCGGCTGCTGCTACGTGGACGCGGAGTGCGACGACGGGAACGCCTGCACCGCGGACGCCTGCGAAGCGAACGCGTGCAGCCACGAGGCCATCCCCGGCTGCTGCCTCGCCGACGCGGAGTGTGACGACGGGAACGCCTGCACTGCGGACGCATGCGCCGAGCACGACTGCGCGCACGCCGCCATCGCCGGCTGCTGCCTGGCGGACGCCGAGTGCGACGACGCTGACGTCTGCACCGCGGACGCCTGCATTGCGAATGCGTGCAGCCATGGCGCCGTCCCCGGCTGCTGCTACGTGGACGCGGAGTGTGACGACGAGAACGCCTGCACCGCGGACGTGTGCGAAGCGAACGCCTGCGGCAACGCCGGCATCTCCGGCTGTTGCCTCGCCGACGCGGAGTGCGACGACG
>CAYOLF010000070.1:18035-34002 GCA_964404725.1 uncultured Polyangiaceae bacterium
TGCGGCAACGCCGGCATCTCCGGCTGTTGCCTCGCCGACGCGGAGTGCGACGACGCGAACGCCTGCACTGCGGACCTGTGCCAGGAGAACGCCTGCGGCTACGCGGCGATCTCGGGGTGCTGCCTCCTGGACGCGGAGTGCGACGACGGGAACTTCTGCACCGCGGACCTCTGCGAAGCGAACGCGTGTACCCACGCCGCCATCGCCGGCTGCTGCCTCACCGACGCCGACTGCGTTGCTGCCGATGCCTGCACCCAGGGCGACGCCTGCGTCGGTGGCGTCTGTGTCGGGGGTGAGCCCCTCGACTGCGACGACGGCGATCCGGAGACGGTCGACAGCTGTCTCGAGGGGCTTTGCCAGCACGCCAGAACCGTCGAGACGACCCTGAACTTCAGGAACGGCGAGAACGGCTACGACGGCATGGTTGACGGCATGATCGCCGGGGACGGTACCACGGCCAACTACGGGCTCACCACGGTGTTGACCGCGGACTCGAGCCCGGCTCGGGCCGCGCTGATGGCCTGGGATCTCTCCTCGATCCCCGCGGACGCGACGGTGACCGAGGCCACCGTGACCCTCTACATCGGCGGCAGCACGAGCGCCTCGTCAACCCGGGCGAATTACCTGCGGGCCCTCAATCGCCCCTGGTCGGAGCTGGAGGCCACCTGGCTCCTGGCGCAGATCGGGGTGCCCTGGGAGGTCGCGGGGGCTCAGGGGACGTTGGACCGCAGTGAGGTGGGCCTGGGGACCACCCCGGCCAACACCTCCGGCGCCGTCTCCATTGCACTCAACGCGGCCGGCGTGGGCCGGGTGCAGAGCTGGGTCGCCGACCCGGCGCAGAACCATGGCCTCGTCATCGCCACCTCCAGCAACAGCGACGGCCTCTACTTCTACTCCAGCGAGGACGGCGAGCTCGCTCATCGGCCGATGCTCACCGTGACCGCCATCACGACGACCGTCACTACCGACCCCGGGGGCTCGGGCGGGGCGGGCGGCGCTGGCGGTGCCGGCGGCGCCGGTGACGGCGCTGGCGGTGCCGGAGGCCTCGTCGGTGGCGCGGGCGGGGCTGGCGGTGCCGGTGGCATCGACGAGGGTACGGGCGGTGTCGGCGGTGCCGTGGAGCCCGAGGCCTTCGGCTTCTTCGTCTTCTCCGACAGCCACGTCGAGGCGGCGACCAGTCCCCAGTTCTCGGCGGCGCTCGCCCAGATGGACGGGCTCGCCGCCGCCCCGGACGCTCCACGCACCATCGGCACCCTCAGCGTCGGCGATCACACCGAGACGGGGACCACCACGCAGTGGAACTACCATCGGGCGCTGGTGAGCGGCTGGCTCGACGGCGCGGCGACGACCTTCGGCGGCGACCCCCCGCGGTACCTCGGCGTGCCCGGCAACCACGACATCATGGTGTCCTCCACCTGGCTCGCCGACTGGAACCTTGCCTTCTCGGGCGCCCAGGGGCTTGGCGTCAACTCGAGCAGCGCCGGCGTGTACTACACGGTCGAGCACGGCAACGCGCTCTTCGTCGTGCGCGACACCAACAAGGCCACGAGTAGCAGCACAGCGTACGGAAACGATCCTCAGATCCTCGATCTCGCGGCGACGCTCGCCGTTTCACCGCATCAGTTCAAGTTCCTCTTCTACCACCGCCCCTTCTACTACTGTGGCGCCGGCGGCCTCACCGCCACGCCCGCTGCGCTCCCGTACCTCGATCTGGCGGCGCGCAACGACGTGGACGTGGTCTTCAACGGCCACAGCCACGTCTACAGCCGCACCTGCCGGATGAACGCCAACCACGCCTGCACCGGAAGCCTCGACGGGACGGTGCAGATCGAGGTGGGCACGGTGGGCGCGAGCGACGCCCGGCTCCGCGCCCTGAACACCGCCACCCAGACCCGTTCTGGCTACGACTCGACGGGGACCTACCGGACCTACAGCTACGCGTGCCAGGTCGGGAACACGTACGAGGCCACGCTCGGCAGCTCGCGCACCTTCGTTCACGTCGTCGTCGAGGGCTGCCGCGCGACCTTGAACACCTACGCGGTGGGCAACTCGACCCCGATCGACAGCCTGGTCATCGATCGCTGCTCGTCGTAGCTTCACCGGCCCCAGGCAGCGCAGCGGTCCGGAGCTTCACCGTCCCTCGATGAAGCTGCGGGTCCAGGGCGGTCGAGGGGGGAGCGTGCCGCTGGCGACGCGCTCCCCCCAGGCCGCGTCCGTCAGGCGCCCGGACATCGGTGCCGTGAACTCGTAGAAAGAGAGGACGCCGCCCTGCGTCAGCGTCTCGCCGACGTCGCCTGGCACCAGCACCCACAGGTTGAAGACCCGGCCGATGCCGAGCTCGAGCGCCTGCTGGCGATCGGTGTTGGAGTGGATGTCGGTGACGAGCGCCACGCCCCGCTCCTCCCGGCCCGCGCCGCCCGTCGAGAAGGCGTACTCGCCGCGCTGCATGCCGAGGGTCAACGCCTCCAGCCGGGCGCCGACGTACTCCACGTACCGCGCCTGCTCGTCGGTGAGCGGGCGGCCCGCGACCTCCGCGCGCGCGATCTCGGCGAGCTCGCGCGCGAAGCTCATGGCGTTGAGCCGCGGGTCGGTCTCGTCCGCCCACTGATCGGCCGTCGGCCCCTCGGGAACGCCGTACAGGCGCCGGTAGGCCTCGCGGGCGAGGGCGGCGAGGCCCTCGTAGAAGGGGACGTTCGGCTCCACGAACCCGCGCACCGCCGGCACGATGGGCTCCTCCACCGCGACCAGGTAGGAGGTGCCCCCATCGCACTCGACGCCCATGTCCTGCATCGCGTAGAGCACGGCCGAGTGCTTGAGCTGGGTGTAGCCCGCGAGCGCGGAGTAGAGCTGCCGATCGCGCCAGGCGAGGCTCTTCGCGAACGCTAACCGTTCGCCCTTCGGCAGCTCCGGGGGTGTGGCGACCGCGACCAGCAGGGCGAGCCAGCCGTGGTAGAGGTCCGTGCTCGCGTACCCCGCGAGGGAGCCCTCCGTGCGTGTTCGTTCCACCAGCGCATCCAGCGCGGACTGGTAGCGCTCGCGGAAGTCCGCGGCTGTCGCGACGGCGTGCTCGCGGGCGCGCGCGTCGCCGAGGGTGGCGAAGACGTCCAGCGCCGACGGCATGCCGCGCCCCGGGACGGCCGGGTGGGTGAGGGCACGGAAAAAGGTCACGTCGAGGCCGAGCCGGCGGGGGAAGACGGTGACGAAGAGCGCGCGGTCGCGGTTGTTCGCGTCGCGGATCGGGATCTCCCCGCGGCGCGCGAGCAGCCGCCGCTCGAGCTCGCGCGCGTCGAAGCCCCGCATTCGGTCGAGCTCCTCGGCGACCTGAGCGAGGGTTGCGTCCACGGGCCGCCCCATGAACGAGCCCACCACCGCGTCGGCCCGCCGCCACAGCTCGAGCCCGGTCGCCGCGGTCGCCGGCGCGTCGTCGTCCGCGGGATCCACCGGGGGGTCCGGCTCGATCGCGAGCGTGCGCAGCGTCGCGACCAGCTCACGCAGCGTCGGATCCAGGGGCAGCGGGACCGCGCCGAGCCAGCCCATCGCCAGAGCGTAGCCGCCGAGCGCGTTCTCGGCGTAGGCGCCGCGGAGCGCGAATTGGCTGAAGTCGATCTTGAGCGGTTCTGCGCGTCCCGGCACGACGAGGTCGCCGAGGCCCTCGTGCGCGAGCATTCGATCGAGGTGCGCTTTCACGTCGCCACGGATTGACGCGGGCAGCCGGGCGACGACGCGCGGCAGTTCCTCCGGGAGCCGCGCCGCCACCGGGCGCCTGAGGCGCTCGACGCGGGTGTCGGGCTCGCGCGCCCCGTCCTCGCCGCCGAGCGCGGACTCGACGAGCTCGTCGGGGGTGAGCCGCTCCATCGTCGCGGCGGCCTCGAGCGGGGCCCAGGCGGTGGCGAAGAGCACGGCGTAGTAGCGGTCGGTCACCGAACCCCGACCGGCGCCGAGGCGCGCGGCATAGCGCCGGTACAGGCTCCGGGTGAGCTGACGCGTGGCCACGGCGGCTTCCCGCTCGCCGCCCTCGAGCAGCCGTAGGTACTCGTCGCGAAAGGCCTGGAGCGCCACGTCCGCGGTGATGAACTGCGGCCGGTTCGCGTAGCGGAGCTGCTCGTGCAGGACGTAGAACTCCTTGTGCGCGGCGGGGCGCACCACGAACCGGTTCTGCGCGAGGAGCGGCGACTCCTGCGCGCCGAAGAGCTCGGGGAAGCGGTGGAGGTTGTGCACGGTCTGCAGGTAATGGCGCGTGGGCGTGCGCTCGATCCCGGCGGCGCCCGCGAACGCGACCTCCCGCCCCGTCGGCGACCAGACGACGCGCGCGGCGCGCGGGGCGTCGAGGCCGAGCGGGCTCCACGCCGGGTCCTCGACGAACCGTGGCGCCTGCACGGGGCGCCCGTCCGCGTCGGCGACCAGGAGCGTCTGATTGGCGGAGACGGAGGGGTGGCCGATCCGGGACTCTGCGTGGGAGACGGGGCGCCCCGGGTACGTCGCGTAGACGCGCTCGAGCGCGGGGAGGCACCGGGTCATGTCTGCGGAGTAGCCCCGGCAGGTTTCGGGCGGCTCGCCCTGGACGGCCGCCAGCGCCGCGGCGAAGGACTGCGGGTAGCGCGCGGGCGCGTCCTCGACCCGTCCGTCGCAGACCCACACCGCGGAGAGGCCGTCGGGGGCGAAGGCCGGCTCGGAGCAGGCCTTGCCGGGTGGGGACAGCCGTCCTTGGTGGCTCCCGTGCGGCGACGGAGGGGGCGGCTCCCGGCGGGAGGCGACCTTCGGCATCGCCGGCGGACGGATCGACGAGAACCAGATCTCGCTCTTGTCCGCCGTGCGCCGAACGAACAGGACCTTCTGGTAGGCGTCGAGGAGCAATCCGTCCGGCTCGCCGCCGCACATGCCCTGGTGCACCGCGTAGAAGCCGAAGGGGATCGACGCCACCGTCGGCTGGAGTTCGTCCCCCTCGAGATCGGTGAGCCGCTCGGTGGCACCCGTGCCCGGATCGAGCAGGAACAGGTCGTAGTCGCCGTCGCGGTTCGACGCGAAGACGATCCGCCCGTCGGGCGTGAAGGTGGGATCGACCGCGTCACTGCCCTCGTCGCCGAACGCGGTCGTCTCGCCGCCGGCGAGATCGAGCACCTGGATCCGCCGCCGCCCCGGCGGCCCTGCCGCGAAGGTGAGGCGCCGCCCTTCTCGGTCGTACTGCGGGCGGGCGGCGTCGTCCGGCGGGGGCCCGCCCGTCGCTGGGGGCGGGGCAGCTCGCGGCGCGCAGGCGATGGCGGTGGCGACGGTGAGCAGCGCCGAGATCGTCCGGCGTATCATCTTCCCTCGCAGGCAGTGGGCCGGCGCACCCGGGCGGCGAAGCCGAAGCCGGTCCAGTCGTAGGTGGTCAGCACGCAGCGGCCGCCGAGGCGCTCGGTGGCCAACAGCCGATCGTCGCGCACGGTGAAATCGAGCAGCGGCCGGGACAGCGCGCTGCCGCGCCACCGCTCCCGGAGCTCGCCGCGGGCGTCGTCCCAGGCGAGGACCCAGACCGTGCGGTGCGGCTCGGGCTCGTCGTGACGGCGGGTGGTGGACCAGATCCCGAGCAAGACCTCGCGCGTGCCGTCGCCGTCGAGATCGCCGACCGCGATCGACCAGGCGCGGTAGATCCCGCTGGTGTAGCCGCCGACCTGGACGAACCCGCGCTGCCGCCCGGCGTCGAACCACGCCCGCACGGGCAGCCCCGCGCGCAGCGATCCCTCGAAGTTCGGCGGCGGTGCGTCGGCGCCGAGGCTCGGCGTGGCGAGGGCGACCGCGAGCCCGAGCGCCGCGCCGAGCCGCCGTGGTCGTGACGCCAGCGCGCCGGCGTCGCGCCCGGGACCGGCAGCGGACGGACGGGGCTCTGTGCGGGGGGACAAGGCGCCGGGACCCTCGGCCACCGGTGCGGTGACCCGCGCCATGTTCGGCCATCCCGGGTCCGCCGTCACCCCGGACTTCGGACGACGGCGCGCGGACCCGCAGCGTGCCCGGTGAGCGCAGCCGGGCGCGTCGCCCGCGGGGCCTACTCGAGGTCGAAGAAACCCGCCAGGAAGGCGTCGAAGGAGGGCCACCGCTGGTCGACGTCGCCGGCGAGCAGGCGCGGCAGGGAGCCGTCCTCGACGAGGACCACGGAGTCGTCGTCGGTGTCGTAGAGGAAGTAAGCCTCGGTTTCGAGGCTGGTCAGCGGGAGGAAGCGGCGAGGCACGCCCTCCGACCACAAGAGCCCCGCCACGCTGTCCTTCCCCTCCTCGAGCGCGCACAGATCCGGGCCGAGGTCGGCGAGCGACCCGAACCTCCCCTGGTGCTCGTCGCTGAACACGGCGACGAACTCGATGAAGGACGAGTTCTTCGCCTCAGAGCAACCGGCGGCGAGCAGCGCGGCGCGGTGTCGGGCCTGGACCTCGGCGGGCAGCGGCCCGGGACTTTGCCCGAGTCGCTCGGTGATTCGGTCGTCCAGCATGGCCAGACTCTCGCACCGAGAGCCCGGGCTGTCAGCGGCGGGCTGTCTCGAGGGGGTTCTCAGACGGCTCGAGGAGCGGGAACCCCTGCGCGGCCACCAGCTTGAGCGGCGCTCCGCTCGGCCGCGAGGCTACCGGGGAACGCGGCTGAGGCAGTCAGGCGTGCAATAGAAGCTCCCGATGGGGCCGTCGTCGCACTGCTCGCCTTCGCTGGACTGGATGATGCCGTCACCGCAGTAGGGCGCGAGCGTGCAGTCCTCGTTGCAGCCGCCGTATGCTCCCGTGTTGCCCTCGGGGTCGTCGCACTGCTCGGGGCCGTTGCGGATGCCGTCGCCGCAGTAGGGCGCCGGGAGGCAGTCGGAGCCGCAGCCCGTACCGTCGGCCGCGTAGAGGACGTTGTCCAAACCTTCGTCGCACTGCTCCTCGGGGGACTGGACCGTCCCATCGCCGCAGTAGGGCCCCCACTCGCAGTTCGTCTTGCAGCCGTTGTAGGTCGCGTCGTTGTTGTTGTCGCCGTTGTCGCAGAGCTCGAAATCGGGCTCGATGGTGCCGTTGCCACAGTACGGCGGCAGGATGCAACCGGGCGCGCACGACGTGGCGGTGAACTGGTACGCATCGTCGTTGATGCCGTTGTCGCACTCCTCGGGACCGGTGGGATCGTCAGCGGGCCCCTGGCGGATCGCATCCCCGCAGAACGCGCGACCCGTGCACGTCATGTTGCAGTGATCGTAGGTGCCGACGAGGTCGGGGTCGACCTCGCCCTCGTCGCACACCTCCCAGCCCGTGGTCAGGGCGTCGCCACAGATCGGCGAGCAGGAGGAGCGGGGCGCGAGGAACCCCGCCAGGGTCAGGCGGAAGTTCGACGCGACAGGGTGCCGTTCCGCGTGGAACAGCACGATCTCGTAGACGCCGCCCTTCACGAGGCCGAAGCGGTCGTCCGAGTCGTCGTCGGCCTCCTCGGGGGTGAGGGCGCAGTCGACCAGTTCGGCGGGTTCGGTGCTCAGCGTCGCGACCGTACAATCGCTGTCGGTCCCACTCGGCTCCCCGTCGTCCCCGAGCACGACGCGGGCCGCCTCGGCGCCGTGGATCCCGCCGATGTCGACGGCGAGCCGGCCGTTGACGTACACGAACACGTCGTCGTCCCCGCGGAAGGTGAGCGTCTCGCCGCCCCCATACTGGAAGAAGTAGCGGAGCTCCGTGGTGAAGTGGAAATTGTGCTGCTGCCCCGTGGTATCGCCGAATCCCAGCCCGTCGAGCGGGAAGAACGAGTCGCTGTCGAAGACGTAAGTCTCCGATTCCGCGCCGCCGTCCTGCACGAGCGTGAGGGTGTTCGGCTCCAGGATCTCTTGGATCTCGATCGGGGTTGGGTCGATTACGGGGGCCTCCGGGTCGTCCGGATCCTCCGGCACGTCCCATCCGAGGATCCCGGCCGGGTTCGCGCTGCGGTACCAGAGGCCGAACGCGTCGGGGATGTGATAGAGCGACGGGTGGAGATCCTCGATATTGGTGGCGTCCACGCCCGCCGCCAGCAGCGGCTTCCCCTCCGCGTCGAGCCGGCCACACGTGGTCCCGTTCGTGGTGTTGCAGATCTCGCCGGTGATCCCGCGGTCGTCAGTCAGGGCGGGCGGCGCTTGCATCCCCGTCCGCATCATGTGCGGGTGTCCGCCCGCTTCGCTCACCTGCTTGAAGTCGCGATAGGTGACCCGGAAGGTCACGCTCTCGGGCAACTCGAGCAGCGGAACGCACTCGTAGCCCGGCTCTATCTCGCAGAGCGCGGAGCAGCCGTCGCCGTCAGTGGAGTTGCCGTCGTCACAGGACTCGCTGCTGGTCTGGAGTCCATCGCCGCAAGTGACCGCGACCTGTGGCTCGGACCCCACCGTCACCGTGGGCTCGAACTGGCAGGTCGGGCCGCAGCCATCGCCGGCGACCAGGTTGCCGTCATCACACCCCTCGCCGAACTCCGCCACGGCGTTCCCGCACACCGCAGGCGCGCAAGGCTCCCCCGGAGTCTCGCAGCTGTAGCCGGGTTCGTTGCGGCAGGCCGCATTGCAGCCGTCGCCGTTGGACTGGTTGCCGTCGTCGCACTCCTCCCCGCCTAGCTGCAGACCGTCGCCGCAGATCGAGAGGCAGTCGTCGCCCGCTTGGGGGCAGATCCAACCGTCTTCGACGGTGCACGCGCTGCTGCAGCCGTCGCCGGCGTCCACGTCACCGTCGTCACACTGCTCGCCCGGGGCGCGCAGGCCGTCTCCACAGACGACCGCGGAGCAGGCCTGCCCGGGCGCCGGGCACCAGAAGCCGGCCTCGAGCTGGCACGGGGCGACGTCGTTGCTCTCGGTGCCGGAGCAGCCGTCGCCGCTCGCGGTGTTCGCGTCGTCGCAGGTCTCGCCCCGCTCCCGGAGGCCGTTCCCGCAGACCGGCGCCCGGACGCAGGCCACGTCGGGTCGCGGGCAGACCCAGCCATCCTCCACCGTGTAGCAGTCCGCCGAGCATCCATCGCCACCGGCTGCGTTGCCGTCGTCGCATTGCTCGCGGCCCTCGAGGACACCGTTGCCACACACCACGACGTCCACGCAGGGCACGCCCGGGGGATCGCACACGTACTCCTCGCCCTGCTCGAGGCAGTCCGCGGAACAGCCATCGTCCGCCACCGTGTTGCCGTCGTCGCAGAGTTCGCCGATCTCGAGCTCGCCATTGCCACAAACCGCTTGGCTCTCGGTGCCGCCCGTCGAGGTGGCGCCACTCTCCGGAAGGAGGACGTCGCCGCCGGTGCCTGACCACAGCCCGGTGCCTCCCGTGCCGACGGAGCTGCTCCCGCCCTCGTGCAAGGTTCCTTCCTCGGCAGGGGGATCATCAGCCACGGAGTCGCAAGCGAGGGCCCAGAGGACGGTTACTGGAATGACGGCGAGGATTCGACGACGGTTGCACATGGGAGAGCTCCGGGAGGCTGGATGTGACCGATCCCGGTGGAAAGGTACCGCTCGAGTGGTCCACTGTCAGGGCGATTTCTCGATGGGTGAGGCACCCGACGGAACCCCGATCGTCTCGGTGTAGCCGGAGCGGATCCGGGACGGGAGCGGGTCGGCGTGAGGCGGCCCGCATCGTCGGGGGAGGGCAAAACGTAAGGGGGGTCGCACAAGGCGGTAGCCGCAGGCAGCGAAATGCAGGCAGTAGGCCCTGACCTCGCCGAAGCGCGGCCGCTCGCCCATGGTTCCCTCCGGACCGAGGAACCGAATATCCTCCTCGCGCTACGAGAACACCGCCTCCCGGTCTGTAACCTCGGCCGATCGCCAAAGGACACGGGCTTCGCCTCTCCCGCCGGGCGCGACGGAGGTCCCGTCCGCTCTGAGGGGGGTCATCCGTGTCCCCCCTCCGGAGGGTCGCGGGATAGGGGCCCGACGTCAGCTCGAGGATGGTTTCCGGCTGGCGCGGATCCTGCGCGAAGTGCCGCGCCCTGCCGGCTGAGCTATCGTCGTGAAGGGCGTGCTCCCCCCGGGAGGGTCGGTACAGCCGCTCTCGACCCGGAGCGGGCGGTCCGCCGGGGGGCTTCGCCGAGCCGCCGGAACCACGTCCCCTTCGGCCGTTTCGAGCCCGAGGAGAGCCACCGTCCGTGGGCCGACGCCCGAGATTGCCGGCGCGCTGCCGGCGCGGCACGCTCGGGGAATGAGCTCTCGGGGATGGGTGCGGTGCGGGTGCGTTCTTGGTCTGGCGGTCGGTGTCGCGACGGCGGGCTGCGCGGGGTCGGACGAAGAGGAGGAGAACACCATCGGGAGCGGGGGCGCCGCGAGCGGCGGCACCGGGGGCTCACAGATCCTCGGCCCCGCCACGGGTGGGGCGACCACCGGGGGCGCTTCGGGCGCCGGGGGAGGCGTGACGACGGGCGACACGTCCGCCTGCGGGAGCTGCGCCGCCGGGGAGGGCTGCGTGGTGGTTCACGTCACGCGCAGCGAGGACACCACGGCGCAGCCCTGGGTCGTCTGGCCCGACGAGGCCGACGGGGTCGGGATCCTGGTGGTGAGCGTCGGCTGGGGGGACATCGTACGGATGGCACGGGTCACGGGCGCGGATCTGAAGCCGGCCGCAGCTGCCTACGAGGCGACCCTCTGCGCCATGAGCGGCCAGGCGCGGCTCAACGCCTTTCTCGACGAGGACGAGGACGCCGAGGAGCTCGCCGTCTTCAGCGGCGACTACCTCGACTCCTGCGCGGTAGAGCGCCAGGTCGACCTCACCGTGCCCGCAGCGGGAACGCTCACGGTACCGTACGTGCTGAACAACTCGTGCGACTAGGGTTACGGAGGCCGGTGTCGCGCCGGTCATGACAGCCCCCGGCGCCGTCGATCATCGCGGACCGTGCTTGCTTTCCAGGCGTTCGAAGTCGCTGCCCCAAGAGCCCATCTGGCCGCCGCCCTGGGAAATGGTCACGTCCCAGCTGCAGACGAGCCGGCCGGGGCCGCCGACGTAGCCATCGATCGAGCGCCCCTGGTGGCGTCGGCGGACACACGCGAGCACCGGACCCTGGAAGCTCCCGTTGGCCGTGATCGAACCGATGGCACCGGTAGCGTCCACCAGGGTCACGATCTGTCCCTTGACCTGACCCCTGAGCTCGACCTCGTTCACGCAGACGTCGACCCCATCGCAGGCGTGGCCACCAATCCTCTGATGGGCCTCGAACTCCTGGCGGAGCTGCTCGCGGACCGGCAAGAGCTCACGCATCGCCTGAGCGATGTCGCTCGTCCCCCCCTGCTCCAGGCGCTCGACGGTCGTGCCCGGCTCCTCCTTGGTCTTCCCGGTGACCGTCGTGCCGTGCAGGGTCAGGTGCGCGAGATCGTTGACCTCGACCGCCACCTCTTCGCTCCTGATGGAGCCGCCCACGACGATGGCGGTGGTGCTGCCGCCCACCTGAAGCGCGGTCCCCGGGGATCGAGCGCGACTCCACAGACTCGTTTCGAGCTCGACGTCGCGAAGCACCACCACCGCGTTCCGTGCGGCGCTCACTCCGTCCGCCAGCCAGTGGACGTGGCCTCCGTCCATGCCGAGCTGACCGCTCTCGCCGACCCTGAACGCCCGGGGAGGGAAGGAGAGCGATTCAGTCGGGACCGAGGCGTCACGCTCGACCTTGGCCCCGTAGAGCATCAGTACGGCCTCATCGTCCACGATCGCGGCGGTCCGACCCGCGACGACCTTGGTGGCGCGCACGGTGACGCGCGCCCTCCCGCGGACGGAGAAGGCCTCGCTCCGTCCGCTGATGGTCCCCTTCTCGATGGTCACCACCGCCTCGTCACGGGCGCTCACGGTGGTGTCGTAGCCCCCCACCTCACAATCGATCAGCGTCAGTTGGCAGTCGTCCATGGCGTGAACGCGGGCCTTGCCGGCGACGTTCCTGAACTCCAGCCTCTGCCCCGCCCGACAGAACAGGTCGGACGTGCCGTCCCACTCGTCGAGGGGGTTGGCTGGCGCACGGGCCTCGAGGGCGCCCTCCTCGAGCGTCGCCGACGCGGGTTCGTCCTCGACCTGCTGGGCACGCGTCACCTGGAACGCAAGAACGGCGCCGCCGACCCCCAGCAGCGAGAGGGCGAGGATGAGAAACAGCGCGACGTTCGGCCCCTGGGCCCTCGGCGGAGCCGGCCGCGGCCCGGCGACCGGTGGCGAGGGCCTCTCGTCACCCAGGTCGCCGAGCGAGAATTCCGCGCTGAAGACCCCACCCCTGGCAGGTGTGGCTGGGCCAGGTGCGGGGGCCTGAGGTGGTGCCGATGTGCCGCTGGGCGGGCCCGGGGGTGCCGCCGCATCGTCAGGCGCGACCGCGGGGGCCGATCCCGGCAGAACGGGCGACTTGGCCCAGGGAGCGTCCGCGACGTCACCCGGGGGCGCGTTCCACGGCGACCGAGCGCTCTCCGACGCACCCGTCGGCGCGGTCCATGGCGCCCCGGTGACGGACGGCGGCCTGAGCGCCGCCTCGCAGGCAGGGCAAGTGGCCCCAGTTGCCGAGTCAGCGATCGGGCTCCCACAATGGCTACAGGATCTACGCACTCTCACAGCTCCTCGAGCATATTGCACATCGCGCCGCACTTCGGGCCGGCTCAATTTCAGCGACGGCTCCGGCGCGACACGAGCAGAATGCTCGCTCGGGCGCGGTCGCCGGCTACTCCGCGGCGACCACCTCGACGCGCTCGACGAGGAGGCGCACGGTGGGCGCGGGGTCCGCGTCGGTGCAGTCGAGCGCGATCGCCATCCCCTTGTCGGTCTCCGGGCCCATGCAGAAGGCACGGTCGACGTCGAGCCAGTCGGAGGCGTGGGTGAAGGGCCCGTCCGGCTCCGGCAGCGGCGACAGGCCGTCGACGACCAGCGACGGCTCCTCGCTGCAGGCCGACTACTCCCACCACCAGAGCCCGGGCGCAGAGTCCGTCGAGCTCTGGTAGCGGACGCGGTACCGAACCCGGTGCTGGCTCGAGATCGTCGCCAGGCGGAAGGCGAGCATCGCCGCGGGGCCGCGCTCGTCCCAGTCGGCGCAGGCCGTCGAGGGCCCCCCGAGCTCGAGGCAGCCGCCCGACTCGCAGGGGGAGCCCGCGGCGCCGGGCGCGTGGTAGGTCACGGCGCCGTGCGCGCCCTCGTGTGGCCCGGCGTCGAAGTCGACGAGATCGGCGGGGAGCCCCGACGAAACCACCGTGAAGTCGCGGTCGGTCACCACCGCCTTGAACCCCGCGAAGCTCACCAGCGGACGCCCGAGCTCGAAGGCCACTCGTCGGCCCACGACGGAAGCAGAGTCCGTGAAGCCCAGCGCCGCCGCGGGCCCCCAGGGCCAGCCCTGCCACTCGGTGGGGAGGGGCTCGCCCGTCGTCCCGTCCACGGCCGTGATGAGCTCGGCGCCACCGTGACGAGGTCGATGAGGGCGTCGATCTCGCTCGCGCGCGGGGGCGCGAGGTCGAAGGGCAGGCCGGCGCCCACCACCGACGGAACGCAGCCCGACATTCCGGGCGGGTTGGCGATAGTGAGGAGGTAGTGGCCGCGCAGCGCCTCGTAGGCGGCGGCACCGCCGTGGCCACCGTTCGCTCCGCCGCCGGCGGTCCCGCCGCTCGCCTGCGCGTCGTGGCCGGCCGCTCCCGCGACTGCCCCCGCTGCCCCTGCGGTGCCGCCCGGCGTCTGGTCGCCGCCGGCGGTCCCCGCGGCCCCCGCGGTGCCGCTCGGTGTCTGGTCGCCGCCGGCGATCCCCGCGGTGCCCGGCCCGGCTCCGGCCGTGGAGGGAGCGGCGCCTTCGCTCGCACCGCCCGTCACGACAGCGCCGCCACTCGTCACCGCTCCACCCGTCGGCGGCGCCGCTCCCGCCGGTCCCCCGGTCGTCCGTCCCCGCCGCGCCGCCTCGAGCGAAGGCGCCGCCCGTCACGCGCCCGCCTCGCCGCGCCCGTCGTCGTCCCCGTCCGAGGAAGCCCGGCCACCGCAACCGCCGCTCGCGAGAACGGCGGTTAGCAATGCGGCGGACACGACACGCCGAGGTTGCCCCGTTCTGGACGTCATCCCGACCATCATACGTCAACCGACGCCAGCGGCTGCCCCTCAGCCGCGGGTGGCGGCGTCGTCTGCCCGGAGGCCGCGGCGCACCCGACCGCCTCCCACGCGGGGCGGCGCGGATCTCCCCACGTCCGGCCAGGAGCGCTGCCGGCGCGCCCCGTGCCGGCGGTGAGCGCCCGGGGCTCAACCAGCGGTCACGGCCAGCAGCAGCCCGGCGGTGACGATGACGGTCGCCAGCACCATCGTGAGGCTCGCGGCGAGGGTCGCCCGCGCACCGATCCGGTTCGCCCGCGTCGGCGGGCAGCGACGGAGGGCTCGCGCCGCGAGCACCAGACTGACGACGTTGCCAGGGATCACCAAGGGGCCCAGAAACCCGCTGCCGAAGGAGACGAGCCACGCGACGACCACCGGGCGGTCCGGCCACCGCTCGGTGGAGGCGTTGGCGGCCACGAGCGCGAACCCGACGCCGTGGATGACCACGCACGCCCACGAAAGCAGGATGGCGATCAGCAGGGCCGGAGCGATCCAGTGAATGTCCAGGGGGGGGTCGGTCATTGCCACGGGTCCTCTAGAGCACCGACCGGTTTGCGAACGGCGTCGGCGCCCTGACAAACGCCCAAATGCGGGGCGAGGAGGCGTTTCCCAGGGCGCCTCTGGCGAGATCTGCTGCTCGCTCAGTGCTCTGGGTCGTTGATTCTTCGCGGCGATCAGACCGATTGCCGCTCCAGGGGCTGGGGGCGGGGCGCCGTGCTCTAGGTCGGTGATTTCTCGCGGCAGTCAAACCGATTGCCGCTCTACGGGTGGGAGACGGGCAGCTCGAGGCAGAGCTGCGCCTTGCCCTCGGTGAGCTCGACGCCGGCGCAGAGCTCGGTCTTGCCGTCGTCGTCGCCGTCGCGGAGCCCGACGTGGCCGCCCAGCGCGACACCGAAGCCCGCGCCGGCGGAGATGCCGTGGCCGTCCTGGCACGAGGCCTCTCCGCCAAGCCAGCTCGCGCCCGCGCCAAGGTTGAGCCCGACCGAACCGTCGGCGTTGTGGATGCCGGCGTGGGCGGCGAGCGACGGGCCCTCGACCCCGCCGGACACCACGCCGTCGCTGGTGCTGGCGCTGACCCGCCAGACGGCGATGCGCGCCTCGTTCTGCAACCCGCCCTGGATTGACGCGTCGAGGAACTCGACCTCGAGCCCCGAGGGGTAGCGCCCCTTCACCAACGCCGCCTCCGCGTAGGCCGAGTCGCCCGAGGACGTCACGCCCGCGTCCGCGTGGAGGAAATCGACCGGCATCGCGGTCGTGCGCTGGGCGCTGCTGTCGGTGGGGGGGGGCCTGGGGGCGGGCGGGGGCCGGAGAGGCCGCGAGTGGCTGGAGACCAGGCTGGCGGCGCCAGCGGGGAGGGGCGCGGGGGCGGCGGGGGCGCGGCAGACGGGCTCGGGCGGCTCGCAGGCGTTCGACGTCGACTCGACGGCGCCGTCCTCGAGCGCGACGGAGGGCGTCTCCGCGCGGCTTGCCTGCTCGGCGCGCCGTACACCATCGGGAGCGCGACAGACGAGATCCTCAGGGTCGGGTCCGCGGGACTCGTACTGATCAATCGAACGTGACGGGGAAGTCGACTCGACGCCTGGCATGGCAATCCTCCTTGTTGCAGGAGGGGTCGGCTCGCCCGTCGCGCCAGTTGCGGGAGAAGATCGCGGCCCGGCCCCTTGGCGCCCTCGCGGGGCGGGTCGGTGCGGCGGGATCTCCACTTTCCGCCCCCGGATCGGGAGCGGCGCCGAGGCCCGCGAGCGCGCATAATCGAGGCACCGGCAGGGGAAGGGAGTCTCGCCATGCGCCACCACGTCCCCAGGAAGGTCTGGGCCTCGCTCACCGTCGCGCTCCTCGCGTCGATCGGCGTCGTAGCTTGCGGCGAAGAGGACGGCCCCGACTCGGACACGACCACCGGCGGCTCCGCGAGCGGCGGGCGCGCGAGCGGCGGGCGCGCGAGCGGCGGGCGCGCGACGGGCGGCGCGAACGTGGCC
>CAYOLF010000071.1:0-3705 GCA_964404725.1 uncultured Polyangiaceae bacterium
GCGGGTCCCTAGGTCGTTGATTCTTCGCAGCAATCAACCTGATTGCTGCTCTAGCGCGCGGGGATCGTCGTCGCCGCGGGGGCAGGCGCGGCGCTCACCGCGGGGGCAGGTGCGGCGCCCGCCGACGGGGTGGGCGCGGCGTTCGCCGCGGGAACCGGCGCGGCGCCCGCCGACGGGGTGGGCGCGGTCGCGGGGGCGTTCGGGTCCGGAGCGGGGGCGCTCGGGTCCGGAACGGGCACCATCGCGGGGGCCGGGGCGGACGGCTGCGGCTGCGCGGCGAGGAGCGAGGCGAGGAACTCGGGATCGCCGAGGAGGCCCACGGCGATCGCGTCGAGCTGTCCGTAGGCGAACGCCTTGCGCTGTTCGGGCGTCGCCGCTGCGGGCGGCGGGGAGGCGAACTCGACCCGCATCATCCGCTCGAACGGGCGCGGCGAGACGAGCCGAGCCTCGGCGACGAACTCGCGGTCGGTCCAGGACGAGAAGGTCAGGTCGAGCTCGGGGACAGGGTACCCCGGCGGCTCCTCGTGGACGACGATCCCGACCTCGCTGAACGCCTTCTCGAGCCCGTACCAGAGGTACGAGGTCAGCGCGCGGCCGCCGTATCGGGCCGAGCCGTCCGTCGCGTAGTAGTAGAAGAGGGAGGTGTTCTCCGCCTCGTTGACCGGCGTGACGAGGTAGAGGTGGGTGCCGCGGTAACTCCCCGTCTGATCCTGGAGCCGTGGCGAGTACTCGGTGGGGGTGAGCGAGACGGCGGCGCCGCTGCAGGCGGTCACGCCCAGGGCGCCGGCGAAAGCCGCGCCGACGAGCAGCCTTCCGAACCAGTAGTAAGAGCGGCTCACGATCTCTCTCCTCTCTCTTGCCGAGGGCGACGGGAGTGGCCGCCCGGCGTGCCGCGAGCCTGTCACCGCCGCGGCGGACCGACAAGGGGGCACCCGGCGCCGGCGCCCGCCGCCGCGGTGAGCGAGGCGGCGGCGATCGGCTTCGGCGTCTCCGGCGCGGCGGGGTTAGGGGCAACGCGGCGTCGTCCGCTCGACCAGCGACAGGTGCAGGCGGTAGCCGACCGCCCCGGGCGCCTCCAGGTCGATCTCACGGGCGAAGGCGCAGGCGTCGAGCCCCCGGGCCTCGCCGGCGCGCACGAGGCGCCCGCGCGCGTCGTAGCGGCGGATCCGGAGCTGGTCGGGGGTGGGGAAGGCGGCCTCGACCACCGCCCCGTCGCTCTCCACCCAGCGGCAGGCGGGCAGGGAGTCCTCCGCGTATCCGACCTCCGTGAGCTCCCCCTCGGCGGGGAACAGCAGCAGACGGATGTCCTCGACGGTCCCCTCGCCGAACCCGTCTCGATCGAACGGGGGCAGCGCGCGGTGTACGTCGACGGCCCGTGCCCCATAGGACGCGTCGAACAGGACCAGGCCTTCCTGGGCCATCAGCACGCTACGGAACCCGAGCCCCGGGGCGGCGGCCGAGATCGCCCCGAGCAGCGCGGTCTGGTGCTGCATCGGGAGGCTCGCCTCGACGACGTGCACCGCCTCCCAGGGCCCGATCGGGAAGGCCTGGTCACAGCGCGCCGCCAGCGCCGCACGGTCGGCGCCCGGGGCCCGGGCGAGGGGATGGAGCGGGCTGCAGGCGGCGAGCGCGAGCGCCGTCAGTGCGGAGGTAACCACCGCGCTGAGGTCGCCGCCGTGGCGCCGGCGGGCGCCGGGGACTGCCGCCTGCGCGAGCACGGTCACCGGAGCGGCTCGAACCGGTCGTTGGGGATCGGCTGGTTCCGTCGCACGTTGGAGAACTCGATGCGGGTGGACGCCTTCGGCCCTTCCTCGATCACCACGGCGCTGATGACGCCCGGTGCGGCGCCGAGCTCCAGCACCACGCGCGCTATGTAACGCCGCATCGCGGCGTCCTTGGGGACCAGCTTCACCCGAGCTGGGTTGCCCGGCTCGAGTGTCGCGGTGAAGGCCTTGCTCTGCTCGAAGTCCCCCCGGATCCAGAGGTTCATCTCGGCGAGTACGGCGCCGACGGCCTCCACCTTGGCGCTCGCGTCGGGGACCCAGCGCCCGTCCTTGTGGACGTACCGGCGCACTCCGCTCGGCGTCGCCACGAGCACGCTGCGGATGGGGCTCTCGTACTCCCACCGGAGATCGCTCGGGCGCCGGAAGGAGAAGTGACCCTTGGACACCAGCGGCTTGGTGAGGATCTCTAGGCTCTTGGTCTGGACGAGGTCGGCCTCGAGGGTCTGGACCTCGGCGGCGGCCCGCTTGATCGACCCCCAGTCGTCGGACCAGGCGCCGAGGATCGGGAGCAGCAACAGACCGAGCACGAAGGCGGGGTTGAGGTGAGACATCGTAATCCAGGCGCTCGCCAGGACGAGCCCGCGGCGAGGCCGGTCGCTGGTTGCCAGGCATTCTGACTGCCCACGGTGATACGACAAGCCCACTCCGAGTCTTCCCCGACGCGGCGGTTCCCGGTGGTCGGGGCGTCCGGGCGCGGAGCCACGGTTGGGCCTTCCCCCCCGGGGCATGACAGGCGAGGGACCGCGTGTTAGAGCCGGGCCCCATGATGGCGGCCGATCCAGCCTCCGACGGTCCGAGCCAGGCAGCGAGCCTGGGCGCCGCCGCGGCGGTAGACGATGGGCTCGATCGGCTCCCCCAGCAGGGGCGGATGCGGCTCGTCGATGCTGTCCTCGATCGGGGTGAGGAGAGCATCCGCGTGGGGGCGACGGTGACCGAGCGGTGGCCCACCGCGGAGGAAGGGACCGTCCACGCGGCGGTGCTGGTCGAGCTCGTGGCCCAGGGCGCGGCGCTGCTCGGCACCCGGCTCGCGGGCGCTCAGCGGGAGCGGCTCGCCCTGCTGGTCGGGCTGCCCGAGGTCACACTCGAGGTACGGCGCGTGCGCGTCGGGGCGCGTCTGGTCGCGGCGGTGAAGGTCGCCCGCGGCTCGGGCGACTACCTCGTCTGCGAGGGGGTGGTGCACGAGGGGACCGAGCGGCTCGCCGCCGTGACCGTGCAGGGGATCTGGTTCGACGCCCCTGCCGCGTCGCCCGCTGGGGAGCCCCATGGTTGAGCCGCGGGCGAGCGCCCTCGTCACCGGCGGCAGCCGCGGGATCGGCCGCGCCATCGCGCTCGAGCTGGCGCGGTCCGGCTACTTCGTGCTCATCAATTACCTCGCCAACGACGCGGCGGCCGAGGCTTCCCTCGCGGCCGTGCGCGAGGCGGGCGGTGACGGCGCTCTCGCGCGGTTCGACGTCGCGGATCGGGAGGCGACCGGGGCTGCGCTCGACGCCCTGCTGGCCGCCCACGGGCCGGTGGAGGTCCTGGTCAACAACGCGGGGATCGCCCGCGACGGGCTCTTCCTCCTGCTCCTGCCCGAGGAGTGGGACTCCGTCATCGCCACCACCTTGCACGGCTTCTTCAACGTGACCCGCCCCGTCATGAAGCAGATGGTGGGCCGTCGCCGGGGGGTCGTCGTGAACGTGGCCTCCGTCTCCGGGCAGATCGGCAACCGCGGGCAGTCCAACTACTCCGCCGCCAAGGCCGGGCTCATCGCCGCGACCCACGCGCTGGCCCTGGAGGTGGCAAGGTTCGGGATCCGCGTCAACGCCGTCGCGCCCGGGCTGGTCGAAACCGAGATGATCAAGGACGTCCGCCTCGATGTCGCGCTGAAGATGGTCCCCATGCAGCGCGTCGCCCGGCCGGAGGAGGTCGCGCGCGTCGT
>CAYOLF010000071.1:3805-7090 GCA_964404725.1 uncultured Polyangiaceae bacterium
TGAAGATGGTCCCCATGCAGCGCGTCGCCCGGCCGGAGGAGGTCGCGCGCGTCGTGCGTTTTCTCTGCTCGGACGACGCCTCGTACATGACGGGGCAGGTGGTGGCGGTCAACGGCGGGATGGTCTGAACGGGGACGCGCGCCGCCGCTCACGGCGGGCGCTGGTCGTCGCGGCGAGAGAAGCCGGGTCGACCCCGCGGAGGCAGGGGCTGACGAGCGCGCGCAGGGCGAGGCGCACGGTGGCGCTCGCGAACGCCATCGCGGCCGGACCGCTCAGCCAGAGCCCCAGGAGGAAGAGCGGGATCGAGGCGAGGTAGGCGGCCCCGGCGCAGACGGTGCCGAGCCACGGAGCGTCGAGCCAAGCCCCCAGCAGGGCGAGAACGCTCGCCAGCGGGACGCCCATCAGCGACGCGAGCGACACCACGAACAGGCCCACCGCCACCCGGCCCCGGGGACGCTCCCGGAAGACCGCCGTGTCGATGGGCTCGAGCACGCTCCGCCGCACCAGGGGAACGCGCAGCAGCCAGCGGCCGAGGCCCCCGGCGCGACGGGGCGACGCGACGGTCACGCGGGTTCCTCCCGGGGGCACGGGCGCGCGACGATCATCGCCTCCTCTCGCTCCACCACCGGCTCGATCTCGGCCACGAACCCCGCGCGCTCGAGCGCCGCCGCCAGCGCCTCCGGGCCGCGGAAGCGCGGCGTGATCCCCCGGCGCCGGAGGCGCCACGTCTCGACGCGGCGCAGCCAGGTCGGTCGCGCGGCGAGGGGGATGGTCGCCCGGATCAGCAAGACCCCGTCGGCGGAGAGGCAGTGGCGGATCCCGGCCAGCGTCGCGTCGAGAGCGTCGTCGGCGAGGTGATGCACGACGTCGAGCAACAGCGCGAGGTCGAACGGCGCCGCTGGCTCCGGCAGCGCTGGCGCTGCGAGCTCGTGGACCTCGCCGCGCGCCCCGAGCACGAGCCGCGCGACGCGCGCTCGCTCGGGGTCGGGCTCGGTGGCCACCGCGCGGGCTCCGTCGACCGCGGCGAGCAGGAAGGTCGCGGGGACGCCGAGGCCGCAGCCGACGTCCAGCACCCGGCGGGGCTTGCCCGCGGCCCGGTCGAGCCAGGCGAAGAGGGGGTCCAGGCGGAGCTTGTACCGGGCGAAGCTCCGGTGGCTCGCGTAGAGGTAGCGGTAGCGGCGGAAGGTGGCCCCGGCGGGATCTCCGGGGTCCGCTCGCCAGTCGGGAGCCAGGCTCGCGAACAGGCGCCGCGCGAGCGGCGGCAGCAGCACGAAGGCGCCGATGCCCGAGGTCGCGATCCCGATGAGGCCCACCACCCCCGCGCTCCTGGCCTGGCTGTGCTGCGCGAAGACCAGGCTCGCCATCCCGATGGCGGTGGCCGTGCACTCGAGGAAGGTGGCCGCGCGCACCGGCGCGTGCTCCGGGTCGTCGTCGCGCGGGGACCGCTGGTAGGACCGCGTCAGGTGGAGCGAGAAGTCCACCCCCATCCCGAAGACGATGATCGCCAGCAGCAGGCCGGGGACGTCGAGCGAGCGCCCCAGGGCCCCGAGGACGCCGAGGGTCGCCGCGAGGCCGAAGGCGACTGGCGCCATCACCATCCCGATGAGCAGTGGGTCCAGGAAGGCCACCGCCACGCACAGGAGCACGAACCCGCCGATGAGCGCCGTCATGCGCAGGAAGGCCGAGCGCAGGAAGTCACTGAGGAGCTGGGCGAGGTAGCGGCCGTCGTGGACGGCCCCTCCGACCCGCGCCACCTCGGCGGAGAGGCGCTCCGCGTCGTACCGCGGCCCCCGCTCGATCGGCACCAGGAGCCCGACCCGACCGTCGGCGCGGTGGCTGATCCCGAGCACCGGCAGCAGCGCGGCGGGCAGCGGCATGCCCGTCTCGGGGGTGCGGGTGAGGGATGCCAGGAAGGGCGCGAAGGCGTCGTCCGCGAAGCCGAGCTCCCGCCCCGCGGCCGTGAGCTCCCGGGCCACCGCGTCACGGCGGGCCGGGGTGAAGTACGCGGTCCACGCGGCGGCGTTGCGGGCGCCGAGCTCGCGCCCGGGCACCACCCGCGAGGGGCTGAACCAGCTCCCGATCCGCCCGGCGCGGGCTTCCCCCTCCAGCACGACCGCCAGGGCGTCGCTCCGTCCGCGGAGCTCCTCCTCGTTCGTCGCGTCGACGTAGACGTACGCGTTCGACAGGACGTCGCCCCAGGTTTCTCGGACGGCGCGCTCCGCCGCCGCGGTGGCGGGGCTGACGGTGCTCATCGCCGTCAGATCGACCTCGAAGCGGGGCCGTGCCCAGGCGAGCAACGCGACGACGAGCGCCACGGCGAGGGCCACCACCCGGAAGCCGCGCCCGACGCACACCCGGTCCAGGATCCGGTCGAGCGGCAGCAGCGGCGCGCTCGGGCTCGGCGGGAGTGGGCGGAAGGCGAGGGGGAAGACGAGCTGCACGACGGCGAAGGAGGACAGCACCGAGAGCGCCGCGAAGGTGCCGAGCTCGGCGAGGAGCTCGAACCCGCTCCAGCGCAGCGCCAGGAACGCGCCGGCGGTCGTCAGCGTGGAGAGCAGACCCGGCGAGAGAATGGCGGCGGCGACGCGCCAGGCGGGCCGATCGCGGAAGCGATCGAGGAAGGACGCGAACATGATGCCCTGATCGACCGTGATCGACACCAGGGCGGCGCCGAAGCCGAGCGAGAGTGCGGACACGTCGCGGTCGATGAAGGACAGCTCCAGGAGGCCCAGGGAAACCCCGGCGGTGGCGGGGAGCAGCGCCAGCACGCCGAGGACCGGCCGGGTGAAGAAGAGGATGAGGAGCAGGGCGATGCCCACCCCCGCGATGAGGATCGCGCGGTTGGTGTCCGCCTTCACGATCGACTCGTTGTCGATGGCGGCGCGGAACCCGCCCACCACGTCCAGGCGGACCCCTGGGCGGCTCCGGGTGGGGGCCTCGAGCCGCGCGTCGAGTTCGGCGAAGAACGCGGCCAGGCGCTGGTTGTGCTCCACGTCGGAGACGGAACGGCCCGGCGTCGCCGCGACCAGGACGTGGTGTCCGTCGGGAGACACCAGGTGCCCCTGCTCCACCCGGCCGCGGAGGCCGACGGAGAGGCCTTGCAGGCGGCGCAGCACCAGGAACCGGAGGTCGAGCGGATCGTGGCGGACGATCTCGGACGCCCCGGTGCCTTCGAGAGCGGCGAGCTCCTCCAGACGCGCGGCCAGGGACGCGCGGATCGCCGCCGGGGTGAGCGCCGTCGCGACCGCCCCCTGGAGCTCGGCCTCGTCGAACAGCAGCGGCAGG
>CAYOLF010000071.1:7190-28549 GCA_964404725.1 uncultured Polyangiaceae bacterium
GGGCCCCGGACCGCCTGCCTGATGGGCTCCGCCCTGAACGGCCACGATGCCTTCCGTGTCGCCACCGAGCAGCTGGCCACCCGTGGGTACCTGCGCGTGAGCCCGTTCTTGCTGCCCAACCTGTGCTCCAACGTGCCGGCGGGCAAGGCGGGAGCGCGGCTCGGGTTCACGGGCCCCATCATCGCGCCGGGCGGGGCCTGCGCCTCCGGCAACCACGCCATCGCGCTGGGGGCTCGCATGATCCGGGACGGTGACGTCGACCTCGCCATCGTGGGTGGGGTCGACACGCCCATCGTCCCCGAGATCGTGGTCGGGTTCGCCAACATGAACGCGTCCATCAAGCTCCGCTCCGGTGACCGCGCGTTCGCCGACCCCGCCCAGGCCTCGCGGCCCTTCAGCGTCGACCGCAAGGGCTTCGTGCTCGCGGAGGGCGCCGGGGCGCTGGTGCTCGCGGCCGAGGAGGTCGCGCAAGCGCACGGGCTCGAGGCGCGGGCGGAGGTGCTCGGCGTGGGCTGGACCTCCGACGCGCACCATTTCACGCGGCTGTACGGGCCGAGCGTGGTCCGGGCCATGCAGCAGGCGATCGAGGATGCGGGGCTCACCCCGGGGGACATCGACTGCGTCAGCGCCCATGGCACCTCGACCCAGAACGGTGATCAGATCGAGGTGTCGAGCCTGCGCGAGGTGTTCGGCGAGGGGCTCGCCCGGCTGCCGGTGACCGCGAACAAGTCGCTGCTGGGGCACTCGCTCGGCGCGGCGGCCGCGGTTGAGGCCGCCCTCGCCGTGGAGGGGATGCGTCGGGGGCGCATCCTGCCCACCGCCAACTACGTCCCGGACCCCGCCCTCGGCGAGCTCGACGTGGTGGCCGGCACCCCCCGGGCAAAGGCGCACGAGCTCACGCTCACCAACGCCTTTGGGTTCGGCGGGACCAACTGTGCGCTCGTCCTGCGAGGGAGGTGAGGTCGGCGATGCGACCGCGCGAGCCCCGCTTCGTCCCCGCCCGCCGCGGCGACCCGTTCGTCCGCGACGAGCACACGGGCCTCGTCTGGCACCGGGTGGAGCACCGCACGCTCTACGCGGACACCGATCGCTCCCAGGTCGTCTACCACGCCAATTACCTGCGCTACTTCGAGCTCGGGCGGGCGAGCTTGCTCCGGGACGTCGGGTTTCCGTACCGGGAGGTCGAGGAGAGCGGCTTCGTCTACCCGATCGTGGACTTGGGGATGCGCTTCGTGCGGCCGCTCTATTACGACGACCGGATGTGGGTCCACACGCGGCCACTCCGGCGCGAGGCGGTCGCCGTGACCTTCGACTACGCGATCACTCGCGCCGAGGACGGCGCGCTCGTTTGTGGCGGACACACCCGCCACTGTGCGCTGAACGCACGGGGGACGGTGGTCGAGGTGGACCCGATGACCGTCCGGGTCTTCGCCGAGTTCCCCGTCGACTGAGGGCGCGTGGCCGGGACGGGTCCCATCCGCGTGGGGGTGACGGCCGACGGCGCGGCGGGGGCGGAGCCTGCGGCGCGCGCCGCGGGGGCGCAGGACCTGGCGGCCGCGGTGCTCCTGGGACCGGCCTCGGCGCTCTCGCCCGAGCGGGCGGCGGCGTTCGGGTTCGCCGCGGGCTGGGTCGGCGGCGACGGCGCGGTGCTACTGACCGAGCGGTTATCCGACGAGCGGCTCGGCGACGTGGCGAGCCGGGCGGTCGCGCTCTGGCTTCATTCGTGCCCGGCGGCGCGGCCGATCGACGCTCGGTCGGTGTTGCCCGCGGCGCCGTCTGCGGAGGGGTCGCTCTGGACGCGCCTCCGAGCGGCGGACGGGCCGGGAGCGGTCGAGATCCTCACCTGGTCGGGCGACGGGGAGCGGCTGGGCGCGCAGGTGCGCGAGCTCGCCCCCGACGCTGCCCGACCCCGCCCGGACGCGGCGCTGGAGACCGCGATGGCGAGGATCCGCGGTCGCGTGCCCTTCGCCGAGCTGCTCTCGATCGCCGCGCTGCCGCCGTTCCTCGAGGTCCTGCTCGCGCCGCGGGAGCGCGCGCGCTGCGCTCGGTTCGGGGCGCGCCGCCGGCGTGATTTTGCCGCGGGGCGGATCGCGCTGAAGCTCGCGACGCGTTCCGTGACGACCGGAGAATTCGCGGCCATCGACACCCTGGCCGAGGACGGCGTCCTCGCGCTTTCCCCCGCTGGGGTCGGCGGCGCATCGATCGCCCACGACCCAGAGCTGGCGATCGCGGTCGCCAGCGCGCGGGGCGTGCCCGGCGTGGACGTCGAGGTCGTGGCCCCGCGCCTCGAGTCGGCCGCGGCGCTCTTCACGGGTGCGGCCGAGCGCCGGCTCGTCGAGTCCGCCGCCATCGGTCGTCTCGAGGCGCTCGCGCGCATCTGGACCGCCAAGGAGGCCTGCGCCAAGGCCTGGGCGCTGCCACTCCCGGAGCTCTTCGAGGGCTGCGAGCTGGTGGAAATCGGGCCTGACTCCAGCGTCGCCCGCCTCGCCGGCGCGCATGTCGAGATCCTCCACGCGCGCCTCGGGGACCACCTCGTGAGCTTCGTGGAGCGGTCGCCATGAGCCTGGCGGCGCTGCTCATCCTGGCGTACCTCGCGGGCTCGGTGCAGGCGGCCGTGCTCGTCTCGCGCTGGGCTGGGGCCCCGGATCCCCGACGGAATCACAGTGGAAACCCGGGAGCCACCAACGTCTACCGCACCGCGGGGCCAGGGTGGGCGGCGCTGGTGCTGCTGCTCGACGTCGGTCGGGCCGGTGTCGTCGGATGGCTGGCCCGTTCGTGGGTCCCGGCGGCGCTCGTCCCCGCGGTCGGCGCGGCGCTCCTGCTCGGTAACTTCCTCCCGATATTCCACGGATTCCGCGGCGGCAAGGGGGTCGCCAGCCTCCTCGGCTTCGTCCTCGGCGCCGGTGCCCACGCGGCCGTGGCACTCTCGCTCGCGGCCTGGGTCGGGGGCAGGTTACTCACCGGTCAGGTGTTCCTCGGCTCCTTCCCCATGGTCGCCGTCCTAGCGGCGGGGCTCGGCCTCGAGAGCGGAGGTTTCTTGGGTTGGGGGGGAAGCTTTCTGATGGGCGTCGCCGTAATCTGGCGGCACCGGGCGAACCTCGCGCGGTGGCGTCGAGAATCCCGTCCTCCCGGTGGTCCGCCAGCCTGAGCGGGGCGCGATTGTGCCTTGCTCTGGCCCCCGGGCCCGGGTAACAACTGCGCGCACCGATCCACGCTGGGAAAAGAAATTGCGCAACGCCAACGATTTGGAACGTCGGATCGCCGAGATCCTTATCCGCGAAACCCGGCTCGAGGACGTCACGGCAGAGACCTTCGACCCCGAGGTCGATCTCATCGAGGAGGTCGGGCTCGACAGCATGGATCTGACGACCGTGGTCCTCATGCTGCAGGACGAATTCAAGATCCAGATCCCCGAGGACGAGTACCCGAAGCTCACGACGGTGCGCAAGATCGCCGGGTACGTCCAGACCAAGCTCAGCGCCTAGCCATGCAAGCGAGCGCTGCGCAGCGGACCGATCAGCCCGACGCGGGGTCTGCGACCTTCGCCGAGCTGCTGGCGGAGCCCGCCCTTCGTGAGCGGTGGGAGCGGGTGCGCCGTTGGTTCTTCCTGCGGGAGTCCACCTACGACATGACGCGTCGCTGCAACATCCGCTGCGACGGCTGCTACTTCTACCAGGGCGACAAGCAGCACGCCGAGGACTGCGCCGATCCGGACGCCTGGCGCGCGCTGATGCGGGCCGAAAAGGAGCGGGGCATCACCTTCGTGGTGCTCGCCGGTGCCGAGCCGGCGCTGGTCCCCGACCTGCTCCGGGTGTGCGCGGAGTCGATCCCCCTCGGCGCCATCGCAACCAATGGTTTGCGGCCCATCCCGGCCGACGTGCCCTACCGCATCCACATCTCCGTGTGGGGCAACGACGCGACCAGCGAGCGCCTGCGCTCGGCGAAGCGCATGCTCGATCGCCAGTGCGACTGCTACGCCGGCGACGAGCGGGCGATCTTCGTCTACACGTTCACACGGGAGAACTGCGCCGAGAGCGCCGAGGTGGTCGAGCGGCTCGCGCAGCGCGGCTGCCGGGTGACCTTCAACGTCTTCTCCTCGCCGGTCGGCTACGACGGTCCCTGTCGCCACGACGCCGCCTCGCTCGCCGAGACTCGGCGGATGATGCTGAAGCTCCTCGCCGAGCACCCGGAGACGGTGCTGTTCTCGCCGTACAGCGCGGTCGCCCACACCCACTCGCTCGGGTTGCACGACCTGTTCGGCTGCTCCTACCCGCGGATGAACCCGTCGACGGCCCTCGGTCTCGGGCGCTCGTTCCGGCAGTATCGATCGAGCCTAGCCTTCGACCGGAGCGCCGCCTGTTGCGTCCCCGACACCGACTGCGCGGACTGCCGCCACTACGCTTCCGGCAGCGCTGTCGTGACCGCGCGGCTGCACCGCCACGCCGCTGACGCGACCACGTTCCGGGCCTGGCTCGACTACGTGAACGTCTACCTCGCGGTCTGGGTTCGTGGGTACGAGCCCTTCTCACCCCTGCTGAGCGAGCCGACGGCCCCGCCCGGGCAGGGGCTCTTCTAGGAGCCGGCGCGGGACGACGGTCGGCCGGCGTGGCCGGCGATCGCGGTCCGCGCCCCGGAAAACCCCGGCAACGACATGATCACAGCGCGCAGCCTCCTCGACGACTCCTGGTACGAGCGGTACCGCCGCATCGCCGCCCTCAATATCCGGAGCTCCATCTACGACGTCACCGACCGCTGCAACCTCCGCTGCCAGGGTTGCTTCTTCTTCTCGTCCGGCGAGCACCAGGTTGCACGGCAGGAGATGGACGTCACCAAGTGGGAGGCCTTCATCGAGCGGGAGCAGGAGCGGGGGGTCAACCTCGCGATCTTGATCGGCGGGGAGCCCACGCTGTACCTCGATCGCGTCGCCGCGTTCTATCAGCGCCTGCCGACCTTCTGCGCCACCAACGGGCAGATCAAGGTGCCCCGAGACCGCTTCCCGGACCTGATGGTCGGCATCTCGCTCTGGGGGACGCCCGAGGACGAGCGCAAGCTCCGCGGCAAGGACACCTTCGCCGTCTCGTCCGCCCATTACGCGGGCGACGCCTACACTTACTACCTGCTCACCATCACCCCGAACCAGATCGGCCGCGTCGAGGAGACGGTGCGCCGCATCCGCGACGTCGGGGTCAAGGTCCACTTCCAGCTGCTCTCCAACGACGAGGGGGCCGACGGGTTCTCCTGGCAGGACAGCCAGCTCGCCGAGTTGCGTCACGAGCTGGACGAGTTGCTCGAGCGCTACGCGGACACCGTGATCTCCTCGCGCTACTACCACCAGATCGTCACCACCGGGCAGATGCTCGGGCGGTCCTTCGGGTGGAGCGAGTGCCCCAGCGTCTCCGAACCGCTCGACGATCGCTCGCCGCCACCCAAGCGGCTCATCCACTTCGTCCGCTGGGCCAGCGATCTGCGCACCGTCCACCGCTGCTGCACCTCGGCCACCCGCGACTGCACCACCTGCAAGGACGGCGCGGCGCACATGAGCTGGGTGATGGTGAACAAGCGTGCGCACATGCGGACCGCCGAGGACTTCCGGAACTGGATCGAGGTCTACGAGATGTTCGCGAAGCTGTACCGGTTCATCCCCTGGTGAGGCGGGCGCGACGTGAGGAGCACCGCACTTGGCCCGGCCGCACCGCCCCGTCGTCCTCGGCTATGACGCCGTCTCGCCGCTCGGCGTCGCGCTTCACGCCCAGTGGGAGCGGGCGGTCGTCGGTGAGAGCGGCGTGGGGCCCCTCACGCGCTTCCCGCTGCCGGAGGGGTTCCCCGTGCGCCTCGCCGGGCAGGTCCCCCCCGTCGAGCTCGGGGCGTACCCGTACCTGTCGCCCCGCAAGCTCGCGGCCTGGTCCTCGCCCGTGTTCGCGCACGCCATCCTGGTCGCGCACCGGGCCTGGGAGAATGCGGGGCTCACCCCCGACGCGGCGCTCGGCCCGCGCGTGGCCGTCACCTTCGGCACCGCGGTCGGCGGCCTGGACGCGGTGCTCGCCGCCGATCGGGCGCTCGTGGCTACCGGCGCCATGCCGATGCCGTGGATGAACCCGAATGCCTGCGTGAACATGCCGACGGGCGCGGTGGCGATGTCCCTCGACCTCACGGGACCCATCGTCACGCCGGTCACCGCCTGCGCGACGGGCGCGACCTCCGTCGCCCTGGGGGCGAGCCTCCTCGAGACGGGCATGGCCGACGTGGCCCTCTGTGGGGCCGTGGACTTCGCGCTCGTCGCTCCGATCGTCGCTGGTTTTGCCAGCATGAACGGCGCCTACAAATCCCGGTCCGGGGAGCGGCCCGCGGCCGTGAGTCGCCCGTTCTCCGCAGGACGCGCCGGGTTCGTCGTCGCGGAGGGAGCCGCCGCGATCGTGCTCTCGACGCCGGAGTTCGCGCGCGCGCGCGGACTCGAGCCCCGCTGCGAGGTTGCCGGTTGGGGGATGAACGGGGACGCTCACAAGGCGGTCGCGCCGCGCCGGGATACGGTCGCCCGCTGCATGCAGCTCGCCCTCGAGCATGCCGGGTGTCGGGCGGACGAGGTGGATGCCGTCAGCGCCCATGCGACGTCGACCCTGGCTGGCGATCGCGTGGAGGCCGACGCCTTGACCGACGTGTTCGGCCCGGCGGTGCCGCCCGTGACGGCGCTCAAGTCGCAGACCGGCCACATGATGGGCGCGTCGAGCGCCGTGGAGACCGTCTTCGCGATCGAGGGGTTGCGCCGGGGCTTGCTGCTGCCGGTCCTGAACTACGACCCCGACCCGGAGTTCCGGCTCGACGCGGCGCCCGCGACGCGGGTGCTGGAGCAGCGGGTCGTGCTCAAGAACTCCTTCGGCTTCGGCGGCGCCAACACCTGCCTCGTGCTGCGCAGGACCGCCGAGTAGGCCCTTGTCACAGAGCCGTATCACCGACCGGGAGACGCAATGAACCAGACGACACCCATGGAGAGGGACGCCGCGCTGGCGATGGTCAAGGATTTCCTCGTCCGCCGCTTCGAGGTGGAGGCGGAGAAGATCACCCCGGAGGCGCGCTTCTTCGACGACCTCGGCCTCGACAGCATCGATGCCCTCGACATCCTCGGGATCATCGAGGCGGAGCTCAAGGTGAAGGTCGACGTGGCCGAGGCTCGGTCCGTCCGCACGGTGTCCGATGCCGCCGAGCTCATCGTGCGCATGCGGGCGCGCAGCCGCGAGAGCCGCGATGGGTGACTGGGAGCTGCTGGAGATGGCCGGCGCCGACGCGGCGGGTCGGCTCCTCGCGCGGGGCGAGGTCCCGGCGGCATGCCCCTGGTTCGACGGCCACTTCCCGTCGCGTCCGATCCTCCCGGGGGTCGCCATGCTGGACGCGACGATCGAGCTGCTGGCGCGGGCGTCGGGGTCCGACTCGGGTCGGGTCGAGCTCTGCAACGTGCGCTTCCGTCAGCTGACCGGTCCCGGCGCCGTGCTCGCGGCGACGGTGTCGCCACCGGCCGCCGACGGCCGGCGGCGGTTCGAGCTCACGAGCGACGGCGCTCCCGCGTGCTCGGGGACCCTTCGGTTCGTGGAAGGGACGCCTTGAGCGACGGCGCATTCGACCTCACGGCGGGGTGGCGAGCCATCCGGGCTGCCGTCGACCGGGACCCGTTCGGGGGCGGATCACTCTGGCCCCTCGCCGCGGGGATCCGCGCCGCCGCCGCGGGGGAGGACGCGATCGTGGTGGTCGGCCACGATCGACGAACGGTCGCCGCCGCGCTGCTCTCGGCGCTGCTCGGGGGTCCGCGCGCGATCTTCCCGCACGCTGCCACGCCGGACGTGCTGGCGGAGATCGGCGCCGCCACCGGGGCGCGGCGCCTGCTCGGGGCGGCGACCGCGCCAGCGGGCTTCGCGGTCCTCGCGCCCACCTCCGGGGCGATCGCGACTCTCGAGGGGCCGTCCCGCGCGGCCGCAGAGCCGCTGGTCGCGCTCGCCACGGGCGGGACGACGGGCAAGAGCCGTCTCTTCTGGAAGAGCGCCGAGAACCTGCTCGGCGAGGGCGCCCTGCAGGTGCGCTTGCTCGCCGTCACGTCGCGCGACGTGGTCCTCGCCTGCGTGCCCCCGAACCACATCTACGGGCTGCTCTTCTCCGTGATCGTGCCGCTGCTGTCGGGAGCCCGTGTGGTCGCGCCCGGGGCGCCCTTCCCGGAGGACGTCGCGGCGGCGGTGGTCGAGGAGAGCGCGACCATCCTGGTGGCCGTCCCGCCGCACTACCGGGCCCTCGGGGCGACCCGGATCGAGGGCCACGCGCTGCGCGCGGCGCTGAGCTCGGCGGGGCCCCTCGACGCGGCGGACGCGGCGTGCTTCCGCGACGCCACCGGGGTCGCGATCACGGAGATCTACGGCTCCACCGAGACGGGGGGGATCGCGACCCGGAGCCAGGCCGCAGGAAGGCTCGAGTGGCGGGCTCTCGACGGGGTGGCGCTCGCGGTGATCGAGGGGCGCCTGTGGGTGCGTTCCGCGTTCGTCTCCGCCGAGCTGCGCGACCCGTCTGGGGGGCTCCTAACCGCGGATCGGGTAACCCCGGGGGCCACCTCGAGCGCCTTCGAGCTGCGGGGGCGGCTGGACGGGGTGGTGAAGGTGGGCGGCGTGCGGGTGGAGCTCGGGGACGTCCGCACGGCGCTGCTCGAGCTGCCGGGGATCACCGACGCCTACGTGACGGCGCGCGAGGTGGAGGGCGCGCGGTCCCAGGAGATCGTGGCGCTGTTCGTCGGTCCCATGTCGCCCATCGAGGTCCGCCGCGGCCTGGCGTCGCGGCTGCAAGCGGTCGCCGTGCCGAGGGTGCTGCTGAGGACCCCCCGGATCCCGACCTCGGCGAGCGGCAAGGTCGAACGCGCGGAGGTGCTCGAGCTCTTGGGCCGGGCGGGAGAAGGAGACGGATCGTGAACGCGAGTGTGAAACGGGTTGGGCTCGAGCGGGGCGCGGAGACAGCGGTGGTGGAGATCGGACCCGGCACCGTCGCCTTCACCGATCTCTGTCGGGTTGCGCTGGCGGGAGTGCCGGTGCGCGTGCGTCACGACCAGATCGACGGGCCCCTCGCGCGCTCCGAGGCGGTCCTGCGCGCCGCGTGCGAGCGCGGCTTCCCCGTCTACGGAACCTCGACGGGCTACGGGAGCGGCTGTGGGAACCGGATCTCGGTCGAGCAGACCGAGGCGCTCGGCGAGAACCTCATCCGCTACCACGGCTGCGGCTTCGGCGAGCCGCTCCCGGTGCCGGTGGTCCGGGGCGCGATGCTCGCCCGGCTGCTGTGCTTCCGCCTCGGCTACTCGGGGGTGAGCCGGGAGCTCTGCGCCCAGCTCGCCGCCTTCCTCAACGCCGGGATCACGCCGGTGGTGCCCGCGATGGGCTCCGTTGGCGCCTCCGGCGATCTGACGCCGATGTCCTACGTGGCCGCCGCGCTCGCCGGGGAGCGAGAGGTCACTTTCCGGGAGCGCCGCATGTCCGCCGCGGCCGCGCTCCGCGAGGCCGGGCTCGAGCCGCACCGCTACCGCGCGAAGGAGCCGCTGGCGCTGATCAACGGCACCGCCGTGATGACCGGCGCGGCGGTGCTCGCGGTGGTGCGGGCCGGGCGGATCCTCGCCGCGGCGACGGCGACGACGGCGCTCGCGGTGCATGCCCTGGCCGGGCACGCCCACCACTTCTCGCCGCTGATCTTCGCCGCCAAGCCGTTCCCCGGGATGGTCCAGAGCGCCGAACGCCTGCGCGAGCTGCTCCGGGCGCAGGCCGACGTCGCCGAGGCGACCGAGGCCGATGCGCTCCAGGATCCGTACTCGCTGCGCTGTGCTCCCCACGTGTTGGGGGTGCTCGGGGACGCGCTCACCTGGGTACAGCGGTGGGTCGAGACGGAGGCGAACTCTGGCGACGATAACCCGCTGCTCGACCCCGAGACGGGTGAGGTGTTGACCGGCGGGAACTTCTACGGCGGCCACATCGCGTTCGCGATGGACTCGCTGAAGACGGCGGTCGCGTCGGTCGGCGATCTCTGTGACCGGCAGCTTGCCCTGCTGGTGGATCCCCGCTACAGCCGCGGCCTGCCCGCGGGGCTCTCCGCGCCGGGGCCTGACGCGCGCGGGCTCCATCATGGCTTCAAGGGCATGCAGATCACGGCGTCCGCGCTGACGGCGGAGGCATTGCACGCGACGCTCCCCGTCGCGTCCTTCTCGCGCTCGACGGAGTCCCACAACCAGGACAAGGTGAGCATGGGGACGATCGCCGCGCGGTCGGCGCTCCGGGCGATCGAGCTGGTCGAGGGCGTGGTGGCCGTGCACCTGCTGGGCGCGGCCCAGGGCGCCGAGCTCCGCGGCGGCGTCGGGGCGCGGCCGGCGCTCGCGGCGCTGGTGCAGCGCGTCCGCGAGCTGTCCCCGCCCGTCACCGAGGATCGGCCGCTCGACGAGGACCTCCGCCGCGTGCAGGCGGCGATCAGCGCGGGAGCGTTCCAGGATGTCGTCGCCGGCGCCTGAGCTCGTCCGCTGTGTCAGCCGCACGGTCCCGTTTTACGACCTCGACCCGATGGGCGTGGTCTGGCACGGCAACTACCTCCGGTACCTGGACGAGGCCCGGCTGGTGCTGTTCGACCGCTCGGAGCTCGATCTGTATCGCCTCGTCGAGGCCGACGGCAGCTTCGCGTTCCCGATCGTGCGGAGCACCATCAAGCACGTCGCGCCGCTGCGCCTGCGGGATCCCTTCGAGGTCTTTGCCCGCGTCGTCGATGCTCGCCTCAAGATCAGGATGGAATTCGAGGTGCGGCGCGGTGACGACGGTGTCGTGTGCGCGCGGGCCCAGAGCGAGCAGGTGGCGGTGCGGCTGCCGGAGCTCACGCTTGAGCTCTCCATCCCCCGCGCGGTGAGCCGGAAACTTTGCCCGTGGCAGACGGACTGACCACCACCGAGGTCTCCGCCCTGCGCGCGGGGTACCGGCGGCTCCGGGAGCTGTCGGGGTTGCTCGACGCCATCAACGTGTTCCCCGTCGCCGACGCCGACACCGGCCGAAACCTGGTGGCGAGCTTCGCGCCGCTGGAGCGGGACGAGCCGTCGGCCGCGGCGCTCGCGCAGGCGCTGCTGTGGTCGGCGCTCGGCAACTCCGGGAACATCGGCGTCGGGTTCTTGGGGGGGCTGCTCGAGCAGCCAGCGCGGCCGCTGGTCGAGCGCTTCGCCCGCGGGGAGGCGCTCGCCCGCGCGGCGGTGGCCGACCCCCGGCCCGGCACCATGCTCACCGTGCTCGAGCGCCTGCGGCAGGCGAGCGAGCGGCACGGGACGGAGCCCGCCGGCTTCGCGCCGGTCGCCGCGGCGCTTGGTGACGCAGTGGCCGAGACGACCGCGCGGCTCCCACTCCTCGCGGAGTGTGGCGTGGTGGACTCGGGGGCGCTCGGCCTCTTCGCCTTCCTCGAGGAGTACCTGGGCACGCTGGTCGGCAGCCCCGAGCGCACCGACATCACCGCGCGCTTTCGGGGCCGCCTCGCCCTGCGCGTTCCCCGCGGGGTGGCGGACGAGGCCGGTCGCCCGCGCGCCGGCGCGGCGGGCGACGCTGCTCACGGCACCTGCGTCGACGCCATGGTGGAGGTGCCGAGCGTGGAGCCGGCCGTCCTCGAGGCCGTCCGTGCCCTCGGTGACTCGGCGGTGTTGGTTGTGGCCGGCAACCTCCTCAAGGTGCACCTGCACGCCGCCGATCCGGAGCGACTGCGCCGCGCGCTCGCCGCGCACGGCCGGCTGCTGCGCTTCGAGACGAGCTCGCTCGCGCCACCCGGCGCCGCGGCGAGCGCGGCGAGCCCCGCCTTCGCTGGACGGGCTCAGCTCGTCACCGACGCCGCGGGCTCGCTCTCCCTCGCCGCGGCCGCGGCGCTCGACGTGGAGCTGTTGGCGAGCCACGTGAGCCTCCCGGACGGCTCCGGCCCCGAGACGGTCGTCGACCGCGCGGAGGTCTTCGCGGCGCTCCGCGCCGGGCAGCGGATCTCGACGGCGCAGGCCCCGCTCGCCCAGCGGCACCAGCGCTTCACCGAGTTGCTCGAGCGGCACCACCGCGTCGTTTACCTCTGCGTCGGGTCGGCGTTCACCGGCAACTACGCGGCGGCGACCGAGTGGGCGCGGCAGCAGGGGGTGAGCGATCGCTTCCTCGTCATCGACAGCGGCGTCGCGTCCGGGCGGCTCGCCGTGGTGGCGTGGCGGCTCGCCCAGCTCGCGCGTGCGGGCGCGCTGCAAGACTGGTCGTCGACCGCGGCGCGCCTGCTTGCGCAATCCGACGAGCTGATCTTCGTCGAGCGGCTGGAGTACCTGGCGCGGGGGGGACGGCTAGGCCGGGGGTCGGCGTGGTTCGGCGATCTGCTCGGGCTCCGTCCCGTGGTCACCCCGACGCCGCAGGGGGCGAAGCGGGTCGCGATGGCCAAGAGCTTCGCGGGGCAACTCGAGCTGGTGCAGCGCCGCCTCCGGGCGCTCCCGGATCGGGACCGCGCCCTGATCTTGCTGCAGCACACCGACAACGAGGCGCTGGTGCGGGACCGCGTGCTCCCGGTGGTGCGGGAGGTGGCGAGCGCGGCCGAGATCGAGGTCGGCCCGCTCTCGCTCACCACCGCGGTCCACACGGGTCCCGGGACCTGGGCCGTCGCCCTCCTCCCCTCCCTCCCCGATCTCGAGGCCCCACCGTGCGAATGAAGATCATCTACCCGAGGTGGGCCAAGCTCACCGGACAGACCACCTTCGACCTGCCGCCGCACGGCCCGGTCGTGTTCGCGGCGGCCCTGCCCGAGCGGGTCGAGGTCACGCTCGCGGATGAGAACGTCGAGGCGCTCGACCTGGAGGACGCCCCGGATGCGGTGGCGCTCTCGATGATGCTCTCGGCGCAGGTGAAGCGAGGCTGGGCCATCGCCGACGCCTACCGGGCCCGCGGGATCCCGGTCATCGCCGGCGGCATCGCGACCATGCTGCACGCGGAGGAGACGCTCGAGCACGTGGACGCGGTGTTCCTCGGCGAGGCGGAGGGGCGCATGGAAACCGTCGTCGCCGATCTAGAGCGGGGCGCGCTCCAGCGGGTGTACGACTACCTCGCGACGCCGGCCGACCTCGCGCTGGTGGGACCGGCGCGGCGCGATCTGCTCGCGACCGACCGCTACTACCACAAGGGGGTGCGGATGGTGGACCTGTTCCACGCGTCGCGCGGGTGCCGCTTCGCCTGCTACCCCTGCGCCGTGTCGTACCTCGGCGGCCGGAGCTTCCGCCCGCGACCCCTGGCGCGGGTCCGCGAGGAGCTCGAGCAGATCGACAACGGGCGCCTCTTCGTCGTCGATAACTCCCTCGCCCAGGACGAGGCGTGGCTCAAGGACCTCTTTCGCGCGATGGAGCCGTACCGGAAGACCTGGTGCAGCCACCCCATCAAGGACGACCCGGAGGTGCTCGAGCTCGCGGCGCGGGCAGGCGCCTGGTACGTCTACCAGGCCGTCTTCGACACCTCCGACTACATCCGCGAGCGGATCCGCCGCTATCACGATCACGGGATCGCCGTGGAGGGGACGATCCTGCTCGGGCTCGACGAGCAGAACGAGGATGACATCAAGCGCCTGGTGGAGTTTCTGTGCGAGATTGACCTCGATCTCGCGGAGTTCACCGTCCTCACGCCGTTCCCTCACACCAAGGCCTACGACGACCTGGAGCGGCAGGGCCGGATCTTCAACCACGACTGGGACGCGTACGACGCGGGGCACGTCGTCTACGAGCCCCGGCAGCTGTCCGCCGAGCGGCTCGCGGAGCTCCATGACTGGGCCTGGGAGGAGTTCTACCGGGACGAGTCGCAGAGCATGAAGATGTTCAAGCTCCTCAAGCGCGCGGTGGAGCGCGAGCAGTCGCTCGGCACCTACGTGGGGCGCCGGCGGGATCTGGCGCGACAGAGCTTCGGCGTGGCGCTCGACGCCGCACCCACGGCGCGAGCGCCGAAGGGGACCGGACCGTGAGCGCTCCGGGGCGGGCGCGGGCGGACGCGACGGAGGGTCGCCGTTAGCACGGCCGGGGACGCTGTAGTATGGTCCCGCCCGCGATGAGCCAGCCGAGGCGCGTGGTCGTGACCGGGATGGGGCTGCGCTCTCCCGTCGGCAACGGCCTCGCGGAGCTCGGCGCCGCGCTGCGCGAGGGCCGCTCGGGGATCCGGGTCATGCCCGAGTGGGCCAAGCTCGAGGGGATGCGGGCGCGAGTGGCCGGGACGGTGGAGCAGGGCGTCGACCTCGGCGCCATCCCCCGCAACAACCGGCGCAGCATGGGGCGGGTCGGGATCCTGGCCGCGCTCGCCGCCCGCGACGCGTGGCAGGACGCCGGCTTGACGCCAGCGGAGCTGCGAAGCCCGCTGGTCGGGGTCACCTTCGGCTCCACCGCCGGGAGCGTGCAGTCCGAGCAGGAGTTCATGCAGCAGCTGATCCAGGAGAAGTCGCTCATCGGCCTGCAATCGAGCCTGTACCTGCAGTTCATGACCCACACCTGCGCCGCCAACCTGGCGGTCTTCGCCGGGGTGCAGGGCCCGGTGATCGCCACCTGCTCGGCCTGTACCTCCGGATCGCAGGGGGTCGGGGTCGGCTATCAACAGATCCTCCTCGGGCAGGCCGAGGTGATGCTCACCGGTGGCGCGGAGGAGATGCATTTTGCGGCCGGCGCCATCTTCGACGTCCTGCGCGCCACCTCGGCGGGCGAGGATCCCGCCCTCACGCCCCGACCGTTCGACGCGGACCGCGACGGGCTCGTGGTGAGCGAGGGGGCCGGCTGCCTCGTCCTCGAGGAGTACGAGCGGGCGCGGCGCCGCGGCGCCCGCGTTCACGCCGAGGTCCTCGGCTACGGCTCGAGCTGTAACGGCGTCCACATGACCAACTCGGACCCGGAGGGGATCCGGCTCGCCATGGTGGGGGCGCTGCGGGACGCCGGGCTCGCGCCCGACGCCATCGAGTACGTCAACGCCCATGCCACGGCGACCGACGTCGGGGATCGTGCGGAGGCCGAGGCGACGCACCAGGTCTTCGGCGCACGGGTCCCGGTGAGCAGTCTCAAGGGGCACATGGGTCACACGCTCGGCGCGGCCGGTGCCCTCGAGTCGATCGCGACCATCCTGATGCTCGAGGAGGGCTTCCTCGCCCCCACCCGCAACCTAGAGCGGCCCGACCCGGAGCTGCGTCCCCTGGACCACGTCATGGGGGCGGCGCGCGACCAGCGGATCCAGCGCGCCATGAACAACAACTTCGCGTTCGGCGGCATCAACACGTCGCTCATCTTCGGGCGCGTCTGATGGCGGGGATCCGCGCCGCGTTCGTGGTGCCGCTGTTCAACCACGCGGCCACGGTGGGGGGGGTGGTCGCGCGGGCGCTGGAGCTCGACTGGCCGGTGTTCGTCGTCGACGACGGCTCTACCGACGAGGGGGCGGCGCGAGTGCCGGCCGACCCGCGCGTTCGCGTGCTCCGGCACCCGGTGAACCAGGGCAAGGGCGCAGCGCTGCTGACCGGGCTCGCGGCGGCGGCGGCGGTGGCGGACTACGCGGTGGCCGTCGACGCCGACGGCCAGCTCGACCCGGGGGAGGCGCCGCGGCTCCTCGCGGCCGTCCGCGCGCCCGCGCGCCCGCTCGTGGTCGGCGCCCGGGAGGGGATGCAGGGCGATACGGTCCCCTTCGGCAGCCGGTTCGGTCGGGGGTTCTCCAACTTCTGGGTCGCCGCCAGCGGCGGGCCGCGGGTCACGGACTCGCAGAGCGGGTTCCGCGCCTACCCGATCCCGGAGACGCTTGCGCTCGGCGCCCGAGCCCGGAGGTTCCAGTTCGAGGTCGAGGTCCTGGTGCTCGCCCGCTGGGCAGGGGTCCCGGTGGTCGAGGTGCCCGTCTCGGTCACGTACCCGCCGGCAGGCGCCCGGGTCTCGCATTTCCGCCGCGGGAGGGACTCGCTCCGCAACGCCGCTGTCTTCACGCGCCTGATCGCGCTCCGCGTGGTGGGGGGGGCGCGGAGCCGCGAGCCGCGGGGCCGGCGGGCGCCCGCGCTCCGCGGCACGGTGCCCCCGCCATGAGGGCGCGGCGCTGGCGCGATCTCACCGCGATCGGCGCGGCGTCGATCGTGGCCGCCTTCGCCGCGGTGGTCGCGGCAGGGTACTTCCTGCTCTGCCCGGGGCGCCGGCGCGAATCGATCCGACTCTTCCGGATCCTGCGGCCCGCCGCCTCCGCCGCGGCCCACTGGCGCCTGGCGTGGCGTCAGTTCCAGAGCTTCGCGCGCGTCCACGCCGAGGAGCGGCTCCTGTCCGTGCCCGGGTGGCTCCAGAGCGAGAGCGACGGCGCGGAGCACATCGCGCAGGCGGTGCGGGATCACGGCGCCGCCGTGCTGGTGATGTCCCACGTCGGCAGCCCGGCCCTCGCAGCGCGCGTGCTGGCCGCCCGAGGGACGGCGCTCACGCTGGTAAAGGGGACGCGCGGGGACGCGGCGGCGGGCCCGCCCGTCTCCGACGACGGCGTACTTCGGGTCGAGATCCGTCCGCCGCGCACCGCGACGGGACCCACCGTGGTGGAGCTGCTCGGCCGCGTCCGCGCGGGGGAGGTCGTGTCGCTGGCGGGCGATCGCAGCTGGGTGCCGGGGTCGCGGCAGCTCCCCGTCGTCATCGCTGGCCGCCTCGCCCGGGTCGCGGCGGCTCCCTTCGCGCTGGCGATGACCGCGCGGGTCCCCGTCCTCGTGTGCTTCGCGGTGCGGATCGGCTGGCGCCGCTATAGGTTCGAGTGCCTGCCGCCGCTCTGGCTCGAGGGGGCCGGCCCGGCGGAGCGCGCCCGCGCGCTGGAGCAGGCAGCGGCGGGCTACGCCGTGGCGCTCGAGGGGCGGATGCGAGCGTACCCGGAGCAGTGCTACACGTTCGAGCGCTTCCTGCACGAGCCCATCGACGGTGGGTAGCGCAGCGAAAGTCGCGTTATTCCAGGTTTGGCCGAAAAGATCCCGGTTGCCGTGGTCCCTGGCGGCCGATACGTTCCGCCACGTATCGCGGCTCGCGCACGGACCGCGGGTGGGGCAGGGTGCTCGGCGACCGAGGGCCGTGGGAGATCAGGGAGAGCAGCGTGTTCGATGAGAACCTCGATCACACCCGGCGACAGGTGCGTCGCGCACGCGCGACGGTGAACGCCGCGCTGGCCAGCCCACGAGCGGAGACTGTCGGCGTCACGGCGCTCGCGCCGGCCTTCCTCGCCGCCTGCGACGCCTTCGATCACGCCGACTCGGTCGCCCGCGGGGCCGAGATCGTGGCGACCAAGGAGTCGAGCGACATCCGCGCGGCGCTCGCGCCGCTCGCCCGGCGGTACGACGCCGCGCGCGCCGAGGTCCTGGCGAGGCTCGGTGCCCCGTTTTCCTCCGTTCCGGCCGACGCGACGCCCGACGAGCTCATCGCCGCCGCCGAGGCGGTCGAGCAGACGCTCGGGGGGCACGAGGGCGAGGCTTGGGCCGCCGCGCTCCTTGGGGCGCTCGGGCCCTCGCTCGACGCGGCTATCCAGGAGCAGGAAGAGGACAACGTGGCGCGTCGATCGCTGAAGCGGGCGGAGCTCGCGCGCGAGCAGGCGGCCTGCGCGCTGCGACCGGTCCTCGTCGCGATGCGTCGCGCCGTACGGGTAGCGTTCGGGAGAAGCTCGCGCGAGTACCGGGAGCTCCAGGACCCCATGCCCTGCGCCGCCGGTTTCGACGACGCGCCGGGGCACGACTCCCCGACGCTCCCCGACGTCGGTGCGGAGCTGCTCAGCTCGAGCCCGCCTGCGGACGCGGAGCTGGGCCCGCCCAGCGGCTGACGCCAGGGGTGCGGGCCGTCCCTACTCGGCGCAGGCCCGCGGCAGGCCGATGTGCACGCGTCGCGATCGACGCGATCGCAGGCCTGCGCCCCCCGGAATAGGACTGCGCCCGCGTCTGGTGCTGGAACCTCGTGATGGGCGGTGCCCGCGTGGGTGACCGCGGTGCCGGTCCGTGACCTCGGGCACACAGCCGAGTCCAGTAGAGGGACGCAACTCGCGTCTCAACCAGAGGCGGTTCGCCGCGTCGCGCTCGGCGTCGCGCGGTCGGAGCGTCGACACACCAGCCCATCGGTGTAGTATCGCCATCGATTGGCGGGGGTGCGCGATCGAGGACGCCCACGGGGAGTGGGTTTCACGATCACGCGGCTCGCCCGAGGAGAGAACCATGCCACTGAAGAACAAGTTGTTGGCCGAATTCATCGGGACCTTCTGGCTCGTGCTGGGAGGCTGCGGGAGCGCCGTGCTCGCCGCGGCGTTCCCGCAGGTCGGCATCGGCCTGCTGGGGGTGTCGCTGGCCTTCGGCCTCACCGTGCTCACCATGGCCTACACCATCGGGCACGTCTCGGGATGTCACCTGAACCCTGCCGTCTCGGTCGGTCTCGCCGTGGGCAGGCGCTTCAGCTTCTCCGAGCTCGGGCCTTACGTCGTGGCGCAGGTGGCGGGCGCGATCGTTGCCGCCGGGGTGCTCTTCGTCATCGCGAGCGGCGCACCGGGCTTCGATCTCGCCGCGGGGTTCGCGTCCAACGGGTTCGGGGAGCACTCGCCCGGGCAGTACTCGCTCGTCGCGGGCTTGGTTTGCGAGGTCGTGATGACCTTCATGTTCCTGATCATCATCCTCGGGGCCACGGACAAGCGCGCGCCGGCGGGCTTTGCCCCCATCGCGATCGGGCTCGGGCTCACCCTCATCCACCTGATCAGCATCCCAGTGACCAACACCTCGGTGAATCCGGCGCGCAGCACCGGACCGGCGCTCTTCGTCGGAGGCTGGGCGCTGTCACAGCTCTGGCTCTTCTGGGTCGCGCCGATCGTCGGTGCGGCGCTCGCGGGCGTCGTCTACCGGCTGGTGGCGGCCGAGAAGGAGTGACGGAGCGGGGGGGGCGGCCCCACCCGCGGAGCGGGGGGCCGCTGCTCCCTGCCGCGGGGCTGGGGACGAGGGGATGGGGCGGCCTGTGGGCCAAGGGTCCGTTCCCTGGGCCGCCCGGCCGTCTCGTTCCCGGCGTCGGCGGCGCGCCCGAAGGCGGGTGACGGTTCCGATGTCCAGCATCGCCAGAATCCTCCGTTCGCGGTAACGCTGGGGGGATGCTCGCGCTGAAGCGGGAATGGTGGCTGACTCAGTGGCGCGCGTTCGAGGACTCCTTCGAGCCGGAGCTGGTCACCGCTATCTCGTCGCCCCTCGGTGCGCTCAGCGCGAGCGGGGCGATCGCGGGTGGGCTGCTGGTCGTCGGGTACGTCCCACCGCTCGCGGCCGTGACCGGCCTTGAGCAGGCCTGGATCGGGGTGCTCCTGGCCCTGCTCGGGGGGAGCCTGTCCTGGTTCGCCTGGAAGCGGCGCTGCCAGGGATCGTTCGGCGTGGCGGCGACTCTGTTCGACACGCCCTTCTACTCGGCGGCGCTGGTCTACTCGGCCGCGACGGCCCAGCCGGGCGTCGGCCTCGTGTTCGCGACGCTCCACGGGCTGATGCTGGTGGGGGCGCAGGCGCAGCACTACGCGCTGACGCCGCTCTTCGCCGCCGCGGTGATGCTCCCCACGGCTCTGCTGGTCGCGCTGCTCTCGCCACCGCTCTCCACGTCGGTCGCGCTCGCGTCCAGTGTCGTGGTGGCGCTGGTCGTGTCCTACCAGACGGGACAGCGCCGGCGGCTGCTCCGCGCCAAGCGCCAGGCGGAGGCCGCGCTGGCCGTGGCGGGGCGCCTCGCCGACGACAGCATGCACGCCGTGCTCGGCGTGGTGCTCCTGGATCTGAGCCACTTCTTGCACGAGCTCCGCAACGCGCAGACGGTGGTGCGGGCGAACCTCACTATGATCTCCGAGGAGGGGACGCTGGGCGAGCTCGGCCGGGCGTCGCTGGAGGACGCGCTGGAGGCGCACCGCATGGAGGGGGAGCTCGTGGCCGACACGCTGGCGAAGCTCCGCTCGCAGGCGGGACCGGCTTCGGAGCCGTTCCCGCTGGGGCCGGCCATCGAGGCCGCGGTGGGCAATCGCCGCGACCGCCTCGTGGTGCTCAAGGATCTCCGGACGGACCAGTTCGAGGTGCGCGGCAGCGCCTCCTACCTCGAGGTCGTCCTGCGGAACCTGCTCCGGAACGCCGCCCAGGCGGGCGCGACCCGGGTGTGGATCGAGGCCACGGTGGAGGGGACGGCCGACGCCGCGCTCGTGCGCGTCCACGACGATGGCCCCGGGATCCCTCGCGAGATCCGCGAGCGCGTCTTCGGTGGCTTTGCCCAATCGACCCGGCCCGAGGGGTCGGGGCTCGGGCTCTACCTGGTTCGACGCTACGTCGAGCTCCTCGGCGGGACCGTGGCGCTCGGCGACGGCCCGCACGGCGGCGCCGAGTTCCGCATCCGCCTGCCGGGTCGCTCCGTGCTGGCCGACTCCGCGCAAGCCGACCCCGTGCTGCACTGAGCCCGGATCAATCCGGATCGGGAGTCGCGCAGTAGCGTCCATCGCGAGCGAGTGACACCGAAGGGCGGTGTCGCGAGGTACTCCCCGATTTCGCGCGAACTTGGATTCGGCGGCCAGCGCGGGGGGTGGCCGGCGTGGGGGCGGCGAGGCTCCGCGCGGTACTCCCCGGTTTCGTGCGAACTTGGATTCACCGGATTGGAATGAGGGAGATTCGGTCAGAACTGGGGAATAACTGTGTCCGGCGATCCCGGGGGCGCGTCCCGCCGGGGAGAGTGCTTGTTACTAAATCGGATTTCGCGATGGAAGTCGGTGCGAAAATTTGTCTATTCGTGCTCTGGGGCGCAATCTGATCCAATGAGCGAGCGGGAACTCCGCTTCGCGGCCGAGCCCTGCGCGCGGTCGGTACCCACGCGCGGACTGGTGCTGTTGATCGAGCCGTCGGCGCCGGTGCGGGCCTCGCTTGGGCGCTACCTCGCCCGCCATTTCGGCGCGGTCGTGACGGCGGCGGATGCGGGTGAGGTGGGGGCGGCGCTGGGGGGGCTGCTGCCGACCCACCTGGTCTGCGCCGGGAGCGTCGCCCGGCGCGCGCTCGAGTGGCGCGCGCGCTGGGGGCTCGAGCGGCTCGTGGTGCTGAGCGGCGCCGTCGATCCGGTCGAGGCGGTTCCGGGCGTCGACGCCGTGCTGCTCAAGCCCGTCGACCCGGGTTGCCTCTTGCGCTGTCTGCTCCACCCAACCCCCGGGTTCGGAGCGTTGATCGAAGGAGGATAGAGAGCGATGTCAGAGCCCCTAGAGATGATCGAGCTTCATGAGCGCGAGGTGCTCGAGCGAAACCTCGCCGTCACCCTGCCGGTCGAGGCCGGCGCGGATCCGTTGCCGGGTCAGGCCCCGACCCCGTCGGCGAGCGGGTTCCTGTCGCCGTCAGCGAGCGGGTTCCTG
>CAYOLF010000071.1:28649-33871 GCA_964404725.1 uncultured Polyangiaceae bacterium
CCTGACGCGGCCCCGGGGTTCGCTGGGCGAGCCCCGGGCCCTCGTCGTTCGGAGACTTCATGCCTACGACCCCGATCCGAAACACGCGTGAGTTCCTGGCCGCGGTGACCGCGCGCTCGCTCGCTGCGATCGAGCAGGCGGGGCTCGTGGCCGGGCAGCGGGAGCTCCTGGCGCGGACGGTGCTCCGGTACGAGCCCCTCACGTGGCAGAACCCGCTCGGAAACCCGCTGGCGCTCATCTACCTCGTCGCCGAGGCCTGGCGCCGCCCGATCGACGAGCGCGCGCTCGACCTCGCTTGCTTCGCGAACCTGTACCTGCTCGCCGCCGACCTGATCGACGACGTCCAGGACGAGGAGCTCGCGCGGACGCCCCACGCCGAAGCTGGCCCGGCCATCGCGGTCAACTCCGGGCTCGCCCTCCTGTTCCTGGCGCTCCAGTGCTTGCGCCGGTCGGCGCCGGATGGCTGGGGGCTCGGCGCACGGCTCGCGCTCTTCAACCGCATCTCGCTCCGCGCGGTCGCCGGACAGCACCAGGATCTGCTCGGCGATCGGGCCGCGAGCACCCCGGAGGAGGTGCTCGCGATGCACGAAGCCAAGACCTCCAGCCTCGCCCTGATCGCCGAGTGCGGGGCGCTCGCGGCGGGCGTGGACGGTCCCACCCGAGCGCGGTATCGCCGGGTCGGGGAGGCCATGGCGCGCCTCGTTCAGGTCGTGGACGACCTGCGCGATCTCTTCGGCAAGCCCTTCAGCCCGGATCTGGCGCTGGGGCGCCCGAGCTACCCGGTAGCGTGCTTCCTCGAGGGTGCGGACGAGGCCGCCGCGGCGCGCTGGCACGAGGTCGTCGCCAGGGCCGATCCGGTCGCGGTGCGCGCGCTGCTCTACGACTCGGGGGCGGTGCGGCGCGCGGCCGTCACGCTCGAGCGTCTGCGCCGGGAGATCCACCGCGAGATCGCCGGCACCGGTGGCCACGGCGCGGCGCACCGGACCCTGCTCGACACGGTGGATCTGCTGGCGTCGAGCGTCTATCAACCCGCGCCCTTGCCGGAGTCGGTCGCGCTCTACCAACCGGGAGGTGCGTGGCATCGGGAGGTGAACCAGCTGGTCGCCCGGTTCTTCAGCCGCGTCGAGTCCTTCGACCCGCCCCTGCCGCCGCGCCTGCGGCCCTGGCACCTGCCGCAGTGGGTGTTCGACGCGCGCAGCAAGGTCATCGCCTACCCGGACCTCGAGGAGCAGCTCGGTGAGATCGCGCCCTTCCAGGCGGAGCTGCTCGGGGGCGCTTCGTTCGACGAGGTCGGCCGGATCCTCAGGGCGCAAGCGCCGGCGGTCCTGGCACACGAGCTGTTCCACTACTGGCGCGACGCTGCGGGCCGCCTCACGGCGGAGCACTGGCACGAGGAGCACGTCGCGAATCGGCTCGCCATCGCCTACTGCCGCGAGCACGAGCCCGCCGCTCTGGCGGCGGGGCTCGAGCTCGCCAGGGAAGTGCTGGAGCGATCCCCGCCGACGGCGGCGATGCTGGAGGTCGTGCGCGCGGCGGCGACGCCCGGGGCCTTGGGGCCCGGCTATCACATGAACCTGCCGTCCATGGCGATTGCCCAGCTGGCGATGGTGAGAGGGCTCGTCGAGCAAGTCGGCCCGCTCGAGCTCGAGCTCGAGCGGTGGCTCCGCCCGTGGCCCCAGGTCAGCGCCGCGGAGTAGGCGCCCGCGCCGGGCCCAACTGGCCGCCCCTTTCCCCGATCCCTTCAGGGGCCCCAGGCGGGGGCAGCCAGCTCGTTGAGGTACTCCTCGAGATTGGTGTAGCCGTCGTCGTCGTCGTCGCCGTTCCGATCCGCGGGATCGCCTGCGTCGAGCCCCCGGTCACCCTCCCACGCATCCGGCATCCCGTCGCCGTCGCTGTCGGCGGGGGCGGTGCCGCTCGCCAGGGTCCCATACCCGTCGGCGCCGATGCCGAGGTCGGACTCGTCCTGGATGAGGATGCCCCCCTGGGCGCGGATGCTCGCCACCAGGCCCGTCTCGAGCTCGTCGCGCAACGGGACGGTGGCCCCGGCCCGATCGAGGACGCGCTCGTACGCGGTGAGCACGTCGTCGGTGCAGACCTGGGGCGCGGCGATCCGCGCGTCGAGGCGGGTCGCCGTCCCCACCATGCTCCAGTCGGTCTGGGAGGCGTCGAAGACGCCATTGGCGTTGCCGTCGAGGAGGTTGTCCTCGAAGAACAGGTTGAAGGTGGGGACGCCACCGTCGCTGGTGCCGCCGGAGACGAAGGCCTGGCTCGCGCTTCGCCCACCGTACGACACGAACGCATTGCCGACCGCGTTGGCGTAGTGCATCCCGTTCGACGTGTCGCCCATGATGAACGGGTGCCCGCTGAGGCTCCAATCGTTGGCCTCGCCGTAGGGATCGGGCGCGTTCCAGCCGTAGACGACGTTGTTGACGAAGTCGAGCGGGCGCCCGTCCTCGGAGCGCGCCTTGGGGTTCCGCGTCTTGTTGAAGGCGTAGATGCTGTGGTGGATGGTCGTGTTGCTGGCGGTGAGCAGGGAGCCGGCGGAGTGGTTGTTCCGCTGCAGGCCGTAGGCCACGATGCTCCACTGCACGGTGAGCTCCCTCGGCCCCACCGCCTCGTCGCCGGGCATCGAGAAGTTCTCGTCGGTGCCGAAGGCCACCGAGCAGTGATCGAGGATGACGTCGCTCGCGGCCGAGCTGACGGTGAGGGTGTCATTGCGGTCCGTCGTCGCCAGAATGCCGCGCCGCACGCGGAGGAAGCGCACGACGACGTTCGAGCCGCCGATGGAAACCTTCTGCCCGCGCAGCCCGACGCCACCCCCGGGGGCCGTCTGGCCGGCGATGGTGAGGTTATCCGCGGTGATCCCGAGGCCGCTCGCCAGGGTGATCCAGCCCGCCACGTCGAACACCACCGTGCGGTCGCCCCGGCCGACGCAGTCTCGGAAGGACCCGGCGCCGGAGTCCTCGAGGTGGGTCACGTGGCAAACGTCACCGCCGCGCCCTCCCCGGGACAACCGCCCGAAGCCCTCGGCGCCGGGGAACGCCAGCTGCTCCCCGGCCGGCACGGGCTCGCAGGGCGCCGGGCCCGGCGGAGTCTCGCCGCCGGAGCCGCCCGTCCCATTTCCACCCAGGGAAGCAGAGCTCCCAGCCGCGCCGCCCGATTCCACCCCGCCGGTCGCGGCGCCGCCGCTCGGCGCGGTGCCGCCGGTGGTGGCCCCGCCCGCGGTGAGCCCGCCCGTTGCTGCCCCGCCCAGGGAAGCATCGCTCCCGGCGGCGCCGGCACCGCCACCCGCGGGAGCTCCACCCGACGCCGCCCCGCCGCGCGGCGGTGAGCCTCCGCCCGCATCCGTGCCCCCGGTGGTGGCCCCTCCAGTCGCCAGACCGCCGGAGGAGACGCCACCGGTCGTCTCCGAGCTGCCAGTCTCCACCCCCCCGGGGCTGCCGCCCGTTCCGTCGGGCGCCGCGCCCCCGAGCCCGGGACTTCCCCCGGACGGATCGCCCAGCGAACGCTCCCCCTCGTCACTGCCACAGCCGGCGACGAGCATGGCGAGGAGCAGGGACCACGAGCCGAGCCGCCGGGAGCCGAGGGGTCGAACCATGACGGGGTAATGCGGGAGCGAGCCCGACCGATCGGGGCCGCGGGGTCGCCCCGTCGCGTCCGGCGCCTCCGCGGGCGATTGCGGCGCGAGTCCGGCGGCGATACGCCGACGGGGGTGTGGGGCTGGTGGCGCCGCGAGCTGGTCGAGCCCCTGCCGCGGCGCCTCGCGGTCGGCGTGAACTACCCCTGGCCGCGCAACTACTTCGGGACCCATCTGGTCGGCTCGCCCGACGAGCGCTGGCTCGAGGTCGAGCTTCCCGCCGACCTCGCGCATTTCCGCGAGCGGGGGATCGGGGTCGTACGCTTCTGGCTGCTCTGCGGGCTCGACGGCCCGCATGCCTGGGGGACCCAGCGGCGGCACCCGCGGGCCCGGGGTCGCGAGCGCTGCTCCGTCGTGCCCCCCACGGCGGCCAACCCGCGGTACCTGGACGTCTTCCGGCGGATCCTCGGCGTCTTCGCGGCTTCGGGGGGCGTCCGGATCATGCCCTGCCTGATGAGCTTCGAGGCTTTCGCGCGGCACAACCGCGCCGGCATCGTGCACGACCCCGTCCACGGCTCGGCCGTGGGGGACGCGTTCGTGGCGCAGGTGTTGCGGCCGCTCATCCGGGTCGCGGCCGAGCATCACCGGTGCGTCCACTCCTTCGACCTCTGGAACGAGCCGTTCTGGAACGATCGCCTGAGCCTCCTGCACCCGGCGCGATCGCAGAGCGGCCGCAGCATCGACGACTTCCTCGAGCGCTGCCTCGCCGGCGTCGCCGCCGAGCTCGGGGCCATCAACGGGGGGCGGCCGCGCGGCGAGCTGCGCATCGCGGTCGCGACCACCGTGGGGCACGCTGGCCACCCCGATCTCGGACGTTATCGGACCGGCGATTTCCCGCAGTTTCACTTCTACCCCCGCAGCCACCTCCTCAACGCGCGGTTGCCGAGCTACGTCGGCGAGCGGGCCCCCATCCTCGGGGAGCTCTCCACCTGCCGAGCCGAGGCGAGGGCCCCCTTTCAGCCAGACCCGGTCCTGCGTCCCTGGCCCGAGCTCGAGGGGCGCGACTGCACGAGCCAGCGGGACAGCGTCCTGTCACGCCTCTGGCGCGTGAACGACAAGGGCTACGAGCTCTGCCTGCTCTGGCCCGACATCGACAAGGCCAACGAGCTCGTGCGGCCCGGTCGCGAGAAGTACTCGCCCGAGGTGTGGCGGGGCGTGGACAGCTTTCTCTCGGGGCGCCGCGTGTAGGTAGAGGTGGCACCGGGGTGGCGCTGGGCTCACGCCACGCATCGACGGGTTCGCGCCGGGGAGGGGAGCGTCGCTCGCCGCTCAGGTGAGCGTTCTGCCAGGAGCGCGGCCGTCGGTGGTCGACGACCGGGGCTCTGGCGTCGTAAAATCCGGGCATGGGGCTTGGGCCACGAGGCTGGTGGGTCGCCGTCACGGCGCTGTGCTTGGGGATCGTCGCCTGCGGATCCTCCGACGAGGAGGACCAAGGAGGCAGCAATCCGGGGAGTGGCGCCGCACCTGGCGACGGCGGGACGTCGGGGGATGGCGGCCGCCGCAGCGGCGGCGGGACGTCGGGCACCGGAGGGATACGTAGCGATGGCGGGGCGCCGAGCGATGGCGGGACGCCGGGGGATGGCGG
>CAYOLF010000072.1:0-9284 GCA_964404725.1 uncultured Polyangiaceae bacterium
CTGGCGCTCGTCGGTTGTGGCCCCGCCGGTCGCGTCGCCGACTGCCGCCGGGTGGTGGCGGTGGTGAACCCGGCGCTCGACCGCATCGAAGCGCAGGCGCGCGAACCCGGCGAGTCACCCGACAAGTACACCCGGATCGCGGCGAGCTACCTCGCGCTCGACCAAGAGCTCGGGGCGCTCGCGCCGCCGCGCGACCCGGAGATCGCCTCGCTGGTCGGGCAGTACCGGCAGCACGTCGAGCGCGCCGGTCAGCTCACCCAGCAGCTCGCGCTCGCGCCGACGGGGCAGCCTCCGGGGCGCGGCCTCGCCCTCGAGCGTGAGCTCGGGCGGGTGACGGAGCGGCACCGGGGCACCTCGCGCCAGCTCGATCTCGCCTGCCTGGGCCACCGCTGAGTCGGGGCCCGGCGGCGCTCAGCGCCGGAGCCGCCGGTGCGCGCCGCGTGTTATGCTGACGCGCTCCTCGGAAAGGGCCCCGCCACCCCGTGTTTCTGGTCGACAAGCTGCTCCTCCTGGCCGGCGCGCTGATGATCCTCGGCATCCTGTCGAGCAAATTCTCAGCGCGCGCGGGCCTGCCCGTGCTGGTGATGTTCCTGGTCGTCGGCATGCTCGCGGGCTCGGAGGGTCCGGGTAGGATCCCCTTCGACAACTTCCAGGCCGCGCACGCCATCGGCACCGTCGCGCTGGCGTTCATCCTGTTCGACGGCGGCCTGCGCACGCCGAGGGACAGCCTGAAGCTCGCGTGGAAGCCGTCCGCGCTGCTGGCCACGCTGGGGGTGCTGGTGACGTCCGCGGTGACGGGGGTCGTCGCGATGCTCGTGCTCGATCTCTCCCTGCTCGAGGGGTTGTTGCTCGGCAGCATCGTCGGCTCGACGGACGCAGCGGCGGTGTTCTCGCTGCTGCGGAACGCCGGGGTCCACCTGCGCAAGCGCCTCGGAGCCACCCTCGAGATCGAGAGCGGCGCCAACGATCCGATGGCCATCTTCCTCACCGTGGGGCTGATCTCCGTGCTCACCGGCGAGCGCCCCTTGGGGCCGAGTCTGCTCGGGTTGTTCGTGCTGCAAATGGGGGTGGGTCTGGCGGTGGGGTTGGCGGCGGGCATGCTCGCTCGGCTGCTGATCAATCGCATCAACCTGGCAGCAGCGGGGCTGTATCCGGTGCTCACCGCGGCTTGCGGCATCTTCGCGTTCGGGATGGCGGCGCTGCTGCAGGGCAGCGGCTTTCTCGCCGTCTACGTCGCTGGCGCGGTGCTGGGCAACAGCAAGCTCGTCTTCCTGAAGGGCACGCTGCTGTTCCACGACGGCATCGCCTGGGCGGGCCAGATCACCATGTTCGTGGTGCTCGGTCTGCTGTCCTACCCGAGCCAGCTCTGGGCCGTGGCCGGGCCGGGTCTGCTGGTGGCCTTGGCGCTCACCTTCGTGGCGCGACCGCTCTCCGTGGTGCCGCTCCTGGCGCCGCTCAAGTTCACCTGGCGCGAGCTCACGTTGGTGAGCTGGGTGGGCCTGAAGGGGGCCGTGCCGATCATCCTGGCGACCTACCCGTTGATGTTCGGGCTCCGCGCGGGCGCCATGATCTTCAACGTCGTGTTCTTCGTCGTGTTGATCTCGGCGGTCGTGCAGGGGGGGACGTTGCCGTGGTTCGCGCGCCGGCTGGGCCTCGAGGAGCCGCCCGTCCCGGAGCCGCCCCTGTCGCTGGAGATCACGTCGCTGCGCGACGTCGACGCGGAGATCATCGACTACGTGGTGCCCGCGAACTCACCGGTGGCGGGGCATCTGTTGCGCGATCTGGCCCTGCCGGAGGACGCCGTGGTGGCGATGATCGCGCGCGACAAGGTGCTGGTCCCCCCCCGTGGTTCGACGGAGGTGCGAGCGGGAGATCACCTCTTCATCGTGGTCAACCACCAGTCACGCTGGCCGGTGGACGCCATCTTCGCGCGCGCGCAGGGCGACGCGCCCGCCTTCATCCCCCACGAGTTCGCGCTGCGCGGCACCACGACCGTCGGGCACCTCGCGCAGATCTATGGCCTGGCCTTGGGGGAGTCCAGCGGCACGACCCTCGAGCAGCTGATCCGCGAGCGGACCCGAGACGCGGCCGTCGGTGACACCGTGAGCGTGGGTGGGGTTCGACTGCGCGTGCGCGAGCTGAGCGATGGACGGATCGGTTCCGTCGCGCTGTGGAGCGCGCCGGAGCCGGGCGACGCCAGCGTTTGAGGCGCCAGCGCGCCGCGGCCCGCTGCCCGCGCGCGGTCGGTGATCCCGATCTCCGCCCCCGGCCCGACCGGCGATCGACGCGATCGGGCCGGGCGGCGTTCAGCGCAGGGGGCGCTGGCGCGCGGTGGGCGGGCGCGGGGTCCGGCCGTCGGCGGCCGTGCCCTTGCGCTTCTCGGGCTTGGGGAAGCGCCGCTCGCGGGCGCCCACGGCGACGCGCCCCCAGGCGTAGGACACCAGGCACCGGAACGAGCCCAGGGGATCGCCGCCAAACAGCCAGAGGTCGCGGGCGTCGACGTCCACGTGGACCACGGGCACCCAGTGGCCGCTCGAGGCCCAGGCCAGGGCCTGCGGGCGATCGAGGTGGACGCGCGCCACCAGCACGCCGCAGGACGGCTCCCGCCCGATCCCCGCGCAGCCGCCCAGCACGACCAGCTCCTCGTTGCCGATCGGGCGCCAGACCCACATCCGGTCGAAGCGGAAGTCGTCGGGGACCGAGACGTCGTCGCGCCCGAGCTCGACCAGAGCCCCGCGCAGGCGCGCGGCGAGGTCGCGATCGACCGACTCGCGCGCGTCGAGCTTGGCGCCGCGCGTGATGGAGAGCTCCACCTTGGCCTCGTTGACCGGCCCGGCGCAGCACCGGAATCCGACCGCGTCGGACGCGCGCGCCGGGCTGCGCCCCATCCCGTTCGCGCAGCGACCCGCCAACTCGCCCGCCGTCGAGTTGCCGCCTCGCACGGTGACCAGCCCCGTCTCGTCGCCGCGCCCCCAAGGGCTCAGGGTCCACTCCCAGGCGCCGCCGTGTAGATCGCGCACGCCGAAGGCGCTGGCGCAGCCCACGTGGAAGCCGCTGGGACGGAGCCGAGGCTGCGCGCCCGTGTTGCAGCGCTTGGGATCGTAGCGTTCGCCGTACTCGAAGGGGAAGTTGTCCGGCCCCTTGCAGGCGCGCTCCCATTCGAGCTCCGTGCAGAGCCGCTTGTCTCGTTCCCGGCACAGCGTCGTGGCCTCCTCCCAGGTGACGTTGGTGAGGGGGATGGCGCCGGCCTCGTTGGGGAAGGGGAAAACATCCACGTAGAAGCCCTTCAGGATCACCTGCTCGCCCGGGATCTCCTGGTCGGCGATGCGCGGGAGGCTCTGCGGCGGCGTGCCGGCGACGAGCGCGCCCGGGGGGACGTAGACCATGCCGCGGCGCGGGGGCGGGGACTCTGCCGGCCGTCCGATGGTGCCGCTCGCCGTCGCGCTGGGCGCGTCCACCGCGGGCGCGGGCGCCGCTCGCTCGCGGCAAGCGCCCGCCCCGCCCAGGCCGGCGATCACGCCGAGCGCGCCCAGGGCCGCGCGGTACGCGCCGCCGCCCGCGGCTCCCGGCACGCCCCGGCCGCCCCGGTGCGGGGACCAGGGCTGCGTCCGCGGCGGCGGCGGCTGGCGCGCGCTCACGGTTCTCGGGTCTCTTCGCGCTCGCGCAGGCCGAGCTCCTTCATCTTGAGCTGCAGCCCCTTGCGAGAGATCTTGAGCAGCCGGGCGGCGTGCGTCACGTTGCCGCGCGTCTGGTCCAGCGCCTTGACGATGATCTCCCGCTCCAGGCGGCTCATCGCGGCCTTGACCTGCTGCTTGAGCCCGTCGGCGGCGGTGGCCGCGCTCGCGGCGGCGCTGGCCGCGGGGGACGTGGGCGTCGTGGGCACGTCGTCGCGGAGCTCACCGGGGAGGTCCATGGGGCGAAGCTCCCCGGCGTCACAGAAGAGCACCGCCCGCTCGATCACGTTCTCGAGCTCGCGGATGTTGCCCGGCCAGGAGTAGGCCTCGAGGCGCGCCGCCGCTTCGGGGGTGATGCCCTGCACGGACTTCTTCAGGCGGGCGTTGAACTTGGCGATGAAATGCCGCACCAAGAGCGGGATGTCCCCGCCCCGGTCGCGCAGGGGCGGCAGCGCGATGGGCACGACGTTGAGACGGTAGTAGAGGTCGTCGCGGAACGTCCCCTGCGCGATCTCGCGCTTCAGATCGCTGTTGGTCGCGGCGACCACGCGGACGTCGACCCGGATCGTCTTGACCCCGCCGACCCGCTCGAACTCGCTCTCCTGCAGGGCGCGCAGGAGCTTGACCTGCATCTCGATGGGAATGGCCCCGATCTCGTCGAGGAACAGGGTGCCGAGGTTCGCCAGCTCGAAGCGACCGGGCTTGGAGCCCACGGCGCCGGTGAAGGCTCCGCGCTCGTAGCCGAAGAGCTCGCTCTCCATCAGGTCGCGCGGGATGGCCGCGCAGTTGACCTTGATGAAGGGGCGCTCCCGGCGGCCCGAGCTCTCGTGCACGGCGCGGGCGACCACCTCCTTGCCGGTCCCGCTCTCACCGGTGATGAGCACGGTCGTCGGCGTGTCGGCCACCCGATCCAGCACCGTGCAGACGTCCTGAATCGCGGGGCTGCGCCCGATGATGCCGTACCGGAAGGCCTCGTCGAGCGGGGCGGGCTCGTGGGAGGCGTCCCGACCCGCGAGCTCGCGGGTCGCCAGCGCCTTCTTCACGATGGTCCGCACCTCGGCCTGATCGAAGGGCTTGGTGACGTAGTCGAAGGCGCCCAGCTTGAGGGCCTCGACCGCCGTATCCACCGCGCCGTGGGCCGTGATCATCACCACCGGCAACTCCGGGTCCATCGCCAGCGCCTGGCGGAGCAGCTCCATCCCGTCCACGCCGGGCATGCGAAGATCGGTGATGACGAGATCGAAGTGGTGCTCCCGGAGCAGCTCGAGCCCCGCGGCGCCGTCCTCGGCGGTGAGCACCTCGTAGCCGTCTCGCGCGAGCTGCGCGCTGAGCACGCGGCGGAGGTTCGGCTCGTCGTCGACGACCAGGATCTGGCATTGCTCGGGGACCATCGCTGGCGTCCTCCAATCAGGGTGCGTCGCCGGAGCGGCCCGGCCCCGCCGGGCGCCCGGAGCCGGGAGCGCCGGGCCTCGGCGGCGCGACGAGCCGCGCCTCGTCCCGCGCGGCCCGGCTCATCGTCGGGCCTCGCGGGCGTCTCCGCTGGGATCTTCGGGATCCACCGCCGCACGATGGCCCAGGTCTCGGCGGAGCCACAAGCGAGAACACCCCGCCGGCGCGGGCGCCGCGGCGCGACGCGAGCCGGAGCCGGGCCGCGTGGCCGGAGTGCGTCGTGAGGTGAGCGTGGCGCTCTGATGGGGCAAAAATGGAGCGGGTACAAATGGAGCGGGTGCAGATGGAGCGGGTGCAGAGCACAGAAGGGACGTGAACGTCCGCCCGCGCGCCGCCGCGGCGCGGCCGTTTCGCCGGTGATCGTGGGGGCGACTGTGTTAGCCTCCTTCGCCGTGACTCGGTTGACCTCGACGCTGCGCCGAGCGGCCGCTGCACTGGGGCTGGGTGTCGCGCTCGCCGCGGGTGCTGCGCGGGGCGAAACCGAGTACCCCACCTGTGAGGAGGAGCCCACCGCGGAGGCGGTCGAGGCAGCGCAGGGCGCGTTCAAGGCGGGCAAGGCCGCCTTCGACGAGGGGGATTTCGATCGGGCGATCACCTACTGGCGAGACGCCTACCGGCGCGACTGTCGCGCGCACGACCTGCTCCAGAACCTGGCGCGCGCTCACGAGCTGAAGGGGGACCGGGCGGAGGCCATCCACGCGCTCGAGACCCTGATCGAGCGCAAGCCGGAGACGCCTCATCGCGAGCAGTTCGAGCGGCGCATCGCCAGCCACCGGGCGGAGCTGGCCGCCGAGGCGGCGGCGGCGGCGGCCCCGTCGTCCTCGCCTCCCGTCGCGTCGGCGTCGACGAGCCCGTCCTCGTCCTCTCCGCCGCCCGCTACGCACGCGAAGACCCGCCGGCCGGTAGTCCCCGTGGTCTTGGCGGGCGCCGGCGGCGTCGTCGCCGTGGTGGGCGGGGTGCTCTGGTTCGGCGCTCACGAGGAGGTGAGCGATTTCGAGGAGCAGTGCGGCGACGATCGCCTGCATTGCCCCGGGGACGTGAAGACGGACGCCAACGCCGCCCGCGGCCGCGAGCAGCTGTCGGGGGGGATGGCCATCGGCGGGCTCGCCATCGCCGCGGGCGGCACCCTCTGGTACCTGCTCGCTCCCGCGAAGGTGGTCGAGAAGGGCGCTCGCCCGGGGCTCAGCCCCTTGGTCGGCGACGGGGTCGTCGGCGCGGTCGTCTCCGGCCGCTTCTGAGCCGGCGCGGGCGCCGCGCCGGGTGCGCCGTGCCTCAGCGCGGTTTGGCGCCGGCCGCGCCCGGCGCGGCGTCGGCGGGCTGCGGGCTCGCGCCACCGTCGCCGGTAACCGGCGCCTCGGCGCTTCGGAGTCGGTCGAAATCCGGCTCCATCGGCGGCGGCGTCTCGCTCGAGGAGTAGCGACAGCCGATGATGGCGAAGGTCGCCGCCGCGACCAGGAACAGAGCGGGCGTCCTCGACATGGCGCCGACCGGTACCACGGGGCGCGACGGCCACCAAGCGGGGCCGCGGGGGGCGGTTCGCTTCGGGTGAGGCGCTCTGGTAGCCTGCGGCGCACCGATGATCGGCAGGCTGACGGGCAGAGTGGTGGCAGAGGACGCCGACGGCGCGCTCATCGTGGACGTGGGCGGGGTGGGCTACGAGGCGAAGACTCCGGTCGGCACCCTCGGTCGCGCCGAGCGCGCGGGCGTCGACGGTGTCGTGCTGCACGTCCACACCCACGTCCGGGAGGACGCCCTCGAGCTCTTCGCGTTCGCGTCGGACGGGGAGCGCGACGTGTTCCGCATGCTGATCGGGGTCCAGAAGATCGGTCCCAAGATCGCGCTGGGCCTGCTGAGCGCGCTGCCCCCCGCCGAGCTGGCCGCGGCGATCACCGCGGCCGACCTCGCACGGCTCGCGAGGGTGCCCGGGATCGGTCGGAAGACCGCGGAGCGACTGGTGCTGGAGCTGAAGGACAAGATCTCCCGGGGCCGCCTCGCGGGCACGGCCACGACGGGCGCGGGGCCGGACCAGTCGGCCCGCCTGGTCGGCGCCCTCGTCAACATGGGCTACCGGAGCGCCGAGGCGGAGCAGGCGGTGACGGCGCTGGGCGACCGGCTGCAGGCCGCGCCTGCGGCCGAGCTGCTGCGGGAGGCCCTCGCCTGGCTCACCCAGCGTCGCGGTCCCTGAGCCGGGGCGCCCGCGGTTTCGCTCGGGGAGCGGGGGCCATGGAGGCGGCGGGGTGCGCTCCGGCACCTCAGCCTTGACCCCCAGGGGGCACCGTGGATAATCGCGCAGTTACGAGCGACTGCCGCTGGCCCGACCAGGAGAGAGTGCCTGGCGCGGCCGCATCCGGGGAGGCTCACGTGATCGTTTGCGACAAGTGCAGCAAAGAGAACCAGGACCACTACAAGTTCTGCCTTGGCTGCGGCGCGGAGCTCCCGCGCAAGGATGCTCCCAAGCCGTTCACCGCCCGGACGCCGCCGCACGGCGTCCCCGCCGTCAAGGCTCCTGCGCCGGCCCCTGCGGCCGCGCCGGCCGCCGCGGCCGCGCCCGCGCGTCCCGCCGCGCCGGCCGCCGCGGTGCCCCGCCCGGGGGCCGCGCCGGACATGGCCGCCTGCCCCCAGTGCGGCCACCAGAACCCGCGCGCGAACCGCTTCTGCGCCTCTTGCGGCTACAACCTCTCGACGGCGGCGACCGCGCCCGCGCCGGTCGCGGCGGCGGCGGCCGCGCCCGTGGAGACGGGGGTCCCGTCGATCCGGCTCACCGCGCTGCGCGCTGACGGGACCGAGGCCGGCACCTTCGATCTGCCCGACTCGCCGATGATCACCGTCGGGCGCGACACCGGCTCGGTGTTCGCGGGGGACAGCTACCTGTCGCCCCGGCACGCGACGTTCGCCCGCCGCGGCGGCGAGCTCACCGTGCGCGACGAGGGTTCGCTCAACGGCGTGTACATCAAGCTGCGGCCGAACGAGCCGAACCGGCTCGAGTACGACGACGTGTTCCGGATCGGCCAGGAGATCATCCGCTTCGAGGCGCTGCGCCCGCTGGGGCCCTCCGCCGACGGTGTGCAGCGGTTCGGCAGCCCCACCAAGGGCTACATCGGGCGGCTCTCGCTGGTGATCGGCCGTGACACCACCGGCAACTCCTTCCCGATCCCCGAGCGGGGGCTGCACTGCGGTCGCGAGCGCGGCGATGTGCTCTTCTCCGAGGACGGGTACGTCTCGGGTCTGCACTGCAGCGTCGCGCTCGGCGAGGACGGGGAGATCTACCTCACCGACGTCGGCAGTTCCAACGGGACCTTCCTTCGTCTCCGGAGCGAGCGCCAGCTCGCCGCGGGCGACATCCTGCTGATGGGCCAGCAGCTCTTCCGCGTCGACTTCTAGCCCCGTCGCGCGGACCGTCAGGGGCCCCCACCGATGCCCGAGCTGCCCACGATTCGAGTCGTCGCCGCCGTGATCGAGCGGAACGGCGACTACCTCATCACCCAGCGGCGACCGACCGCGGTGCTCCCGTTGATGTGGGAGTTCCCGGGCGGGCGCGTCGAGCCGGGGGAGACCGACGCCGACGCGCTGCGGCGCGAGGTCCGTCATCGGCTGGACGTGGACGTCGAGCCCGGGCAGCTCATCAGCTTCGTCAGCCACCCGTACGAGCGGTACGTCGTCGATCTGTACCTGTACGAGTGCCACATCACCCAGGGGGAGCCGTCCCCGGTCAACGTCAACGCCTTCCGCTGGGTGTCGAGCGCCGCCTTCGATCAGTACCCGTTCACGCCCGCGGACGAGCTGTCGATGAGCCGGCTGCTCGGCGTCGGCTGAGCGGTCCCGGCGGGGGCAGCTCCGGCGGGGGCGGGGGCGGGCGGCAACCGGCCGCGCGCGTGGACGACGAGGGGTCGTGGCCCCCGCGCTCGCACGCCTGCTGGCCCGGTGGGTCGGCGATCTGCTGGCGCCGCGCGCCTGCGCGCTCTGCGACTCGCTCGCGCCGTCGAGCCCCTGCGAAGCCTGCCGGTCTCGGCTTGGGGTCGTCCCCGCGCGCCGGCTGCTCGATGGCGTCCCGGTCTTCGCCGCCCAGCCCTACGTCGAGCCCGTTGCGGGCGCGGTGCGGCGCCTCAAGTACGAGCGGCGCGTCGACGTCCTGCCCACGCTCGGGCGGCTGCTCGCGCCGCT
>CAYOLF010000072.1:9384-31993 GCA_964404725.1 uncultured Polyangiaceae bacterium
GGCGCTGCGCGAGGCCGGGTCCGAGGTGGTGGGGGTGCTGACGGTCTGCCTCGCCGGTGACGACGACGGGAGGCTCGCCGCGCGTGCTGGCGCGCGCCCTCCCGCCACGGACTCCGCTCGAGCGGTCACCACCGAGCTCGAGCGGTGAGCCTCAGCGCCCTGGCGGCGCGGCTCGTCGCACCTCGACCCGCTCGACGAAGGCGCGGAACTCCTCCGGGCGCACGAAGTCCGTGCAGCGGACGGCCTCGCGTCCCTGGCGGTCGAAGAGCAGCACCGTGGGCAGCCCCACGATCCGGTGCTCGGCCTTGGTGGCCGCCGCGGCCGGATCGTCGTCGTCGGTGAGGTCCACCTTGACGGCGAGGTAGCGCGCCGTCGCCGCGACGACGCCCGGATCGGAGAAGGTGTAGCGGTCGAGCTCCTTGCAGGCGATGCACCAGCTGGCGGTGAAGTCGAGCAGCAGGGGGCGCTGCTCGGCGGTCGCCTGGGTGCGCGCCGCCGTGGCGCCGACCCCTTGCCACGCGATGGTCGCGCCCCGCGGGGGCGCGGTCGCCGCGAGGAGCGCGAGGTAGGTCCCCAGGCTGACGAGCGCGATCCCTCCCGCCTTCAGCAGCCAGCCGCCGGCACGGACGCGCGTGGCGGCGGCGAGCAGGCCGATCCCGACCAGCGCCGCGACCCCCAGCGCCGCGGCGAGCGCGGCGCTGGGCGGCACCAGGGCGGTCAGCGCGGGCAGCCCGTTGCCGAGGTAATAGAGCGCGGCGACGACGAGGACGATCCCGAGCCCGGTCTTCACGTGGAGCATCCAGCGGCCGCTCTTGGGGAGCTGCATCGCCGTCGCGCCGACCAGGAAGAACGGGGTGCCCAGGCCGAGCGAGAAGGCGGCCATCATGACGGCGCCGAGGGCGGTGTGCTGCGAGTCCGCGATCCAGATCAACAGACTGGTGAGGAACGGTCCCGTGCAGGGCGTCGCGATGAGCGCCGACACCAGGCCGAGGGCGAAGGCGCCGCGGTAGCCGACGCCCCCGACCCCCGACAGGCGGTTCTGGAGCCAGTCCGGCAGGGTCAGGTCGAAGGCGCCGAAGAGGCTGGCCGCCATCAGCAGGAACAGCGCCGCGATGCCGCGGAACACCCAGGGGTTCTGCAGCCACGCGCCCATCAGGGCGCCGGTGCGCGCGGCGACGACCCCCAGGGGGACGAAGAGCGTGACGATGCCGAGCACGAACACGGCGCTGAGGAGCGCCCCCTCGAGGCGGCTGCTCGACTTTCGCGCGCCGAAGATGCCGACGGTGACCGCGATCATGGGATAGACGCAGGGCGTCAGCGCGACGCCGAGGCCGAAGATCCAGGTGATCAGGAAGGCGTAGACGGGGCCACGGGCGAGCGCGGCCGCGAAGGCGTTCGAGGCGGCGGGGGCGTCGCCGCCGACCCACTGGCACGCCTCGGTGCCGGCGTGGGCGGTCTGGGCGACGAGCAGGAGCGCGGCAGCGGCGGCGAAGGGGAAGGCTCTCAAGGTGACCGAGCGGATTGTGGAGGCCGTTCGGGCGATGTCGAGTCCCGACCGCGCGGGCGGCTCCGAGGCCGTCATTGCAGGGTCCCGGGCGGTCTGCGGCGGCGTCGCCGGAGGCGGCCGAGGACGCGCCGGGCGCGGCGCGTCTCGGCGGCGAGCGCGATCGCGAGCGCGACCCGACCCTGGGTGGTGCGCGCGACGAACGACTCGAGCAGGGCGATCGCTTCGTCGTCACGGCCGAGGAGGGCGGCGATCTCCCCGCGGACGAACTCCCCGTACCCCTGTCCGCAGGGCGCGCCGGCGAGTGCCTCGGCGGCGTCGCCGAGCGCGGTCAGGGTCTTCGGATCGGGCGGCGCCGGCGCCGCCGCGATCCGCGCGAGTTCGAGCTGGGCGAGGTAGAGCGGTCGATCCGTGGTGCCCCAGTGCGCCGCGCGCGCGAAGACGTTGGCCGCCTCGCGCTCGCGCCCGTTGAGGTAGAGGACGCTCCCCATCGTCCAGAGGTGGAAGGCGCGGCGCGAGGCCGGGGCGCGCCGGCTCGCCAGGCGGAGGTGGTGGATCGCGCCCTCGACGTCCCCGATCCCGAGGCACGCGCGCGCCGCGTCCTGGCGCACGACGTCTGGCATGACGTCGAGCGCCAGCATCTGTCGGGTGATGGCGAGCGCCTCGTCGAAGCGGCGACTCTCCAGGTGGGATAGGTAGAGCTGCCGCAGCAGCAGCACCTGCGTCGTCGGATCGACCTCACCCGTGTGGGCCAGCCCGCGCTGGGCGTATTTGGCGCGCAGCCCCGCGGTGCGCGCGAGCGAGGCCTTCTGTAGCATCAGCTCCGGGACGGCGGCGGGAGCCTCGCTCGAACGCATCCGGGCCATGTCCACCCTCGAGTCTAGCAGGGCCGGCCCAAGGGTCCAAAATCCTGGGACTTTTCGGCGGTCCGTCGCCACGCGGGCCGCCGTGCGCTCGCGCCGCTCGGCGCGCGCCCGTGGCCCCGCTCCCGGGGTTGCGCCACCCCGCGCGAGCGACCAGGCTGCCGGGCGGACCATGCCTCCCGCGAGATGGCGCTCCTGCCGGTTCGGCGCGATCGTGGCGGTCGCCGCGGTGGCCTGCGGTCGCCCGGCGACCGAGGCAGAGTGCGAGGAGATCGTCGAGCGCATCGCCCGTCTCCAGCTCGAGGCCGACGGTCCCGCGCGCGCCGAGACGGTTGCGGCCGAGGTGGAGGCGTTCAAGGCCCGCGCGCGGGAGCGCGTGCGCGCGGAGTGCGTTGGCAAGCCGATGCCGGCGAGCGTGCTCGACTGCGCGCGCACCGCCACCCGGGTCGAGGCGGTGGAGGAGTGCTTCCGGTGACGACCCCGCGCTGCCTCCTCGTCGTGGCGGTCGTCGCGGCGGCGACGGGCTGCGGTCCGCGTCCGAGCGAGCGGGAGTGCCGCGCGCTGCTCGACCGCTACACGGTCCTCCTGCTGCGGGCGCAGCAGCCACGGCTGCCGGCGGACGAGCTCGATCACCGGCGTGCCCAGGCCCAGGTCCGCCTCACCGTCAGGCCGGAGCTGGCGCGCTGCGGGGACCGCGTGTCCCGTCGCGCCTACGACTGCGCGCTACGCGCAACCTCGGCGGACGAGATCGAACGGTGCCTGCTGTGACCGGCCCCGGCGATGCTGCGGACCCTCCCGACGACACTCCCGCCCCCGAGGTGGCGGTGCTCGAGATCGGGGACTGCCTCGATCTGCACGGCTTCCAGCCGCGAGACATCCCCGACGTCGTGGGCTCCTACCTCGAGGCGGCGGCGGAGCGCGGCCTCGGCGAGGTGAGGATCGTGCACGGTCGCGGGCGGGGCGTGCAGCGCGCTCGGGTGCGGCAGGTGCTGGCGGGCCACCCCCTGGTGACGGGCTTCGACGACGCGTCGCCGCTCCGGGGGGGCTGGGGCGCCCAGGTGGTGTGGCTCCGTTCGTCATGAGCGACCCGATGGAGCACGACGCGCCCCTCTCGCCCAAGACGGCGGCCGATCTCGAGTGGGCGGCGCTCCTCGACCGGATCGCGGCCGGCTGCGCCGGGGCGGCGGCGGTGCGGGCCGTCCGGGCGCTGGCGCCGGCGGGCGATCGGGCGGCGGCGCTGGCGCGGGTGGAGCGGGTCGCGGAGGCGATGGGCTGCGCGGAGCGGGGCGAGGCCCTGCCCGCCGCGGGGCTGGAGGAGCTCGACGAGGTCCTCGGCGCGGTGCGTCGCGGCGCCGTCCCCACGGGGCAGGAGCTCCGTGCGGTGGCGGAGCTGATCGCCGCGGCGGCCGGGCTCCGTCGTCACCTCGTCCGCCATGCGGAGCTCGCGCCCCGGCTCGCGCGCGAGCTCGCGACGGATCCGGGGCTCGACGCGGTCGGTGCGCGCATCGAGCAGGCCCTCGACCCGGATGGCGCCGTCAACGACGCCGCGTCGCCAGCGGTGCGCGAGGCGCGGCGGCGGGTGGTGGCGGTGCGCCGCGAGCTCGGCAAGCAGCTCGAGGCGGCGGTCAGCCGCCACGCCGACGTGCTCCGCGACCGGTTCACGACCGAGCGGGACGGGCGGTGGGTGATCCCGGTGCGCGCGGACGCGCCCCACCGGGTGCCCGGGATGGTCCTCGGCGCCAGCGCCTCCGGCGGCACCCTGTACGTGGAGCCCGCCGAGGTCACGCCCGTGGTCAACCGCCTGACGGTCGCGCTGGGGGACGTCGTGCGCGAGGAGCAGCGGGTCCTGGTGGAGCTCGCGGCCCTCGCGGGAGAGCGCGGCGAGGAGCTCGTCGCCGCCCAGGCGGCCTGCGTCACGGCGGACGTGCTCGCCGCCATCGCGCGCTGGGCGGCGGCGGCGCGCGCCCGGCCCATCGCCCCCGGCGAGGCGGCGCGCGTCGACGTCGGGTCGATGCGACACCCGCTGCTCATCGGCGCGGTCGAGGACGTGGTGCCGCACGACCTCGCGCTGGCGGCGGGGGAGGCCCTGGTCGTTTCGGGGCCCAACGCGGGGGGCAAGACCGTCTCGCTCAAGTCGCTGGGCCTGGCGGTCGCGATGGCGCGCGCCGGGCTCCCGGTGCCCGCGCAGGTGGAGTCGCAGATCGGGTGGTTCGACGCCATCTTGACCGATTTTGGGGACGAGCAGTCCATCGCGCGCGCGCTGTCCACCTTCAGCGCGCACGTCGCGCGCCTCTCGGAGATCCTGGCCGTCGCCGGGCCACGCACGCTGGTGTTGCTCGACGAGCTCGCCGGCGCGACCGACCCGGAGGAGGGCGCCGCGTTCGCGCAGGCCATCGTCGAGGCGCTCCTCGAGCGCGGCGCCGCGGTGGCGGTGACGACCCACTACGAGCGCTTGAAGGAGGCGGCGGCGCAGGATCCGCGCTTTCATAACGCCTCGGTGGGCTTCGATCTGGAGCGGCTCGCGCCCACCTACCGGCTCGTGCTGGGGGTGCCGGGTCCCTCGAGCGCGCTCGCCGTCGCCGCGCACCTCGGCGTGCCGGCGCCGGTGGTCGCGCGCGCTCGGGCGCTGGTCCCCGAGCAGGCTCGCGCGCGCCAGCAGCTGCTCGAGCGCCTCCACGCGGAGCGGGAGGCGCTGCACCAGGCGCTCGCCAGCGCCCGGGCGGATGCCGACGAGCAGGAGCGGCTGCGGGAGGTCCTCGCGGCCGAGCTCGACGCCGCCAAGCAGGGAGAGCGACGGCGCCTCGCGCGGGAGGCCGAGCCCCTGATGGCGGAGGTGCGGGGGGCGCGGGCCCGGCTCCGCGAGGTCGTGGCCCACCTGAGCTCCACGCCGATCGCGGACGTCCCGGCGCTCGAGCGGGAGATCGACGCGGCGGCCCGCGTGGTGGCGCTGGGCAGCGAGCTCACCCAGCGGACCGCGCCCGTGGGCCCGGCGCGGCGCCCCGCGACCGCCGCGGAGCTCACGCCCGGCGTGCGGGTGTTCCTCAAGCGGCTGGAGCGGACGGCGGAGGTCATCGATCCGCCAGCGCGTGGACAGGTGCGCGTCCTGGCGGGGGTGCTCAAGCTCCTGGTGCCGCTGGGCGAGGTGGAGCTCTTGACGGGAGGCGGGGGTGGCGGCGCGGCGGGTGCGGCGCGGCGCGGCGCCCGCCGCGCCCGCAAGCCCGCGGCGCCGGCGACGTCCACGCTCGGGGCCGGCTTCGTGCCGGTGCGGACCCAGGACAACACCCTCGATCTGCGCGGACACCGCGTCGAAGAGTCACTCGATCTCGTTGACGGGTTCCTCGACCGTCTGCTCGATCGCGGCGAGCCCGTGGGGTACGTGCTCCATGGGCACGGCACCGGGGCGCTGAAGCTTGCCGTGCGCGCCCACCTCGGCAGCTCGCCCTACGTGCGGCGCTCCCACCCCGCCGAGCCCGACGACGGCGGCGACGCCTTCACGGTCGCCTGGCTCTGCGAGTGAGGCAGGGCGAGCGGAGGTCCGAGCCTCAGCCGTCGGGCTCGACCGCGCGAAGCCGGCTGTACGTCGCCTCGAGGTACGAAATGAGATCCTGGTACCGCGCGCTCGTGGCCGAGTCGTTGACCAGATCGTAGAGCATGGCGTCCTCCCGGCGCGCGTGGCGCTGGAGGGTGGCGGCCAGGCGCTCGGCCGCGGCGCCGCTCCAGCCCTCCGCGTCTGACGCCGCGAGGCCGGCGAGCTGGCGCCGGATCCCCTCGTGCTCCTCGCGCAGCGCCGTCACCTCGTCGGGGAACTCGCGGGAGAGGAGCGGGAAGAGGTGCTTCTCCTCGGCCTCGAAGTGCGCGATGAGCGCGCTCTCGAGCTCGGCCTCGCGGTCGCGTCGCGTGGCCGCGTCGGCGCTCGGCTTGGCCGCGATGAGCGCCGCGATCAGCGCCTCGAGCCGCCGGTGATCGGCGGCCAGATGGTCGTGCAGGTCCATCAGGGTCGCACGGTAGCATCGATCGGCCGCGGGTGTCGGGGCACCCCCGCGGGGAGGGCGCCCCGGCGGCCGCTCGACGGCGCCGCGCCCCGGCGCGCGACCCGGGAGTCATCGCGGGGGGCGCGGCCCGGTTCGCCTCGCTGGGCCCCCAGGAACGGCGCCGGCCGGCCCCCGGGAGCCGGCTCGCGGGTCGCGGCCGGGCGTCGCGCCCCTGCGAACCGGCGAACCGGCCATAATCGGGCCCCATTCGCGATGGGCGGTCGGGGGGCACCGGGGCCGACCGGGAGCGTGGCCGCGACCGCCGGCGCGCGGCGCGGCGGCGCGCGGTTCGGCCTTGACCGCGGGTCGCCCGGCGTACTGATCTCTGGCCTGACGCGCGCTCCGAGCAGCCCGTTCGGGCTCGCGTCCCCCGGAGAGTAGCCTTGGCTCGAAGCACGACCTCCTCCCGTTCGCGCGCCCCGACGCGCCCGACGACGCTCACGGCCCTCCTGATCTTCGCGCTGGTGTTCGAGACGCTGGTCGCGGTCTGGTCGTTCACGCATTTTGGCGCCGGCGCCTCGTCGCTCGCCGTGAAGCGGTTCCCCGAGTGGGGGGCTGAGGGGCTCGTCGCGATCGCCGCGAGCACGGCGGCCTGCGCCTGGTTCACGCTCAAGTGGCAGCGCTGGGCCGCGTGGGGGCTGCTCGGCGGCCTGGCCCTGCAGGTGTTCTGGTACTACGCGCGGCGCCCCCTGTCCGACGGGCTACCGAGCAACCTGTTCCCCATGGTGCTCGTCCTGACCGTCGGGCTGGCGCTCGGCCTGGCGGCCTCCCTCCGCCCGATCTGGGGTGACCTCGAGCGCGGCTGAGCGCGCTCCACGCCGCTCCGGGCGCTCGAGGGGCCATGACGCCCGACGACGCCGTCGCCGTCGAGCTGCTGGTGCTTGGGCCGCTCCAGGTGCTGCTCCCCTGGTGGCTCGCGCGGCGCGACCTGTCCGCGCTGCCGCCGGCGAGCCGGGCCCGGGCCTGGCCCGAGGCGACCCTCGGGAGCGCGGCGTTGCTGGTCGGTCCGCTCGCCCTGCTCCTCCATTTCCCACTGGCGCGGCGCTCGCTCCAGGGTGTCGGTCTGGGCCTGCTCTGGACGACGGCGGTGTTCCTCGCGCTCTCGGCGGTGGACTGGGCGCTGCTGAGCCTGCTGCCCATCGAGGAGCCGCCGCGGGCTGCGGCCGCGCGAGTCTCGGATCGGGCGGAATAGACGCGGCGACTCGATTGTCTCCCGGCGCGGCCTCGGGTTATACGCCGGCCTGGTCGGCGGCCGGTCGGAGGCCGAAGCCGCGACCGGGTGAACAGTCATGCAGGACGTCCGCGCGTTGAACGAGATCGTCGAGCAGGAGAGCGCCTTCGTCGACGAGCTCCTGAGCGAGGTGAGGAAGGTCATCGTCGGCCAGTCGACCATGGTCGAGCGCCTCCTGGTGGGACTGCTCGCCGGGGGTCACGTGCTGATCGAGGGGGTCCCGGGCCTCGCCAAGACGCTGACGGTGCACACCATCTGCGACGCCATCAGCGCTCGCTTCGCCCGCGTCCAGTTCACGCCGGACCTGCTGCCGGCGGATCTGGTGGGCACGGTCATCTACAACCAGCGAACCGGCGAGTTTACCAGCAAGCTCGGCCCCATCTTCGCCAACCTCGTGCTCGCCGACGAGATCAACCGGGCTCCGGCCAAGGTGCAGAGCGCGCTCCTCGAGGCGATGCAGGAGCGGCAGGTCACCATCGGGGACCAGAGCTACCCCCTGCCGGACCCCTTCGTCGTGATGGCCACCCAGAACCCCATCGAGCAGGAGGGGACCTACCCGCTGCCCGAGGCGCAGGTCGACCGCTTCATGCTGATGGTGAAGGTGGACTACCCGACCCGCGACGAGGAGCGGGCGATCATGGATCGCATGACCGGCAAGGTCGTCGCCCACGCCAGGCCCACGACGACGCCGGAGCAGCTGGTCGCGGCGCGCAAGGTGGTGCGCGACGTTTACGTGGACGAGCGTGTTCGCGATTACGTCGTGGACGTCGTGCTGGCGACGCGCGATCCCTCCCGGTACGGCATGAAGGATCTGGGGCCGCTGATCGAGTACGGGGCGAGCCCGCGCGCGAGCATCGCGCTCAACCTCTGCGCGCGCGCCCACGCCTTCCTGCGGCACCGCGGTTACGTCACCCCGGAGGACGTGAAGGCCGTGGGCCCGGACGTGCTGCGGCACCGCGTCGTGCTGAGCTACGAGGCCGAGGCGGAGCAGGTGACGGCCGACGACGTCGTGCGGCGCGTGTTCGAGATCGTCGAGGTCCCGTGAGCCTCGCCGAGCGCGGCTGGTGAGCGATGACCCCCCGCGAGCTGTTCCAGGCGCTGCGCAAGATCCAGATCGTCTCGAGCCGGCTCGCCTCCGAGCAGCTGTCGGGTAACTACGAGTCGGTCTTCAAGGGGCGCGGGCTCGCCTTCCACGAGGTGCGCCGCTACCTGCCCGGCGACGACGTGCGGACCATCGACTGGAACGTCAGCGCCCGCATGAACGACACCTTCGTCAAGGTGTTCGTCGAGGAGCGGGAGATGAACGTCATGCTCGTGGTTGATCTGTCCGCGAGCGGAGAGTTCGGCACCCGCGAGATGACCAAGGCGGAGCTGGCGGCTCGGGTCGCCGCCCTGTGCGCGTTCAGCGCGGTCAAGCACGACGATCGCGTCGGGCTCATCATGACCACCGACCGGGTGGAGAAGCTGGTGCCGCCGATGAAGGGGCAGAAGCACGTCGCCCGGGTGGTGCGGGAGATCCTCGGCGCCGAGCCGGTCGGGACGGGGACCGACCTCCGGGTCGCGCTCGAGACGCTGCACCACGTGGCGCGGCGGCGCAGCGTCGCCTTCGTGTTCAGCGACTTCTTCACCGACGGCTACGAGCGCGCGCTGAGCCTGGCGGCGGCACGCCACGACGTGATCCCGGTGATGCTGGTCGATCCGCGCGACGAAGAGCTCCCGGACGTGGGGCTCGCGACCTTCGAGGATCTGGAGACGGGCGCCGATGTCGTCGTCGACACCTCGAGCCCCGCCGTCCGTGAGCAGTACGCCCGCCGCATGCGCGAGCAGCGCGCGCGGCAGATCCGCCTGTTCCGCAAGCTCCGGCTCGATCACGTCGTCGTGCGCACGAATCAGCCCTACGTGCGGCCGTTTCGGGACCTGTTCGCGCGCCGCGCGCGGAGGGCGCGGCGATGAGGGCGGTCAGGGCTCGAGCGGTCCTCGCGGCGACGCTCGGGAGCGCGGGGGTCGCGTTGGGAGCGGGGCCCGTCGCGCTCGGCGCCCCCGCGCCGGGATCCGTCGCGCCCGTGGCGTCGGTCGGCGCCGCGCCGGGGTCGGCTGCGCCCGCGGCGGCGACCGGCTTCGCGCCGAGTTCGGCGCCGTCCGCGTCCGCGCCCGCCGCGGCCCTGTGCCGCGAGCACCTGCCGGAGGGCAAGGCGCGGCCCCAGGTCAGCGAGGCGTTCCCCGAGCGTGGCCTCGCCGGGCACGCGGCGGTGCTGCGCGTCGAGGTGCGGCACGGCAGCGGAGAGACGGTGCTCCCGGATGGCTTCCGGCTGGAGCACTCCGGCGATCAGGTCGCGGCGCTGGAGGCCGCGGGGTTCGTGATCCCGGCCGCCGGCGGCGGCGCCGCGCCCACGGTGGAGCGCACCGTCGCGGGCGGGCAGGCCTCTACCCGGATCGAGATCCCGCTGGTGCCGCTGCCGCCTCGTCCGGGCCGACAGTCCCTGCTGCTCCCGCCGCTGCCCATCGCCATCGCCCGGGCGAGCGGGGATCTGATGACCCTGTGCACGGCGCCCCATCCCATCGTGGTGGAGGACCCGACGGCGAGCGCCGACGCGCCGCCGCCGCGCCCGAACCCGCCGCCGCGCCGCCAGCTCGAGGAGTGGACCTGGCTCAAGCACGTCGTGATCGCGACGGCGATCGCGCTCCCGCTGGGGCTGCTCCTGGGCTGGCTCGCCGTCCGCTGGTGGCGGCGCCCCCGGCCGGAGGCGCCTCCAGCGCCGCCGCGCCCAGCCTGGGAGGTCGCGCTCGAGGGGCTCGACGAGATCCGGCGCGCCGGACTGCTCGAGGCGGCGCGCTTCGCGGAGCACCTCGATCGGGTGTCGTACGTGCTGCGCCGGTACGTCGGCGATCGCTACGGCTTCGACGGGCTCGAGAACACGACGTTCGAGACGCTGGACGCGCTGCGCCGCGTCACTCCCCCGGTGGGCCCGCTGCCGGAGATCGAGCGCTGCCTGCAGCACGCCGACCTGGTGAAGTTCGCCAAGCTCGAGCCGACCGAGGCGGAGTGCGAGGGGGCGCTCCGCGCCGTCGAGCGGATCGTCGTCGAGACGCGGCCTGCGCCGGTTTCGGAGGCGGCGGCGTGGGCGCCGGCGTCCGCTGGCGGCCGGCCGCGTCCCGGACGGCAGGGGGACCGGCGCCGGCCCCGCGGCGAGCGAGGGGGCTCGCGATGAGCGGACCCGGTCGCGGCGGACGGCTCGCGTTCCTCGGCGGCGCGCTCCTGCTCGTCACGGCGCTCGGCTGGGCCTACCCGCTGGTGACGCGGGGGGCCGAGCTCGTCACCTGCGCCCGGAACCTCGTCCTCGGGCTGCCCGTCGCGCTCGGGCTCGCGTCGGGCCCTGCCGTCTTCGAGCTGTCCTGGCGGCACCCGCTCCTGCTCCTGGGCCTGCTCGCCGTCCCCTACCTGCTCTACCGGGGCACCCTCGGGGAGGACCGGACCGTCGCGCGCCTGCGGCTCGGCACCATCGCGCCCCTGGCCGCGGGTCCGAGCGGCGTCCGGGTGTGGTTGCGCGACCTGCCCGGCGCGGTGCGGGCGACCGCCTTCGGGCTGCTGGTGACGGCGCTCGCCGGGCCCGTCGATGTGTCGACGCCGCAGGCGGTGGAGGAGGAGGGGATCGACGCCGTGGTCGTCCTCGATCTGTCGCGATCGATGCTCGCCGTGCTGGACAACGTCCCGCCGAGCCTGGAGCCTTACCTCGAGCGGCGCTCGCGGGCGCTCCGGCCGACGCGCCTCGACGTGGCCAAGGCCGTGATCCGGGACTTCGTCGCGCGGCGCCGCACGGACCGCATCGGCGCGGTGGTGTTCGGCAAGCAGGCCTTCGTGCTCTCTCCGCCGACGCTCGACTACGGGCTGCTCGACTCGCTGGTGGCCAAGCTCGACATCGATCTCATCGATGGCAGCGCCACCGCCATCGGCGACGCGGTCGGGGTGGCGACCGCGCGCCTTCGGCGCAGCCCCGCCCAGAGCAAGGCCATCATCCTGCTCACCGACGGCGACAACAACGCCGGCCGCCTCGCCCCGGAGTACGCGGCGCACCTGGCGAGCAAGGTCGAGGTCCGGGTCTACACGGTGCTCATCGGGCAGGGCGAGAGGGCGGAGGTCCTCGACGGCTTCGATCTGTTCGGCAACCCTCGCTACCGCACCGACGCGGGCTCGCCGACCAACCCGGAGCTGCTCGCCGAGATCGCCCGCCGCACCGGCGGGGAGGCGTACGTCGCGACCGACGCGGCGGGGCTGCAGGCGAGCTTCCACCGCGTGCTCGACGCGCTGGAGAAGACCAAGTTCGAGGCCGCCGCTGCCACCTACGAGGATCTCTTCCGCTTCCTGCTGGTGCCCGGGGTGCTGCTCCTGGTCCTCGACGCGCTGCTCCGGGCGCTGGTATTGCGGAGGTTCCCGTGAGGTTCGCCGCCCCCCTCTTCCTGCTCGGGACCTTGCTGGCGCTCGCCGTGGGCGCGCTGCTGATCGTGGGGGCGCTGCTGCTGGTCCGGGCGCGGCGCCGGTTCGGCGACGACGCCCGCGTGACGGCGCTGGTCAGCGGCCGGACCGGGCCCCGGCGCGCCTTCAAGGGGGTGCTCCTCGTCCTCGCCCTGGCGCTCGCCTTCCTCGCCGCGGCGCAGCCGCAGTACGGGCGCGGCACCCGCCGCATCCCGGCGACCAACCTCGACGTCGCGATCGTGCTCGATTACTCGAAGAGCATGTACGCGCGCGACGTCAAGCCGTCGCGCGTCGAGCGGGCCAAGGCGGAGGTGGCTACCTTGGTGCGGGAGCTCCCGGGGGCGCGGTTCGCCGCGGTGGCGTTCGCCGGCGAGCCGATCCGCTTCCCCCTCACCAGCGACGGCGGTGCGATCGCGCAGTTCTTCCGCCAGCTCGAGCCGAACGACATGCCCGTCGGGGGCACCGCGATCGCCCGCGCGCTCAGCGCCGCCCAGGACGTGCTGCGGCGTGATCCGCTGGCTCAGAAGCACCAGCAGGTGGTCCTGCTGGTCACCGACGGCGAGGATCTCGAGGGCGACCCGGTGAGCGTCGCGGCCGCCCTGGCCGCGGACCACGTCCCCGTGCACGTGGTTCAGATCGGCGGGCGCACCCCCGAGCCGATCCCCGACGTCGACGAGACGGGCGAGATCGCCGGCTACCGGTTCGACGAGTCCGGCCAGCCGCTGACCACCTCGCTCAGCGCGGAGGGCGAGGCGACCCTGACCCGGATCGCGGAGGCGGGGGGCGGCTCCATCGTCCGCAGCAGCACCGGGGGGACCGGCATCGTGGAGGTGTCCCGGCGCCTGCGCCGCCTGATGACGGAGGAACTGAGCGAGAAGGTCGAGACGGTGTACGCCGACGTCTTCCACCTGCCGCTGGGGCTCGCGCTCCTGCTGCTCCTCGTCGAGACGGCGGTGCGCGAGGCCGCGCGGCCTCGCCCCCGACGGCCGGTCGCGCCGCCCCCGCCGCCTCGCACGCGGAGCCGCGCGCAGCCCGCGGCGCGGACCGGCGAGGCCGCGCGCGCCCTCGCCTCGGTGGTCGTGGGCCTCGCCCTGGTGGGGGCGCTGGTCCACCTCCCGGGCTGTGACTCGCGGACGGACCCGTTCGTGCGCCATGCGCCCGCCGTCGAGCAGGCGCTGGTGGCGCTCGACGCCGGGGACGCGGGAGCCGCGGTCGACCTGCTGCAGCGCTATCTCGCCACCGGGCGCTGCGAGGCGGGGGAGATCGGCGCCCCCGAGTCCCTGGGCCAGCGACCGAGCGCGACCTTCGACCTCGGCCTCGGGCTGTTCCAGCTAGGCGAGCAGTTCGGGCGGCGCTTCGGCGAGGAGGAGGTCGACGCGGGGGCGCCCGACGAGGCCGCCGTCGGTCAGCGCGGCGAGCAGGTGCGCTGCGCGCTCAAGGTCGTCCGTGCCATCAGCCGCGACGACGGCGTCCCCGTCGAGGTCCGGGCGCGGGCCCATTACCTCGCCGGCAACCTCGAATTCCTCCGGCGGAGCTACCGCGACGCGGTCACCGAGTACGACCAGGCCCTCCGCCTCATCCCCGGCCGCCCCGATGCGGGCGACTCCATCGGCGAGGACGCGGCGTGGAACCGCTCCATCGCGCTGCGGAGGATCGAGGACCAGCCCGACGCTGGCCCTCCCGACGCGGGTCCCGACGCGGAGCCGCCCGATGCCGGCCCCGACGCGGAGCCGCCCGACGCGGGCGCCGACGCGGAGCCGCCCGACGCGGGCGCCGACGCGGAGCCGCCCGACGCGGGCGCCGACGCCGGTGGGGACTCCGAGCGGCCCGACGCCGGAGGCGACGGCGACGCAGGCGCGGATGCGGAGGCGCCCGCACCCGACGCGGGTGGGGGTGCGCCGCCGCCCTCGCCGGAGCCACAGCAGGATCCCACGCAGGACGAGCGCACGCTGGACCAGCTCGAAGAAGCCCCGACGCTCCAGCAGCACGACGCCCAGCGCCGGGCCCGGCAAGGTCGCCCGGTGGGCCCCGGAATGACCGACAAATGAGCCGCCTCTGTTGCTGGGCCGTCCTCGTCGCGTGCCTGGTCTGGGGGGCGCCGGCCCGGGCCCAGGCCGGGGTGCGGCACTCGCTCAGCGCCGACGCGCGTGTGGCCGAGGTGGGCGAGCCGTTTCGCGTGACCTTCACGGTGCTGGCGGAGGCGGGCGCTGCCGAGCCCACGGCGCCGAGCCTGCCGGCGCCGGCAGGGGTCACGCTCCGCGGGCCGTCCGTCTCCTCCCAGCAGCAGGTGTCGATCGTCAACGGCCAGATCGCGCGGTCCGTCGGGCTCTCCGCGACCTGGGTCGCCACCGCCTCCCGGACGGGGAGGCTCACCTTCGGCCCGGCCACGGCTCGGGTCGGCACTGCCACCGTGCGCTCCGACCCGATCACGGTGGAGGTGGTGGCGGCAGGAAAGGGGACGGCTCCGTCCCAGCGCCGGCGGACGCGCGATCCCTTCGGGTTCTTCGATCCGTTCTCCTCCCCGTTCCCGTCGTTGCCGGGCTTCGAGCCCGCTCCCGCCGGCGCGCCTCCGGAGGAGGAGGAGTCTCCCTGGGTCCCGGACGAGTTTCGCACCGAGCGGGCGCTCGAGGCGGACGTCTTCCTGCGCGCGCTCGCCCGTCCGCGGCGCGTCGTGATCGGGGAGCAGGTGACCTTCACGGTTCTGCTCTACGCGCGGCGCTCCCTCCGGCTCGAGGGCTCGGTCAAGGAGCCGCAGCACCCGGACTTCATCGCCCACCCCATCGTCGAGAATCCGCGCGATCAGGCCGAGTACCGCGTTCGCATCGGCGACGAGGTCTGGACCGCCATGAAGGCGCGCGAGGTGGCGTTGTTCCCCGTGCGTACCGGCCGACTCACGATCTCGCCGATGACGATGTCCCTTCGGGTCGTGGGCTCCCGGCGGTCCATCGAGCGCTCGACGTCGGCGATGGAGGTGGTCGTCGAGGAGCCCCCGGCCTCGGGCCGCCCGCCGGGCTACGCCCTGGGCGACGTCGGCCGCTTCACCCTCGAGGCCGCGGTCGAGCCCCGCGAGGTGGCGGCGGGGGAGGCGGTGAGCGTCGTGCTCACCCTCCGCGGCAGCGGCAACTTCCCGCTGCGGGTGCGCGTGCCGCAGCAGGCCGGCGTGGAGTGGCTGCCCCCGACCACCAGTGACGGCATCACCATGACCGATGGCCGCCCGAGCGGCTGGCGGCGCCTCTCGCACGTGGTCCGGCTCGAGCGGCCGGGGACGGTCGATCTCGGCGAGGTCACGCTGCCCCACTGGGATCCGGCCCGCCGGGCCTACGCCATGGCTCGAGCGCGGCTCGGGGTCGTGCGCGTGACGGGCACCGCGGCGGCCCCCTCGGCGGGGGGAGCGGGGGAGGCGCTGGAGGGGCTCCTCGACCTGCGGCCCGCGCTGGGGGCCCCCGCGCGGCCGCGGCTCGTCTGGGGCGATCGGGCGGGGTTCTGGGCGCTCCTCGCCGGCGGGCCGCTCGGCGTGTGGCTCCTCGGGCTCGGCGTCCGCGGCGGGCGTCAGCTCGCGGCCCGGTGGTCCCGGCGCGAGCCCTCCGCGTGGGCTTTGGCGCGGCGCGAGCTCGCCGCCGCGCGGCGGGCGGCCGGGGCGGGGGCGACCGCCGCGGTCGCGGGCGGCTGCGAGCGGGCGCTCCACCACGCGGTGCTGGCCCGGACTGGCGTGTCCATCCGCGGCGCGCTCCGCGCGGAGTTGTCCGAGCGCCTCGGCGCCGCGGGGCTCGACGCCGGCTGCGCCGCTCGCCTGGTCGCGCTCCTCGACGACCTCGACGCGGCGCGCTTCACCGGTCCGGGCGCGGTGGACGCGTCCGCCTTCGTCGCTCGCGCCACCGCGCTCGTGCGGGAGCTCGAGCGGGCGGGCTCGCGGCCGGGGAGGGGCGCGTCGTGACCCCGCGTTCGCGCCCCCTGGCGCTCGCGGTGGGCGCGCTCTTCGTGGCGCTCGCGGCTGTCGCGCGCGCCGAACCCCCGGAGCACGCGCAGCTCTTCGCCGACGGGGTCGCCGCTCTGGAGCGCGGGGCCTTCGACGACGCCATCGATCGCTTCGAGGCGCTGGCCGACGGCGGGTTCGTGCACCCGGACGCCAGCTTCGACCGCGCCGCCGCCTACCTCGGTCGCGCGCACTCGCCCCAGGCCAGGCCGGGCGATCTGGGGCAGGTCGTGGCGGCGCTCACCGAGGTGGTGAGCCTCCGGCCGGAGGACGCGGGGGCCGCGCAGGCCCTCGAGCGCGTGCGCAAGGAGATCGCGAACCGCCGCGTGCGCGCCGGCCTCGAGCCGGCCGCCGTGAGCGTCTCGATCGGCCGCGCGGTGGTGGGGCTCCTCGACGAGGCGACCTGGCTCGTCGCCGCCGCGCTCGGGTCGCTCCTCGCCGCGCTCGGGCTCGCGGTCCTCGCCGTCACTGGACGCGCCTCGGCCCGCCTCGCCGGGGGGGTGAGCGCGAGCGTGGGCGTGGGGTTGTTGCTGGTGGCAGGGACCTTCGCCGCCGCCGCCGGCCATTACCGGCGCAGCTCTACGCCAGCCGTCGTCGTCGCGTCCCAGGCGCGCCTGCTCACCGCCGACGGCGCCCCCCTCGAGCCGAAGACCGCGGCCGAGCGCCACCTCGCCGCTCCCGAGGGGGCGCTCCTCTTCGTGACCGAGCGTCGCGGTCGCCTCCTGCTCGTACAGTGGGGGACGGCGCGCGCGCACGTGGCATCGAGCGACGTACGGCTCCTGGCCCGGCGCTGAGCGCCGCGGCACTGTGCGCCGGGCCCGGATCCAGTGCCGGACCCGGACCCGGACCCAAACCCGAACCCGGACCCGGACCCGGACCCAAAACCGGCCCCGGACCCAAAACCGGACCCGAGCGGCCCTTCAGCGGCAGTCCTTGCGCATCTGATCGTAGGCGGCGTTGGCCGCCTGGAGCTGGCGCGCGAAGCCCTCGGTCAGCGGCTGACCGTCCGTCTTCAGCACACTCGCGTGCTCGTTCAGCTCCCGTTGCGCCTTCTCGGCAGCGTTCCAGGTGATCTGCTTGGTTTCGAAGGAGCTCCGCAAGAGCTCCGCGTCCTGCTCGATCGGAGTCCACTGGGTGAGGCGGGCGGTCTTTTCGGCCTCCGAGAGCTCCTCGAAGGTGGCCGGGACCTTCCGTTTCGCCGCCGTGTTGCGGAGCTCCGCCCAGGTCTGCTGCATCTTCATGCGGGAGCGCTCACAGGCCTCCCGGTCCTTGCACGAGGTGGCGCCGAGGAGCACGAGCGCCGCCGCTGCCACGAAATAGCCAATCTGTCGCATGGTCACCCCCTGATGGTCGGGCCTTCGCCGGACCTGCCGGACGCAGAGGCGAAACGCACTGCGAATCGGTCGGGCGCCCCCGAGCGGCCCGCGGTGGGTTCCGGTCAGCGCCCGGCGACCCGTCGACGGACGGAGGGTACGCCCGTCAGAAGCCCTCGTCGAGCGGGGAGTCCTCGGCGATCGCGTCCGGGATGGCGCCGCCCCCGTCCTCGCTCGATTCGCCCTCCGCGTCGTCTTCGGGGATCGGGCATTCCTCGCCCGTGTGCCCCTTTTCGCCCTCCGGGATGCGGCAGGGGTGCACCTCGACGCGGCGGACGCGGGGGTTGTAGGTCACCTTGCGCGTCTCTTCGCGCTTCGTGCCGTCGCCGAAGGAGATGACGCGGGAGACGGTGACCGTCCAGCCGATCGATCCCGCCTCCACCACCTTCTCCTCGTCTGGAGGCAGCTCCGCGTTCGCGACGTACTCGACGGGGGGCGGCTGCACGTCCCGACGCGGCGACACCTTCGCCTGGACCTTCCGTCCCCCGTTGTCCCCGAAGACCTGCACCTTGATGAACGTGCCGCTGTACGTGCAGATGAGGAGCATCCCCGCGTCTGTGTCGTTCTTGAAGACGAGATCCGGCTTCGGGTAGCTCAGGGTCGCCTCGTGCCCCATCGGGTAGCGCGCGAAGTAGTAGCTGTGCGGCGTGCGCTCGATGATGTCGTAGCCGCCGTGGAACACGGCGTTGAACAGCGTGGTCGCGAACTGGCTGATGCCGCCGCCGAGGCTGTCGACCATCTCGCCCTCCTCGATGGTCGGCGCGGGGACGAACCCGTTCTTCGCCGTGCGGGGGCCGACGGCGTCGTTCACGCTGAAGGTCTGCCCGGGCTCGACGAGCGTGCCGCTGAGCAGGTCGGCGATCCGATGGATGTTCTCGACGCGTGGCCGGCAGCAGGGGTGGTAGGTCGTGAACTCGGCGACGAGCCCCTTGACCCCGAGCGCTCGCAGGTCCGTCACCTTCCGGGCGGGCTCCGCGGCGCGGTCGAGCGGCAACAGCCCGGTACGCCCCGGCGCTCGCGCGGCGAGGGCCAGCGCGTCCGCCAGCAGCGTGGGGTCCAGCCGGACCCCGGGCGCTTCGGGCACGATGTGCACCCGCTTCCGGTTGTCGATCTCGAAGCGCGCGTCGCGCGGCGGCTGCTCGAGGCGCTGGATGATCGAGCCGAGGCGATCCGCGATCACCTCCGGCCGGAAGAACGCCACCAGCTGCGGGCGTGGGGTCAGCTCGGCCCGGCCCGCGAGCGCCGCCTCGAGGTCGGCGGTCTTGACCTCGATCTGCTCCTGGGAAGCCGGGTCGATCAGCACGACCGGCCCGGCGACGAGGACGCGGCTCGCCGCCGCCGCCGCGGTCACCTCCGCCGGGCCGAGCGGCGGGTCCACCTCCCGGAGCGTGACCTCGACCGAGCCGGTCGACGCCTCGGAGAAGCCCGCGGCGAGGGTGTCGCCGAGGCGCTCGCGATCCACGACGCGCCCCCCGTGCGGTAGGACGGGGAGCACTCGCCCGCGATCCACCGTGAGCCCGCCCCCGAACGGGCGATGCTCGATCACCTGGCGGTCGAGGCGGTCGGCGAGGGCGGCGACCTTGGCCGGGTCGACGGTCGCGGCGAGCCGGACCCGCTCCGGCTCGCTCCAGCGGCGCCACCACCAGGCGGCGCGCGCCAGGGGACCGCCCGCCCGCCCGGCGTGAAGCGCCCGCTCGACCGTCGCGTCCACGTCGACCGCGAAGCGCACCTCTTCGGCCGCGACCTTCAGCAACGCCGGGCCGACCCGGACGGTCAGGGTGCGCCGCTCGAGGCGTCGGGCCTGCTCCGCCAGGGCCTGCTTGGCCTCCTCCTGCCCCAGGGTGGACAGCGCTACCTGTCCCGACCAGACGCCCCGCAACACGCGATCAGCGAGCAGGCAGCGGTCCACCGAGGAGGGCAGGAGGGGGCCGAGCGCCAGCGCTGCGACGAGGAGCGCGGCGGTCAGGGTGCGTCGCCGGCCTTGCCCCTCGACGAGCGCGCGCCAGCCCGTCCCTTCGGAACGAGGGGTCACTGGTCGCTCTCCCATCGATCGTGCTCCACCGACGAGCTGGGGCCCGCGGCATCGCCGGCCTCTCATAGCCTAGCGGCACGGATCCTCAAGGAGAAGCGCTGGCCTTCGCCGACGTCGAGCCGGCGCTTCCCCGGCGGCGATCCATGCTAAGCATCCCCCGTGTGGGTTCGACGCTCGGCCATTCGCCCGGTTCCGAGCTATGCCCGGGTCCCGGCGCGTGCGCTCGACGCCGTGCGGGAGGGGCTGGCCGACGATGACGACGAGGCCCGGGAGCAGCTCGATGCGGGGCTCGCCCGGTTCGAGGAGGCGCAGCCCGTGGTCGCCGGTCGCGTGAGCGAGGCGCTCAGTCGCCCCCTGGACGAGACGGCCCTCGCCCTCGGCTACTTCCTGACGCTGGCCGTATGGCTCGCCTTCGACGCGGCGCTCAGCGACCGAGTGGCCGAGGTGACCGAGCAGGAGCTGGCCGCGACCGAGGAGCTCCTCCACCTCGACGAGGAGCTCCGGTCCGCCGACCCCCTGGAGCCCCTGGACAGCGACGACGTGGTGGCCATGGAGCAGCCGGACCTCTTGGCCTTCGTTCACGAGCACGTCGACGCGACGCTGGAGGCGCACGCCGAGGCTGTCGACGTGGACGACGTGGACGCCGTCTATCGGTTGGTCCTGGTGGAGATCCTGGCCCTCTCCTACGCGGTCCGCCGTCCGGTGGGCTTCCCCGTCGCCAAGACGGAGCTCCTGGCATGAGCGCGCACCGGCGCTCGTCACGGTGGCGGGCCGGAGGCCCGCCGCGGCCCCTCGTCGCGGCCCTTCGCGGGCAGCTCCGGCCGCGTTAGGTGGCCCCGGGCAAGAAGTGGCCCCCACCACGGCAGGGTACCGCATCGGCGTCGACGAGAACGGGCTCGGGGCGCGCCTCGGCCCGCTGATCGTCACGGCGGCGCTGGCTCGCGTCACCCCCGCGGGCGCTCGGTGGCTCGCGGCCAGCGGTCACGCGAAGATGGCTGCCGAGCTCGGCGACAGCAAGGTGCTCGCCTCCCACGCCGACAGCCGGCTCGGTGAAGCCTGGGCCCGCGTGATCGCCGAGGCGGTCGCCCCCGGCGCGGCGCCGCCCGCCTCGCCCGCGGAGGTCTTCGCGCGCCTCTCGCTCGAGGGGCCGCCCGCGCTCGCCGCGCGCTGCCCGCCGTCGGCTCGGGACCAGTGCTGGGGCGCCGACGGCGAGGGGTTCCGGGCCGGCGACGCCCTGGTAGACCGGGTTCGGGGGCGCCTTCGCGAGCTCGCTGCCGAGGGCGTGCAGGTCGAGCGGGTGCTCACCAGCGTCGCGTGCACCGCGCGCCTCAACGAGGAGCGGACCGCGGGTCGCGGGCGGTTCGTGGTCGATCTGCACGCGATGGAGCGGCTCGTGCTCCGGCTGCGCGAGGGCGTGGACGCCGAGGTTGACGCGGTCTGCGGCAAGGTGGGGGGGATCGGCGACTACGCCCGGTACTTCGGGCCGCTCGCCGGCCGCCTACACACGGTGCTCTCCGCCGAACGAGCCAACGCGGCGTACCGTTTCCCGGGGCTCGGTCAGGTTCACTTCGTCATGAACGCCGACGCTACGGACGCGCTCGTGATGCTCGCCTCGCTGATCGGCAAGTACGTCCGGGAGCTCTTCATGGGGCGGATCGGTCGGTTCCACGTCCGCGGTGGTGCCCAGGACCTGCCGAGCGGCTACCACGATCCGCGCACGGATCGGTTCGTCGTCGCGACCGCGGGCTCCCCCTCCCGCCGGCGTGTCCCGCCGACCTGCTTCGAGCGAAGCCGGTGACGGAAATAGACGAGAAACCCCCGGCGCGCATCGCCCCCCTCGAGGTCAGGCGCGCCACGGAGGTCCCAGAAAAAAGCGGGCGCGGAGCCGCACGGTAGGGTCGGCAGGGTGCGGCCCCGCGCTCGGCAATCAATGCCCGTCGCTCCAGGGTTCGATCACTTTCGATCGCTGACCGATATTCTTTTTTCGCGCCTACGATAGGCCTAACAATTTCCGTCCCCGCTACCCGGGGAGCGGTCCCCCGGGGGGAGGTCCCCCACGGGCCGATTCGGCACGCCGGTCTCGCCGCCGCTCCCCCCTGCGGGCCGTGGCCGGTCGAGCCGCCGGACTGGGGCCCCACGCCCGCGACCGCTCCCGGGGCCCCACCGCCCGCGCCGCGCGGCGCGCTGGCGCCGGGATCGCGCGCGGGTACGCTCGCCCCCTCGTGAAGGCGGTCGTCACCATCCTCCAGTGTCGAAGAGCGGTCCTCCCGCACCTGTTCGTCAAGCATGTGCTGCCGCGCATGCGACAGTGGTTCCCGGGTCCTGTCGACTGCGTCATCGTCCAGCACCGGGTCGATGCCTCGGGCGGCAACACCGCGCTGGAGTCCCTCGCGCAAGGCAGCAGCGGCATCGCCACCGTGCGCGAGTGGACGGCGGCCGGGCGCTACGCCGGCGCGGAGATCGTCGGTCACGAGATCGTCCACCGACCGTACCCCACCGTCCCCGGCTACCACCTCGCCGTCGCCGCCGCGCTGGAGCGCGAGGCGGACTTCCACCTCATGCTGGAGGACGACGCGATCGTGATCGATCCGGAGTGCGGGCGCTGGGACGAGCGGCTCGGGCGGAGCGAGGTCGGGGTCTATCGGAGGTTTCACGAGATCAACACGGCCTACTACGTCGCTCGCCCGAGCTTCGACCGGCGCATCGTGGACCGGCTCGCCGAGTACCGCGCCTTCACCTGGAGGAACCGCATGGAACCGTTCCTGCGCAGCCAGCTTCGGACCAGCCGTGCCTACCTCGAGCCGTCCTACGCCGTGCGCTACCACCACCGCGAGTACCCCTTCACGGGGCTCCGCTACGTCGTCGATCGCATCCGCGCGCTCGCCCCCGAGGACGTCCCGCTGCTCGACGTGGACTTCGGCCCCGGCTGTGCCGATCTGCCGCCGGTCACCCCGGAGGAGCAGCGCCAGCACGCCGCCCGTGACGGCGCGCGCTGGGTCGACCGGCTCCGGCGCCTGCGGGCGGGCGTGGTCCAGGCGGCCTACGTCGCGATGGGGCGTTAGAGCGGCAATCAACCTGATTGCCGCGAAGAATCAACGACCTAGGGACCCGCGTCCTCCGGGTCCCACCCA
>CAYOLF010000073.1:0-2063 GCA_964404725.1 uncultured Polyangiaceae bacterium
CATGGACACCTGATACCCGACTTCCCCTCCCGAGACATGGGCGGCCCGGAGGTAGTACGTATCGACGGGGGTACTGCTGTTCCCCGTGAGGTTGAGCTCGAGCGTCATGGCTCCGTCCGTCGTCGCGAGATCCCTCAAGTCCCCCGTCGGGCCCAGCACCGAGAACATCACCGTGGCGACTCCGGTCACCTCCGGTACCAGGTGGAACTCCGCCAGACACGGTCCGAACGAGAATCCGTAGTAGTCGACGTCGCCCGCGCAGAGCAGTCCCTCGGCCGTATCGAAGCCGAGGAGGCCCGGGAGGTCGGTCGCCGTCGCCAGGCTGTCGTTGGTGTCGACGCAATCGTCCCCGGTTGCTGGCGAACCTGCCGCTCCTCCGCGGTTGGTGCCGCCGCCCTGGGCTCCCGCCGAGCCACCGTTCGTCGTCCCTCCGGAGGCGTCCGCGCCCCCGCTATTCTGAACACCGCCCGGCGTCGAGCCCGCGGCTCCCGCGCTGGGTCCCGTGGCCCCGCCGGGGCCCGTTCCGCCGAGGTCGGCGGGTGCTCCAGCGCCGCCCGCCGCTCCACCCGCAGTGGCTGCCGTGCCGCCGGCGTCATCGCCGGCACCGCCACCGCCAGCGCCCGTCGTCGTGCCCCCTTGGGGGACGCTGCCGCCGAGGCTCCCAGCCGTTGCGCCGGCCTGTCCGGCGGCGTTCTCGCTGCCGCCGACCGAGGGCGGGGCTCCGCCCTGCTCCGAGCCGCCGGCGGCACCGGTCGGCTCGTTGCCGTCGGGGGCGCCGCCATTCGCGGTCGAGTTGCCCCCCGTCGTGGTGGAGTTGCCCCCCGTCGCGGTCGAGTTGCCCCCTGTCGCGGTGGAGTTGCCCCCTGTCGCGGTGGAGTTGCCCCCTGATCCGCTGCCACCTTCGGCCGCCTCCCCGGTGGCACCTCCCGAACCGCAGCCCTGCGTCAGGCTGGCGAAGAGGGCTAGCGAAACGACCAGGACGGAGCCCGGCTGGGTGCGCGCAATCGAGAGGTTCATCTTGGTCCTGGGCGCGGCGGTTGGAGTGCGACGGATCCGCCCGCCTTGCTCATGCACGCGGGCCGCGGAGCCCGAGCGCCCCGATCGCCGAAGGCGAGACACGTACTGCAACACGCGAAACCGAACAACCGGAAACCAGGAGGCCCACCCTCGACCGGTGGCTCGCTGGGCGCGCCGCCTACTCCCGCTCGATCTGGCCCTGGCAGGCGATGGCGATGACGGAGGGCCCGAAGGGGACCGGGACCTCGAGCCGCCGGGAGGGGAAGCGGAAGTCACGCCGCTGGGCGTCTGGGCAGGAGTCGACGAGGAGCGGGTTACCGGCGCAGTCCGGCTCGTCCCGCCAGGCGTCGGGATGCTCCCGATCGACCTCGCAGCGCGCCGTGCCGTCGCCGTCGCGGTCCGAGCTCGCGTCGAGGAAGCAGTAGCCGACCGTGTCCCGCAGTCGTCGGAGACGCTGTGGTCCCCGGACTCCGGATCCGCGCAGGAGACGGCGAGCAGCCGGGCGAAGAAGCCCGGCAGCGCCTCGGCCAGGAGGCGGTGCTTGTCGGCCATGCCGATCGAGTTGTCGAGCACGAAGAGCAGATCCAGCCGGTCCGAGGAGGAGACGGAGATCACCTCCTTGATCTCGTAGAACCGGCGCGAACCCTCTTCGAAGAGCCTAGGGTCCGTGCAGGCGGTCGCGCCGAGCGCGAGCGCGAGCAGCCCCGCGGCGGCTGCCGGGCGCTGCCACGCCGAGGGTCCGAGTCCTGGCCCGCGCCGCGAACCGCCCCCGGAGGGCTCCATGCTCGAGCGGCAACCCATTCCGGGTCCACCAGCAGGATCCGTACCAGCCGGTCAGCGCGGCACTTCCGGGCGGCGTGGCCCCCGCGACCGCCAACTGGAGGTGGCAGGGCCTCGCCGCTGGCAACTCCGGTGGCGGCCGCCCCGGCGGGGCCGCCACCGGGCACGAGGAGAACGGAGCGGGCGCGGGGGGACGGCGCGGGGGGACGGCGCGGGGGGACGGAGCGGGGGGACGGAGCGGGGGGACGGAGCGGGGGGACGGAGCG
>CAYOLF010000073.1:2163-25979 GCA_964404725.1 uncultured Polyangiaceae bacterium
GCGGGGGGACGGAGCGGGGGGACGGAGCGGGGGGACGGAGCGGGGGGACGGAGCGGGGCCACGGCCCCCGAAGTCGCGGCTGGCCGGGCGGGGTGGGGCGGGTGTACCGTCTCTTCTACGATGCCGTTCGCATTACCCAAGGAGTCATTGCTCGCGATTGCGGCCGTGGCGCAAGCCGACGGGCTCATCCGCCAGGACGAGACCAAAGCGTTGCTGCGCGCGGCGGCACAGTGTGGCCTCGCCGGGGAGGAGCTCGCCGCCGTTGAGGCGGCGGCGAAGGGCGGCGTGGCGCCCGAGGCCGTGGACGTCGGCGGCCTGAGCGACTGGCAGAAGGGCCTGACCTATGCCCTGGCGTACTGGCTCGCCAAGGTCGATGGCGTGGTCAACGCGCAGGAGCTCGCGCACCTGAGGGAGCTCGGGCAGAAGCTGGGCCTGCCCAAGCTCAAGCTCGAGGCCGCGCAGAGCGCTGTCTTCGACGTCACCTGTCTGCCGGGGGGGCACCGACCGGACAAATACGACTTCGGGGCGCTGGCCGAGCGCCTGCGGGTCAAGCTCCCGAGCCTCGTCCCGCCCAAGTAGCGGGGCGCGCCGGTCGGATCGGATCAGTCGCCGGTGGGGGTGAGCTGGATCTCGAGCTCCTTCGGCTTCACCCCACAGTCGCCGTCGGAGGTGACCTCGACGGCGGTGATGGCGGCGACGTAATCGTCCCGCGACACCGACACCGTGTAGGTGCCGGCGACGTTGCCGCCGAGGTAGCGGCAGGGGTCCGGCCCCTCCGCCACCAGCTCCTCGGAGTAGCGCGCGTGCTCGAGGCGCACCACGGCGTCGCAGAGCGGCTCGCCCGTGTCGGCGTCGGTCACCGCGAGCACGAGCCCCACGCTGCGCACGCCGGTGCACTCGGCCGAGTCCGAGCCGCAGCCGCCCGCCAGGGCCATGACGAGGCTCGCCGACCCGGCGACCGCCGCGCGCGCGCGCCGCCGACCACTGCGGCGCGCCATCAGATCCCGTCCGCGACGAGCTGGGCCACGGCGTCGCCCACGTCGGTGGTGGTCATCCCCATCTTGCCCGCGGCCTGGCTCTGCATGCGCTCGGAGGTCAGCTTCTTGACCGCCCGATCGACGGCCTCGGCGGCCTCGTGGTGGTGCAGGCTGTGCTCGAGCAGCATCCCGCCGGCGCAGATCGCCGCCATCGGGTTGATCACGTTCTTGCCCGTGTACTTGGGGGCGGAGCCGCCGATCGGCTCGTACATGCTGACCCCCTCGGGGTTCAGGTTGCCGCCGGCGGCGATCCCCATGCCGCCCTGAATCATGGCGCCGAGATCGGTGATGATGTCGCCGAAGATGTTGTTGGTGACGATCACGTCGTACCACTCGGGGTTCTTCACGAACCACATGCAGCAGGCGTCGACGTGGTTGTAGTCACGCTTGATGTCCGCGTAGTCGCGCTGGCCCATCTCGTGGAAGGCGCGCTCCCAGAGATCGAACTCGTAGGTGAGGACGTTGGTCTTGCCCACCAGCGTCAGGGTCTTGGTCTTGGCGCGCGCCCGCGTCAGCTCGAACGCGAACTTGAGGCACCGGTCCGCGCCCGCGCGCGACTGGATCGAGGTCTGCACGGCGACCTCCTCGGGCGTCCCCTTCTTGAGGAAGCCGCCCGAGCCCGTGTACAGGCCCTCGTTGTTCTCCCGCACCACCACGAAATCGATGTGCTCCGGCCCCTTGTCCTTGATCGGGGTCCAGACGCCCGGATAGAGCTTGATGGGGCGGAGGTTGATGTACTGCTGGAGCTCGAAGCGCAGGCGGAGCAAGATCCCCTTCTCGAGGATCCCCGGCTTGACGTCGGGGTGGCCGATGGCGCCAAGCAGGATCGCGTCCTTCTTGCGGAGCTGCTCGGCGGCCGAGTCGGGGAGGACCTCCCCGGTGCGGAGGTAGCGGTCACCGCCCCAGTCGATCACCTCCCAGTCAAGCTCGAAATCGAACCGCCGCGCGGCGACGTCGAGCACCTTCTTCGCCTCCCGGGCGACCTCGGGCCCGGTGCCGTCACCGCCGATCAGCGCCAGTTGATAAGTCCTAGGCATCTCTCGTCCTCTCCTGCAGGGGGCACCGTCGCGCATCCAGCGTCGGCGCTCGGGGCGGTCCGGAGGCGCTCGGGACGGCGGCTCCTGGCCCGCGGGTCGCGCGAGCCTCCTCCATCGCCGACGGGATCGCAAGCCCGCGGGCGGGGGCGGGCTTCCGCCGAGGTCCGGAAGGTGTATTCTGTGGGGCACGGTGAGCGAACGCCGCGGCAAGGAACACTGGACGTTCTCGGACGCGGGTGAGACGGCCTCGCTCGTCGGCGAGGCCCGCTCGGTTCGCTCGCTCGGGATCGACGCGATCGGCGTGGTGTACCAGCCGATCGTGGACCTGCGTACGGGGCGCAATTTTGCCGCCGAGGCGCTGGTACGGTGCAGGCTCCCGGAGTTCAAGAGCCCCATCGCTCTCTTCGAAGCGGCTGCCGCGGAGCGGGCCTGTGGGCGGCTCGGGCGGACCATCCGGGAGGTGGCGTTCGCAGAGGCCCCGCCGATCCCGCTCTTCGTCAACCTGCACCCGCAGGAGCTGAGCTCGCGGTGGCTGGTCCGCCCCGATGACCCGCTGAATTTCCACGATCAGCCCGTCTTCCTCGAGATCACCGAGTCGGCCGCGTTCGACCATTTCGACCTGGTGACGAGCACGCTGCGGGAGGTCTGCTCGCGCTCGGGGGCGAAGCTGGTCGTGGACGACTTCGGCGCCGGGTACTCGAACCTCAAGCGGGTGATGGAGATCGAGCCGGCGGTGGTCAAGCTCGATCGCGAGCTCATCTCGGGGCTGCACCAGAACCCCAAGCAGCGGCTCTTGGTCACGCACGTCGTGGAGCTCTGCAAGGCGCTCGGTGCGCGGGTGGTAGCGGAGGGGATCGAGACGGTCGGTGAGCTCAAGGCCTCGCGCGAATGCGGCGTCCATTACGGACAGGGCTTTCTGTTGGCACGCCCGGGTAACCCGATGCCGGAGGTGACGTGGCCGCTCGGCGCGCCGGCGCCGCCGTCGCGCCCGGCGCGCCAGCTACCCACGAGGTCCCTGTCGCCGCGCCCGGCGCCCAAGTCGGTGCCGCCGCGCCCGGCGCCCAAGTCGGTGCCGCCGCGCCCGGCGCCCAAGTCGGCGTCGCCGCGCCCGGCGTCGAGGTCCGCGGGGCTCCGATCAGCGCCGACCAAGCCGCAGATTCCGGCGCGACGGAGGAGCGTTCGGGCGATGCCGGCGGATCCTCCCGCGTCGTCGCCCCGCGGCGGCCGTGGCGGCCGCTGAGCGCGCGCGGGGCGCGCCAGAGTGAGCGCCCCGGGCTCGCGCACGGTCGGCTAGAGCACCGAACAGGTTGCCGACAGCAACGGAGGCCCGGAAAATGCCTCCGTGCAGGGCGAGGAGACATTTTCCAGGCCTCCTTCGCCGAAGTCTGCTCCCAATTCGGTACCCCACGCCCTCACCCACCCAGCGGTGGCTGGGTGGGACCCGGAGGACGCGGGTCCCTAGGTCGTTGATCTGTCGCAGCAATCAACCTGATTGCTGCTCTAGAGCTCGACCGTGAACGGGCGGACGTCCATGCCGAGCGTCGTCGTCTCGATGATGGTCGCCGATGCGTGACCCCCGCCGGGCGCCTCCCCGACCGAGCCGACGCCGATGACGCGGACGTCCGCGACGGAGCGGTCGAAGGCGACGTGGCTGCCGCCGCACACGATCACGTCGCCGGGCTCGTCGCCGAGCAGGGCGAGGATCTCGTCGTCGTCCATGTCGTGGGTGATGGGCTCGAGCGGATCGGCCGGGCTGCCGTGGACCACGAGCACCGTGTGCCCCGACTCGACCGGGAGACGGGCGAGGGGCGGGAGCTTGCCGAGGCGGGCGACGATCAGGTCGCCGAGCTCGAGCTGGACCAGCCGCAGGCGCTCGATCCGCGCCCGCTCGGCCTCGGTGGTCGCGGTGAGCTTGTGGGGGTCCACCAGCGCGAGCGCGCGATCCGAGGCGCCCTGGACGCACAACGCCTGCCGGTCGACGAGCGCGCGCCAGACCTTGAGCGGCTCCGGCCCCGGGAAGCAGAGGTCGCCGCAGACGACGAGCTGATCCCAGCCGCGCGCGTCGGCCTCCTCGAGGACGGACTGCAGCGCCGCGAAGTGCCCGTGGACGTCGGAGAGGCAGAGAAATCGCATGGTGAGGAGCCGAGGCTTGCTTCCGCCAGGCGCCGGGTTACCACGTTGCGGCGCCGCTGTCTGCGAACGGGCTTGTCCCCCGCGGCCTCGGCGGGGCCGCCTCGGCTGGAGAGTCGGTCCGGGCCCACGCCGTGTCGTCCATCCCCCCCGCCGCCCGTCACGAGCTGTCGTCCCTCGCGGCCGTCATCGATCCCGCGCGCGCGGCCGATCTGGCCCGTGACCTCGGCGACGCGGCGGAGCTCGGCGGGGCCCTGCTGCTCGGCACCGCGTTCCCCGCGATGCGTCCGGTGCACGGGTGGCAGCTGGACGCCCTCCGGCGCGTCACCGCCGACGGGTGGCGGACGCCGCGGGACCTGGGGGGCTACCTCGAGCGCCTCGGCAGGGCGCTCTGGTCGGGCGCGGCGCCCGGCGGCCCGCTCCCGGCCGAGCAGGACCCGGACTTCTCCGGTTTCCGGCGCGCGGTCTGGGTCGAGCGGGCGCGGATCGCCTTGCGCGAGCTGGTGCCGCAGCGGCTGGGGGGGGGGAGCGTCCTGGTCACCGCCGCCGAGCTCAGCGATCTCGCCGAGGCGATCTTCGAGGTGCTGCTCGCCGAGGCGAGCCGGCACGTGGCGCGCCGCTGCGGCCCTCCGCTCCGCGCCGACGGGCGGCCGTCCTCGATCGTGGTGCTGGGCATGGGCAAGCTGGGGGGACGGGAGCTCAACGCGGGCTCCGATGTCGACGTCGTCTTCTTCTACGACACCGACGACGGCGGCGCCGAGACGAGCCTGCACGAGCACTGGGCTCGCGTCGCCCAGCGGGTGACCGCCGCCATCGACGAGCCCACCGCGGACGGCCAGGTGTGGCGGGTGGATCTCCGGCTGCGCCCGGAGGGGTCCCGCGGCGCGATCGTCAATTCGCTCGGCGCCGCTGAGCGCTACTACGAGACCTGGGGTCGCCTGTGGGAGCGAGCGGCGTTGCTACGCGCGCGTCCGATCGCGGGAGATCGCGCCCTCGGCGCCCAGCTCGACGCCGAGGTCGTCACGCCCTTCGTCTACCGGCGCACCGTCGATCCGACCATCGCCGCGGCGCTCGCCGACCTGGTCGTCCGCTCGCGGGTGGAGCTCTCGAACGACCCCGCGCGCGATCTCAAGCTCGGCCCCGGCGGGATCCGCGAGGCGGAGTTCTTCGTGCAGACGCTGCAGCTCGTGTGGGGTGGTCAGGACCCGTCGCTGCGGGTGCGGGGCACCCTCCCGGCGCTGGCGCGGCTGCGGGCGAACGGGCTGGTGACGGAGCGCGAGGGGCGCGCGATCGCGGACGCCTACGTCCTGCTCCGCAGCGCGGAGCACGCGATCCAGTGGGCGCGCGGGACGCAGACCCACGAGCTGCCCGCCGATCCCAACGAGCTCGAGCGGCTCGCCCGCACGCTCGGGTACGCATCGTCGGGAGCCTTCGGGGCTGCGCTCGAGGGGGCGCGGGCCACCGTGGGCGAGCTCTTCGCCTCCCTCGCGCCGGACCGGCCCGCGCTGGCCCGCTCGCGCTCGGCCGAGATCGTCCAGCTCCTGGCCGGGGACGACGACGAGCGGCTGGTCGCCGCGGTCGAGCGGCGCTTCGGCGTGGACGTCTCCGAGCATCTCCAGGCGCTCGCGCGGCGCCCGGACGGTCCGCTCGGCGAGGCGACCCGGGAGCGCTTCCCGGGGTTCGCGGAGCAGGTCCTGGACGCCATCGAGGACTCGGCCCACCCGGGGCAGGCGGCGCAATTCCTCCGCGCGTTCTTCCAGCGCCTGTTCGCGCCGGGAGCCTACATCGCGGGGCTCGCCGCCAACGAGCACGCGCTCCGCCGCCTGGTGCGCGCGCTCGGCGCGAGCGAGTTCGTCGGGGACGCGGTGGTGGCGCGCCCCGACCTGGCGGATCTGGTCCTGGGGGGCGGCCGGATCCCGGACCCGTGCGAGGTGGTCCGCGAGGAGATCGCCCTATCCCGGCGGGGGATGGCGGACGAGGCCGATCCCGAGGAGGCGCGAGCGGCCTTCGTCGCCGCCACCCGGCGCGCCAAGCTCTGGGTGATGGTCGCGGTGGCCGTTGCGGACCTCGGCGGGCAGGTCGAGACGCGCGAGGCGACCTGGCTCTTGTCGGATCTCGCCGCGGAGATCCTCGACCAGGCGGTGCGCTTCGAGCTCGGCGACGGCGCGCGGGGCCTGGCCGTGATCGCGATGGGCAAGCTCGGCGGGAAGGACATCGGCTACGGGTCGGACCTGGACGTCCTCTTCGTCTACGATCCGGCGTTCGCGCCCCGGCCCGAGGAGGCCGGTGCCCATTACACGCGGCGCGCGCAGCGGGTGATGCGGCTGGTCCAGGAGCCGTCCAGCGTCACCCGCGGCTACGAGCTCGATACGCGCCTGCGCCCGAGCGGCTCGCAGGGGCTGCTGGTGACCTCGCTCCGGTCGTTCGCGCGCTACCACGGGGTCGCGCTACCGACCGCGAACGCCGAGGACTCACGGCCCGTCGGGCTGGCGACTGGCGCGGCGTGGGAGCGCCAGGCGCTGCTGCGCGCGCGCTGCTGCGCGGGGGACCGGGGCCTCGGCGCGCGGGTGATCCAGGTGGCAGAGGAGGCGGCCTACGAGCGGGGCGCAGCGCCGTCGGCCGAGGTGCACCACCTCCGGATGCGCATGGAACGGGAGCTGGCGCGGGAGCAACCGGGCCGGTTCGACCTCAAGCTCGGTCGGGGCGGGCTGCTCGACCTGGAATTCGCCGTCCAGTGGCTCCAGATGCGGCACGGGGCGGATCTGGCCGTGCGCACGCCGGACACCCTGGAGGCGATGACGGCCCTGCGCGATCGCGGCTATCTCGGCCCCGACGCCTTCGCGACCCTCCAGGACGGGTACCTCTTCCTGCGACGCCTCGAGCAGCGCCTGCACGTCACCCGCGGGCGCGCCTCGAGCACGCTCGGGGCGGGGGACGGCGCCCTCGCGCGCGCGATGGGGCTGCAGGACACGGCCGAGGCGAGCGCTGCCGAGGCGCTGCTCGCCCGGTACCGCGACGTCACCGAGGCGAACCGGCAGACGTACCTGGAGCTGCTGGGGATCGAGGGGTAGCCGCCCCCGCGCCGCGCTCAGAACTCGATCACTGCCGCGTAGGGGTCGGCGTTGACGCCGTCGCGGTTGTCGAGCCACACGATGAGGCCGTTGGGGCTCGCGTCGAGCGGGACCAGCCGCGGCCCGAAGGAGTCCTCGGCGCCGACGTCCCCCGAGTCCACCCGCAGGTCCCGGGGCTGGAACAGCAGGGCCCCGGTCGTGTCGGAGAAGTTCACGAACACGTCTGCCTGGTCGTCCGCGCCGACGCCGCGGTAGCTACGGTAGGTGACGAAGACCCGATCCCCTGCGCCAAACGCGACCTCGGGCTCGACCGAGCGGTACTCGCCGCGCCCGCCGCCGTCAGCCTTGACTGGGGCGCTCCACGACCCGCCGGCCCAGCGCGCGGCGTAGACGTTGGCGAGCCCGGCGCGCGTGTCCTCCCAGGCGGCCACGGCGACCCCGTCGCGCGCCGCGATGGCGGGTGTGTCCGCGTCGGGCCTGGCCCCGGGGGGCGGCTGGCTCACCGTAAACCCCGCGGCGAAGGTCGCGCCGCCGTCGCGGCTGGAGCGGCCCCGGACCCGCTCGCTGTCGCTGTCGGGGAGCTCCGTCCAGAGCACGTGGACGTTGCCCTCCGAGTCCGCCGCGACCACGGGGGGCTTGACGGAGGCCAGATCGTCCGTGGCGCTGAGCGCCACCGCCCCGTTGAGCTTGTCGTCCCCCTCGACCGAGAAGTCCCAGACGTCGAGCCAGGCCTCCGGGCGCCCCGTGAGCGCGTCCCGGTAGGCGATGTAAACCTTGCCCTCCCCGTCGGTCGCTAGGCTCGGCAGCTCGGCCCGGCCGAGGTCGTCCGCGGCGCGGTCGTTCACGCGGACGTTGCTCGTGAGCCAGGTGGCGCCGCCGTCCTCCGAGGCCTGCAGGTACACGTCGCGGCTGGCGGTCGCGGTGATCAGGGTCTGCCAGACGACCACGAGCTGGTCCTCGCCGCTGCTCGCGGCCGTGTTGGCGACGATGCCGCGACCGTAGAAGGAGTCGGAGCCGCTCGGCGGGGACTGCTCGACCTGGGCGCGGGCGGCCCAGGCGGCGTCGAGGTCGTCGAGCGGGTTATGGGTGAGGTTGATGCGCCGCGCCCCGGTGCCCGAGTAACGGCCGAAGACGAGGTAGGCGCGCGTCGGGGAGGCGAAGACCCAGGGCTCGATCTCCTCCCGGTCCGCCTCGTTCACGACCGCCGCCGCCGGCGTCGACCAGGTCTCGCCCGCGTCCTGGCTGAAGCTCGAGTACACGTCCGCGCCGTCGCGGTGCTCGAGCCAGGTCGCGAGCACGGTGCTGCCGACGGCGGTCACCGTGAGCTGGGCGCTGGAGTACTCGCCGGCGTCCGTGCCGCGGTCGAGGCGCGTGACGGTTCCGACCGTAGGGCAGCCCTCGTCGGTGATGATGTCGCAGTCGTCGTCGAGCCCGTTGCAGGTTTCCGTGGTGGGTCCGACGCTACCGCTGCAGACGAGCTCACCGTCCTCGCACTGGGTGGTGCCCGGCTCGCAGATTCCGGTGCTCTCGCCGCAGGTGCCGCCGACGTCGGTGGGGTCGTCGTCGGTGAAGCCGTTGCAGTCGTTGTCCTCGCCGTCGCAGATCTCGGCGCCGGGGGCGGCCGGATCACAAGGGTACTCGCAGCCGTTCAAGAGCTCGCGGTCGATGTCGTAGTAGCCGGCGATGCAGCCGGCGAACTCGCAGGCGGACTCGACGCAGGCGGTGACTGCGTTGGGGTACAGGTCGCCGCAGGCCAGCCCGCAGGCGCCGCAGTTGAGCGGGTCGCTGGACAGCTCGATCCCCTCGTCGATCTCGCCGTCGCAGTCGTCGTCGATGAGGTTGCAGAGCTCCTGCCCGATGAGGTTGCACTCGCAGCCGTCGCTGGTGCCGTCGGCGACGGACGCCGCCGTCAGATCCCCGTTGGTGTCGGCGTAGTTCTCGGCGCAACCCGAGTGGACGCAGGCGCCGTCCACGCAGGACATGAGTACGTGGGGCGGAGCCTCGCAGGGGTGGTTGCAGGCGCCGCAGTGATCGATGTCCGCTTCAGTGTCGAAGATCTCGTCGATGCTGCCGTCGCAGTCGTCGTCCTTCCCGTCGCACTCGAGCTCCTCGGTGATCGCCTCGCCGTCGGCGTCGCGGACCGGCTCGCAGGCGTACTCGCAGCCGTCCTCGAGCACGCCGTTCTCGTCGTAGAAGCCGAGGGCGCAGCGGTCGATGACGCAGAAGCTCGCCTCGCAGGTGGGGAAGGCGTGGGGGATCTCGCAGACGTTGCCGCAGATGCCGCAGTTGAGCGGGTCACGGTCCAGTTCGGCTCCGCAGTCGTTGGGGATGATGATGGTGCCGCCGCCGGTGCCTCCGCTCGGGACGAGGATGCCGCCGGTACCGTCGTCGCCCGGGCCGCCTTCGCCCCCGTCGCCGCTCCTGGCCCCGTCCTGGCAATCGAAGCAGTAGGCCTCGGTGTCGCACCCGGAGCCGAGAGCGAGCAGGAGCACACCGAGCCCGGCGCCGGTGAGGGTCGCGCGGCGCATCAGGAGGCCCTCCCGTTGCGGCGCGCGACGCGGTCGCGGCGCCGGCCGAGCCAGAGCAGGCCGAAGAGCCCGAGCCCGAGGGCGACGGTGGCGCTTGGGCGGCCTCTCACGGCGCAGCCGCAGCCCCCACCGCCGGTGGCGAGGCCCCAGGTCCGGGGCGGCCCGTCGTCGCCGGCGTCATCGGGTGGATCGTCCGTCGCCGCCGCGCCGCCGTCGTCGTCCTCGCCGCCCGCCCCGGCGGTCGTCGCGCCGCCGGCGTCGGGGCCCAGGCCGCCGGTGGTGGCGCCCGCCACGCCCGCGCCCCCAGTGCCAGCGCCGCCGGTGCTACCGCCCCCGGTGCCCGCGCCGCCGTCGCTGGTGGAGGGGACGCAGAAGCCGCGGGTGCACACCATCCCCACGGGGCAGGGGAACTCGCCGCTGCCGCAGGGCTCGGCGCAGTGCCCCTCGACGCAGATGCTGTCGCCGGGGCAGAGCGCGGCCTGGTCGGCCGTGCCGTCGCAGTCGTTGTCGAGCCCGTCGCAGATCTCGGTCGTGGGCCCCCTCCCGCCGAGGCACTGCAGGCGCCCGCCGCGGCAGCGCAGGACGCCCGGCCGGCACTGCCCCGTGTGCGCCATCTCCAGGGTGATGGGGTTGCCCTCGGCGTCGTTCGGCGGGCACTCGGCGCCTCCGCCCGGATCGCCCTCGTCGACCAGGCCGTCGCAGTCGTTGTCGGCGCCGTCGCAGATCTCCTCGATACCCGCCCCGCCCTCGACGCACCGGATGGCGCCGTCGACGCATCGCCGCACGCCGGCGCAGGTGGTGCCCTCGAGCGGGCAGTTGCCGACGGCGTCGGCCGGGCCCAGCGCGCAGACGCTGGTCCCGGTCACGGTGGAGGGCAGGCAGAACGGCGCGGCGACCGGGCAGTCCGCGTCGCTGCTGCAGGGGGTGGCGGCCTCGCCGACCGGCACCGAGCCGTCCACGACGCCGTCGCAGTCGTCGTCGTCGCCATCGCAGTAGTCCTGGGCCGGTCCGGTGGCGCCGACGCAGGTCACGATCCCGAGCACGCAGGTGGTGGTGCCCGGACTGCACTCGCCCACCGCCTCGATCCCGCAGGTGACGTCGAGCCGATCGTCGTCGAGGCTGTTGTCCGCGAGGTCGACGTCGCCGTCGCAGTCGTCGTCGATCGCGTTGCAGATCTCCGGCTCGGGGCCGACCTCCCCCTGGCACTGTAGCTCGGCGCTGCCCTCACCGGTCTGCACGCACTCGAGCCAGCCCGCCTCGCAGATCCCGACGCCGGGGTGGTTGTCGTCGAGCTCGGTGCACTCGCCGCCGGCGTCGACCGGGTCGTTGTCCACCAGCCCGTCGCAGTTGTCGTCGAGGCCGTTGCAGACCTCCGTGGCCGGCGTGCACGGCTGGATCAGCCCCTTGACGCGGATGAGCATGTCCTCGAAGTCGTTGTCGCCGCCGCGCCACAGGTCCTCGAACCCGAAGTAGTAGGTTTCTGCCTGGGTGACGGACTCGTAGATGAGGTAGTGCACGTAGTTGCCGTCGCCGTTGAGCTGCGCCTCCGTGTAGACGACGAAGTCGGGGCCGGCGTCGAGGTCGCTCGGCTCGCCGCAGCCGTCGGGGCTGTCGTTCTCGGAGACGAGGAAGAACCCGACGAACCCCCCGAGGTAGCGGCCTGCCTCGTACTCTGCCTGGAAGTCGACCAGGACCTCGTCGCCCGGTTCGTGGTTCACGTCGGCGTCGTCGCCGTCGCAGGTGAGCGTGCCGAAGAGGACGCTGGGATCCTCGACGTTGTACCAGCCGAAGGTGTTCTCGTAGCCCGCCCCCTCGAGGACGTCGAAGAACTCGACTGTACGGTAGGTCCCGTCCGGGTTCTGGGGGATGAGGAAGACCTCCGGGACCAGCGCCGCGTCCTCGATGGCGTCGAGGGCCCCCGCCTCGCCCTCGCCCCCGTCGTCGATGCTGCCGTCCACGCCCTGCTGCAGCGCGTTCGTCTGCGGCAGGACCTGGCCGTCGATCTGCGTCACGATGGCGTGCGCCGGGCTCGCCACGAGGAGTAGACCCGTCGCGGCCATCGCCGCCCCGCGATTCCTTCGCCCAACCATGGGCGAATTCTAGGCCCGATCCCGGGGTGTCGGCAACGTCCTTCGCGACAAGGTGGCTCGGGACGAGCGGCTGCGCGAAGTTGCCTGGTCGTGGGTGTCGGCGACGACCAACCGGGGCGGATCCCGGCGGTCAGGCGTCGCGACCCAGTCGCGCCCACACGGTGTCGTCGGCGAGGCGCGCCTCGACGCTGACGCCGAAGGCCTCCTCGAGCGGGGCGAGGTGCTGGGGAGCGCGCGTCCAGACCGCGCGCAGGGCGTCGCGCACCCTCGCCACTGCCGGCGCCGTCATGCGGCCGAGCGGGGCGCGGCAGGTGCCCTCCAGCAGGCCGAGGCCCGCCATCATGGTCTTTACCGGCAGCGGATTCCGAAAGCGATCCTCGACCGCCGCCTCGCGGCCATCCGGCAGCCGCCGCCGGGTGGCGATCTTGCACCCCACCAGGCCGAGCAGCGGTGCGAGCTCTTCGGCGAGGCGCGTGGCCCCGGCGACATCGCCGCTCGCTGCCGCCGAAACCATGGCGCTCACCGCTCGGGGCGCGACGTTGGACATCACGCTGATCACCCCGCCGGCACGGATCGCGGGGTCGGTCATCATCGCCAGGGTCAGATCGTCGTCGCCGCTCAGGATGGCGAGTCGTTCACCGGCGAGCTCACGATCGAGGCGCATCCGCTCGAGATCCCCGGTGGCCTGCTTCACGGCGGGGACCCGCGCGGGGTGGGAGAGGTGCAGGATGGCGAGGTCGGTCGCCGCCAGCGCGCAGCCCGTGCGCCCCGGGATCACGTAGGGCACGATCGGCAGGTCGGGGACGGCCGCGACGACGCGCTCGAAGTACTCGGTGCGAAGCTCGAGCGAGCTCGGCCCGTTGTAGTAGCAGTCCACGAGCAGCGCCGCGCTCGCGCCGTCGTCGCGGGCGTCGCGGGTGCCGCGGATCGCCTCGGCCGTGTTGTTGCTGCCGGTGCCCGCGAGCACGCCGAGCTCGCCCTCCACCAGCGCCACCGCCGTTCGCACCAGCGCGTCGTGCTCCTCCCAGGTGAGCGTCGGCGACTCGCCGGTGGTGCCGCAAGGCACCAGCCCCGTCACGCCCTCGCGGCGCTGGAACTCTACCAGCCGCTTGAACGCGCCGACGTCCAAGACTCCGTAGGCGTCGAAGGGCGTGACGAGCGCGGTCCAGGTGCCGCGAGGCTGGAAGGGGACGGTCATGGCCCCGGACTATACCTCCGCCCGTCCGCCGGGCCATCCGCGGCGGCGCCTCGCGGGTGCAGCGGGGTCAGGCGAGGAGGACCACGACGCCCTCGTTCGGCTCGAGCTCGACGGTGCCGTCGATCGCGCGGCGCCGGCGCCGCGGGTGGGTCGACTCCACGACCTCGCCGACGAGTCCGAGCGCCGGGGCGGTGAGCGTCGCGCGGCCCCCCCCGAGGTTGAGCGCGATCACGAAGCGCCGCCCGTCCGCCTCGCGGACAAAGGCGAGCACGTCGCCGGCCGCCGGCACCGGCGCGTAGCCGCCGACGGAGAGCGCGGGCTCGGCACGGCGCAGGGCGATCAGGCGCTGGTGGAGCGTGAGCATCGAGCCGTCGACGCCGCGCTGCACCTCGGCGTTGACGCGGGCGGAGTCGGCCCCGAGCGGCAGCCAGGGCTCGCCGCTGGTGAACCCCGCATGCGGTCCCACCGTCCACTGCATCGGGGTGCGCGCGCCGTCGCGCCCCAGGCCGAAGCCCGGCATGTTGCGCGCCTTCGGATCCTGCATGCACTCCTCGGGAATGGCGACGTCCGTCATCCCGATCTCGTCGCCGTAGTAGAGCGTCGGCGTCCCGCGCAAGGTGAGGAGCAGCATGGCGGCGACCCGGGCCTGCTCCGGCCCGATCCGCGAGCCGATGCGGGGGAAGTCGTGGTTGGAAAGCACCCAGTTCGGCCAGGCGCCGCGCGGCAGGGCGCGCTCGTAGGCGTCGATGACCTCGGCCAGGCGGCGCGCGCTCCACGGCTCGGTCACCAGCTGGAAGTTGAAGGGAAGGTGCGCGCCGCGCCCGTCGCGGCCGTAGTAGGCGACGAGCCGCTCCAGCGGGAGGTAGATCTCGCCGATGAGGACGCGGTCGTCGTACTCGTCGGCGACCGCGCGCATCATCGCCACCACGTCGGCCACCTCTGGGCGATCCTCCTGGTAGAGGGGGATCAGGCGCCGGTAGGGGTGGCTCCCGTCGTAGTCCGGGTTCATCGGGTTGTTGCGGAACCGATCGTCCTTCATCAGATGCCACATCACGTCGACGCGGAACCCGGCCACGCCGCGGTCGAACCAGAACCGCATGACGTCGAGCATCGTCTCCTGCACGTCGGGGGTGCGCCAGTTCAGGTCCGGCTGCGTCCGATGGAACGTGTGCAGGTAGTACTGCCGCGTCTTGACGTCCCACTCCCAGGCGCTCCCGCCGAACTCGCTGAGCCAGTTGTTGGGGGGGCCGCCGTCCGGCGCGGGCTCGCGCCAGACGTACCAGTCTCGCTTGAGGCTCTGGCGCGAGCTGCGCGACTCCCTGAACCAGGGGTGCTCGTCGGAGGTGTGGTTCGGGACCAGGTCGAGCAGGACGCGGATGCCGCGGGCCCGCGCGGCCTCGATCAGGCGATCGAAGTCCGCCATGGTGCCGAACATCGGGTGGATGGCCGTGTAGTCGGCCACGTCGTACCCGAAGTCGTTCATGGGCGAGGGGTAGATCGGGGACAGCCAGATGGCGTCGACCCCGAGCTCCTGCAGGTGGCCGAGCCGACTGGTGATACCGCGCAGATCACCGACGCCATCCCCGTCCGCGTCCATGAAGGAGCGCGGATAGATCTGGTAGATGACGCCCTGCTGCCACCAGAGGTACTTGCTCATTCCTCTCGGCGGACCATACCGCATCCCCGGTCGGGGTTGCCAAGGCTCGCGCGCGGCGGGCCGGGGCGGCGGAACGTGGCCCCGGGCGCGAGCGGCTGCCCACCCGCGGCCGGTCAACCGAGACGGCGCGCCGCGTCGATCGCGCCGTAGGTGAACACGAGATCCGCGCCGGCCCGCCGGAGGCAGACCAGGCTCTCGAGCAGGCACGCCTCGTAGTCGAGCCAGCCGGCCGCGGCGGCGGCGCGGAGCATCGCGTACTCGCCGCTCACGTGGTAGGCGGCGACCGGCAGCGTCGTCGCCTCGCGCACCCGTCGGATCACGTCCGCATAGGGCAGCCCCGGTTTGACGAGGATCCAGTCGGCCCCCTCGGCCTCGTCGAGCGCGACCTCGCGCAGGGCCTCGCGGGCGTTGCCCGGGTCCATCTGGTAGGTCTTCTTGTCACCGCCCCGGGGCGCCGAGTCGAGGGCGTCCCGGAACGGGCCATAGAACGCGGACGCGTATTTGGCGGCGTAGCTGCAGATCGCCACCTCGGTGAAGCCGGCCTCGTCGAGCGCCGTCCGCACGGCGGCGATCCGGCCGTCCATCATGTCGGAGGGGGCGACCACGTCGGCGCCGGCGGCAGCCTGCGTGAGCGCCATCGCGGCGAGGAGGGGCAGCGTGGCGTCGTTGTCGATGCGGCCGTCGAGGACGACGCCGTCGTGCCCGTCGGACGAGTAGGGATCGAGCGCGACGTCGGTGATCACGAGCAGCCCCGCGACCTCGGCCTTGAGCGCCCGGACGGCGCGCGGGAGGAGCCCCTCGGGGTTGGTCGCCTCGCAACCCCGGGGATCCTTCAGCGCGCTGGCGAGCGCGGGGAACAGCGCGACCCCCGCCACGCCGACAGCGCGCGCCTCCTTCGCTCGCTCGACGAGGCTCGGGATGGACAGCCGCGCCTGGCCCGGCATCGACGGGATGGGCGTATCGACGCCGCCCTCCTGCACGAACAACGGCTGCACGAGGCTGCCCGGGGCGAGGTTCGTCTCGCGGACGAGCGCGCGGAGCGTGGGCGACCGACGGTTGCGGCGGGGGCGGGCGAGCATGGGCGCTACGGTAGCGCCCGCGCGCGCGAGCGCGAGCCCCCTCGGCGAGGGGCGACGGGCGGGGCGTGCGGTCGCGGAGCTCCGGATCCCAACCGGCGCCGGTCCCCGAGGCGGCCCGTTGGCGGGCCGTCGGCCGCCGAACGGGTGCGCCGGGAACTTTCCGTCGCGAGCCGGGCGCTCTCCGGGGTACGATCCGGCCCGTGTCGCTGCTGGGGACGCTCTACGTCGCGGCGCTGGTCCTCGGGCTTGGCGTCAATCTGCTGCAGTTCGTCCTCGCCGGGCTCGAGGGCGGCGACGCGGACGTCGATCACGGCGACCTCGACGCCGGCGGCGACGGCGAGCTCGGGACGGCGGATCACGGGGAGATCGTGCACCCCACCGGTGCGGAGGCGCACCACGGGATCGAGGCGGGCTTCCTCCCCCTGGTGCTCAGCCTGCGCTTCTGGACCTTCGGCTCGCTGGCGTTCGGCGTCGTCGGCTCGCTGCTGCATTTCCTGGGGCTGGCGCCGGCGCTGGTGTCGCTGGCGGTCGCCACCGCCGTGGGCCTCGGCTCGGGCCTGTTCTCCTCCTGGGTCTTCCGGGCGCTCGCGCGGAGCTCGAGCCAGTCGGGTGCGGTCGCGACGGACGCGGTGGGACAGGTCGGGCGGGTCCTGGTCCCGGTCGAGCGCGGCGCTCGTGGCAAGGTCCGGATCCAGGTCCGCGGGCAGACGGTGGACTACCTCGCCACCACCGACGACGAGCGGCTCGAGGCCGGGATGGACGTGCTGGTCGCCGAGGTGCGCGACGACGAGGTGCACGTCTGCCGCGCGCCGTCGGAGTTTGCCGGGCCCCCGAGCGAGGACGGCGCGTGAGGGCGTGGGCGGTGGCCCCGTGGCCGCCGGGTCGCGCCGCTCGCTCCCTCGGTTGACCGCGCCCGCCAGGCCGGGGCCGCCAATTTATCGCGCGAGTTCCAGCGGTTGCGGCCGTCCGGCGGAGGCGCGTCGCGAAATGGGGCGAGCGGGCGAGAAACCTTCACTATCCTCGCCAGAATGTCCAAGCAAGACCTCGGCCTCGATCTCGGGGCGCTGGCGGATCCCGCGCTGATGCTCATCGGGGGAGCCGTCGGCCTCGTCGTTCTCATCGGCATCATCCTCTACGTCGTCTCGCAGATCCTGCTCATCTGCAGGCCGAGCGAGCTGATGGTCATCAGCGGCCAGCAGCACAAGCTCGCGGACGGCTCCGTCGTTGGCTACAAAGTCCTGCACGGGGGGCGCGGGATCCGGATCCCGATCCTCGAGCAGGTGAACCGCATGGATAAGCGGCTCATCCCCGTGATGGTGGAGGTGCAGAACGCCTACTCCAAGGGGGGGATCCCGCTCACCGTTCACGCGATCGCCAACGTTAAGGTCACCAGCGATCGCAAGTTCGTGCGCAACGCGATCGAGCGCTGCCTCTCCATGTCACCGCGCCAGATCGGCACCGTGGCGCAGCAGACGCTGGAGGGCGTGCTCCGCGAGGTGGTCGCCGAGCTCACCCCCGAGGAGGTGAACGAGGATCGCCTCAAGTTCGCCGAGACGCTGCGCAAGCACGCCGAGGACGATCTGCAGAAGCTGGGGCTGGAGCTCGACGTGCTCAAGATCCAGACGGTGACCGACGAGCAGGGGTACATGGATGGCCTCGGCCGCGGTCAGATCGCGCGCATGGTGCGCGACGCCCAGAACGCCGAGAACGCCGCCAACCAGGCCATCGCCGAGGCGCAGGCGACGAACCGCCAGCGGGCGGAGACGGCGCAGAAGCAGGCTGAGGCCACCGTGCTCACCAAGCGCAACGAGCTCCGCGCGGAGCTCGCCAAGCTCGAGGCCGAGGCAAAATCGATCGAGAACGAGGCCGCCGTGGCCGCGGAGACGGCCCGGGCCCAGGCGGAGCAGGAGCTGCAGAAGCTCCGCGCCGAGCTGGAGAAGCTCCGGCTCGACGTCGAGGTGTTCCTGCCGGCCGAGGCCCAGCGCCTGGGGGCGGAGGCCGAGGCTCGCGCCAAGGCCTCGCCGGTGTTCGAGCAGGTCAAGGCGCAGGCCGAGGCGCTCCGGCTCGTCTCCACCGAGTGGCAGTCCGCGGGACGCGACGGGCGCGACCTCTACGTCCTGCAGCATCTCCGGGAGTTCGTGGAGGCCGCGGTGGCTCGGGTCGGGCGCACCAAGATCGGCGAGCTCGCCGTCGTCGATGGCGGCGACGGCGTGAGCTTCACGGGCGCGGTCGCCAGCTTCCCGGCCGCGGTCGCCGAGGTCGTGCGGCAGACCGGGCGGGCCGTCGGGGTCGACGTCGCGGCGCTGCTTGGCGGCGGGGAGGCGGGCAAATGAACCTCCCCGGCCTCCTGCTCGCCACCCTCGTCGGCGTCCTCGTCGTCGGCCTTTTCCTCTACTGGGGCATCAAGAAGCTGCTCTACGTCGCGGCGCCGAACGAGGCGCTGATCTTCAGCGGCTCGACGCGCCGGGTGCAAAACCGCACCATCCCCTACGTCTTCGTGCGCGGCGGGCGGCGGATGCGCCGGCCCATCCTGGAGCGGGTCGACAGCCTCGATCTGAGCATGTTCACCGTGCACGTGAACGTGAGCGGGGCGTTCAGCAAGGGCGGCATCCCGCTCACCATCCAGGGCGTCGCCAACGTCAAGCTCCCGGGCGAGGAGCCCCTGCTCGCGAACGCGGTCGAGCGCTTCCTCGGCCGCTCGCGCGAGGAAATCTACCACATCGCCAAGGAGACCCTGGAGGGCAACCTCCGCGGCGTGCTGGCGAGCCTCACCCCGGAGGAGGTGAACGAGGACAAGATGCGCTTCGCGCACACGCTGCTCGAGGAGGCGGAGCACGACATGAGCCGCGTCGGGATCGTGCTCGACACGCTGAAGGTGCAGAACGTCACCGACGAGGTGAACTACCTCTCGAGCATCGGCCGCATCCGGGGCGCGGAGCTGAACCGCAAGCAGGCGATCGCGGAGGCCGAGGCGCGCGCCGACGCCGCCGTGCAGCAGGCAGCGAACTGGGCTGCGTCCGAGGTGGCCAAGCTCGACGCGGATCTGCAGGTGGCGCGGCAAGAGACGGCCAAGCGGGTCGCCGACGCCCGGAGCCGCCGAGAGGCGATGATCCAGGAGTCCCGCGGGCAGGTGCTGGCTCAGATCGCCGAGGCGAAGGCGGAGATCGAGCGCCAGAAGGCGCGCTCGCTGCAGGAGAAGCGGCGGCTGGACGCCGACGTCGTGCAGCCTGCCCTCGCCAAGCAGCGTGCCGCCGAGGAGTCCGCGCGCGGCGAGGCGGCGCTCGTCATCGAGCGTGGCCGCGCCGAAGGCGAGGGCCTGAAGCAGCTGGTCGAAGCGTTCCGCGCCGGCGGCGCCGGCGCTCGCGACGTCCTGGCGCTGCAGAGCCTGCTCCCGCTGCTCGGCAGCATCTCCGGGGCGCACGTCCCGCTCGGCATCGGCAGGCTCACCGTCCTGCCCGTGACCGGCACCGACGGCGGGGGCACGGCGCGCACGGCCATCGGCGCGGCCGAACAGATCCGCGCCGCGACCGGCGTGGACATCGCGGGGATCGCCAAGAAGCTCGGCGGCTGAGGCGGCCCGTCCGTCGCGAGGGGGCGGGCGATGCTCGTCGCCCCTCGCGACGGTCGTCGCGCGCCGCGGAGGGCGACGGGGCACCGGGCGACGAACGGGTCGCGGGCGCTCTCGGTCGCTGGAGCCGGGCCGTTAGCCGTTGACTTCACGCGAAATGCTGCGACGGTCGGCGGGTCGGATCGAGGAGCCGCGAGCGATGCCGGTCAAGAAGTTCTATCTGGCTGCCACCGGCCAGAACCGGGGGAAGACCACGCTCAGCCTGGGGCTCGCCCAGACGCTGAAGTCGCGGGGCCTGCGCGTGGGCTTCATCAAGCCGGTGGGTCAGCGGATCGTCAGCCTCGACGCGACCACCGTGGACGAGGACGTCGTGCTCCTGCACAAGGTGCTCGGCGCCACGGACTCGCTCGCGGACATGAGCCCGGTGCACATCCCGCGCGGGTTCACCCAGCGGTTCATCCGCGGTGAGGAGGGGACCACCGACACGCACATCGAGCGCATTCGGGCCGCGTTCGAGCGGGTCTGCGCCGACAAGGACGTCGTGCTCGTGGAGGGGACCGGGCACGCGGGCGTCGGCGGCGTGCTCGGGCTCTCCAATGCCGCGGTCGCGGGGGCGCTGGGGCTCGAGGCGATCATCGTTTCCGGGGGCGGTATCGGCCGTCCCATCGACGAGATCGTGCTGAACCGCGCGCTCTTCCAGGCGCACGGCGTCCCTCTGCTCGGCGCCGTGGTCAACAAGGTCGATCTGGAGGGCCACCCGGACGCGGCGGCCATCGTCACCCGGGGCCTCGAGCGCCTCGGGATCGACGTGCTGGGGGTGATCCCGTTCGTGCCGCTCCTGTCGTACCTGACCATGGAGCTCATCGTGCAGGCGCTCCCCGGTCGGCTGATCGCCGAGGGGCGGCTGGACCTGTTGATCACCAACGTGCAGGTCGCGGCCATGGCGGCGCGGCGCGCCCTCGAGTTCTTCCGGGACCGGACGCTGGTGATCACCCCGGGCGACCGCGACGACATCCTGCTCGCGGTGTTGAGCGCCCTCAGCATCGACCCGACCAAGAAGTGTGTCACGGGCATCGTCGTGACCGCCGGCATCGAGCCGCCCCCGTCCATCATGCGGCTGCTCCGCGAGCGGCAGATCCCGGCCTACCTCGTGCAGACCGACACCTACGACACGGCCTCCGCCGTCCACGACATGTTGGTCAAGATCCGGGGCAGCGACACCAGCAAGGTGGACGAGGTGGTGCGCGTGGTGGGGCAGCACGTGGACGTGGACCGGCTGCTCGCGCGTCTCTGAAGCCGCGGAGGAGCTGAGCGATTGTACCCCTCGTGTTCGTCGCGGCGGCCCCGTCGCGTGCCCCGTCGTCTCGCGCCGCTCGCCGCGCTCGTCGCGCTCGCCGCAGCGGTCACCGGCTGTAGCCGGCCGGCGGCGCCCCTCGCGGCTGTCGCGACGCCGAGCCCGGCGGCGCCCTCGAGCGCCCCGGCGGCGGCGCCGCGCGTGGTCCCGCTGGGTTTGGCCGACGCGCCGCCTGCCGCCCCCTCGAGCGCGGCGTCGTCCCCTTCGCCTGCCGCCGCGCTGCCGCCCGGCGTCGAGGTGGGGGTGCGCACGCCCGTGGCCGTCGCCGGCGATCAGGCCGTCGTGGTCTACTCGGGCCCGGCCGACCGTCGTCGCGCCTTCGTCTACCTGCACGGCGTCTGCGGTGATCCCGGCGCCGTCGAGTCGTGGGTCCACGTCGTAACGCGCCGCGGCACCCTCGTCGTGCTGCGGGGGGAGTCGCCCTGCGCGAGCCGCCCGGGGCGATCCTCGTGGAAGGCGCCCGCGACCACCATCGCCGCGCGCATCGAGCGCGCCCTCGTCGCGGTGCGCGCGCACCGCGGCGGACTGCTCGACTCGGACGAGGCCGTGCTGATCGGCTACTCGCAGGGGGCGGCCCGGGCCGAGCAGCTCGCGCGGCTCCGACCGGACGCCTTCCCCCGCGTGGTGCTCGCGAGCGGGCCGACGCCCCCCGAGCCGGGGGCGCTCGCCGCCGCCGCGGCGGTCGCGGTCCTCGCCGGCTCCAAGGAGTATCAGACGCCGCTCGAGAGCGGGGTGGCGGCGCTGTGCGAGGCGGGCCTGCGCGCTCGCTTCTTCTCGCTCCCCGGCGCGGCCCACGGCGAGTACGGCCGCGAGGGGGCCCGCGTCGTGGACCAGGCCCTCGCCTGGCTGCTCGAGGAGGGCTCTCCCGGAGGCGGCTGACGGTGGCGCGAGACTAGATTTTGACTCCCCGGCGCGGTCAGGATACTCCCTCTCCTCGAGGAGGGAAGTCCGATGCGAACGGATCCGAAGACTCTCGTCGTCCTGTCGATCACCCTGCTGGGAACGCTGGGCTGCGCCGCGGTGCAGCCGAAAGCCGGCGTCCCGCAGTGCATCCTGCAGTCGACGAGCTTGACGCCGCAGACCAACGGGCTCGGCGCTCTGACCCAGGTCAATTTCGTCGCGCCGAGCGACGCCGATGCGCAGTTCCGCCCGACGCGGTGCTGCGCGCGCCTCGCGCCGGCCACCCCGCGCACCATGTGCACGGCCAACGGCACGGGGGGCACCACCTTCACCCTGGCGAAGGGCACGAGCCAGGTCGTGTCGCGCAGCGTCGTCATGCTCTGGAAGAACGTGGACCAGGTGCAGATCGTCGCTAGCAGCTATAACCCCATCGAGGTCGCGTTCCAGTGCACCGTCCCGGTCATCATCAGCGGCGTGGCGCGCACCTGCAGCTACGCGGGCGAGGCCGCGTTCATGCGAAGCTCGCTGCCCTCGCCGCTGAACGAGAGCACCTCGCCCGCCTGCTGCGCGCTGCTCGATGTCCCCCCCGGTCCCGAGCTCGCGCGCGCGCCCGGTGCCGAGCCCTGGTGGCGCGCCGAGCCGCCCACGGCCGCGGCGAGCTCGGCGCCGTCGCCCCTCCCCGACCCGGGCACCCTCACTCGCCTCGACGCGACCTGGCGGTGACTCCACCCGTCTCGACGCCGGGCACGGCGTCCCGGTCGTCGTGCCCAGACTCGTGACCCCGGGGGGCCAGGCGGCGCGCTGCCGCTCGGTCAGGGGGCGGTGGCGAAGTACTGCGCTGCGGAGCGGGTGAAGGTGCCGGACCCGCGGTGCGGGCCGGCGGGGACGCTGTGGTCGTTCCAGGAGAAGGCGTCCAGGAACCCCGCCGGCGCTGCGAGCTCGTCCACTGTCATCTGATCGCCGTGCGTCTCGACGACCCACGAGTACGTCTCGGCGGGCCGGATGGCGAGGGCACCGACCGAGAATTCGGGCAGCGTGATCTCCTCGCGGGCGGTGACGACGTTGAGGGTGTCGAGATAGTCAGTGCGCTGGATCCGCACCAGCACCGCACCAGGACCCCCACTGCGGCGGAAGCTGAAGGGGGTCGCCGTCGTCACGTCCGTGGCGCCGGCGAGCGGGAGCAGCAGCGTCGAGGGCTCCGGGATGGTGAGGGCCACGGTCGCTCCCGAGCCGAGGCCATCGGCGTGGGCGAGGGCAAAGGGGTCGTCGCGGAAGCCGCCCTCCGAGACGGCCACGGTGACGGACGAGCGGCTGATGGTCGGGACCAGCACCGAGAAGGCGTCTGGCGCCGAGAGCATCCGCGCGAGCTCGATGGCGGCGCCGGAGGTGAAGCGCAGGAAGACCGCGTTCTCGCGATCGAGGCCGACGTCGGGGACGACGCTCCCCTGCAGCGTGTTGGTCGGGATCGACGAGGCCGGCGGGGTCAGGTCGAGCGCGAAGTCGGCAGCATCGTCCACGGAGAGCACCGCCGGGCTCGACTCCGCGTAGGCGAGGTAGTCGTTCGGGAGCGACGTCTCGGGGTCGGCCTGGAAGAGCAGGCCGTGCGCGGTCGCGACGGTGGTCGATCCCCCGCGCCAGACCATGGTCGCCAGGCCGAGGCCGCCCTCGTCGACGTTGACCACCTTCGACCCATCGGGGCTGCCCAACCCCACGGTGAGCGTTCGGCTCTCCCCGAAGCTGCCGCCCGTCTGCTCCACGCCGAAGTCGCCGCTGCGCGACTCGAGCCCGTCGTAGATCTGCAGCGTGGGGTCGCGGCGCGTGAGCCCCTGGAAGAGCCAGCCGTGGGTGACCCGCCGCTCGACGCCGGCGTTGACCACGAGCGACACGTCGTACTCGGTCGAGACGCTCGCGACCTCGAACTCGCCGTGCTGGTCCGTGGTGGTCGGCGTCCCATCGACCTCGAGCGCGACGCCGGGGAGCTCGTGCCCCCAGAAGTCGATGAGCCGGCCGCGCACGGTGGCGTTGCCAGCGGCGCCGCCGGTATTGGTGCCGCCGGTTTCGGCGCCGCCGGTATTGGTGCCGCCGGTTTCGGCGCCGCCAGTATCGGTGCCGCCCGTGTCGGTGCCGCCCGTGTCGGTGCCGCCCGTGTCGGTGCCACCCGTGTCGG
>CAYOLF010000073.1:26079-31769 GCA_964404725.1 uncultured Polyangiaceae bacterium
TGTCGGTGCCGCCCGTGTCGGTGCCACCCGTGTCGGTGCCGCCCGTGTCGGTGCCACCCGTGTCGGTGCCGCCCGTGTCGGTGCCGCCCGTGGTCGCGCCGCCGGTGTCCGTGCCGCCGGCGCCCGCATCGCCGCCGCCAGCGCCACCCGCACCGTCGCCGCCCTCGCCGCCGTCGGTCGCCTCCCCGCCCACCTCGAGCCCGCCCGAGGCGGCGCCCGCGTCGCCACCGGTGCTCGCCCCGCCCACCAGCGGAGCGCCCCCGCCCGTGGTCGCGCCGGTGCCGCCCACCTCGCCCGCCTCGGCGCCGTTCCCGGCGGTCGAGGCACCGGACGCTCCACCCGTGCCGGGTCGTGCGGGGCCGTCCTGGACCCGGGTTTCCGAGCTGCATGCGAGGATCAGCCCCGCGACCGAGCAGAGGCAACCGAAGTGAAGGGATTTCATGAGGTGGTTCCGTTCGACGACGTGCCGCCGCGCGCGTCGCCCGGGGGCGAGTATGTGCGCCTTTGGCGCTCGAGGCCAGGCCCGGGGTCGCGCTGGAGCCCGTCGGGCCGGTCGGCCCCGCGGGACCGCGGCTCGCGCCCCGGGGCGCGTCAGCGCAGGCTCACGCCGTCGATCAGCAGCTCGAGGTTCGGATCGCGGGACACGATCGTGAGCTCGGTCGGTGCGGCGTCGAGGTCGGCCGCGGGGATCGGCACCGTGAGCTCGCCCCCCGCTGCGGCGCAGTCGGCGGGGTCGCGCAGCGCGAGGCGGTAGGCGTCGCCGAGCCGCTCGAGCCGCACGCGGGCGACGGGGCCGAGCAGCAGGCGGTGAGTGGGCGCGTCGCAAGGATCCGCGGTGAGGCGCGCGCGCGCCTCGCCATCGACGTCGATGGTCGTCGCGTAGACCGAGGTCCCGCAGGTGGGGCGGTACGCCGCGAGCAGGTGCGGCCCGCGGCCTTCGGCGTCCCGGAGGTGGAGCTCCAGGAGGCCCGAGGCCAGGGGGACGCCCGTCCGGAGCTCGACCCGGAGATCGAGCGCGTAGTCACCAGTGAGCGCGCGCGGGAGCGGCCAGCGGAGCCGGGAGTCGGCGATCACGACGGCGCGATCGAGCGGGGGCGAGTAGTGGCTGCCCGAGACGTCCGGGATCGGGACCACCCCGAGCGCCGCGCAGCAGTCCTCGGCGCAGCTCGCGCAGTCCTCCGCCCCCGGTTCGCACCGCCCGTCCCCGCAGGCGAAGGGGGGCAAGAGCGTCGCCGCGGGCGGGTTGGTCGCCGACACCGCCGCGCTCCAGACGAACGTCCCGCTGCCGTGGCTCTCGGGCCAGCCGAAGGGCAGGGGTCGCCCGCTCGCGGAGTAGACGAGCGCGGTGCGACCGGCCGTCACGACGAGGGCGCCCGCGCGGAGCGTCTGCTCACCAGCGTCGCGGTCTGGCGCGAGCAGCGGCAGCTCCACGCGGCGCGGGGGTTCGTCCCAGGAGGGGGCCCAGCTGGCGAGCGCCAGCCCCGCGCTGGCTGACGCTGCCCGGGCCGGGTAGACGAGGGCCAGCTCCCCGGCGAGGCGCGCAATGGTGACCGGGAAGGCGAGTCCGACCTCGGCGTCCACCACGCAGAGGGGGCGATCCGACTTCGCCGCGGCGCTCGCGTCGTCGGCGCGGACGAGCTCGTAGGAGCCCGGCGTTTCCCCGGCACGGAAGTAGTGGAGCTCCGGCGGCGCTCCGTCGCGAGCGACCAGGCTCGGGCCGAGGGCGCCTGCCGCTTCCGCCGCGCCCGCGGGCTCCCACTCCCCGCAGTCCTCGCTGGTGAAGCTCCGGAGCTCGCTCGGCTCGCTAGGCTCGCCGCGGCTCACCGCCACGACGGCGCGCCAGTGGTCCCGCTCGCGCCCGAGCCCGACGCCGCTCGTCGTTTCTCCGCTGGTGAGCACGCCGAGCGCGCCGGACGGGGTGAAGTTGAGGGCCGCGTCCGCCGAGCGGGCCGACAGCAGCGTGAGCACCCCCGAATCGGCGTCGGCGCTGGTGAAGACCGCGCAAACGTCGCCGTCCGCCGTGGCCGCGGCCGCCAGCGCGCGGCCGAGGTCTGCCGCCGCGCGGAGCAGCCCCGACTCGCACGCGGTTGGGTCGGCGGCGAAGAGCGCGGTCGCGTGGCTCCCACAGGGATCGACGCCCCCGGCGCGCACCCGGAGGTCGTCGAGGAAGGGCGACGTGCCCGTCTCGGGGTCCGGGCGGAGCTCGACCACCAGGGCGCTCGCCCCGAAGCCGTCCGGGCGCTTCAGCTCGGTCTCGACGGCGCCGTCCACCGGCGAGGTGAGCGACGCCGTCACCGTCGCGTCGGTCACGGCGAGCGCGAGCTCCCACGGTCCCGCTGGGGCGGCGACGGTCCGGGCGAGCCCCTGCGCCACCAGGGTCAGCGACGCCGCGTCGTCCTCGCCGGCGACCTCGAGCCCGACGAACGCGTCGGTGAGCTCGAACCCGGTGAACTCGGCGGTCGCGGCGGGGACGAGGAGGAGCCGGGCGCGGGCGCCGGCCGGGACGAACAGGGTCGCCCGCGCCTCGACGCGCGGCTCGGGTGCGATGCGGAAGCGAGAGACGAGCTCCCCCGTCCCCCCGTCGACCTCCAGCCGCGCGTCCGTGCGATCCGCGGTCTGCCAATCGGGGAATTGGGCCGCGCCACGCACGATATAGGCCTGTCCGGTCGCGGCGGCCGAGCTGGAAAGCGGGAAGGGCTCGGCGACGTCGAGCGGGGGGATCGAGGCGCAGCGTCGCACCTCGGGCACGTCGAGCAACGCGGCCCAGCACCCCAGGTCTTCGCGATCCACGGCGCCGTCGCCGTCGTCGTCGGCGCCGTTGCCGCAGCGCTCCCGGTCGGTTTCGGGGCAATGGCCGAGGCAGTCGCCGTCGGCGCAGTCCGTCAGCCCGTCGCGGTCGTCGTCGATCTGGTTACTGCACGCCGCCCGGTCCGCCTCGGCGGGCACGCGGCAAGCGTCCTCGTCGCGGCAGTCACGGTCGTCGCAATCCACGTCGCCGTCGTAGTCGTCGTCCCGCCCGTTCGCGCAGGTCGCGCCGCGCTCGTGCGCCTCCCCCGCGGGGTAGCCGAAGACGAGGCTGCAGCCCGCTGACGCGGCGAGCGCCGGGACCACGACGAGCCAGGCGCGGTGCGCGGCGAGCGGGGCGCGGCGGCGGGCCCCGGCGCTGGCGGCGCGCCGACGCGCTCCCGCGGCCGGGGTCGCCTCGGGTCCCATGGGACGGATTCGAGCACGCGCGGCGCCCCGCGACCAGCCCCACGGCGCCGGCGCCGGTGCGGTGCCGGTGACGCAGCTCGACCCCTGTGGCATCCTCACGCCCGATGGACCGCCGCGCCGCGCCGGGGAGTGCCCGATGGTGAACGGGGGCGCGACGGAGCCGGCCGGGCGCGAGGACGCGGATCTGGTCGCCATCACCCCGACGGTCCTGGCGCGCGTCGCGGGTGGGGCGCTCGCCCTGTCCGGGTTCTTCACCGCCCTCTTCGGCGTGCAGATCGCCTCACTCGCGCCCTTCCGCGGGATCTGGGCGGTCGCCATCGCGTTGCTCTTCCTGCTCGGCGCCACCAGCCTCGCGGCAGGCGTGAAGGTCGCGCGCCTCCGCGGCTGGGCCGCGATCACGGGCACGACCAGCGCGGGGCTCACGGCCCTGCTCGGCGCGCTCTTCGCCGTCTACTGCCTCCTGTCGGGGCTCCTCTCGCTGCTCGGGCTCGGGATCGTGCCGCTCGCGGCCGTGGCGGCGGGGCTTGGCGCCGTCGTGATTGGCGCGGGGCTGCGGGCGGACGCTGCGCGCCACCGCCTGCGCGACGCGGGGCTCGAGGCGGGCGACTGAGCGGGGCGGGGCGGAGGCGACCTTGGTCCGGCGGCTCGTGCTCCACGCCCTCGGCGAGGGGATCCGCGTGGGGGCGATCGAGGGCGCCCTGCGCGCCCTGCGCGGGCACGATCCCTGGCTCGCGGCGCGGGCGCGGCGGCGCGTGCGCGCGGCGGTCCGGCAGGCCGGGACGCTCACCGCGGTGCAGGAGCCGCCGCACCTGCTCCGGATCGCCTACCTCCTGGTGGCGGTCGGGCACCCGGCGAGCGGGCTCGACGAGCCCGAGGCGATCGCCGCTGAGCAGGCGGCAGCCGCACCGGGCGGTCCGCCACCCCGGCGCGGCCCGTGGCTCGTCGGGTCGATCGGCGCGCTGGTGTTGCTGGCGCTGGTCGCCGTCCTGGTCGTTCGCCGGTGGTCCGACCCCTTCGACCCCCGCGCGCTGCCCGCGGGGGTGATCCTCAGCGAGCCGCTGCCCGAGGTGATCCTCGCGCTCTCGCGCGGTGACGAGCTCGCCGTGGAGCGCGCGGCCCGGCGCGCGACGGCCGCGGACGCGCGCGTGGCCCTCGGCGACGAGGGGACCGAGGCGCTCGCGACGGTGATCGCGGCCGCGCGCGCCGCGGCGGCGCTGCCGCGCTTCCGTCACAAGTCGGATCGCTACCCGCTCACCAACGCCGTGGTGGCCCTCGACCACGCGCTCGAGCGGCGCGGGCTGCCGTTCTTCGTGGACGAGCTCTCGTTCGTCGATGCCGGCCGGCTCGTCCCCTTCACGATGAGCTTCTACGTCGAGCGGGACGTGGCGGTGATGTCGGGCTCGGCGACGGTGCGCGTCGTGCACCTCTGGCGCATCGACCCGGTGAACCTCACGCCGGCCTTCCTCGGCTACACCCAGGCACCGACCCCCGCGGCCCTGGTGCTGCTCGACCGGGTCGAGAGTGATCTGGTTTGCTACGTCCTGCCCGCGCTCCCCGGCGGCGAGCCGCTCGAGCTGGTCGACCGCGCCACGCGCGACACCGGCGCGGCCTGGGTCGACGAGCTGGAGGCGGGGGGCGGCCAGCTCGTGCGTCGCTACGCCGCGGCGCTCCCGCCGGCCGAGCTCGTCGGCGTCGACGAGGTGGGGCGCCTGCTCGCGCGGCGGCGGGCGCTGGTGCGGCGCTGGCAGCGGACACTCGCCGCCCTCGATCGCGAGCTGGTGGTGCCGGAGCGGCTGATCCCCGAGGCCGAGTACTCCCGGGAGCTCCTGCGTCGCGTCCCGCGCCAAGAGCTCTACGAGTGGGACGCGCTCCACCGCGAGCTCCGCCGCCGGGAGCGGCTGGCGGCGTTCCTGCGGCTACGCGATCTCTACGCCCTGAACGTGCAGCGGCACGAGGTGGAGCATCGGCTCGACTACGCGCGTGGTCTGGTGCCCGTCCCGGCGCGGCTGGCGGCGGCGCTCGGTCTCGACAACCCCCTCGACGCGCCGGAGGGCGGCCTCGCCGCGCGCGCGCGGCAGGAGCTCCGCGCCTACCTGGCCGAGATCGTGGCGGCGCCGCACTCGCCGGTGCTGGGGCTCGTCCTGCTGGGGCGCCACCTCTTCGCCGCCGGGACCCGCGACGGCGCCTACGGGCACGCCGCGCGCGCCCTGTTCACGGGGCTGGCCGAGCAGCTCGGCGTCGAGGCGGCGTCGGTGGGTGGGGACCGGGTCCGCCAGGAGGACGTCGCGCGGCTCTTCCTGGCCGTGCTCGCGCGCGACGACGCGGCGCTGCGGCGCGCGCTCGAGCGATTGCAGCTCGACACCTTCGGCGAGCCGGTGCCGGCGGTCACCGTGACGGCGGACGTGCGAAACCGCCCCTGGCGGCGCTGACGCCGCGGCGGGGGCGCGCCCCCCGCGTCTCGTGGGGGGCGGCGGGGC
>CAYOLF010000074.1:0-31733 GCA_964404725.1 uncultured Polyangiaceae bacterium
CGCCCGTCGTCCCACCAGTCCCGCCCGTCGTCCCACCAGTCCCGCCCGTCGTCCCACCAGTCCCGCCCGTCGTCCCGCCGGTCCCGCCCGTCGTCCCGCCGGTTCCGCCCGTCGTCCCGCCCGTTCCGCCGGTCCCACCCGTGCCGCCGGTCCCACCCGTTCCGCCGGTTCCACCGGTGCAGCCGCCGCAGTCCTCCGCCCCTTCCACGCACTGCGCGTCCCAGTAGCCGTAGCTCTCACAGCACCAGGCGTCCTTCTCGCAGACGCAACCCTCCGTCGTCGCATCGTCGCAACCCGGAGTCGCGTGCACGACGCAGCAGGACACGGCCCCACCGGTCCCACCTGTCGCGCCGGTGCCCCCTCCTCCGGTGCCGCCGGTGCCGCCGGTGCCGCCAGTGCCGCCACCGCATCCCCCGCAGTCGTCCGCCTCGGTGACACACTGCGAATCCCAGTAGCCGTAGTCCGCGCAGCACCAGGGATCGCGGTCACAGACGCACACCTCGACGGTGCGGTCCTCGCACCCCGGGGTGTAGTGAGCGACGCAGCAGGACTCGTCGGAGCCGCCGCTCCCGCCGCCCCCGCTGGGGCCTCCGCCGACCCCGCCGGTCCCCGCGGTGCCGCACCAGCCGCAGCCGAGCTGGTCCACCTCGAGCACGCAGGTCCCGTCCCAGGTCCCGCTGCAGCAGAAGGGGTCCTCGTCACAAACGCAGTCCTCGACGTCGGGGTCGAGGCAGCCCGAAACCGCCGTCGCCACGCAGCAGTTGCCCTGACCCGCGACGCCCCCGGTCCCGCCGGTGAGCCAGCCGCCGACACCACCGGTGAGCCAGCCGCCCATACCCCCCACCGGACCGCCGCCGCACTGGCCACAACCGAAGATCTCCACCTCGGCGACGCAGGTCTCGTCCCAGACCACCCCACAGCAGTAGGCGTCGTGGCCGCAGACACAGTCCTGCACGGCGGAGTCGCCGCAGCCCGGCACGTCACGCGGCGCGCAACAATCGCCCCCCGATCCTCCCCCCGTGCCGCCGCCGAAGGCGCCGCCCGCCAGCTGGCCTCCCGTGGCCGCGCCCGCCTGACCACCGAAGCCGGCCTCGCCGGAGGAGCGGTTGGCGTTGAGGTTACTCCGCGCCCCGCAGGCGGCCACGAGCACGGAACCGACCGCTGCGAGCAGCGCGACCCTCGACCTTGCAGCCACCATCGACCTCTCCCGGAGCTCTCGTCGGCACCTCGAGCGCCCTGCGGGCGGCCGGGCCGAGCGAGGGTCGAGTCTAGACGATGGGCCGATCCAGCGCCAACAACCCACGGCCACGCCCCACCCCTCACCCCGACGCGCTGCGGGCCGTGGCGAGCACAGCGGTCCGCCCCCGCCGCGACGCACTACCGGATCGGCTCGAAACCTGGCATCGCGACACCCTCACGCCCCGTTCTCTCCGCGAGTCACGGCTCCGCACGCCGGCCGCGGCCGCGTCACGGCCCGGCCCCAGCGTCCGCCGCGCGCGCCACGATGGCCTCGATGGCCTCCACGAGCTTGCGATCGCCACGCAGGCAGGGCCAGCAATCGACCCGCTTCCGCTTGACCTTGCACCCGCGGGTTTCCTGATACGCGCGGAGGAACCGGAGCGCGCGGACGTCTCCGTCCGCGCGGGCCGAGTCGAGAACCGCCGCCACGTCGCCGCAGGTCCGCGCGGCGCGGAGCCGCGCCAGTACCCGCAGCGCCGGCGCCGCCCGCTCGAGGAAGGCGGGCTGCCGAACGAGCTCGTCAGCACGCGCGCGCAGGTCCGATGGTCCTGCCTCGCTGGTGGCGAGCGAGTAGACGAGATCGGCGCCGCGGGTCCCCATGGGGCCGAGCAGGAGCGAGAAGGCCTCGTCGCGCGCCGCCGGGTTCGCGATGGCCTTGCGCACGACCGCCTCGACGGGGGGCGCGGTGCGCAGACCTGGATCCGCGCCCAGCGCGCGACCCAGCGCCGTGATCGACGCCTCGAGCCGGCCCTCCGCCGAGAGGGCCTGGGCGAGCGCCAGCTCCACGCGCGCGTCGCCGGGTCGGCGACTGGCGAGCTCGGCCAGCGCCTCCGAGCCGCCGCGCACCGCTGCCTCGAGCTCACCGGCGGCGAGCGCGGGGGTGGCCGCCCCGCTCGCCGCCGACGCCGGCGTGGGGACGTTCGCCGCCGATGCCGAGGCCGGCACCGTCACACCCTGGCGCACGGCCCCGCCGTCACCCGGAGCGGCGAGTCGGAGGGCGCCGAGCGTGATGACGAGCAGGAGGGCCGCCGCCACCCCGAGGTACATCGGGGCCGGTACGTCCCGCAACGGCGGCGCGAGACCGAGGCGGCGGCGATCGATCCAGTCGAGCAGCTGGGCCGCCACGCGGAGCGCCGGCGGCGGTTCGGCCCGGCCCGGCACGCCCGCGAGCCCGGCCGCGGCGAGCGGCGCGATCGCCTCGCCGGCCCTCGGCGCGGCCGGCGCGAGGGCCTCCACGCCCCGCCATGCGCCCTCGTCGAGGCCGCCGGAGGCGACGCCCGCGGGCAGCGCGGCGAGCCCCGCGGCCCGGGACGCGTCGGGCGAGGAGGCAGGCCTGCCGCCAAAAGGCGCCGTCACCGTGCCGCCGATCCGCGTGAAGATCCGCGCGGCATCGCCGCCGACGGAGCCGAGCGCCGCATCGATGGCCGTCACGACCCCCGCCGCCGCAGGGAAACGCCCCGAGGCCTCGCGATCGAGCAGCCGCAGGACAATCTGCTCGATGCCATGCGGCACCCGTAGCCCCGGGCACCGCTCCGCGAACGCCGGGGCCGCGCGCGAAAGCTGCTGTCCCAGCACGCCGGTCTGGCTGCTGGCGGCGAACGGCCGCATCCCGGAGAGCATCTCGTAGAAGATGACGCCGAGCGCATAGAGGTCCGCGCGGCCATCGACCACCTGCCCGAGCGCCTGCTCGGGCGCCATGTACTCGGGAGTCCCGAACACCATCCCCGCCCGCGTGATCGGTGACGAGTCGCGGTCCGCCGCCTCCGCGATCGGCACGCGCGCGATCCCGAAGTCGAGCACCTTCACGAAGTCCGGGTCCGCCCCCTTGGTGACGAGCATGACGTTCTCCGGCTTCAGATCGCGGTGGACGATCTCGAGCGCGTGGGCGCTCGCGAGCGCGGAGGCGATCTGACGCGCGATGGCCGCCGCGCGCTCGACCGGCAGCGGACCGGCGGCGATCTCGTCGCGAAGGTTCCGCCCCTCCACGTACTCCATCACCATGAACACGCAGCCGTCCGGCAGATGTCCGAAGTCCGTCGCCGCCGCGACGTTCGGGTGGTCGATGTTGGCCGCCGCCATCGCCTCGCGCTCGAACCGCGCTACGACCTCCGGCACGCTGGTGAGCTCGCGGTGGAGCACCTTCACCGCGAGCCGCTTGTGCATCAGCACGTGCTCGGCGGCGTAGACACGCCCCATGCCCCCGGCGCCAAGCAGCGCGTCGATGCGGTACCGCTCGGCGAGCAGCGTGCCGATGCGCGCGTCGTCGCGAGGGCGCAGTCCGCCGGGAGCGGGGTCGGAGGAACTCACCGCGAGCGCGCCGTCAGTACGGGCTGTCGCCGGGCTGCGGCGCGGGCGGTGGCGCCGCGGGCGGTGGCGCCGCCGGCGGTGGCGCCGCGGGCGGTGGCGCCGCGGGCTCGGTCGCGGCCGGCGCGGGCTCGGTCGCGGCCGGCGCGGGCTCGGTCGCGGCCGGCGCCGGGGGCTTCGGTGTCACCCGCGCGACGGGCCGCGGCCTGACCACGGGCTTCGGCTTGGGCGTCGCCTCCGGCTCGGGCGGGGCCGGCTCCGCCGTCGCTTCCGGCTCGGGCAATGCCGCCTCCGGCTCCGCGCTGGCGGACGCGGGCGGCGCGACGGGCTCCGGCGCGGCGGGCGCGGGCTCCTCGGTTTCGGCTGGGGTGGGCTCTACGGCCGCCGGGGCGGCGGCGGGCGGCGGCGGCAATGGCGCGGCCTGCTCCGGTGGCTCCGGACGTCGCGTCATGACGTAGATGAGCCCGGCGACCGCCGCGAGCACGACGAGCAAGAGGATGGTGCGCCCCAGCCCGCCGCCGCTCGGCTCCGGCTCCGCCGCCAGGGACACGCGGCGCTCCCCGACGCCGGGACGCTGGCTCTGCCCCGCCGGACGCTCGCTCGCGCGCGCGGCAGGCGCGCGACCCGCGCCCGCCGCGGCGTCACGAGGCTTCGCCGCGGGTTCGGAGCGGCGCTCCGTGCCCCGCTCGGATCGCTTCGCTGCCGGTTTGGCGGCGGGCGCCTTGGGCTCCCCGCCCTCCCCTCCGGTGGGCTTCGTCGCCGCCCGTTCCGCCTTGGGGGGCTCCGCCTTCGCGGCCGCCGGCTCCGCCGCAGCGGGCTTCGCGGCCCCGGACGTCGGCTTGGCCGCCGCAGCGGCGCCGGCGTCCCGCACCTCCTCCATCGAGCCGCCGGCCTCGCGCAGCGCATCCTGGAGCAACTCCGCGGCCTGCTTCATCATCGTGCGGTCCTCCGGCGGAGGCATGTCCGCCTCGGAGTCCGTCTGGGGGAAGAAGCCGCCGGCCTCGCCCGCGGGCGCCCCGGGCGCATCGCTGGGAGACGACGAGGCAGCGCCGAGGCCGATCATGGTCGCCTTGCGCGGCGACGCGGCCGCGACAGCGCCCTTCGCCGGGGCGGCCGCGCTCGATCCCTCCGCCGCAGGCGCGGCGATGGGCGGCACGGACGCGCCGGCGGCGCCACCCTCCTGCCCCGCCTCGTAGGCGCCGACCCCACCGTCGCGCGTAGAAACGAGCCGGTCGATGATGACCCGGGAGTCGTCATCGATCTTGATGAACTTCACCCCCATGCCGGCGGGGCGCTCCTCTCCACCGGCATCGTTCGGCTCGCGCTTCCACACGACGCGCCCGACCCCCTGCATCACCCGCTGATCCTCGGCGATCTTGACCTCGAACTTGAGCAACGTGCCCGGCGGGAACGGCGACGGGGTCTTGATGAACATGCCGCCACGGCTGACGTCATGCGAGTGGTGCTCGATGAACTCGTCCAGGGTCGCGCTCTTGTAGCGGACCGTCATCGTAAGCACCTTCGCGCGCGGGTCTTTGCGGGTTTCCTGGGCCATGAAGTCGCTACCTCGTCGAGGGGAAATCGTCCAAGGTTACACCCTTCCAGGGTGGCTGCTCCGCGCACCGCCGTCGGGGTCGAGGACGCCGGCGCCCGGCCAAGACCGAGCAACCGCCTCCAGACACCTCGTCGCAGCGTACTAGAAGACGCCGAGCATCGGAAGCGGACGAGGAGCGCCGGGATCCCGGCCTGTTTCGGCACCCGGTCGCCGGGACGGAGTGAGCCCGACCCGGAGGACATGCGCCCGCGACCCGGCCATCGCCGGCTGCCGTGGTAGCCTGGACGTCGAATGGCCTCGGACCACTTCCGCGCGCACGCGCGTCGGCCCGTCAGCCTCTCGGCGGCGCTGCACGCGGCGGCGCGCTCCTGGCAGACGGACGTGAGCGTGGTCGATCTCGGGCTCGGCGGCGCCGGCCTCCTCTCTCACGCGGGCCCTGTCCCACACGACGAGGTCGAGCTCGAGCTGACCTCCCCGAGCCTCTGGGGCCCTCTGATCCTGCCCGGCGCGGTGCGTTGGAGCGCGCCGCCGGACGCATCCGGCAGCGCTCGGGTGGGCATCGCGTTCCGGCACCGGCGGGCAGACCACCTGCGGGCCCTGCTCGAGCTCCTCGTCGGGGCGAGCGAGGGCTGACGGTGGGCGCGCGCACCCCCGACGTGGTCAGGGCGCGGGCTCGCCGCGCAGCGCGCGGTCGTGAAAGAGCAGCACCTCGAGCACCCCGGGGCCGCGGTTGAAGTCGTAGCTGTGGTCACCCTCGAGCACGACCAGCGGCGCCTCGACGCCAGCCGCGCCGAGCGCGCCCGCGAGGCTCCGCGTCGACTCGAGGTAGAAGTCCCCGCGGCTGGTCACCAGGCGCCAGCGTAGCCCCGGGTGCGCGGCGACGGCCGCGCGGACGCGCGGGACGAGGGCGCCGATCTCCCGCGGATCGAAGGCCGGCTGCAGGGCGGCGACCACCCCGAAGGCGTCCGGCCGCGCGAGCGCCACCAGCACGGCGCCTCGTCCCCCCAGGCTCACTCCATCGATCCCGGTCGCGACGACGCCGTCGAGCGCCGGCGCCTCGCGGCGCACGCGGGACAGGACCTCGTCGACGAGGAACGCGGCGTAGGGGACCGCGTTGGCGCCGGCGTCCGGTCCACGCAGGGAGGTCGGCGTGAACGGGCAGACGACGACCAGACCGCGGAATGCTACCCGGTCGAGGGCCGCGTTCACCGCGGCGAGCCGGGCGTCGGTCACCATGCCGAGGAAATCGCCGCGTCCGAGGGGCGGGCGGCGGAGCCGGTCGATCGCGCGCGGCATCCAGTAGTCGTCGATGAACCCCCGCGCCCCTAGCGCCGGCCCCTTCACCGCCTCGCCCATCCCATGCAAGAGGAAGAGGACGGGGAAGCGCTCGTCCTCCGTGCCGCGCGCGGGGACCGATACGACCACGCGCATCGGCCCCACCGCGGTGTCGGGGTAGTCCCAGGTCAGCTCGCGCGCCTCGAGCGGCGGCGACGCGGCGAGCACGCCGGCGCTCGGCACGCGCGGGGACGCAGCGAGCGCGCTGGCGCCCGGCGAGCCCGCCGGAGCGCTCTCCGGCAGGGCCCTGGGCGCCCCGCTGGAGGGGGTCGCGCGCCGCTGGCAGCGACACCCGGCGAGGCTCGCGAGGAGCGCCAGCCCGACGAGCAGGGCGAGGCAGGCGACGCGTCGGCGGGGCTCCGCGAGCAAGGGCTAGCTCCGATCCTTGAGCGCGCGCACCAGCGCGAACACGTCCTCGTCGCTCCGCTCCGCGCCGACCCCCAGCGCCACGCGGAGCTCGCGGCCGCCCGTGCGCAGGAAGGGGTTGGTCGCCAGCTCCTCGGCCAGGGTCGACGGGGCCGACGGTAGCCCCTCGGCCCGCCGCGCCGCCACCGCCGCGGCCCGGGCCGCCAGGGCGGGGTTGCCCGGCTCGAGCCGCGCCGCGAAGCGGAGGTTCTGCGCCGTGTACTCGTGGCCGAACCCCACCCGGGTGTCCGCGGGCAGCCGCGCGATCCGCTGCAGCGAGGCGTAGAGCTCGGCGGCCGTGCCCTCGAAGAGCCGGCCGCAGCCGGCGCCGAAGAGGGTGTCCCCGGTGAACACCCAGCCGTGCCCCGCGAAGGCGAGCCCGTCACGGGTGTGGCCAGGCACCGGCAGCGCCTCGAGCTCGATCCCGGCGACCACGATGCGCGCCCCGGGCGACAGCGGGTCGGTCAGCGCGGGGATGCGCCCGGCGCCCGCGGCGGCGCCGAACACGCGCAGCGAGGGCCACTCGCGCCGGAGCTCCACGTTGCCGCCGACATGATCCCCGTGGTGGTGCGTGCTGAGCACGGCCAGGAGATCGAGGTCGCGCGCCTGCACCGCCCGGAGCACCGCGCCCGCCTCGCCGGCGTCCACCACCACGGCCCCGCGCTGGCCCGGACGGCGCAGGAGATAGGCGTAGTTGTCGGCGTGGCAGGGGAGGGCGGTCACCTCGATCCCGGATGCTTCCATCGTGCGCCCGGAGCATAGCGCGAGCGACCCCACGACGGGCGAGTGGGGCGGCCGAGATGGGCAGCGCGAGCAGCGGCGACCGGTCCCGCCGCCGCGCGACCGGTCACGCCCCTCAGGCGCCGCGGAAGCGGTGGCCCAGGGGCCGCCCGCCTGATACCCTGCCGCTCGTCATGCCGGAAACCGACGCCGATCTGCCCGACGAGGTCCTCGACGCACTGGACGAGATCGACGAGGCGCTCGAGGAGGAGCCAGCGCGAGCGCTGGAGCTCGCCCGGAGCCTGGTCGAGCGGCACCCGGAGGACCCGGAGGCCCACCTGTCGCTGGCCGAGGCGCTCTGGGTCAACGAGGACCAAGCTGGAGCCCGGCAGGTGCTCGAAGCGCTGGTCGCCCGGGAGCCCGACCTCGCCGACGCCCGTCACTCGCTCGCGTTCCTGCTCGAGGAGGTCGGAGACGAGGCGGGGATGGTGGCGCAGTTCCTCGAGGTCCACCGCCTCGACACGCTGGAGGACGGCGAGTTCGACGTGGACTGGAAGGCCGCCGAGGACATCATCGCGCAGACCGCGGCCGAGGCCCTGGCGTCGCTCCCGTCGCCGTTCCGGGAGCGCCTCGCCGGTGTCCCCGTCCTGCTCGAGCGCCGCCCCTCGCCGGACCAGGTGCGCGAAGGCGTCGATCCCCGCTCGCTCGGGCTCTTCGACGGCCTCTCGGACGCGGAGGTGCAGAACGCCGAGGCCGCCACCCAGCCGACCCGCATCGTGCTCTACACCGCGAACCTCGTGGGGAGCTTCGGCACGGACGAGGAGCTCGCCGAGGAGGTCGAGATCACGGTCCTCCACGAGGTCGGGCATTTCTTCGGCCTCGACGAGGAAGACATGGAGCGGCTGGGCCTCGAGTGAGCGCAGGGGCGCCGGCGCGCCCCCCACCGTGGTCAGAGCCCCCGGGGGGGTCCAGACCCGCTTCCGCGCGCGCTCGAGGTCGCCAGATCTCGACCGGACCTCCCCTTGCCCTTTCCGATCGACTGGGATAGTCGCGAAAAGGTCCCGCGTGGGCCCTGACCCCCCGGTCAGCCCCGGGCAGGACGACGAGACATTCGATGGCAGAGCTCAGCGCACCCACGGCAGGCACCCCGATCCGGATGTCCGACGCCGGACACCTCGAGGTCCCACCGGAGCCAATCATCCCGTTCATCGAGGGGGACGGCACCGGTCCGGACATCTGGCGCGCCTCCCGGGCCGTGCTCGACGCGGCGGTCGAGCGCGCCTACGGAGGGGAGCGACGGCTCGCCTGGTACGAGGTCTACGCGGGGGAGAAGGCGCAGCGGCTGTTCGGCGAGTGGCTGCCCGATGCCACGGTCGAGGCCTACCGGCGCTACCGGGTCGGCCTCAAGGGCCCCCTCACCACACCCGTGGGCAAGGGGATCCGCTCGCTGAATGTGGCCCTGCGTCAGCTCCTAGACCTGTACGTCTGCCTCCGCCCCGTCCGCTGGTTCACCGGCGTCCCCAGCCCGGTCCGCCACCCCGAGCACGTCGACATGGTGATCTTCCGGGAGAACACCGAGGACATCTACGCGGGCATCGAGTGGGCCGCCGAGTCCCCGGAGGCCGCCCGGGTGATCGCGTTTCTGCAGGGCGAGCTCGGGGTGAGCAAGATCCGGTTCCCGGCGACCTCGGGCATCGGGATCAAGCCGGTCTCCCGCGAGGGTACAGAGCGGCTCGTGCAGGCCGCCATCCGCTACGCCCTCGAGCGGCGCCGGTCGAGCGTGACCCTCGTCCACAAGGGGAACATCATGAAGTACACCGAGGGCGCCTTCCGCGACTGGGGGTACGCGCTGGCGAAGCGCGAGTTCCGCGACCGGATCGTGACCGAGCGCGAGAGCTGGATCCTCGGCAACGCCGAGGCCGAGCCGGGCCTCGGCGTCGAGGAGAACGCCCGGCGGGTGGAACCGGGCTACGACACGGCTCCGCCCGAGGCGCAGGCCGCGCTCCGGGCCGAGGTGGAGGCCGCCCTGGCGCTCCGTCCCAGCCACGGCGGGGACCGGCTCCGCGACAAGCTGGTGATCCGCGACGCGATCGCGGACATCACGCTGCAGCAGGTGCTCACGCGGCCGCAGAGCTTCGACGTCATCGCGACGCTCAACCTCAACGGCGACTACCTCAGCGACGCCCTCGCCGCGCAGGTCGGCGGGATCGGTATCGCGCCCGGCGGTAACATCAACTACACGACCGGCCACGCCATCTTCGAGGCCACCCACGGGACGGCGCCGAAGTACGCCAACCTCGACCAGGTCAACCCCGGCTCGGTCATCCTGAGCGGGGAGATGATGCTGCGTCACCTCGGCTGGGACGAGGCCGCGGACCGGGTCATCGCAGGGATGAACGGGGCGATCGGCGCGCGGACCGTCACCTACGACTTCGCCCGGCTGATGCCGGGCGCGACCCAGGTGAAGTGCTCGGAGTTCGGCGCCGCCGTGGTCCGGCACATGGACGGCTGAGCGCCGAGGGGGCAGGGCAAATGGAGCGCACTAAGATCGGGCTGGTCGGCGCAGGCAACATCGGCGGCGAGCTCGCCGCCCTGGCGGTGGCGCGCGGGCTCGGGGACGTCGTGCTCTACGACGTCCCGGCGCGCGAGGGGGTCGCCCGCGGCAAGGCCCTCGACCTCGAGCAGGCTGCCGCCGTGAGCTGCCGCGAAACCCGCGTGACCGGATCGTCCGACTTCGCGGACCTGGCGGGGGCCGACGTGCTCGTCATCACCGCCGGACTCCCGCGCAAGCCCGGGCAGTCGCGCGACGATCTCATCGGCGTCAACCTCCCCATCATCCGCGAGGTCGCGGCCACGGCGCGCGTCCACTGCCCCAACGCCTTCGTGATCGTGATCTCGAACCCGATCGACGCGATGGTGCACGAGTGCCGGCGGGTGCTCGGCGCCCCCCGCGCGCGGGTGGTGGGCATGGCGGGCGTCCTCGACAGCGCGCGCTTCTCCTACTTCCTGGCCCGGGAGCTCGACGTCAGCGTCGAGGACGTGCGCGCGATGGTGCTCGGTGGGCACGGCGACGACATGGTGCCGCTCCTGAGCTACTGCACGGTGAGCGGCGTGCCGGTCCGGCAGCTCGTCGCCCCGGACCGCTTGGCCGCGATCGTGCAGCGCACGCGCCAGGGCGGGGGCGAGATCGTCCAGCTGATGGGGACGAGCGCCTACTACGCCCCGGCGCTGGCCGCGATCGCCATGGCCGAGGCGCACCTCCACGACCTGAAGCGCCTGCTCCCCGCCGCCGTCTTCCTCGAGGGCGAATACGGCTTCCGCGATCTGTACCTGGGCGTCCCGGCGGTGATCGGCGGCCGCGGCGTCGAGCACGTCGTCGAGCTCGAGCTCGACGCGAGCGAGCGCGAGATGCTCGAACGCAGCGCGGCGAGCGTGCGGAGCGTGCTCGAGGTCGTGCAGCGGAACTGAGCCGCTGCCCCCCTGACCGAACCAACCCCGGAGAGTAACGCGGTGAAGATCCACGAGCACCAGGGCAAGGCCATCTTCGCCCGTCACGGCGTGCCGATACCGAAGGGCGTCGCCTGCTTCACGGTCGACGAGGCGGCGAGCGCCGCCGAGCGGCTGATCGCGGACGGTGGCGATCCCGTGGTGGTGGTCAAGGCGCAGATCCACGCGGGTGGCCGCGGCAAGGGCGGCGGCGTGAAGGTGGTGCGCGGCGTCGAGGCGGCGCGGGCGGCCGCGGCAGGGCTGCTCGGCAGCCGCCTCGTCACCCACCAGACCGGCCCCGAGGGCCAGGTCGTCCGTCGCCTCTACCTGGAGCAGGGGCTCGACATCGCGCGGGAGCTCTACCTGGGGCTGGTGGTCGATCGTGAGCGGCGCCGGGTGGCGGTCATGGCGTCGACCGAGGGGGGGGTCGAGATCGAGAAGGTCGCGGCGGAGTCGCCGGAGCGGATCCTGACCGTGCACGTCGACCCGGCGGTCGGGCTCCGTGCGTACCAGGCGCGGCGGCTGGCCTTCGGGCTCCGGGCGGGCGAGGGCTCACCGGAGCCGAAGCGAACGTTCGCCGAGCTCGTCTCCGTGCTGACGCGGCTGGCCCACCTCTTCGAGGCGGAGGACTGCTCCCTGTGCGAGGTGAACCCGCTGGTGATCACCCGCGCCGGAACGGTGATCGCGCTCGACGCGAAGCTCAACCTCGACGACAACGCGGCCCCTCGCCACCCCGAGTGGGGCGACCTGATCGACACGACTGAGGAGGATCCGGTCGAGCTCGCAGCGAAGGCGGCGGGACTGAGCTACGTGTCGCTCGACGGCGACATCGGCTGCCTCGTCAACGGCGCCGGGCTGGCGATGGCCACCATGGACATCATCCAGCATCATGGCGGACACCCCGCGAACTTCCTCGACGTCGGGGGCAGCGCGACCCGCGACCAGGTCACCGCGGCGTTCAAGATGATCCTGTCCAGCCCCCGCGTGAAGGGCATCTTCGTCAACATCTTCGGCGGCATCATGCAGTGCGACGTGGTCGCAGCGGGGATCGTGGCGGCGACGCGGGAGCTGGGCCTCACGGTGCCGCTGGTGGTGCGGCTCGAGGGCACGCGCGTGGCCGAGGGACAGGCCCTCCTCGCCGCCAGCGGGCTCGCCATCCAGACGGCGAGCGACATGGGCGACGGGGCCCGGAGGATCGTCGCGGCGGTCCGTGGTGGGGCGCGAATCGAGGAGCGATAGATGGCGATCCTGGTCGACCGAGACACCCACGTCGTGATCCAGGGCATCACCGGCGCCGCTGGCGCGTTCCACGCGAAGCAGTGCCTTGCCTATGGGACCCAGGTGGTGGCCGGTTGCACGCCGGGGCGCGGCGGAGAAACCTTCACCGCCAGCGGCCCCAAGGGGGAGGCGGTGGCGGTCCCGGTGTTCGACACCGTCGCCGAGGCGGTCGCCGCCACCGGCGCCGACACGGCGTGCGTCTTCGTGCCCGCGCTCGGCGCCGCGGACGCCGTCCTGGAAGCGGCGGACGCCGGCTGCCGCCTGGTGGTCGCGATCACCGAGGGGATCCCGGTCGCGGACATGCTGCGCGTGCGGCGGGCGCTCGAGGGCGGATCCACACGACTCCTCGGGCCGAACTGCCCCGGGGTCATCACGCCTGGGCAATCCAAGGTCGGGATCATGCCCGGCCACATCCACCTCCCCGGTCGGGTCGGCGTGGTGTCCCGCTCGGGGACGCTCACCTACGAGGTGGTGGGGCAGCTGACAGCCCTCGGGCTCGGCCAGTCCACCGCCGTCGGCATCGGCGGGGATCCGGTGGGCGGGCTCGACTTCGTCGACCTGCTCCGCCTGTTCGAGGCTGACCCCGACACCGACGCGGTGATGATGATCGGCGAGATCGGGGGCAACGCCGAGGAGCGCGCCGCGGAGTTCATCGCGACCGGAATGAAGAAGCCGGTCGCGGCCTTCATCGCCGGGACGACGGCCCCGCCGGGCAAACGCATGGGCCACGCGGGAGCGATCATCGCGGGCGGCCGCGGCACCGCGCGGGAGAAGATCGCCGCGCTGGAGGCGGCCGGCGTCACCGTGGCGCGATCGCCCGCGGAGATGGGCACGACCCTGAAAGGGCTGTTGTAATTCGGCGGACCGTGCCCTAGACCCACTCCCCACGGGAGACCATGGGCATGCAGCGGACGCTCGCGATCATCAAGCCGGACGCGATGGAGAAGCGCCAGCAAGGCGCCATCCTACAGCGCATCCTGGACGAGGGGTTCGAGATCCTGGCCATGCGCCAGCTTCGCCTCACCCGGGCTGAGGCCGAGGGGTTCTACGCCGTCCACCGTGGCAAGCCGTTCTTCGACGGGCTGTGCGCGTTCATGTCGCGCGGCCCCGTCACCGTCCTGGCGCTGGCGCGCGAAGACGCCGTGCAACGCTGGCGAGACGTCATCGGGGCGACCAACCCGGCCCAGGCGGCCGCGGGCACCCTCCGCCGCCTGCACGCCAGCTCGTTGACGGAAAACGCGGTCCACGGCTCCGACTCCGAGGAAAACGGCCGCCTCGAGTGCGGGTACTTCTTCCCTGGCGTGGACCTCGTGTAGCATCCTTCCCGCCATGTCGGGTGGCGCGCCGCCAGCTTCGGGGGAGGACATCCGCAGCTCGGAGCGGCTCGATGCGGCGCGGGGATCGGTGCGCGACGCCCTCGGCTCCCTGCGCAACCTCGAGCAGCTGCTCCGCTCCATCAAGGTGGGGCCGCGAGCGCTCGCGTCCGTGCTGCCGTCGGTGCACGCCTCGTGCGCCCCGCTGCTCGTCTCCTGCCGCGAGCTGCTCGACGGGATTGGCTCGCTCGGCGACGCCCGGGGCGCCATCGAGGATTTCGTGACCCCGCGCCTCGGCGCCCTGGAAGGCGCGCTGGCCGCGGCGATGCGGTCGCCCCTGCACGCGCGCCAGCGCCTGGCGCTGGAGGCGGCGGTGTCACGCGCCGCCTCCGATCTCGAGGCGGGGTGGTCGCTGGTGGATCTGCTCGAGCGAGCCCGGACGGCGCCGGCGACTCCGGTGTCGCTGGTGGAGGTGACGCGCTCCACCAGCCGGCTGCCGACGGGCCCCGCGCCCCAAGGGCTCGAGCGCGTCTCGGGCACGTTGACGACGACGGCCACCGCCGACGTCCTCGTCAACCCCCGCGTCGCCACCGAGCTGGTCCGGATCGCCGCCCGGATGGTCGTCGTGGCTCACCCGGGCGTCACACCGCACGTCCGCGTCGGCCCCGAGGGCGCCGATCGCTCGGGGATCCGGGTGTCGCCCCGGCCGACGCCGGGCGAGTCCATCCTGCTGCTCGCGCCCCCGCTGATCGAGCCAACGGTCGTCTCGGCGAGCGCCGCGGCGCTGGCGACGGGCGGCGCGCTCCACTGCCAACCCGACGGGACGGTGACGCTCTCCTGGGCGGCCGGCAGCGGCGAGTGAGCCCCGGCAGCTCCACGCTGGCGACCAGCCGCCACGCGAGGCGCCGCGCATGACCCGGGTGCGGTCCCTCGCCGCGCGCCTGCTCTGGTGCTGCGAGATCCCGTCGCCGACCGGCGAGGAGGCCGCGCTCGCGGACGCCCTCGCGGTTCGCCTCGCGACGGCGCGGCTGGCGGCGCCGCTCGTGCGTATCGGCGACTCCCTCCTGGTCGAGCTCACGCGAGGGACCGGGGGTCCGCGCGTCGTGCTGCTCGGCCACCTCGACACCGTGCGCACGCGGCACCGCACCCCTCCCCATGTCGAAGGCGACCGGCTCTACGGACCCGGCGCCGCCGACATGAAGAGCGGCCTCGCGCTCATGCTCGAGCTCGCCGAAGCGCCGCGCCGACCCGCGGTGGACCTCACCCTGATCTTCTACGCCCGCGAGGAGGGCCCCTTCGAGGCGAACGAGCTGGGGCGCGTCCTCGCCGAGCGGCCCGAGCTCGCGCGGGCCGACGTCGCCGTCGCCCTCGAACCGAGCGACAACCGCCTGGAGCTCGGCTGCGGCGGCTCGCTGCACGCCACCGCCCGCTTCCGCGGACGGAGCGCGCACGCGGCCCGGCCGTGGCAGGGAGACAACGCCATCCACCGGGCCGCGCCGCTGCTGGCGCGGCTGGCGGCCCTGCCGGTCGAGCCGCACGAGATCGACGGCCTGGTGTGGCCCGCCGTATCGTCCGCGACGCTCGCGCGGGGCGGCACCGCCCGCAACGTCCTGCCCGACCGCTTCGAGCTCAACCTGAACCACCGCTTCGGCCCCGATCGCACGCTCGCCGACGCGGAGCGCACGATCCGCGAGCTCGTCGGCGACGAGGCCGAGGTCGAGATCGTCGACCGCTCCCCCCCAGCGCCCCCGCGGCGCGATCACCCGCTGATCGCCGCGCTGGCGGCCGCCGGCGTCACGGGCGTCGCGCCGAAGCTCGGGTACACGGACGTGGCGCGCTTCGCGAGCCTCGGGGTGCCCGCGGTCAACTTCGGACCGGGCACCCAGGCGCAGGCGCACCAGGACGACGAGTGGACGAGCCTGTCCGCCCTCGCCGCTGGGTGGGAGATCCTCGCCGCCTGGCTCGATCGGATCGCGGCGACCCGCCGCTGAGGACGCCTCACCGGAGGCGCGCGCGCCGATCGATGGTGGCGCCGCGCGGATGGGACGTCCCGACTGTAACCTTCCAGTGTGCCGATTGTGGTGGCGCGCGGAGTTGCCCATGGACCGTCGCGGGGCCCATGCTTGCAGCGTGTTGGCAGGCACGAACACCGTGGACGGGACGGCGATCCTCACCCACTGCACCCGCTGCGGCGGCCGGCTCGAGCTCGGGGAGGAGGCGAGCTACGTCCGCTGCCCTTGCTGTGGCGCCGCGCACCTCGTGGACACGATGCCGCCTTGGGCCTTGGCGGACACCACGACGGGCCCAACGGTGGTGGCGACGACCCCCGCGGCCCCGGCGCCGCCCGAGGCGTACGCCCCCTCGCGACCGCCACCCCCGCCGCGACGACCGCCATCGCAAGTCGGGCCGGAGGCCCCGATGGCGGCGCCCCCGGCGGCGTCACGATCGATCCCGCCCGCACCGGCGGATGCCTTCACGGAAGAGCTCGTCGCGATCCGCTGCGCGCGCTGCGGCACCCAGTTCGACGGGCCCGTCGGGATGCTGCAGTGCCCCCGCTGCGGCGCGCACCACGCCGTGGACGCCGCCCCCCCCTGGGAGCTCACGACCCTCGACGAGTCGCTCTGATCGGGGCCGCACCAGGGCGGAGGCCGCGGCTCGCGCCGGCGGCGCCGTGATCGCAGTCACCGTGCGCCCCGGTCTCCCCGCGATCGCTTCTGATATGCTGCGGTGCCTCGGCGCTCGGGGGCCCATCGTGCCGCCACGCCGGCTCGACCGGGAGAGCCAGACACCATGCAGCCTACCGCAGCCGATCCCGGTCGCGTCGCTCTTTCCGAGAAGCTCGCCTACGGCGTCGGGGACTTCGCCTCGTGCCTGTACTGGGCCGCCTTCGGGAGCTTCCTGCTCAAGTTCTACACCGACGTCTTCGGCATCGCGGGGGCGGCCGCGGGGACGCTCTTTCTCTTCGCGCGGATCTGGGACGGGGTGAACGACCCGTTGATCGGCGCGCTGGCGGATCGCACCCGGACGCGCTGGGGACAGTTCCGTCCGTTCCTGCTCTTCGGCGCGCTCCCCTTCGCGATCGCGGGGATCCTGCTCTTCACCACCCCGGACCTCGACACCCAGGGGAAGATCGTCTGGGCGTGGATCACCTACAACCTGATGATGATGGCCTACACGGCGGTGAACATCCCGTACACCGCCCTGCTCGGCACCATCACCTCGAGCTCGATCGAGCGCACCAGCATCTCGTCGATCAAATTCCTCTTTGCCTTCGGCGCCGGCCTGGTGGTGAAGGCGACCTTGCCGTTCATGACCGAGGCGCTCGGCGCCGGGGATCTCCGGCGCGGTTACGAGCTCACCTTCCTGGTCTACGGGGTGGTCGCCACGGCCCTTTTCTTGGTCACCTTCGCCTTTACCCGGCAGCGCGTCACCCCGCCCCCGACGCAGAAGACCCGCCTGCTCCGCGACGTCGCAGACCTCTTCACCAACGTGCCGTGGCTCATCCTGCTCGCGTCTACGGTCCCGTTCATCCTCTTCGTGGCCGTCCGCGGCACCATCACCGCTCACTACATCGACTACTACGTCGGCGAGCAGACGACCTGGCTCCCGGGCTTCGGCGCCGGCACCTGGGGGTACAAGGAGCTCTTCGCCGTCTTCGGCGTGGCCGGTGACGCCGCGTCCATCCTCGGGGTCCTGCTGGTCACGTCCGTCGCCCGGCGGCTCGGCAAGAAGACGACCTTCCTCGTCTTGATGGGGTGCTCGATCCTCGCCACCGTCGCCTTCCACTGGCTCCGCCCGGAGCAGGTCTGGCTCATGCTGGTGCTGCAGGTGGTGGGCTCGATGACCGGGGGGCCCCTCTCGGTGATCCTCTGGGCCATGTACGCCGACTGTGCCGACTACTCGGAGTGGAAGCGCGGCCGGCGCGCCACAGGCCTCGTCTTCTCCGCGTCGACGATGTCGCAGAAGTTCGGCTGGGCCGTCGGCGGCTTCTACGCCGGCACGCTCCTCACGGCGACCGGCTATGTCCCCAACGCGGCGCAGTCACCCCAGGTGCTCGACTCGATGCGGTCGATGATGGGGGTCACGCCCGCTGCGTTCGGGCTCGTCGCACTGCTGGTGATCGCGGTCTTCCCGCTCACCGATCGGCGGGTCGCCCAGATCGAGGCGGAGCTGACCGCGCGCCGCCGTGCCGACAGCGCGCTGTAAGGCCCGGCGTGACCTCGCCGTTCTCCTCGCAGATGGAGGCAGCGATGAGGCTCGGTTCCTGGTGGCTCGCGGTTTCGTTCGGGTTCTTCTTCCTGGGCTGTGCGGCCCGAGGTCCGGTCGCCGCCCCAGCCGGCGGGCCGTCAGAGCCTCCCGGGCCGCCGGCGCCGGCTGGGGTCGAGAGCAGGAGCAGCGTGGAGGCCGCTCCGGCGGCTGGCGAGGGATACCCGCAGTCCTCCGCGCGAGCCCCGGACTCCGACGCTTCGGCGAAGAGCCGGCCCGGGCTCGGCACCGTGTGGGGCGAGGACCGGACGAGCCACGTCACGACGACGGCGTTCTTCCGGACCAATCCCGAGCGGCCGTTCGCCACCGCGACCCTCCACTACAACGACGCCGCGGGCGTGCAGGCCATGGCCGCCCAGAGCGGACGCTCGAGCTACTACGACGACGTGGTGACCCCGGTGGCGGACGGACAGCTCGACGTACAGGTGCTCGACGAGGCCCTGCGTCCGCTGCCGGTCACGCAGGCCGGCGGGAGAACCTACGTTGTGGGCGAGGCGGGCTGGCGCTACGTGCTACGGATCGTGAACCGCACCGGCAACCGCGTCGAGGTGGTGGCGACCGTGGACGGGCTCGACGTGATCGACGGTCGCCCCGGCTCGTTCCGCAAGCGCGGCTACATCCTGGCCCCCTGGGCGACCCTCAACATCGAGGGGTTCCGTCGCAGCGACAGCGCGGTCGCCGCATTCCGGTTCGGCTCGGTCGAGGACTCCTACGCGGAGCGCAAGGGCCGGGGGCGAAACGTCGGCGTCATCGGGGTCGCCTTCTTCGACGAGGCAGGGTCGCGCTGGCCCTGGACCGACGAGGCCATTCGCTACCGCCACGACGCTGACCCGTTCCCTGGCCGCTACGCCGAGCCCCCGCCCACCTGGTAGTATCCCCGCGCTCCGCAGCAACCGGGGGCGGTCCGGCCACCGGCCGCCCCCCGCCGGGGAACACCCATGGGCCATCCGTATCAGATCGTCATCTTCGGGGCGGGCGGCGACCTCGCCCTCCACAAGCTGCTCCCGGCGCTGGTGAGCCTCGCTCGCCAGCGGCTCCCGGCGGGTGGCTTTCACGTCATTGGCGTGGCGCGACGCCCGAAGTCGGACGCCGAGTACAGAGGCGAGATCGCCGACGCGCTGCCGACGGAGCTGCGCGACGCCTTCGCGGAGCTCGCACCCCGCGTCTCCTACTTGCCCGGAGACGTGAGCTCGCCCGACGATCTCGCGCGCCTCCAGGCCCACCTCGCGGCGCTGCCCGGCGGGGAGGAGGCGTCGCGCCTGTACTACCTGTCGCTCAAGGCGTCGCTCTTCGCCCCGGCGGTGACCGCGCTCGCGCGAGCCGGCCTGGTGCGCCGGGTCGGCGACCGGGCCGCCTATCGCCGCGTCGTGATCGAGAAGCCCTTCGGTCACGATCTGGGGAGCGCCCGCGAGCTCAACCGCGCGCTGCACGGCCACCTTGAAGAGGAGCAGATCTACCGCATCGATCACTACCTCGGGAAGGAGACGATCCAGAACATCCTCGGCCTGCGCTTCCACAACGCGATCTTCGAGCCACTCTGGAACCGCACCCACGTCGAGCTCATCCAGATCACGGTCGCCGAGCAGCTCGGCATGGAGAGCGGCCGCGGCGGCTATTACGACTCGGCCGGCGCGGTGCGCGACATGCTGCAGAACCACATGCTGCAGATCCTCGCGCTGGTGGCGATGGAGCCGCCCTCCTCCCTGGAGGCGGAGGACGTGCGGGGGCTCAAGGTTTCGCTGCTCAAGAGCCTTCGCCTCCCCGAGCCCCGTCGCCTGGTGCGGGCCCGGTACGGCGCCGGCTCGATCGATGACCACCCCGTGCGCGGCTACCTCGAGGAGGACGGCGTGCCAGCCGGCTCGACGACGGAAACCTACGTCGCGGTCCGCGCGGAGCTCGACAACTGGCGCTGGAGCGGCGTGCCCATCCTGCTCCGCCACGGCAAGCGCCTGCCCCGGAAGTTCACCGAGGTGCAGGTGCAGTTTCGCACGCCGCCCTTGCAGCTCTTCAATCGACCGGCAGGCATGACGGACGTGGAGTTTCGGCGCGCGCTCCGGGAGGGTGCCTTCTGTCAGATCCGACCGAACGTCCTCAGCCTCTGCATCCAGCCGCGCGAGGCGATCTCGCTCTCCTTCGGCGTGAAGACCCCCGGCCAGGGCATGCTGATGACGCCCGCGCGCCTGGACTTCGACTACAAGGACCACTTCGGCAAGAGCACGACGCCGGCCTACGAGCGGCTCCTGCTCGACGCGATCGTCGGCGACGCCACGCTGTTCCTTCGCGCCGACGAGATCGAGGCGAGCTGGGCCTTCGCCGACTCGATCCTGGCCTGCTTCGACGGGGCCGCGGCCCCGCCGCTCCTCGAGTACCCCGCGGGGAGCTGGGGCCCGATGGAAGCCGCGACGCTCTTCGAGGGCTGCGAGGGCGGGTGGAGTGTCGGACACTGACGCGGCGACCTGGCACCGGGTCGCGGATCCGACGGCGGCCGGGGCGGCGGCGTTGGCGCGCCACCTGCTCGAGGCGGGCCCCAGCCCCCGCCTCGCGGTAGCCGGCGGATCGGCGGCGGCGGCGCTCGCCCTGCTGCGCGAGCGGCTCGGCCCTGCCCGCTGGGGTCGGCTGCGCGTCACCTGGGTGGACGAGCGCCGCGTGCCGCTGCAGAGCCCGGACTCGAACCGTGGCGCGGCGCACCGCGCTGGTTGGCTCGGCCCCGCCGCGCCGGTCGGCGCCGAGATCCCGCTCTGGCTCGACGAGGATACGTGTGAGTCCGCCCTGCAACGGGTGACGAGGGCCATCGCGGTCGAACTCGACGGTGGCCTCGACGCGCTCCTGCTCGGGATGGGGGAGGACGGCCACGTCGCCTCACTCTTCCCCGGCCACCCGGCGCTCGCCGCGACCGGCCCCGCGGCGTGCGTCGACGACGCGCCGAAGCCACCTCCGCAGCGGATCACGCTGTGCCTGCCGCTGCTCGCCACGGCGCGAGCCGCCGTGATCGTGGTCACGGGCGCCGGCAAGCGCGAGGCCCTGCACCGCCTCCGCGCCGGGGACTGGTCGCTGCCCGCCGCTCGCGTCCCTAGGCGCCTGGTGTTCACGGACCAGGACACCTGACCACGGCGGAGGGGCCGCGTCACCGCGCCAGGTGGCGGGGACTCCCAGGGCGCTCCGCGCTCACTCGCAGTCGCCGTACCGCTCGTTGCAGGCCTTGCCGCCCGAGCAATGCTCGTCGATCAAACACTCCCGGCACTCCAGGGTGTAGATGGTGTCGCAGTAGGGGCGCGCCTCCGGGCAGTCCTCGGCGGAGAGGCACTCGCCACACAGGCCCATGACGCAGAACTTCACCGCCTCGTCCTGCTCGGAGCAGTCGCCGACGTCGATGCACTCGACACACCAGCCGCTCTGCAGATCGCAGCGGGGGCGCACCGACCCGCAGTAGAAGTCGCTGGTGCAGCGCGGGATGCAAGCCCCGGTCCGCGAGTCGCACACCTCGTTGACCGGATCGCAGTAGTTCTGATCGCAGGGGTCCGTCCAGACGGGCCCGCCACCGGCGCCCGCGTTGGTGTTGCCCCCGGTACCGCCCTGATGAACCCACGAGCCCCCTCCGGTGCCGCCCAGACCCCACGCCGCGCCAGTCCCGGCGTCCTGAGTCCCGCCCGTCCCACCGGAGGGCCAGCCCTCGCTACCCGGGAGGGCGCCGCTTGCGCCGTAATCCGCCGCCTGACTCTCGAGCAGGTCGATCGTCTCGTGGCCGCACCCCACCGCCAACGCGACGACCGCGCCCACCCCCAGTGCGGCCAGCTCGGCCGTCCAGGCGCCGCCATGCCCAATGACGCTCACGCGGGCCTATTCTAGCAGAGCTTGGTGGAATGGCTCGCGCCGGGGCGCCGCGACCTGGCGCCCGGCCGGCTCGACGGCAGTGCCTACCGGGCCCGGCCATCGGTTACAATGAGGGGCAGTGACCGCTCCTCCACTCCGCCGGCGTCCTGCGCACCTCCGCGCACTCGAGGGGGGGGGAGCGCCGGGTCCCTCCGACGAGGCACTGATCGCGGGCGTCCGCGGGGGCGACCAGACGATGGCGACGGTGCTCTACGACCGGCTCTACCCGGTGGTGGATCACACCGTCTACCGCGTGTTCGGGCGCCGCGAGGTGGATCACGACGACCTCATCCAGGCCTCTTTCGAGCAGATCGTGCTCACGCTCTCGCGTCGTTCCTTCGCGCGGGCCTGCAGCCTGCGCACCTGGGCCTCCACGGTGACCAGCCACGTGGCCCTCAACGCGCTGCGCTCACGCCGCCGGGAGCGGCGGGTGTTCGATCGCAGCGTGGACCTCCGCCCAGACCTCGGCTCCGCCGTCGGCGACCCCGAGCGGGAGGTCGCGGCCCGCGCGGCGATCGACAGCGTGCGCGGTGAGCTCGTGTCGATGCGCCCCGACCGCGCCGAGACGGTCTTCCTCCACGACGTGCTCGGGCACGACCTGGCCGAGATCGCGCTGACGACGGGGGTCACCGTGGCCGCCGCGCAGTCGCGCCTGGTCCGCGGACGCAAGGAGCTGCACGAGCGACTGCGGCGAGTCGCCCAGGGGGGGGCGTCGTGACGCACGAGGTTCTCCGCGAGGCGCTCGAGAGCTGGCGCGCGCAGGGCGTCCCCGTCGACGACGAACGACGTGAGCGGCTCCGCGAGTCCACGGTCGATCGGATCCGCGAGGCGATGCAGTCGGCGACGGAGGCGCGCCGCCGCCGCGCGTGGTTGACCGGGGCGCTGCTGGCCGCGCTGGTCGGGGTCGTCGCCGCCGTCGGGGTCATCACCGTCTCGTCCGCGCTGGATCGCGCACCAGACGCGGCGACCGCGCCGGCCACGCAGCAGGGGGAACTCTTCGCGCAGAGCCAGGACGCACGCTCCACGGTGAGGCGCGCCGACCAGCGCCTGGCGCTGCCGAGGACGCCGCTCCCGCTGCAGGCCGGGGACGCGCTCCAGGCCGGCCCGGGCGCGGCGGTCGAGGTGGCGCTGCCCGACGCCGGTCGGGCCACCCTGGGCGCCAACGGGGCGCTCGAGGTGACGCGCGCGCTCCGCGCCGAACAGCGCTTCGTGCTCCGTCATGGCCGTCTGGACATCGCGATCCCCCCGGAATCGCCGCATCGGAGCCTCGTGGTCACCACTCCGCACGCCGCGGTAGCCGTGGTGGGGACGGTGTTCGCGGTCGGCGTGCTGGGTGAGGGCGTGGCCACGGTGACCGAGGTCACGGTGGAGCGCGGGCGCGTGCACCTGATCGCTCACGATGGCGAGGAGCGCTGGCTCGACGCCGGCGATACCTGGCGCTCTTCCGAGCGCGCGGCGCGGGAGCCGCCCGCCGCGGACACCGAGCCTGCGGCCGACGAGGACGTCTCGCCGACCGAGGCTGGCCCCACGCGCCAGGCGGCCCCCACGCGCGGTCGCGGGCCGACCGGTGCCGGAGCCAACCCGAGCACCCTCCCGGAGCAGAATCGGCTCTATCGCCAGGCCCTCGACGCCCGCAACGCCGGCGACGACGCCCGCACGGTCACGCTGCTGGACTCGCTGATCTCGCGCTATCCGGGCTCGCCGCTCCGCCAGGAGGCCGAGGTGGAGCGCTTCCGCGCCCTCAGCCGCATCGGACGATCCAACGAGGCCGTTCGGGCGGCGCGACGCTACCTGTCCGACTACGAGGTGGGGTTCGCGCGCGACGAGGCCGAGTCGCTGGCGCTGCCCAGTGCGCGCCCGACCCCGTGAGCCGCGGCTCCTCGGGCGCTCGGTCGGGCGAGGGCGCGACCCGCTGAGCGCGACCCGGCGCAGCGAGCGGCCGCGGAGCGCCACTCACCGGCGCAGGCAGGTCGCGCCGATGCGGATCCCGATGGTGCCGGCCCCGTGCACGCGCGCGGCGGTGTCTCGCGGCACGCCGGCGACGCGAACCTCCGTCGTGCCGAAGGGCCACGCGGCCTCACCGCCGATGACGGCGCGCGCCGGCGAGGTGCAGGGCCACTCGATGTCACCGCCGACGGCGACGGCTCCGAGCCACCGCCCGCCGCCGTCGTCACGACCGGTCACGGGGTCCGAAACCTGGGCGTGGATCGAGTCGGCGCCGATGAGCGCGCGGAGCGTCAGCCGGGCGTCGCCGAGGCTGACGTAACCTCCCGGCCCGATTGCACCCCCGACGACGCGGTAGGACATCCCCAGCGGCGCCCTCACGACCCACGCGACGTCGCCTCGGAGCGACAGGGACCAGGGCAGATCGCCCCACAGGGTCACCATCGCGCGGGGGCCCAGCCGCGCCGCGTCGGGCTCGACCCCGGTGCCCCCCATCACGGCAACGTCCGCGGTGAGCCGCGGGCGACGCTCCGCGCGCTCCGTGCCCGCCGCCTTCGCCGATGCAGGAGCCGAGGTGGCCGCGGCCGCCGCGGCCACCTCGGCGGCGGGACGCGCGGGAACGGCCGGTGCAGCGTTGGCCGGGCTGGCGTCGGGGGCCGGGTCCTCACCGGGCGGACCCGCGCCCTCCTCCCCCTCGCCGCCCAGATCCAGCGTCGTGGCGAGGGTCCCCGCGGCGAACCCGACCGCCGTGCAGATCTCCTCTGGCTCGTCGTCCTGGGCGAACCGCAGCACGCGGGTCCGCCATCGGGGCGGCTCCCGCAGGCCCACCTGGATGCGGACGGAGCCGTCGTCGCTCCAGCTCAGGATGGCGACCGCCCGCGGCGCCGCCGCGGTCGACTCCTCGGCGTCGACGCACTCGCCGTCCTCCACCGACCGCGTGCAGGCGCGGAGCAGCGTCTGCCGCAGCTCCGGAGTGAGCTGCGTGTCGCCCATCTCGACGACGACCGGTGGCAGCGGCATGACCCCGGTGAGGATAGGCGACCTGGCGACCCGTCGGACAGCCTCCCGCGGCACCCCGCCGTGAAACCCGCGGCGTTCCTGGCAGCCTGGCGCCGCGGGGAGCCGTGGCGAGCCGCGCGCGGGCCCCGGGGCGCTGCCCAGTGCCTCGAACAGGGCGGCTCCCGTGGTATCTTGCGCGGCTCCATGAGCTCGAAGTCGGCTACCGTGCTGGTCACCGGCGCCACCGGCACCCTCGGGCGCGCAGTCATCGCGCGTCTTCTCCGCGACGGACATCGGATCGTCGCGGCGAGCCGAGCGGCGCCGCGACGACAGAGCGACTTCCCGCAGGGCGTCCGCCCCGTCTCGCTGGACGTCACTCGCCCGGAGACGCTCCCGCCCGCGCTCGAGGGCGTCGACGTGGTGGTGCACGCCGCGGCCAAGGTCGGGGACTGGGGGCGCCGCGAGGACTTCCAGGCGGTGATCGACGGCGGCACCAAGAACCTGGTCGAGGCCTGCGTCGACCGACGCCTCGAGCGCTTCGTGCACCTGAGCAGCGTCATGTTCTACGGGCTCCGCGGCAGTGGGGTGATGACCGAGTCGATGCTGCCCGGGGACTGCCCCTGGCCCTACGCCGAGGCCAAGGTCACCGCCGAGGAGACGGTGCGTCGAGCGCACCGGGAGCAGGGGCTGCCCACCGTGATCCTGAGGCCGGGCAATTTCTTCGGTCCGGGCTCGCGGCTCTTCACCGAGCGCCCGGTCGAGCTCTTGCGCCGCGGCCTGCTATCGCTCCCCCCCGAGGCGGGGAAGGCCAACCTCGTCTTCGTCGAGAACGTCGCCGCGGCGGTCGGGGCCGTCGCCTTCGACGAGGCCGCCGTGGGGGAGGTCTTCAACGTGGTCGACGACACCGAGCTCGACTGGCGTGGACTGTTCGACCTCTACGCCGCCGCGCTCGGCGCGCGCGCGGTCCCCACGCGCCCGACCTGGGTCTTGCGCTCGTTGGCCGCCGGGATGGAGGGCGTCGCGCACCTCACGGGACGACCCCCGCTCATCACGCGAGACGCCATCGACTACCTCCGCTTCCGCGGCACCTTCGCCAAGAACAAGCTCGCTGACTGCCTCGGCCACCAGGCGGAGGTTCCCTTCGAGCAGGCGCTCACCAGGACCGCCGACCACATCCGGAAGCAGGCGCTTCGCTGAGCTGCGAGGCCTGACCGACGGGGTCGCCCGCGCGCCGATCGGCGGCCGTCCGCCACCTGCCGCCGGCCGCCGCCACCCGCGCCCCGTGACCGACGCGGCGAGGGCGCCGCGATCTCGCGGCGATCCCGCGTCGCCCCAGGGCGGCGCGCGCGCGGCACGGCGCCTGCATTCGCCGCCGTCGATGCTCCCGGTGACGTCGCTCCCCGCGCCGATCTGCGGCCGACCCCGCGGGCTCGCCACCATCCACGCGAGCGCCCTGGTGGGGCTCGACGCCTACCCCATTCGAGTCGAGGTCTGCGCGACGCGGGGTCCCGCGTTTTTTCAGATGGTGGGGCTCGCCGAGGCCGCGGTGCGCGAGGCGCGCGTGCGAGTGGCGAGCGCACTGGCGCGTCTCGGCGTCCTGCTCGACGAGCACGCCATCACCGTCAACCTCGCCCCCGCCGATCTCCGTAAGAGCGGCGCGGCGCTCGACCTCGCGATCGCCGTGGGCGTCCTGGGCGCGGTGGGCGAGCTAGACCCCCTGGTCTGCCGCGACACGCTGCTGCTCGGCGAGCTGTCGCTGGAGGGACGCCTCCAGGCCATTCGCGGCGTCCTGCCCCAGCTCGACGGCGCGCGCGCGCGCAACCTCGCGCAGGCGATCGTCCCGGCGGGCAACGCGGCGGAGGCCGGCCTGGTGACGAGCCTCCCCGTGTTCGTCGCCGCGGAGCTGGAGTCCGTCTGCGCGCACCTCAGCGATCGTCGCCAGCTGCCGCGCGCGCCGCGGACCCCGTTCGTCCCCACCGAGGGCACCGCGGGGCTGGATCTCTCCGAGATCCGCGGCCAGGCGAGCGCTCGCCGCGCGCTCGAGGTCGCCGCCGCTGGCAACCACAACCTGCTCATGGTCGGCCCGCCCGGCGGCGGCAAGACGCTCCTGGCGCGGGTCCTGCCGACGATCCTGCCCGCGCTCTCCTTCGCGGAGGCGCTGGAGGCGACGGCGATCCAGAGCGTCGCGGGGCTGGTGGATCCGGAGCGCGGCGTGGTCACCACGCGCCCCTTCCGCGCCCCGCACCACTCCGTCAGCGACGCCGGCCTCGTCGGCGGCGGCGACGTCCCCCGCCCGGGAGAGGTGAGCCTGGCGCACCACGGCGTCCTCTTCCTCGACGAGCTCGCGGAGTTTCGCCGCAGCGCCCTGGAGGCCCTGCGGCAGCCGCTCGAGGACGGCCGGGTGTGCATCTCCCGGGCCCGTGCACGCGCCTGGTTCCCCGCCCGCCCGCTGGTCGTCGCCGCGGTGAACCCCTGCCCCTGCGGCTACTGGGGACACCCGCTGCGCCGCTGCCGTTGCAGCCCCGTTCAGCGGCGCCGCTACCTCGCCCGGCTCTCCGGCCCCCTGCTCGACCGGATCGACGTGCACGTGAGCGTGCCCCCGGTCGATGTCCGGTCCCTCGCTGCCACCGCGCCCGGCGAGTCGTCCTTCGCCGTGCGCGCGCGGGTGCTGGCCGCCCGCGCGCGGCAGCTCCAGCGACAGGAGCACGGCGAGGTCGCTCATTTCACCAACGCGGGCCTCTCCCTGGACGAGCTCGACCGGGTCGCCGCGCTGGATCGCGAGGGCCGCACGCTCATCGACCGGGCCGTGCGCCAGCTCGGGCTGAGCGCCCGCGCCTACGTCCGCGTCCTGCGCGTCGCGCGCTCGGTGGCCGACCTCGAGGGCGCCCCGACCGTGCGCGCGCCGCACGTCAGCGAGGCAGTGCAAGGGCGCCTCCTCGAAGCGGAGGGGATCGGCTGAGCGCCCGCCGCGCTCCTTCGTCCCCGCGCCGCCCGCCCACCGTCGCCCCCTCCCCCGCGCCGAGCGCGGCAGCACCCAGGAGAACAGTATGAGCAAGGACCATCAGGAAGCCCGCCCCGAACTGAACGACCTCGTCCGCGCCGTCGAGAAGGCCCACGGCAAGGGCGCCCTCATGAAGCTCGGGGATCCCGCCCGGCTCGAGCCGATCCCGGTAATCCCCACCGGCTCGCTCGCCCTCGACGAGGCGCTGGGGGTCGGCGGCTATCCCCGGGGCCGCATCGTCGAGATCTTCGGCCCGGAGTCGAGCGGCAAGACCACGCTCACCCTGCACGCGATTGCCGAAGCGCAGGCGCTCGGCGGGGTCGCCGCCTTCATCGACGCGGAGCACGCCTTCGACCTGCGTTACGCCCAGGCGATCGGCGTCGACGTCACCCGCCTGCTGGTCGCGCAGCCCGACGACGGCGAGCAGGCCCTCGACGTGGCGGAGATCCTGGCCCGGTCCGGCGGCGTGGACCTGATCGTGATCGACTCGGTGGCCGCCCTGGTGCCGCGCGCGGAGCTCGCCGGCGACATGGGCGACGCCCACATGGGGCTGCAGGCGCGGCTGATGAGCCAGGCCACCCGCAAGCTCACCGGCGTCATCTCCAGGACCGGCACGACCCTGATCTTCATCAACCAGCTCCGGCAGAAGATCGGGGTCGTCTTCGGCAACCCGGAGACGACCGCGGGTGGGCAAGCGCTCAAGTACTATTCGAGCGTGCGCATCGACGTCCGTCGCATCGGCAAGGTGAGCGTCGGCGAGGCCGTGATCGGCAACCGCACCCGCGCCAAGGTGGTCAAGAACAAGTGCGCGCCGCCCTTCACGGAGGCCGAGTTCGACATCCGCTGGGGCCGCGGGATCGACGGAGCCGCCGACCTGCTCGAGGTGGCGCAGGCCTGCGGCGTGGTCGAGAAGAGCGGCCAGCACCTGATGCTCGACGGCAAGAGCCTCGGCAACGGGCGCGAGCGGGCCCGCGACGCGGTGCTCACCGACGGGGACCTGCGACGGCTCCTGCTCACGGCGACGGTCGGCTCGCTGCCGTCCAAGTCCGGCAGGCTCACCGCCGGGCCGTCGATTGCCAAGGTGAGCGACGCCGAAGCGGTGGCGGCCGCCGAGGCCGTGGCCTGACCGCGACGGGACGAGATCACGATCCCTCGCGAAGGGGGGGCGGTGGTGCGATGATGGACGGGTCAACCCCCGGCCCCCATGAGCCCTGACCGCCCCCCGACGTCGCCCGGCCGACCCCATCGCGTGGTCGCCGCGTCGCTGCTCGCCGTGCTCGCGACGACGCTCGGCGCTTGCGGGGGCGACGTCACCCGCGACGAGGACGACGGCCGCGCCGCCGGGGGCGCGACGCCCACGACCCCGGCCCCGACCGGTGGGGGCGGCGCCGTCGACCCGCAGGACATGACCTGCGGCGACTGGCTCGCGGAGGCGCTCCGCGTGGCTCAGGAACGCTGCGGGTGGGACGGCATCTCCTTCACCGGCTACGCCGAGGCCCGCCGCCTCGACCCCGAGCTCGCGGCGAGCGTGTGCCTGCCCAACCTCGAGGAGAAGGACTGCGAGGCGCCGGATCCCGAGTTCATCGCCGACGCCTGCGAGGCGGCCTGCGCCAAGTAGCGGCACTGCCATCCCGCTACGACAGGCGGACTCCGATCCGCCACGCTCGCCTACCTCAAGTACACCTTGTCCGTCGTCCAGGTATCGTGGCACGTGCCGCAGTCGGCGTCCGTCGTGTGCTGATTCGGCAGGGAGCAGATCTCCGACGTGGGGCACTTGCTCACGCAGGCGGTGTACGGAACGGGTATGGCCTGGGCCGTCGTCGTGGACCCGACCGTGCCGAAGAAGAACATCCCGCCCGGGCCCGTGACGGCCGTCAGGGGCGTCCCCGTGGCGGGTCGCAGCGTCACGGTGGCTTCGGCCACGGTCGTGGTGCCGTCCGGGGCGTCGTAGAGGAAGCCGCCCTTGTAGTTGGGGGTCACGTTCAGGTGACAGTTGACACAAGGTTGGTTCGCGGTCGCGCTATAGATGTTCTCGAGATGGATATACGGTCCCCCGGCGGCGGGTTGAGCACAGTTCTCACCCGGGACGGGACCGGTGCCGCCCGTGCCGGCGTTCGGCGTGGTGACGAAGATCCGCTGCGTGGGGAGCGCGTGACAGCCCGCCGACAGGCAATCGAGGCTGACGTGGGTGGTGAGGTTGCAGTCCGTGCTCGGGCACTTGCTGACACACACGCCGTAGGGCGACGAGATCACCGGGCCGTCCCCGAAGGAGAAGAACCCGTCCTTGCCGGACACCGCCGTCAGCTTCGTGCCATCCCCGTTCGTGATGGTGACGGTGGCACCGCCGATCCATGGGTAGCCGCGGGCGCTCGCGTACACCCACCCGCCGACATAGGCCGTGTGGCAATCGGACTTGTTGCACGACAGGTTGTCGTAGTTGCCGGCTTCATGCGTCGTCTCGCCGATCGCCTCGGGGATACAGTCCACCACGCTGCCGCCCGTGGCGGCTCCCCCCGCGGCGATGCCGCCCGTCGCGCTCCCGCCGACGCCACCCGAGGTCGGCCCGGCCGCGGTTCCTCCGCTGCCGCCCGTGCTCGACACCCCAACTCCCCCAGTGGCGGGATCGTAGGGGTTGATGCTGCCACAGCCTGACGTGACCCACGGTCCGCCCAGGAGGGCGAGGAGCCCGAGGACTCGACGGCTCAAAGGACTCAGGCGAGGTCGCATGGCTGGCTCTTGCGCTGATCGAGGGGTGGGATCGGGTCGGACACGCCGCTCGCGGGCGAGCGCGCGCCTCGATGAGGCGACGCGACGACCGCCGAGCCTAGCACGTCCGGTTCTGCGTTCATGGTTGGTGGATCGACGCGACCACGCGGGGCGCCATTGCCCCGATCCACGAGCGCAACGCCCGAGCCATCTCGGCCGCCCCGTGGGGGCTACTACGACCGCCTGGCCATGATCTCCGCGGCGTCGGCCTCGGTGATGCCCACACAGGAGTAGGTGAAGTCCGTCTGCTCGGTGAGCCAGCCGGGGAACTGGAGCTGCAAGGCACGTCGGATCTGGTTCTGAGTCCACGGCGCGCCCAACGACCCGCCGTTGGCCCGGATGATCGCCACCCCGGTGACATCGGCCGCGATGGCATCCTCGGTGACCACGACCAGGCGCGAATCGGCCATGGTCCCGCCCTGGGACGGGCCACCGGTTGTCATGCACCGCGTCGCGTCGAGCACGACGAGGTCCTCCCGCCTCGCCAAATGCGCCTCGGCGCACTTGTTCTGGATGTTGGTGTGCAGGGAGCTCGGCCGCCGGACGCTGCCGAACCAGGCCTTGAACGCCATGCTGAAGCCGGCGATGCCGTGGGTCTTGCAGCGTGGCACGTTGATCACGTAGTCGGCGTTGGCCACGGCATCGTAGACGTCGATGCCGTCGGCGTCGTCCCACGCCGCCGCGTTGGCGGGTCTGACATTGCTGGTGGGGGTACCACTGAGATTCATGGTCGTGGCATCGCTGCCGATCGCGGCCGTGATCCCCAGGGTCTGCATGAACGACACCGCATCGCCGGTGAAGGCATCCTCCCCCACGACGATGCTGCTCGCGCCCTTCTGCTTGCAGGCCGCTACCACGCCCGCGATGACCTCGGGGTTCGTCGTGCCATCGGGCCTCGCTTCGATCACGTTGGGCCTGATCATGACGCTCTTTCCCGTCAGGTCCGGCAAGCGGGCCAGAACCGCATCCATCGTGGCCTGCTTCCAGTCTTCCGCCCGCACCAGGGTCACGTAGCCGAGCTCCCCGGGACCCGAGCCACCCGCACCGCCCGTCGCCGCACCGGCAGCGCCACCCGTCGCCGCGCCGCCCGTGGCTCCGCCGGTCCCCGCGCCGCCCGTCGCCGCGCCGCCCGTGGCTCCGCCGGTCCCCGCGCCGCCCGTCGCCGCGCCGCCCGTGGCTCCGCCGGTCCCCGCGCCGCCCGTCGCCGCGCCGCCCGTGGCTCCGCCGGTCCCCGCGCCGCCCGTCGCCGCGC
>CAYOLF010000075.1:0-8398 GCA_964404725.1 uncultured Polyangiaceae bacterium
GTGGGCAGTCCCCCACGGATCAGACCCTGGATTGCGCTACCTCGAGCCAGGCCGCGGCGTTCTGTAGAACCCGACGGGCCCGACTGCCCACGCAGGCCGAGCTCGACGAGCTCCTCGAGGTTACGGATCGTCCCGCGCCCGCTACACCCGTCGCCGAGTGGACCGCCCCCGCGACGAAGTCGGCCCCGGCTGGATATCGCGCGTTTCGCTGCGTTCTCGGGGACGAGTAGGGCGGTCGCGCTGCACCTCCCGCTCGTCGTGCGCCACCGCGGCTAGTTCTTGCACGACGACGCCGCGCGATCGGGCGCGACCCTGACGACCCAGGGGGGCCGCCCGAGCGGCCATTTCTGCTCGCAGTCGGTGCCGCCGATGGTCTTGCTGGTTTCGAGGAAGCCGCGGGTGTCTACCTTGAGCCCCTCGGCAGTCAGCGTGCCGCGGGTGCTCGACTCGTACGTCGCGCAGACGTAGACCCAGCGCTTGTTGATCGGATCGTACTCGGCCTGCTCGTGCGTGCGCAGGGTCCGCGTCGCGAGGTTACCGCTCGTGTCGAGGCTCGACCGCGTCACCTCCTCGCCGCCCGCGAGCGCCTGGAATCCCCGCTCGCAGCCGTGATCGTACGGCAGGGCGTAATGACCGCGATACAGCAGCGGGGTCCGCCGCGCAACCTCGCCGTCGGCGCTGAAGACGAACCACACGAGCTCCCACTCGTCCCGGGGCTCGCGCTGGTGGAAGAAGGTCGCGGAGCGACGGCCGTCGGGGAGCGGGATCGTGAAGCCGTAGCGGTAGTCGCGCGAGTAGTAGGGTCGCGCCGCGTCGTCGAAGTAGTCGACGGGCAGATTGTTCAGCAGGAAGAGGTACCGGCTCTCCACCGTAGGGCCGACCGGGACCTCGAGGCGCTCGTCGAGCTCGAGGGGAAGCGCACGGTGAGGCATGGGCGCCAGGAGCTCGCCGAGGAAGCGATTGCGTTCGGCGACGAGCTCCGCGTGACGGCCCGCCGACTCGGCCCAGGTGGGGTGCGCGTCGAGCATCGGGTTCGGCGGGATCGCGCCCTCGATCGGGTCCGCCGTGCACGCGATGTCCCCCTGGTTGGGGCGGGTCTCGTAGCAGAGGTCGACCTCGGTGATCGCCCAGGTGCGCGGGCGGATCGCCGCCCCGGGGACGGCGCCCTGGTTGCACGCGAGCGCGCCGGCCTCGTCCTGCCAGCACACCCGCGCACCGCGGGCCTCGACCGCGGTGGCGCGTGCGCCCGCGGGAACCTGCGCCCCGCTGCACGAAAGGAGGCCGGTCCCGTCGATGGCGCAGGCGAAGCCCTGCCCCACGGCGAGCTGCTTGGGCGCGGTGACGGCCAGCTCCGTTCCGTGGAGTCCGCCCCAGCACGAAACCTTGGCGTCCCGCGTGATGCCGCAGGCAGCGCAACCCTTGCCCACGGCGACCTCGGTGAAGCGCGCGCCCTCGGGTGGCGTGAGCGTGCACTCGGGGTCGCGGCTGAAGCAAGTAGCCTCGCCCTCGGCACCGAGCAGACAGAGCTCCGTCCCCTGGGCGGCGAGCGCGGCGATGCGGGCTCGGGGGACGGCGGCGTCGACACCGGCGTCGTGATCGTCGGCCACGGCCGGCTTGGACCCGGCGCCGCGGGGATCCCGGTTGCCGGGATCGCAGCGCACTGCTCCGGCGGCATCGAGCACGCAAGCGAAGTCGTCACCGACGGCGGTGTCCGTGAACTGCCCGAGGCCGAGGCCGTTCAGGTTGTGGCCCCAGCAGCGGTGGGAACGCCCCGCGACGATCCCGCAGAAGCCCCGAGTGCCACCGATGTAGCTGGAGAAAGCGAGCTGGCTCCGGTGAGGACGCGCCCCAGGTGGGAGCTCGCGCGGGCGATCGGCCGCGAGATCGGGCTGCTTGCCGACGTCGGCGAGGGAGGGCAGCGCTACCTTGGAGTACAGCGACGCCACGGCCGTCCCCGCTGACGCCGCCAGCGCGGGCGCCGCGGCGGACGGTGCGGACGCCACCGAGTGAGCCGGCCGTGCCGACGACTCGGCCGCGATCGGCTCGCCCCGCCGGCAAGCGAGCGGCAGACCGACCAGCAGGAGGAGCCACGTCCGGGTTCGTCGCGTCATGGCCATCAGCCGCGGATTGTCCCGCGGGCTCCGCCGCCGTGGCAATGGCGAAGACGCCGCCGCGCGTCTGGAGCTCGCGGCGACCGAGCTCCGGTCGATGCCATCGAGCTGGATCAGGTGGTTGCCGCCCACCTGCGGCAGACTCATCAGCACGCGCTCGATCTGCTGGGGGTAGACGTTACCCCCCGGACGATCGGCATGTCGTCGGCGCGCCCGGTGATCCGCTCGATGCGGCGATGGGTGCGGCCGCAGGCGCAGGGCTCCTCGATGATGGTGGTGAGATCCCGGGTGCGGTAGCGCTGGATCGGCATCGCCTCTCGGCACAGCGTGGTGAGCACGTTGCGCGGACTGTCCATGCGCATCGCGCCCCCCCCCGCTCCCAGGTACGGCGCGGCCGGCGACGCCCCGGCGCCCGCAGTCCACCGCGCGCGAGCTCCTTGCTGGGTCGTCCGTGCTACCCTTGTCGCATGGCGATCGCCAGCGAGGCCCTGGCACGACTGCTCACCGAGTACCGGCGCCGGCTGGTCGCGCGGCTCGGGGACCGGCTGGTGGAGCTCCGGCTCTTTGGCTCGCACGCGCGCGGCGAGGCGCGGCCCGACTCGGACGTGGACGTGGCGGTAGTCCTGGACGAGGTCCGCGGCATCGAGGAGCGCGTCTTGCCCATGGAGCTCGCCGGGGACTTCCTGGTGGAGCACGGGCTGGTCCTCACCCCGATCGTCCTCAGCGTCGCCGAGCTCGAGCTCCTGCGCCGGCGGGAGGACCTCCTGGCAGAGAACCTCGACCGCGAGGGGATCGTCCTGTGACGGACGAGAACCGCCTCGTGAACGCCCGCGCGGAGGTCGCCAAGGCCACCGCCGCGCTCGCCGCGGCCCGGGCGCTCGCCGGGCTCGGGCTCCTCGACGACGCGGCGAGCCGCCTCTACTACGCCGTCTTCCATCTCGTCTGCGCGACCCTCCTCGTGCTCGGCGTGCAGGCCCAGACCCACGGCGGCGTCGCGGTACTGCTCGGGCAGCACCTCGTCCGCCCGGGACTCGTGCCAGCCCAGCTCGCCCGCGACTTCGCCTCGCTGCTGGGGCTGCGCGCGCAGTCCGACTACAACCGGCATTTCGTACTCGACGCGGCCGGCTTCGCGGAAGAGCTCGCCCGCGCGGAGGCGACCTTCGCCACCCTGGCGGAGCTTCTGGCAACCCATGGCGTGTCGGTGCCGCCCTGGTCCGGCGCGCCACCCCCGCCGCCTCGCCCGCAGTGACGCGGCCGGCGACGGCAGCGACCAGCAGCGCGCCCGCTCCGGTCCCTCTCGACCGTCGGGCTTGACGCCCGCCGCGGCGCACCCGAGGTAGTGGAGGCGCGCCGCGGCGTGACCGCGGCGGCTCACCGCGAGAGGGAACGAGCATGAGCGAGCTCATCGACAACCGCGCGAAACGGATCCAGGAGCTCAAGGCGATCATTTTGGATCTGCACCGCGGCGTCCCGGAGGCGGAGGTGCGAAAGCGGCTCAAGGAGGTGGTCCGCGAAACCGACTCCACCGAGATCGCGGCCATGGAGCAGGAGCTCATCGCCGAGGGGATGCCGGTGGAAGAGGTGCAGGCCATGTGCGACTCGCATGCGGCGGTGCTCCAGGAGATCACGGTCGAGGTGGCGGTGCGCGATCTCGAGCCGGGCCACCCGGTGGACACCTTCCAGCGGGAGAACACGGCGATCCGCGAGCATGTCGCCCGGCTGCGGCAGCAGCTCCACGAGCTCGCGGCGCTCCCCGAGGCGGCGGGCGTGGACGACGCCCTGGCGGGGCTCCGCCACGGCTTCGGCGAGCTGATGGACGTCGACAAGCATTACCAGCGGAAGGAGAACCTCGTCTTCCCCTGCCTCGAGCGGCATTTCGTCTTCGGCCCCTCCAAGGTGATGTGGGCCAAGGACGACGAGGTGCGGGCGCACCTGAGGGACGCCGACGAGGCGCTCGGGGCCACCGGCGTCACCGCCGGAGAGCTCGCCCTGGTGGCCGACACCGTCCTCTTGCCCGCCCTCGAGACCGTCGACTCCATGGTGCAGAAGGAGGAGACGGTGCTCCTGCCGATGGCGTACCAGACGCTGACCGAGCGGGAGTGGGGCGAGATCTGGCTCGGCTCGCCGGACTACGGCTGGTGCCTCGTGGAGCCACGGGAGGGCTACCGCCCGCCGGCGGCCGCGGAGGAGCGGCGCCCGGCGCGCGTGGCGCCCGACGAGGCCATCGGATTCCCCACGGGCGGCCTCACTCCCGCGCAGCTCCTGGGTATGTTCCGCGCGCTGCCGGTCGACGTCACCTTCGTGGACGCCAACGACCGCGTGCGGTTCTTCTCCGAGGGGGGCGACCGGGTGTTCGCGCGCAGCAAGGCCATCATCGGGCGCAAGGTGCAGCACTGCCACCCGCCCAGGAGCGTGCACGTCGTCGAGCAGATCGTCGGTGACTTCCGCGCGGGGCGGCAGAACGTGGCCGAGTTCTGGATCCAGCTCCGCGGGCGCTTCGTGCAAATCCGCTACTTCGCCGTCCGGGGCGAGCAGGGCGAGTACCTCGGGACGTTGGAGGTCACCCAGGACGCGACCGGGGTCCGGGCCCTCACCGGCGAGCGCCGCCTGCTCGAGTACTCCGCCCCGGGGAGCGCGCCGTGACCCTGCCCATCACGCCCGAGACGAAGGTGGGCGCGCTGCTCGCCGCCTACCCCGAGCTCGAGGCGCGGCTGATCGAGCTCGCGCCCGCCTTCCAGAAGCTCAGAAACCCCATCCTGCGGCGGACGGTCGCCAAGGTCGCCACCCTGGCGCAGGCGGCCCGCATCGCGGGCATGAGCGCGAGGGAGCTGGTCACCGCGCTCCGCGAGGCGGCCGGGCAGCCGCCGCTCGGCGTGATCGCGCCCGACGCACCGGAGCCCACCGGCGAGACCGCCTGGATCCTGGAGCTGCCAGTGGTCGCCACCCTCGACGCCGAGGAGTTCCTCGCCGCGGGCTCGAACCCGCTGCACGCCGTCAACGCGCGCCTGCCCGCGCTCGGCCCGGACGAGGCCCTCGCCATCCGGAGCACCTTCGTCCCCGCCCCCCTCATCGACGCCGTGACCGCGCGCGGCTTCGCCTGCCACGCGCGCACCACCGACGGCCTCACCGAGACCCGCATCGCGCGAGCGCGCGAGGGGGCGCGGAGCTGAGGCGGCGGCGCCGGTCCCGAGGTCATCGCGCGCGGACCCAAGCCGCGGGACGGCGCGGGGTCGAACGGGCATGGCCACGCCTGCCCGAACGGCTCTCGTCCTCCTCGCCGGTGTGCTCGCCGCGGCGCCAAGCGCGTTGGGAGCCCCGGACAACCCCTGCGAGGCCGGCTCGGGGGCGAAACGCGCCCTGCGCCGGCCGACGATCGACGGCTGCCGCGAGACGGCGCCGATGAGCCGTGCCCCCGAAGCTGCCGTGCCGGCTCCGCGAGCGTCGGTTCCCCGCGAACCGGAGCGGTTCCGGCCGACCCCGCCGCTGGTGGTCGCCGACCGCCGGCTTCTCATGCAGGAGATCCGCCAGCTCGAGGCGCTCTTCGCGGCGACCCCGACGAGCTCCCCGGACCGTCCGCTGATCGTACGGCGCTTGGCCGAGAGCTACGCGGACCTCGAGCGCCGCGCCGCCATGGATCGCATCCGCGCGGAGCTCGAGGTCGAGCGCCAGCGGAACGCGAAGCCATCGCCGCCGGCGCCTCAGAAGCGCTGACACCGGTCGGCGCTGGTGAGGGCGCCCCCGGTGACGATGGCGTGCACGTGGCTGAGGAGGCGCGGGCGATCCGCGCTCGTGCCGACGGCGTCGTGGCGCTCCGGGCTTGCCCCGTCCGCTGACCTCACCGGTGCGTCACCCGGTGGCGAGCGCCCCCATCCTGGTCTATGCCATGGCCTCCTCGGGGGTCAGGGATCGCCGGGGGGCGAGCCAGCAGCCTTGCCGCGCCCCAGCAACACCCGAGCGTGGAATTCCCGGGTTATCTCGTCGATTTCCTGGAGGCCTTCGACGTACGGCCGATAGAGCTCGACCGGATCACCCGCGCCGTAGACGCCGCAGGATGAGCAACTCTCGCAGCCGCCCCCGCCGCAGGAGAGGGCATCGCGAACGATCTGCTCGCGCTCAGCACGGGTGGTGTTCGCGATGCGGTACCGCGGCTGCATGGGCGTGACCTTCGCCGGAACCTAGAGCACGGAGGGGGCCGTGGCCAGTGGCCCCGACCGAGCTGGAACCTGGCATTGGTCGTGCTCGAGCTCGATCAAGTCCTCTTCGGGCAGGCGCGCGCGGTCGGCTTCGACCAAGTTCGGGTGCGACGTTGCCCGATCCTCGGTATCTGATCCCGGACCTCCGCCGCGCTGTAGCCAAGTCCGGCCCCGCACCATGGTCTGACGTCGACATGTTCCGCAGCATGACCCGGCCGCTCGCCCTCGGCACCCTGCTGGTGGGCTGCGTGGGACGCCCGCCGCCGGCACCTGCGCCACCCGCGAACGAGGACGAGGCTCGCGCCACCGAGCAGCTCACCGGGGACTCGCGACGCGAACCGCTCGCGCTACCCGCTTCGCGCTTCCCCGTCGCACCCTGGCTCGACCGCGAACCCGTGGTCCCGGCCGCCGCGTCCTTCGCCTCCGACCCGCCGGTGCTCCCCACGGCCAAGTCGCGCTTCGTCGGTCACGGCGTCGCGCTGGCCAGGGTTGGGGAAGCCGTCTTCGCCTTCGCTGAAACCGACGGCGTCATCGGCCCCCTGGCGCTGCCAGCAGGGACCACTTGGGTGGGAGTCGATGGAAAGGGGCGGGTGCTCACGGCCAACGGCAGCGGACAGTTGTTCCGGGCGCCGAGCCTGGCGGAGGCCCGCACAGCCGCCGCGTTTGCACCCGCGGGGAGCGTCCCCGCGGCGATCGCGTGGGACGTGAACGGCCAGTTCGTCGCCGCGGCGACGGTGGCGAGCGTGGCCCTGTCGGGTGACGGCGGCGCGAGTTTTCGTGAGCTGGGCCGCGTCGACGCGCCGGGCCTCGTGCGGGTGCTGGTGCGGAGCGACGGGGTCGTCGCCGCGCAGGGCGTCGCGCGCGACCGCGCCCCCCAACCCACCTGGGTAGGTAGCCCGACGCTGCCGCTGCGTCGCTCGCCACTGCAGCCGAGCGAGCTCGAACGCGCGGGTGATCGTATCGTGGCCTTGTCTCCCTCCGGCCCCGTGCTGTCGCGGGATGGCGTCCACTTTGCCGCCGACGCCACCGACGAGGACTTCGAGGCGACGAGCTGGACACGCCTCTTCACGCTCGCCGATGGCCCAGCGGGATTCACGCGGGACCTCTCCACTTCGGTGGCGGCGCCGGTGCCGCCGCCGCCACGGCCCGGGACCGAGCCCCGCTGGAGCCCGACTGGCCGGCACCACACGCGCGCCCCGCAGGTCCGCGTGGGCGCCACGACCGTCCTCGAGACTCGCTGCGCTTGCGCCGCGTACCTCGGCGGCCTCGCCGAACCGGTTCCACCACCCACGCGCGCGGCCTTTGCCCTCTTCGGCGACGGCCGCTGTGCGGCGGAGCACGAGGACTTCCGTTCGCCGGGCTCCGAGCGTTGCGCCCTGGACGCACCGTTCCTTCGCGCCCCGACCCTGGCGCTGCTGGATCGCGGCTCCGGAGTCGTGAAGCCGCTGCGGCCACCCACGGGCTGCCAGCCAGAGACGCTGTTCGCGGCGGGGGGGATCGGGCTCCTGATCTGCGCTCCGCTGCGCATGAGCTCGCCGCTCTCGCTCTCGCTGGTCGATCGCGAGGGCAACTCGTACCCGGAGCTCACGTTCGAGCTCGACACCATCCGTGAGGCCCGCGCCCTGTCCCTGGCGCCCGATGGCACGTTGCTGCTGCGCACGGGGTGGGACACCGGGTCTTCCGCTCGCGATCCCGCGACCTTTCGTCGTCGCGCGTTCGTGCGCAGTCCGCTGCCCCTCGGTCACGCCGAGGCCTGGCGCGAGGTCGACGTGCGCGATGCGATCGAGGTCCGCGTCGACATCGGCGGCGGACTGCTCCTCGTGAACGTCAGCCGCGCCGTCCCCTGCCCGGGCTCCTTCGACCTGCTGCTCGATCGCCCCGGGGAGCCGCGAACGCGCCTCGCCCGGCAGGTACGGGTCGAGGGAACGCTGTACGATCTGTGGATCGAGGGGCGCCAGATCCACCTCGCCGAGGACGCCGAGCTCCAGGGCAACCGCTGCGGCCTGCGGCGTGAGGCACCCGCTCCGCAACCTCACTTCGTCATCCTCCGCGATGGCACCCGGCAGCGGGCCACCTCCAGCCCCTGACCCGCGT
>CAYOLF010000075.1:8498-31560 GCA_964404725.1 uncultured Polyangiaceae bacterium
GGGCCCGGCGGCAGCGCAGTTCTGCCGCGATATCCCCGACCCATTGCCGGGTCGGGGTGGAAACGAACCGGTCCACGTGGCGCCCGAGCGAGAACCCCCGGACGTCACCGTGCACGAAGGTCACCCTGGCTCCGGCGTACCGTCGAGTGGCGAAATCGATCGTCCCCGGGTCGGCGTCGAGCCCCGGGAGCCAGATCCGCTGGGGTAGTTGGTCATCCGCGGCTGATCGCCGCCGCGCCCGGGCATCCGTGACCGCGACCGCGCCGGCAGGTGGAGCGTAGGGCGTCGCCACCGCCGCCCCGATGGTGAAGGAAGTTACACTATGCCCGGTTTCGTGGCGCTCCTACGATCCGCGGCGTGACCTTCACCCAAGAAACGCTCGCCTGGTTGGCGATGGCGGCAATCCTGTTCGGCTGTTCGCGGGACTCCGAGGGGTCGGAGCGGACCTCGACGGGCGGCGTCGCGGCAAGCGGCGGCGAAGCGGCGGGTCCACCCGCGACCGGCGGTGGGGTTTCGACCGGGGGTGCCGCCGCCACGGGCGGCGATCCGGGTGCGGGTGGCGACGACAACGGCGGCAACGACGTGATCGCGACCGGGGGTGCCACCGCCACGGGCGGCTCGACCGGGAGCGGCGGCCTGTCCACCGGTGGAGTCGGCCCCACCGGCGGTGCCGCCAACAGCGGTGGCCTGGCGACGGGTGGAGCAAGCCTCACCGGCGGCGACGGCGGCCAATCGATCGCCGGCGGCGGCGGCGACGCCGGCGGGCAGGTCGGCACCGGTAGTACGGGTGGCCAGGTCGGTGCTGGTGGCGCCGGTGGCACGGGCGGTCTTCCCACCGGTGGCAGCGGGAATGCCGGCGGCGCCGGCGGTACGGCCGGCACGCCGCTGCCGACGGAGGGCTGTGACCGTCCTGGCGTGGGGAGCTCGGGTCGCATCCTCCAGGTCGGACCGTCCCGGGAGTACGCCGATCTCGGGGCCGTGGCGGAGATCGTCGAGCCCGGTGACATCGTCGAGGTCGACGGTGACGCGACCTATCCCGCCGTCGAGCTGACCGTGCCGGGCACCGCCGAGGCCCCGATCCTGTTCCGCGCTGCGGCCTCGGGAGGGCGCCCGGTGATCAGCGGGGGGACCGATACCGTGCGCTTCGAGGGCTCACACCACGTGATCGTTCAAGGGATCGACATCGCGGGCGGCGAGCAGCGGTGCGTCTTCCATCACGCCGACGATGTGACGCTCTGTCAGGTCGTGGTGCACGATTGCGCGCGGCACGGGATCCTGGGCGCGGACTACGACTCCGGGACCCTGCGGCTCACCCAGGTAGAGGTCTACGGCTCTGGCGGCCAGCCGGAGGGCGAGAACCTCAAGCATCCGATCTACGTTGCCACCGATCCCTCGGCCTATCCCGAGGCGGTGCTGCGCATCGAGCACAGCTTCATCCACGACAACCACGGCGGCAACGCCATCAAGAGCCGCGCCCGGCGCACCGAGATCTACGACAGCTGGATCGAGAGCACCCCGGGCATGTACTACTCCCTCGAGCTCGTCGGCTACGAGGAGTTCGAGGCCGATCCCCCGCTCGACAGCGATGTGGTTGGCAATGTCTTCGTCCACCACGACGAGTACGGGATGCGCTTCGGTGGCGATGGCACCGGAGCCTCCCGCGGTCGCGTGCGCTTCGCCTTCAACACGATGGTGGTCGTCGGTGACGGCTGGGACGTCTACACGCCGCTCATCCGGTTCTTCGACGAGATCGACGCCTTCGACGCCTTCGACAACGTGTTCTTCAAGGTTGGTGGCGGCCCCGTCCGTCTGCTGCGGGACGACGACGCGACCTGGCTGCGCGGTTCCCAGACCATCGGTGGGAGTCACAACTGGGTGCCGTCCGAGTCCACCGAGATCCCGGCTGGCTTCACCGACACCGTGTCGGGGACGTCGCCGGGATTCGCCGACATCACGACGTTCGCCGCGCTGGATCTCGCCGTGACCACGGACTCGCCCCTGCGGCAGGCCGGGACGGCCGACACGGCGGGCACGGCGGGCATGGAGATCGCCTCCCCCCTCTTGATCCCCAACACCGAGCCGCCCCGCCAGCGGCCGACCTCCTGGGCCTCGATGACCGCCGCCCCGCGCGCCCCGGAGAGTCAGCCCACCATCGGCGCGCACGCAGCACCGTAACCGGATAGCCCCGGTCCCTCACCCATCGCCTCCCCGCCTCCGCGGAGCCGGAGAACCCGACGCGGTCGAAGATCCCGGACCGAAGGGTCGTGCCCGTGACCTCGGACAGGTAAGACGTGGTTCCGTCCAGCGCGACGAACCGGATCGGGGCCCCGCTCGCATTGCCTATGCGCGCGCGCCGCAAGCATGGACCCGAAAGGGCGAGAGCCCATGCTCGCACCGCCAGGCATTGTACCCGCTTGCCCGCTCCCAAGAGGATCTCGTGGTGGGAGGTGATGATCGGTAGCGAGGTGGCCTCCCCGGGGAAGCGGAACAGCTCGGTCGCCTGGCCATCCGGCGCATTCGCTGGTCAATCACCGGCGGCCACTGGGGTCGCGTCCCGGCCGCCTCGATGCCTCGTCGCCTGCGCAATGGGCCACCGCCTTTGTCGGCACTGCGCGCAGCGACTCCACCGAGTTCACGGCGGGTCGATCCCCGCTCGCTGCAAAGCATCGAGCAGGTACTCTCTATCAATCGCGCGGCGCAGCGGGTTCACGCGCACCAACCAGCGCGCCGGCTCGCCGGTTTCGGGCTCGCGGCCCGGGGTGATCTTGATTCGGAAGTGCTCGACGAAGCGCCGCGCGTGCTCTCGAGCCGCCGTCACGTCGTCCAGACGGCTGCAGGCCACGGCGAGCATCGCGCGAGTGTCGACGAAGCCATCGGGGGCACGCAGCGCGAGGCGCAACGATGCTGGTGGGTTCCGGGCGATCAGCTGAGCAAACGCGGCGATCGGGTAATACCAGTCGGGATGCTTCGGGTGGAGCCGGAGCGCCATCCCGGCCAGCTCGCACGCGCGTTCGGGTTCGCCGAGATGCGCGAAGGCCAGGGACGCTTGCATCAGCATGTTGGTGTCGTTCGAGTTCAGCGCAAGCGCATGTTCCAGGTGCCGCTCGCCGAGCTCGAACTCGCGACGGTAGACGTGGATCCGCGCCAGGATCGTGTGCGTAACGTGGTCGTCGTCGTCCAGGTCGACCGCCTTTCTGGCGTTGACGAAGGCGAGCTGCTCGCGTTCGTCCCAGCGATCCCATGCCTGGCAGCTCCAGTCGTTGAAGTGAGACAGCGAGATCCCGGCAAAAGCCCGGGCGAAATCCGGCTCAAGCACCAGAGCCTGCTCGAACAGGCCGCGGGCTTCGTCGTCGCTCGCGGGCGTGCCGCGCCGCAGGCACTCGAGCCCACGCAGCCAGCATTCGTAGACCTCGAGCCGCTCGCGCGGCCGGCGACGCACCTTTTCGAGCCGGACTTCGTCGATGCGCAAGGCGAGCGCGCCGACCAGGCTCTTGGTCAAGCGCTCGAGCACGCTCAGAAGGTCGTCCTGCGGCACTTCCCAGCGCTCCGCCCAGACCTGAAGTGCCGTCGTGCAGTCGACCAGCGTCGCGCTCACGCGCACCCGGGTCGAGGAGACGAGCAGGCTCCCGGACAGCATGAGCCGCGCCCCGGTTTCGCGAGCGATGTGCTCCGGGGTCGTCGATGTTGCGACGACCTCGGCCACGCGGGCGCGCGCGATCAGCGCAAGCTGCCGAAAGCGCGCGAGCTCGGTCGCGACGTCCTCGGTCAGACCGCTTGCCAGGAGCCGCGTCTCTGGTTCGTCGGACACGGCTGCGAACGGCAGCACGGCGAGCAGCGTTCGGCCGTCAAGCTCGTTGGCGCTCGCGCTTCCGGTCGCGACCGAGGAAGGCGGTGGCTCTTCGGCGACGCTCCGGCGCAGACGCTCGGTCTCGCTTGACGGGGATAGCTCGAGATGGCGCTGCAGGAGCTCGCGGCAGCGCTCGTACTGGCGCAAGGCGGCGGCTCGATCGCCGCGGTCCCAATGCAAGCGCATCAGCGCGCGATGCGCTGACTCGCGCGTCGGCTCGACCTCGACCAAGCGAGTCCCGACGGCGAGCGCCCGATCGAGATCCCCTTTCGCCGCCAGTGCGCCAAGGCATTCCTCGAGTCGAGCCGAGAACAGATCGCGCTCGCGCGTGCGCTCGTCCGCGAGCCAGTGAGTAAACGGCTCTTCGAGCGCGGGGAAACCCTCGAGCAGCTCGCCTCGCCAGAGCTCGGTCGCACCCGCGCGTTCGATCGGCGGGAGCACAAGCAAGCGCGCGAGCTCCGCCGCGTCCACCCAGACGCTAGCTGGATCAAGGTGCAGCTTGTCCGCGGAGCTGACGATCAACTCGTCGGAAAATGCCTTGCGCAGGTGGACGAGCGCCTGACGCAAGCTGGTGCGCCCCTGTGCTTCCGGCACATCCGGCCAGAGCTGTGCGGTGAGCCACTCGCGGCCGAGCTCGACGCCTGGCCTGATCGCCAACAGCGCAAGCAGCGCCTCCGTCTTGCGCGCAGGCAGGGCGACCCTTTCGCCAGCCTTGGTGGCTTCGAGGGGTCCGAGCAGACGCAGGTGGAAGAGCACCGCGGAACGAGCCTAGCCGTTTTCACGGACTTTTCACGCCCGACTACCGAGGCAATTCACGACCTTGCCGCAGAGTGACTCGTGAAAGGAAGGCACTCATGCTGATTCGTGATTCCCGAGGTATCGCGCTCACCACTCATTCCCAGGCGTCGGCCGCAAGCTACGATGCGGCGATCGACCTGCTCGCTAGTTACCGCCTCGATCCACTGGCGGCGATCGACGCGGCCATCGCCGAGGATCCCGATTTCGTGTCTGCGTACTGCTTTCGCGCCGCACTCGGGGTCCTGGCGGCGGAACGTGGCGCCGAACCGTTGATCCGCGACAGCCTGGCCGCCGGTGAACGGTTGGCCGGCCGCGCCAATGAGCGCGAGCGGCGGCACTTCGCCGCGGCCCAGGCATGGCTCGACGGTGACTTTCACCGCGCGAGCAGCCTGTACGGCAAGATAGTGATCGACTACCCGCGCGATCTGCTGGCGGTGCAGGCGGCGCACGTGATCGATTTCTACCTCGGCCAGCAGCGCATGCTGCGCGACCGGGTGGCGCAGGTGCTCCCGCAGTGGAACGACGGCGTGCCCGGCTTCGGCTACGTGCTCGGCATGCTGGCGTTCGGGCTCGAAGAGACGAACCTTTTCGACCGGGCAGAGTCTTCCGGACGCCGCGCGCTCGAGCTCGGCCGCTACGACGCCTGGGCCGTGCACGCGGTCACGCACGTGTTCGAGATGAACGGCAAAGCTGACGCCGGCATCGAGTGGCTCGAGTCACGGATCGATGACTGGGCGCCCGGCAACGGGCTCGCGTATCACAACTTCTGGCACATGGGTCTGTTCCTGCTCCAGAACGGCAACGAACGTCGGGTGCTCGAGCTCTTCGACAAGCACATCTGGCCCAAGCCGTCGTCGATCGCGCTCGAGATGGTCGACGCGGCGTCGATGCTGTGGCGTTTGCACCTGCGCGGCGTGGAGCTCGGTGCGCGATCGGCCAGCGTGGCAGACGCCTGGAGCGACGCGGACTACCACGGGTACTACGCTTTCAACGACGCGCACGCGGCGATGGCGTTCGTCGCGGACGGCCGCTTCCAGCAAGCGCGCGCGATGGTGGCCGCGCTCGAACGGCGCGCCGGCGAAGACAGCAGCAACGCCGGGATGTCGCGTGAAGTGGGGCTCCCGCTCGCGCGCGCGATCCTGGCCTTCGGCGAATGCCGGCACGAGGAGGTCGTGAGCACGCTCTACCCGCTGCGGCTCGTGGCGCACAAGTTCGGCGGTAGCAACGCTCAGCGTGACGTGATCGATCAGACGCTCGCGGTGTCGGCCGCGCGCGCCGGCCAGCACCAGCTGGTGCAGGCGCTGGAGGCGGAGCGGCGGCTCGCGGGGAGGTGAGCTGGCGCCTGGCGCAACGAACGCTCACCAGATCCGACATTTCCAGCGCCAGTGAACGAAACCACTTCGTGGATAGCGACCCCACTGAAGGTTACGCCGTCCGTTTCGAGGGGGCCACGTGGCTCGCCAGCGCGACGAACTTATCGACGTGCACCTCGAACCGGTTCGTCCAGGCCAGCGCGTAGCCGGAGGCGTCCGGAGCCACCTCACGGGACGCAGACTCCGTTCACGGGAAGCAGTGGACGGCCTCGAAGGACCGGAGGTCGGCAAGGTAGTTCCAACCGTCGGAGGCATCGATGGCCACCTGCCCGTATGCTGGGACGCCAACGCGCAGGATCGTAACATCCACGGGCTCTCCCTGCCTTCGACGGGCGCCTGCCACGCCGCCACGAACTCCGAAGCCCGCTCGCCGCACCACTCGACGATCAACCGATCCGCGCGCGGCCCCAGCGTCCCGTCGTTGGGCGCGCCGGCGAGCCCGAAGAACCCCGAGGTTCGCGGCACGACACCGCCAGACCACTCGATCCGGCTCCCTCGCGCACGAGGCAGCGAGATCGCGGGAGTGAGGCGGCTCGCGGCGCTCGCCCAATGCCCAACGGCGCCAAGGGCCGAACCGTGGAGAGCGATCGGAGACGGTTCGTGGGCTAACCGCGGGCCACGTCGCGGGGACCTCGGGGTCGTGGTCGGTTTCACGTTGTCCGACCGCACGGAGGTCGGGCTCGTGCTGACACCAGTCCCGCCGGACCGCAAGCGTCCGCCGCACCCGGCCGCGCGCCGGGACGGTATGCTCCCGGAGCCATGACCACCGCCCCCGCTCCAGCAGCGCTCCGCACCGTCGCGTTCATCGGCCTCGGCATCATGGGGGGGCCCATGGCCGCTCACCTCCTCGACGCCGGGTTCGCGCTCCGGGTCCACAACCGGACGGCCGTCAAGGCGGCGCCGCTGGTCGAGCGCGGGGCCGTCGCCTGCGCCACGCCGCGCGGGGCCGCCGCGGGCGCCGACGCCGTCGTCACCATGGTGACGGACACGCCCGACGTCGAGGCGGTGCTCTTCGGTCCCGAGGGCGCCGTCCACGGCGCGCGCCCCGGCGCGCTGGTCATCGACATGAGCACCATCGCCCCCGAGGGGGCGCGCTCGCTCGCCGCGCGCCTGCGCGCCCTCGGCCTGGCCCCGCTCGACGCGCCGGTGACCGGCGGCGACGTGGGCGCGCGCGACGGCACCCTCACGGTGATGGTCGGCGGCGACGAGGCCGACTTCGCGCGCGCGGCGCCGCTGTTCGCCGCAGTGGGCCGCCGGATCGTGCACGTGGGGCCGAGCGGCGCGGGACAGACGGTGAAGGCGGCCAACCAGATCCTCTGCGCCGTGCACATGACGGCCGCCTGCGAGGCGCTGGCCTTCGCGCGCGCCGCGGGCGTGGACGTCACCCGCCTGCTCGAGGTGCTCTCGTCCGGCGCCGGCGGCTCCTGGGCGCTCACCCACCTCGCCCCCCGGCTCGCCGCGGGCGATCTCGCGCCGGGGTTCATGGTCAAGCTCCTGCAGAAGGATCTCGCCATCGTCGACCGGGCGGCCCGCGACGCCGAGCTCCCGCTGCCCGCGACGGCGCTCGCGACGCAGCTCTTCCGCGCGACGGCCGCCGCGGGGGGAGCGGAGCTCGGGACCCAGGCGCTGGGGCTCGCGTACGAGGCGCTGACGGGGCGGAGGATCCGCGAGGGGTAAGGGGACCACGGCAACCACCGAGTTGGCCGCCCCCGGTGGCGCGCGCGACCCAGCCCGTCGCCGGCCCGATCCCCATGGCTCCCCCGGCGGCGCGGAGGTAACATCGAACCGTGCGTTTCGTCGCCGCGCTCGACGCCCTCCCTGCGCCCGCCAGCACGCCGGCCGAGCGAATGCGTGCGGCCCTGGCCCTGTTCGAAGAGGGCCTCGAGATGCAGCGCCTGAACCTGCGACGGCGGCACCCGGAGCTGACGACGGCGGAGCTCGAGGCCAGGCTCGGCCGCTGGCTCTCCCGCACGGAGTCGGAGTGAAGCTGGCAGACGCCCTGCAGGATCTCGTGCGAGACCTGCGGGAACAGGGGGCAGCGTTCGCGGTCGTCGGCGGACTGGCGGCGTCGGCGCGCGGCGAGGTCCGCTTCACCCGTGACGTCGACGTGGCGGTGGCCGTGGGGAGCGACGAGGCAGCCGAGGCGCTTCTCTTCGGTCTGTCACGGGGAGGGTACGTCGTCGTTGCGACGGTCGAACAGGAGGCGACGAGCCGGCTGGCCACGGCGCGGCTCCGTCATCGCGACGGAATTGTTTGCGACCTCGCGTTCGCCACCTCAGGGATCGAGGGCGAGGTCGTCCGCGGCGCCGAGGAGCTCGAGCTCTTCCCCGGCCTCCTGGTGCCCACGGCCTCCCCGGCGGCGCTGCTGGCCATGAAGACACTCTCCGCGAGCCCTCAGCGCCCGCGGGACCTCGAGGACATCCGCGCCATCCTCGCCGCGAACCCCGCGCTTTGCGAGGCGGAGGTGACGCTCCTGCTGGAGGCTATCCAGGCGCGAGGCTACGCTCGGGGGCAGGATCTCCTGGAGAAATGGGGCCAGCTCCTGGCGCGCTTCCGCGGCCCCTGAGCTAGAGCACCGATCAGGTTGCCGACAGCGACGGAGGCTTGGAAAACGTCTCCGTGCAAGGCGAGGAGACGCTTTCCAAGCCTCCTCTGCCGAGATCTGCTCCCAGCTCGGCGCTCTAGGTCATTGATTTGTCGCAGCAATCAACCTGATTGCTGCTCTAGGCCCTCGCGCGGCGACGTCCACCACAGGTAGGCGAGCAGCGCCGCCGGCGCACCCATGGGCACCGCGAGCGCCACCGAGCCCGCGGCCGACCCGTGACCGAGCGCGGCGAACGCATCGCTCAGGGTGATGGACAGCGCGCCCAGCGTCACGCCGAGCAGCGCCAGCACGCCGCGCTAGCGCGCCACGGCGTCGGTCCCCGCGCGACGGCCGCCACCACGACGCGCACGCCGCTGCGCACGACGCCGCGTGCCCTTGCCTCGCTCGCGCTCAGGCCCGCTCCCAGCGCCAGCCCGAGCCCCATGAGGGGGAAATAGCCGTACCGATTGCCCCACAGGCCGAGGATCGGCAGCGACAGCACGTGCGGCGTGAGCGCGACGAGGAACCACCCCACCCCCAGCAGCGCCACGCGAGCTGGGGCCGACGCGCGTCCCTTCCAGAGCGCCAGCAGGACCGCCGCGAAGCCGCCGAGCCACGCCGCCGCGGTCGGGCCCGCGAGCGGCCTGACGCTGGCGATGGTCGGGGCGGCCTCGAGGCTCACGGACAGCAGCGCGTAGTGCCGCACGATGTTCGCGTAGTTCTGCAGGTGCACGAGCGGCGGAGCGTATAGCTGCTCGCTGCCGCTGGGGATGCCGAGCGCGCGCCGCACCACCAGCACCGCCAGCACGCCGCCGACCGGCGCCAGCCACGAAGCCGCGAGGCGCGGCAGCGACTGCCCCCGGGGCCGTTCGAGCAGCGACAGCGCCACGACCAGCGCCGGGACGACCACGTAGGGTTCCTTGCTGGCGAAGGCTCCCGCGCTGCACAGCGAGGCGAGCAACAGCCGCGGCCCGCGCCGCTTGGCGCCCGGCGCCGGGAACGCCAGAAGCCCGAGCAGCGCCAGCAGGGACGCCACCGTGTCGTGGCGCCCGGTGAGCCACATCACGGGCTCGGTCACCAGCGGGTGCACCAGGAAGACGAGGCTCGCGAGCCAGGCGCCCGGCTCGCCGAGTCCGCAGCGTCGCATCAACGCCAGCAGCGACAGCGCGCAGGCCGCGTGGAGCAGGACGTTCACCAGTCGAAACCAGGGCAATGACACGCCGTGGACCTGCGCCTGCAGCCAGAAGCTCGCCATGGGGACCGGGTGGCTAGAGCTGGCGGCTGCCCTGGCCAGCCGAGCCCCACAGGTCGCGCGTCAGCAGTACCCAGAGGCCTCCCGGCTCGATCAGCGCCCGGTTCTGCTGGACGAGCGGCACGTCGTCCCACACGAAATCCCCGCCCAAGCTCCCGCCGAAGGCGACGGCCAGCAGCACGGCGGCCGCCAGCGCGACCAGACCGGGACCGCCCGCGAGCCGCGAGCGGAGACGACTCAGGACCCCGCTCGAGCCGCGGCCCGAGGAGCGCTCGGCGCCGCCGGGAGCGGCGCCGCCGGGAGCGAGCTGCGTCTTCGTCATTTCGTCGCGCAGGTCCCCAGCGTACCAGCGTCCGCCCCGACGAGTCCCGCCGGACCAGGCGCGACGAGCTCACCGGATCCCTCGACGGTGGCAGAGTGAGATCCCCGCTCAACCCGCCCTCTCTTGCCCCATCCCCGCCCCCAACCCCATCCCCAACCCAATCCCTGATCCCCGCCCCCGACCCCGACGCCAAACCCATCCCTGATCCCCGCCCCCGACCCCGACCCCGACCCCAAACCCGCTCCCGCCCCCGACCCCATCCCCGCCCCCGACCCCATCCCCATCCCCAAACCCGCTCCCGCTCCCGCTCCCCGCCGCTCCCGCTCCCGCTCCCCACCGCTCGAGCTCACCCCGACCCCGGCGCCTTTGCCCGATCCCGCAGCCCGCGCTAGCAAGAGGGGCAGATGGTGCGTCCGGTCTGGCTGGTGGTGGCGGCGATCCTGCTCTCGCGCCCCGAGCTCGCCCGCGAGGAGGCCGAGCGCTACGCCCGGGTCCTCATCGAGGAGGCGAGCGCGCGGGACTTCGATCCGTTCACCGGCGTCGCGATCATCCACCACGAGAGCGGCTGGCATCCCGACGTCATCTCGCGCAGCGGCGAGGACTACGGCCTCGGCCAGATCCGGGCGCGGTACGTCGGCGCCTGCCGGCGCGACGAGGATCCGCTGCACGCGCCGAGCGACGCCTGCCGGGCCGAGCAGGCGCGCCTGCTCGACGGCGAGCAGAACATCCGCACGATGGCCGCGCTCATCACCCGCAACCGCGAGTTCTGCCAGAAGAAGGTGGGGTCGGCGGCCTTCCCGCGCTGGCTCGCGAGCTACCAGGGCCGCAACTACCCGCGGGAGAACCGCTGGTGTCAGCCCGGCAAGGGCACCCACCAGGTGATCGCCTACCGGCGCTGGCTCATCGAGAAGCTCTCGCGCGCCAAGCCGCCGCCGGAGAGCGGGGCGGCGCCGCCCCCGTGACGGGCGCGCCTCCCCGCAGCGGCCGCGGTGGTCAGTACTGGAGGCTGAACCTGCCGCTGAGGTGCAGCATCGAGAGCAGGTACAAGCAGCCGTCGTAGTAGCGATACTGCCCGGTGGGGACGGCCACGTTCCAGGCGGCCTCGAGGAAGGGCCGCCCGTCGGCCGCGGGCAGAGCGAAGGCCAGCATGGCGTTGACGCCGACGAGCCCGGCGCCGTGGCCGTCCGCGAGCTTGCTGCCGCTCAGCGTGTACTTGTTGCCGTAGCTACTCAGCCCTTCGCGGGTCCAGAACGCCGCCAGACGCTCGGCGTAGGTCACCTGCCAGGGGTCGGCGCCGTTCAGGTGGTGATCCATCATCACGTTCATCGGCACCCGCCAGGCGTCGGCGCCGAAGTCGCTGCCGCTCTCCGGGCTGCCGTCGAAGTTCGAGTGGTCCGGGGCGAGGCCCGTGTTCGCGTCGGTCGCCACCTGAAAGAACGTGCGCGCGTAGGTGGTCGCGCTCTCCCACAGCGACCGATGCGCCGAGTCGACGCAGGCCCACTCCGAGTAGAAGAGCGGCAGCACGTAGGACGCATCCGTGAAGGGCTGCGTCGGGCCGAAGGTGACGACGGGGGGGTTGGCGTTGAACTCGCCCTGGGTCGCGATGGCGTTCATGACGGCCTTCGCCTCGGCGCCGTAGTCGGTGCCGCCGGCGTCGCCCCAGCGCCGGGAGGCGAGCAGGAGCGCCATGGCGAAGTACTCCTCGCCGTCGGGGGCCGCGTAGGGCGAGATGATGCCGCCCGAGGTGTTGAGCTGCCAGGCGAACAGTCCGTTCGACTGCCGCATGCGCTGCACGGCGAAGCGCCACAGCTTGTCGAACTCGGACTTCATGTCCATCGTCACCGCGACGAACATCCCGTACGACTGGCCCTCGCTGCGGATGTCGTCGTTGTTCACGTCGAGGATGTACGCCTGGTCGGCGCCCATCTCGTAGTAGATGGGCTGGTCGCCGGAGCCGTGGAATAGCTGCCGGACGGCGGCGTCGAGCTTGGCGTCGACCTCCGCGGCGGACTTGCCGAGGATCTCCGCGAAGAGGTTGCGGTAGGTCGCGGGCGCCGTGCACGCGGCGCGCGCGCCGGCCGCGCTGCCCCCCGAGCCGGGGCCGCCGCCGCTCGCGGAGGTGCCGCCGTCGCCGTCCGCGCCGCCGGTGCCCGGCGCGCCGCCGGTGTCGGAGGCGAGGACGATCGGCCCGTTGTCGTCGTCGCCGCAGCCAGCCGTGGCCGCGCCGAGGAGCAGGATCGAAGCCAGGAGGAGTGAAGCAGAAGGGTTGGCCAAGAGGTTGCCCGGTGTGAAGCGGCAGGAGCCGAAAGCAAGGCGAGCGGAGGCCGCTCGCGTCGGGGCCCCGATTCCCGCCACGGCGCGGGCCGATCGCGCCGGGCGCCCGGTCCGGCGGGTCCGGCCGCTCCCCGACGCGGCAATGCCTCGGAATCGTTCGGTTCTCTCCGCGAGGCAGCGCGGTCCCCGCGGGCTGGGCTCACGGTCCCGCCGCGGCGCGCGCTCGCCAGCCCCTGCCGCTCGCGGTCATTCCGTCAGCGAGGTCGCCGGGGCCCGGCCGGTGGTCGCGGCGGGCCGGGAGGGCCTCGTGCAATCGACGCACACCTCGGGCTGGACCAGGCCCCGCGCCGCCAGCTGCCGGTACGCCCAGCAACCGACGCAGAAGCCCACGGAAGCCTCCAGCGCCGCGAAGGTGCCCACCAGGCCCGAGAGGGCCCAGCTCCACGCGGGGTAGCCAGCGAGCATCAGCAGCGCGGCGAGCGTCACCAAGACGGCGCCGATGCCCTGCGCGAAGCGCTTGGGCGCGGCCGCGACCGGCTGCTCCGGCCAGCGGCGGGCCGTAGCGGCGGCGAGCCGCCCGAGCGGCGAATAGCGCGGCCCCCAGAGCACCCGCAGCGTGAAGTCTGCGGCCAGCAGCGGCAATAGCCAGCGGCCGTCGGTGAGCCAGGCGCCCGCGAGGATCGTCACCACGAGGGCGGCGAGGACCCGCGCGGCGCGCTCGTTGGTCAGGGGATTCTTGGGCTTCGGCGTGATCATGGTTCGGCTCTCCCTGGGTGAGGGCCGCACCGACCGCTGGGTCGCCGGACCGCTAAGCCCGCGACCCTGGCGGGGGGCGGGCTCCGTGGCGCGATGCCTACCGAGCGTCGTCTAGACGCCGCTCGGCCCGAGGGGAGCCGGCCCCCCGCTGCGACGGCTCGTACAGACGCACCGGATCGTCATCGATCCTCGCCTAGGGCCCGCTCCGGCCACGTCAAGCCCCGGCAGGACGTCGGGCTCTGGCAACCGCCCGCTGACCCCGCGCCAGGACGATTCGGGTGCGAACTTGGAATTCCTACTCCATGCCGACTCCGCTTTTCCCCCTTTTCCGGCAAACATGGACGCGACGGGAGAGTCGAATTCTCGCTCATACTCAACGTTCCCGACGGCGCCCCGGGCGTCTACCACATCGACAACCTGCAAGTCGGGGCACTCACGACACTTCCGGAGGTGCTCCCTCCCGATACCCCGGTCCGGCGCGACCTGGTCGGGCTCGGCAGCTCGGGCCTCGTGTACATCGCCGCGGCCGACGAGTCGGCGTCGCCGGCGCTCACGCTCGGCGCGGTGTACGTCGAGGAGCGCGATCACGACTGCCTTCCTTCATCCACCCGCGCCTGCCGCTACCTCCTCCACCTCGCGCGTTTCCGCGCCGGTTCGTTCTCCATGTTCGACGAGGACTTCTCGGGCGTTCAGGTCTTCAACGTGGACCCGTTCGAGGTGGTGATGGGAGGTGGTGGCCCGAGCTCCTTGTCGAGCCCGATCCCCTCCAACGTACTTTTTGCGGTGTTCGCGGAGGGGCACAACAAGGCGTTCAGCGCCTTCCCGGCCTCCCACTCCTCGATCACGGTCGATCCCAGCGGCGGCGGCATGGTCGCGATGAACGCATCGCTTCACACGACCATCGATGGCACCGGGGTCGACTTCGACTTCAGCTTCGTCGCGGACTCGCCGCTCGCCAATCGCCAATCGCCCACCGGTGGCCAATGCCGGACCCGATCGGGTCGCGTCTTCCTCCGGGTCTTGCGAAGCCGAGCTTCTGCTCGATGGTTCGGCGTCTTCCGACCCCGACGGAAACCTGCTTCGGCTGCGCTGGTCCGAGGGCGAGGTGGTGTGGGGCACCGGTCCGACGTTGCAGGCACGGTTCCGGGAATCAGGGGAGCACCTGGTCACCCTTGAGGCGCTCGACACCTTCGGCGCGACATCTCAGGACGAAGTGCTCGTCCAGGTCAGCATTGTTGAGTTGTTTGGGGTGCCGGAGTTGTCGCTGAACACGAGCGGGGTCTTCGATCAGCCGCTGGTGCAGGGATTGCTGTCACAGCCCTTCGGGTCTTGCACGCCGGGGCCCGGCTGTTAGGCTCCGCCTGATGCGTCGTGCGCGGTTGAGCTGGCTCGTTGTCGCGGCGTGCGCGGTCGCGTGCGGCGGCAAGACGAAGACGACCACCGACACCAGAATCGCTGGCGAGCTCGCGATTGACGGAACATACGTACTGAACTCACCCCAACCTGCGGGCCCTCCTGCTGGTATGTACCAGCCGCAACGTTTTGAATCAGTACTCCGGGCCTCTGCTCTGTCGGCTAATGACTTTCGGATCAGCAGCGAGGTTGACGGTCTGTCGTTCGTAGCTCGTCTCGAAGGAGACGAGCTACTGGCCGAAGACGCTCCTGTCACCATTGATCCGGCTGGGAGCGCCGCCGCGGCGGGCTGGACCAGCAGGACGATGGCGCACTTGCGATGGAATCTGGCGACTGGCGTCTACACGGCAACTACGCGCACGGTAACCGACAATCCGGGAGGTGGGTTGTTTCTCGGCTTCGTGGATGCACGTGGTGTTGGCAGCAGCGATAGGATTCGCAGCTGGGTTCGCTACCGAGCCGAGACCAACGCCCCCTGGGACTTCCCCCACGGCGACGAGTGCCTGCTTGGCGGGGGCGGCACGTCGGAGGGCTACCTCGGGCTGGCGTACGGCGCGGACCGGCATAGCCTCGAGGTGTACGTTCAGGGGGTCGGCTGCTCCTTTGCCGCCACGAGCACGGACGGCAACACGTTCACCGCCGCCGACGCGGATTGCCCGCTCGATCCGACGATGAGCATCGCCTTCATCGGCATCCTCACCTGGCGGGTGGAGACGTTCTCGCTGGACATGTCGACGAAGCGGGTGAGCTTGCTCGCGCGAGCCACCCGGGAGCGCGGCGACGGGATGCTCGTCGATCTGTGCTGGAAGCTCGACTCGGAGCTGGCGGGTGAGCTGCCGCGCTGACCTCCGGGACAGTGGGCTCGCCCTTCCGAGCGCGGGCGGCGAGCGTCGCTCGGACGCAGGGCGACTCGACGAGGTGCAGCGACACGCGCGGGGCGCGGGGCGGCGCGGGGACGTCGAGGCCGCGGCGGCGCGCTTCGCCCGCGAGGTGCTCGGCGGGCCAGTGGAGCGCGGCGATCCGATCCTCGGCGAGCAGCTCGGCGAGGATGCGCACCCGCCAGGGGCCGCACCAGGGGACGTCACCGTCGCCAGTGAGCAGTAGGTTGTCCGCGCGGCAGCCGCCGCCACACAGGGTGGCGAGCGGACCGTCGCGACAGGCCTGTAGCTCGCTCGCGGGGCGCCGCTGCGCCTCCGTCCGGCGCCACACCTCGCCAATGCCGTCGCTCGGATACCCCCCGACGGGCTCCTCCATCCTGAAGCAGGAGAAGAGCTTGCCGTCGCTGCGCACGTGCAGGTGCCGCCCGTCCGCGCAGGCGCACGACTCGCGCCGATCGGGGATGGGAGCGCGCGGAAACGGCGAAGAAGCGCGGCGCTCGCTCGGCGACGTCCCTCGGCCAACCGGCGCTCACCCGCCGCTGGCGGGCCGGGCTCCCTCCGATCGAGCAGGGTGGTCCGGGCCGGGACCACCACGGTCGGAGCGGTGGACCACGCGCTCCGACTGGATCGACGTCGACCGTGCCTCCCGCCTGGGGCCGGAAACGGACAACCGGACGGCGAGCGCACCCGATTGCGCCGACGCTGGCGTCGAAATGGCGCAGCTTGCGGGCGAATCCGTGGGGAGGGCGCGGCCAGGCAAGGGCGTCGGGGGACACACCAAGCCTCGGTAGACTCGCGTGGGCGGTAAGCGCAGGATCCGGTGCAGGATGACGGTGCCGGTAGCCATACCAACGACCTCCCCGTGACCCGTTTCCTCCGCCACCGTTACTGGACCGCCAAGGACCCGCTCCGTCCGGAGGCGGGGTCGGGATCCGTGGGAATCAACGGTTTGCACGCCTCCTCATCGACCACCCCGGCCACGGGACCTGTCTCCTTGTCCAGTCTCGAGGGCGGCGGCTCGGCAGCTCGGCACGATGAGCTCGCCGCCTTGGCGACGGCGGCCGAGCGTGGCGATCCGGTCGCGACGAGGACGCTGCTAACGACGATCATGCCCCTCTTGCTGCGCGTGGTCCGCAGGGTGCTCGGTCCGGGACACCCGGATATCGAGGACACCGCGTTCGAAGCGGCCCACGCCATGCTGGAGGGACTGCCGCGCTTCCGGGGTGAGGGGACGCTCCGGCATTATGCGTGCCGCGTGGCGGCCTTCACGGCGATGAACCTGCGACGCCGGGAGGCAACGGAGAAGCGGAGCCACCGGCGAGGGAGCGTCGACGTCGAGCGCTGTGCTGCCGTCGGTCCCTGCCCCGAAGCGCTGGCGCACACGGCGTCGCTCACTCCGGTCGTCCGCGAGCTGGTGGCCACGCTGCCGGAGGCGCTGGCCGAGACGCTCGTGCTGCACGTGATCCTCGGGTACACGGTGGAGGAGATCGCGAGGACCTGCCAGGTCCCGGCGGAGACGGTGCGGAGCCGGCTCCGCCTCGGGAGGCAGGCGCTGCGCAAGCGCGTGCTCTCCAGCCCGACGCTGCTCGAAGCCCTGGAGGTCGAGCCATGACCGACAGCCTCGCGGACCTCAGCGCACGGAACCGCCGGGACGAGCTCACGGACGCCGAGCAGCGGCAGCTCCGGTGGCTGCTCGCGAGCTCGCTGGAGGCGCGGCTGACCCATCGTGCCGGCTGCGAGTTCGACGCCGAGGACTCGGTGCTCCCCGGCGACGACGCGGTCGCGGCCCGCCTGACCGAGCGAGTCCTCCAGCGGGCGCGGCCGGCGCCGAGGTGGCGACGTCGCCTCGGCTGGAAGCTCGTGGCCGCGGCCTCGCTCAGCGTAGCGGCGGCTGCCGCGGGCCCGACGCTGGTGCATCGGCTCGGCGTCTCCTCGCCCCCGCCGGCGGAGAGCGCCGAGGCAGCGACGACGGTCCGGCCTTCGCCACCGCGAGGCGCGGTGCCGAGCCATCGACCCGAGGCGGCCCCGACCGCGGCGGCCTCGGGGTCTTCCCCGCCGGCGAGCGCGGCGTCCGCGCCGGGGCGGCGCGCGCCGGAAGCGTCCCCGCCCGACGTCGGGAGCGAAGCCGCGCGGGGCACCGCGGCCGGGCGCGACCCGAGCACGCTCTTCGCCGAGGCGAGTCGGGCCCGGCGTCAGGGCGAGGTCGCGCGGGCGATCGCGCTCTACCGGGAGCTCCAGCAGCGCCACCCGTCCGCCGCGGAGTCCCATGCCGCGGACATCGCGCTCGGGATGCTCCACGCCAGAGGCTCGCCGGCCTTGGCCTTGACGCACTTCCGCCGCTACCTCGAGCTTGGGGGGCCCCTCGCGCCGGAGGCGCTGTGGGGACAGGCGGAGGCGCTCGCCGCCCTGGGGCGCACCGAGGAGGCTCGCGACACCTGGCGGACCCTGCTCAGGAACCACCCACGATCGGCCTATGCGAACGCCGCCCGCGCCAAGCTCGGATCCGAGGAGTAGGCCAGGCTCACGGGCACTCGTGCTGATCGTGGCCGCGCTCCTGTGCGTGGCGGCGCCAGGCCGGGCAGAGCCGCCGGACCCGGCGTCCAGGAGCGCCGTCGAGGTCGTGCTGGTCGGTGCGATCGGGGAGGACCCGGCCTTCACCCGGCGCGTGACGAGCTGGTTCGATCCCGAGCGGTATCGCGTCGCCGTGCGCAGGATCCCCCGGCTGGACCCGTCGAGCATCCTGTCGCCGAGGCGTGACGGCGCCGTGTACGTCTGGGTCCTCCTGTGGGATCCGCACCACGCGCGCCTCTACTTCGCCTGCGCGTCGGGGTCGGGGTCGGAGCAGCCCACCTACCTCTGGCGCGATCTGGCGCTCCCGGCGGGGCTCGACGAGGTGGGAGCCGAGAACATCGCGCAGGTGCTCCACCTCTCGACCGTGGCCCTGCTCGAGGGACAGGCCGGGAACGAACGGGAAGAGGTGGAACGCGCGCTCCGCGAGGAGCCCACCGCCGCCGAGCGCGCCGAGCCCCGTGTCGATCCCAGCGACGAGCCCAGCATCGAGCCCACGTCACCGCGGCGGGCACCCGCCGAACGCGGCGCGCGACGCGGCGCGGGAGCGCCGGAGCGCCAACCCCGGCTCGGCGTGGACCTCGGCCTGGGCTACGGGGCGAGCCTGCGCAGTGACGAGGGGATCTGGCACGGGCCACGGGTTTCGTCGACGCTCCGAGGTCCGAGCGGGTGGGGGCTCCGGGCAGCGGCGGAGAGCGCTCTACCGACTACTCGTGAGCTGGGGCCTCTGGCGCTCGAGTTCTACGGCGCCCTCGTGACGTTCACCGGGAGCTACCGGCGAGCGCTCGGACGAAGCGTCGCCCTCGAGTGGAGCGCGGGGCCGGGGGTCGAGGTCGTGCAGTACCGCCCGGCACGGAGCCTCGAGCCGACGGTGACGGCGGGCAGCGGCGACACCGAGGTGCGTCCGGGCGTCGTGGCCGGGATGAGCGGGGTCTTCCGCCCTTCGTCACCCCGCATCGCGGTGAGCGCACAAGGCCTGTTCCCGCTCGAGCGGACCCACTACGACGTCGTGACCGGTGAGGAGCGCCGCGTGATCGGTCGCGCTGCCCCCGTGGTCCCCTCGCTCGGGGTGGAGGCCCGGTTCTGACCGGGGCGCGGGCGGGCCCCTCCCGGAGAGCTGGACCGGGGGGCCCCCACGGCGCGGAGCGACGTTAGGGGGCCCGCGGCGCGGGCGACCGGAGGGAGCGCGCGGCGCTCGCCCACGACCCGTCAGCCACGGGGGGCCGGCCTCATCCTCCTGATCAGGAGGGCGCTTCGGCGGACGGGGCTGCCAGCGGCTGGGGAGGCGCCGCTCGTCTTCGTTCTTCGAGCTCGAGCACCACGCGTTGGGCGATCCGATCGACCAGGATCTGCATGGCCGTTCCCATGGCCTCGACCGTGGCCACCGCGAGATCGTCGCCCTTCTCCCCGGCGACCGGCTCGTCCACCGTCAACGTCTCCCCCCAGAGCACCTGGTGCTCGTCGTGCAGCTTGGCGACGACCTGCACCCGCGCGACGTGCGGCCCGAAGCGGATCTCGTCGAGGGCGGTGAGCTTCACGACCAGGGTCGTCTCGGCTCGTCCCACGACCTGCCGGATCCCCCGCTCCTCGAACAGCGCGCGCGCGAGCTGCCTCTCGAGGTAGAGCTCGGGCGGCTCCGTCCAGCGAACGTCGCGGTAATAACCGATCTCGCTGGCGAGGTCCCGGTAGACCACCCGCTCCTCGAGGTGCGGCGAGCCGGTGATGCGACCGATCCGAAGGCTGACCCAATCCAGCGACGCCTGGGCACCCTCCGCCGGCGCTCCGACGGGCGCCCCCGGGCCCCGGTCGATGCTGAAGAAGCGCGGGCTTCCGGACTCGTTCGCCCCGGCCAGGGCGCCGCAGCCCGGCGTGAACGCCGCGGCGACGACGCCGAGCAGGAGCGCACAGATGGTTCTGTTGTTCATCGCGGCTTCCTCTCCGGCCTCCGGCCCTTCACCAGCATCTCGGGATCCTGCTCCAGGGCATTGGTGAGCATGCGGACCGATCGCGCGGTCGTCCGCACCGACTCCAGCGTGTCCTCGAGCCCACCGCCGAGGCCGTCGGTGTCGCGCAGGGTGGCGCCCACCGCGTCGCTCGCCCGCTCGACGCTGGAGAGCAGGCCGTCGTCATCGTCGATGCGGACGATGACGCCGTCGAGTCGGGTCGCTACCCCGTCGATGCGGTTCGCCACCCCGGTCAGGCTGTCGAGCGTGAGATTGGCGTTGCGCGAGAGCCCCCGGGCGTCCACCTCGCCGACCACCTGCTGCGTCGTCGTGAGCAGGGCGTCGAGCTTGTCGAGAGAGACGACGATCCGCTTCGGGATCTGCTGGTCGTCCACGTCACGGACGATGACGTCGACTGCTCCTGCGATCGATGACATCTGAGCGGTGAGCTCCGGCATCCGGTCGGCGATGAGGAGGATCGATTCTTCGAGGCTCTTCATCATCGACGGGGCGGCGGGGATGTAGTTCTCGGGGACCTCGAACGGCAACACCGGAGGCGGGTAGCGGGTGGCGTCGAAGAAATCGAGCTGCAGGAATTTGACCCCGGTCAGGCCCGAGGACGCGAGCTGCAGGCGCAGATCGGACGCGATCTCGAACTTGCGCTTCCGTTCGACGCCGAACAGGGCCGGCTTACGCGGGATATCGAGGCCGAGCCGCGCCAGCTGCTTGACCCCGAGCTCGATCTCCACCTCGACGTGGCGGCGGTCTGGCGCCACCTCGATCTTTCCCACGGATCCGATGGTCACGCCGCGAAACTGGATGGGTGAGCCGACCTCGAGGCCCTGCACCGACTCGTCGAAGTAGGATTCGTAGACCGCGACCTCCCGCCGCATGCTGCGGGCGCCGACCGTTACCACCGTGAAGAGCGCCAGCGCCAGACCGGCGATGACGAAGAGCCCGAGCTTCCAATGATTGGTGGAGGCGGCCATCACACGGCCCTTCCGTGGCGGCCGGGGTCGGCCGGTTCGTGGGTGGTTCGGTTGAAGAAATGGCGGACCTCGGGGAGCTCACTCTCGTCGCGCAGCTGTCGCGGGTCCCCCTGGGCCAGGATGCTCCGCGTCGCGCGGTCCAGCAGCACGCAGCGCGTGGCGATCTTGAAGATGCTGGGGAGCTCGTGGGTCACGACCACGACGGTCAACCCGAGGCCCTGGTTCAGGGTGAGGATGAGCTCGTCCAGCTCCACCGCGCTCACGGGATCGAGGCCGGAGGAGGGTTCGTCGAGGAAGATCAGGTCGGGCTCGAGGATCATGGCGCGGGCGATCGCCGCACGCTTCTTCATGCCGCCCGAGACCTCGGAGGGCAGCTGGTGCTCGGTGCCCTGGAGGCCCACCAGCCGGAGCTTGGCGCGGACGATGGCGGACACAGCCGCGGGTGGCAGGTGGGTCCACTCGTTCAACGCGAGCGCGAGGTTCTCGCCGACCGTCATCGAGCCGAACAGTGCGCCGGACTGGAACATGACGCCGTACTCCGGCCGCCCGACGCGCAGGCTGGGCGCGCCCACGCCCTCGATCCGGATGGTCCCGGCCATCGGCTCGTCGAGCCCGGTGAGGTAGCGCAGCAGGGTGGACTTGCCGCAGCCGCTCGCGCCCAGGATCGCGAAGATCTCGCCGCGCTGCACCTCGAACGACACGTCCTCGAGGAGGACGAGGTCTCCCCAGCCCATCGTCAGCTCGCTCACGGTGATGGCCGGTGGGCTCATATGCCGAGCTCGTAGAAGGCCAGGGTGAAGGCGGCATCGATCACGATGAGCGCGAACAGCGAGGTCACCACCGAAGCGGTGGTGCGTCTCCCCACGCCCTCGGCGCCGCCCGTCGCCGAAAGGCCCTGCCAGCACGAGATGAGCCCGATGGCGAGGCCGAAGACGCCGGCCTTGATCAGGCCCTGGGTGACATCCCACAGGTCCAGGGCCCGCAGGGTTTCGTTGAGGTAGCCCGTGATCGTGAGGTTGAGGTTCACGACGCCCACCAGCAGCCCGCCCAGGATGCCGACGAAATCGCCCAGCAACGTGAGCATCGGCAGCACCAGCAGCAGCGCAACGACCCGGGGGAAGACGAGGAACCGCAGGGGGCCAATCCCCATGGTGCGCAGCGCGTCGATCTCCTCCGACACCTTCATCGCGCCGAGCTCGGCGGCGAAGGCAGCGCCCGAGCGACCGCACACGATGATGGCCGTCATCAGCGGGCCCAGCTCGCGCGTGATGGAGAGGGCGACCAGATCGGCGACGAAGATGCTCGCCCCGAACTCCTTGAGCTGCACCGCGGATTGGAAGCCCATCACGAAGCCGATCAAGAAGAGGATCAGCGCCACGATCGGCACGGCGTCGGCACCGGTGCGCGTCACCAGCGGGATGAGGCTGCGCCAGTTCCCCGTCCGTGGCCGCCAGAGCACGCCGCCGCCGGCACGGACCATGCTGCCCACGAACCCGAGGAAGACCTGGGTCTCCCGCAGGGTGGCCATGACACCGTCGCCCACCTGCCCGAGGAAGCCGACGTGAGGTCGTGGGGTACGCGGGGTGGGACTGGCGTCGCCGTCATACAGGGCGAGGATCCTACCGACGGTGTCGGTCGAACCCGTGAACTCACAGCGCGTCCCGGCCGTCTCCAGATCCCATTTGGCCTGGACCAGGAGTGCCATCGCCCCGCCGTCGATCGACTCCAACTTGGACAGGTCGAAGCGGACCGCCGCCGGTGCCGCCCCCGGGAGCTTCACGCGCAGCCGCTGCCACAGGTCCCCGCCATCGGCGAACGTCAGCGCTCCTTCGACATGGACCTCGACGAGGTCCCCGACGGGATCGCTGAACTCGACCCGGTACGCGGGGGGGGCTCCGACCCCACTCGACGCGCTCATGGCGGGATCCGGGCGTGCTCAGCGTCAGAGCGGACGCTCACGACCGACCGAGGGGAGAGTCGACAGCGACGGGAGAGGCTAGAGCAGCAATCAGGTTGATTGCTGCGAGAAATCAACGACCTAGGGACCCGCGTCCTCCGGGTCCCA
>CAYOLF010000076.1:0-31218 GCA_964404725.1 uncultured Polyangiaceae bacterium
GGTGCGTCTTCAGCGGCGCTGTTGCCATTGGCAACCTGATCGGTGCTCTAGAGCGCCAATGCCGTTGGCAATCCGATCAGAGCTCTAGTCCTCGCGGGCGTAGGGCTCACCACGCAGGATGGTGAACGCCCGGTAGAGCTGCTCGTACAGCAGCACCCGCGCGAGGCGGTGCGGCAGGGTCAGCCGCGAGAGGCTGACCCGAGCCGTCGCAGCGACGGACAATTCGACCGGGATCCCGGCGGCGCCACCGAGGAGAAACGCAATCTCGCCCTTCCCGGTCGTGCCCCAGCGCTCGACGCGTTGCGCCAACGTCCGGCTCGTGAGCTCCTCGCCGTCCACCTCCAGCGCGACGCGGACGGCCCCCTCGGACACCCGCGGCGCGAGCCCGGCGCCGTCGCGCACCTCGATCTCGTCGCACCGCACGTAGCGGCGCACGCGCGAGAGGTATTCGTCTGCCACGGCGCGCAGCGGGCGCTCCCGCAGGCGCCCGACCGCGACGACGACGATCCTCACGACTCCCCGGGACCGTCCTTCGGATCCGGCCCGGGCCCATCGCCGCGCGGGCCGGGGCGCCCCGTCCCGCCGCCGGTGCGCGCCTCGGCCGACTCGGGCACCGGCACCCGCCGGGCGTCCATCCACAAGCCATCGAGGTCGTACAGGCTCCGCGCGTCCTCGAGGAACACGTGCACCACGACATCGACTAGGTCGATGAGGACCCACCGCGCCTGCGGGAGCCCCTCGACACTGAGGGCCCGGTGCCCCCGCTGGGCCAAGAGCTCGTCCACGGCGTGCGCGATGGCCGCGACGTGCCGGTCGCTCTGTCCGGTCATGATCACGAGGTAGTCCGCGTAATCGATCTTGCCGGTGACATCGATGATCTCGACGCCGCTGGCCTTCTTCTCCAACCCCGCCTGCGCCGCGAGGAGCGCCATACGTTGGCTCTCGACGACGTCGGCCGCGGCGGGGCGCCGGGAGGGGCGGCGCTCAGAGCCCGTCCCACCCGACGAAACGTCCCGCCGCGTCACCTTCCGAGTCGTCACCATACCATCACTCCCGCACCTGCCCGTCGCCCAGCACCACCCACTTCTCCGTCGTCAGACTCTCCAGCCCCATCGGGCCGTAAGCGTGGAGCTTCGACGTCGAGATGCCGATCTCGGCGCCGAGCCCGAACTGGCCACCGTCGTTGAAGCGACAGGAGGCGTTGACCATGACCGCGCTCGCGTCGACCTCCCGCAGCCAACGCTCGGCGTGTGCGTGGTCGTTGGTGCAGATCACCTCGGTGTGGTTCGAGCCGTAGCGCTCGACGTGACGTAGGGCGCCGTCGATCCCGTCGACCACCCGCACGGCGAGCACCAGGCTCAAGAACTCGGCGCCCCAGTCCTCGTCGGCCGCCGGCTTGGCCGCAGGGACGAGCCCCCGGGTCCGCTCGCAACCCCGGAGCTCCACACCGGCGTCGAGCAGCGCCCGCGCGACCCGCGGCAGGACCTCGGCGGCGGTCGCCGCGTCGACCAGCAGGCACTCCAGGGCGTTGCAGACCCCGGGCCGCTGCACCTTGCCGTTCAGCGCCAGACGGACCGCCATCTCGGGATCGCAGCCCGCGTCGAGGAAGAGGTGGCAGACCCCTTTGTAATGCTTGATGACGGGGACGCGCGCGTTCTCCGCGACGAAGCGGATGAGCCCCTCACCGCCACGCGGGATCGCGAGATCGACGAGGTCGGTAAGCCCGAGCAGCTCCCGGGTCCCCTCCCGATCGCCGGCGGGGACGATCTGCACCGCGCCCTCGGGCACCGCGGTTTCCCGGAGCGCCGCGCGGATCACCTCGCCGAGCAGGGAGTTTGTCTGCGCGGCCTCCTTCCCACCACGGAGCAGCACGGCGTTGCCCGCCTTGAGACACAGAGACGCCGCGTCCACCGTCACGTTCGGGCGCGACTCGTAGACGATCGCGATGACCCCGAGCGGCACCCGCTGGCGGCCGAGGAGCAGGCCGTTGGCCATGCGCTGCATCTCCCGCCGGCCCCCGACCGGATCGGGCAAGGTCACGATGTGCTCGACCGCGCTGGCCGTGGCCTCGACGACGCGCGGCCCCATCTCGAGACGGTCGAGCATCGCGGCGCTGAGCCCCTGCGCGCGGGCGCGCTCGACGTCCCCGGCGTTGGCGGCGCCGATCTCCACCGTCGCCTCGCGCAGCCGGCGGGCGATTGCCAAGAGCGCGGTGTCCTTCTCCCGCCTCCCGAGGGGCGCGAGGCGCCGCGCGGCCTCCCGTGCCTCCCTGGCCTGTTCGATGACGGTGCTCACGCGGGCGTTGCTCCTCGACGACTGGCGCCGGGACGACGCCCGGCGGCGTCAGTTGATGGCCCTTCCCCCGGCGCCGTCAAGGGAAACCGGCCCCGCTCCCGCCGAGCCCCCCGGCTGGACCCCCGCGTCAGCGCCAACGCCAGTCGGCTCCGCGGCGAGCCACTCGCCCTCGGCGGCCGCGGCGAACGGATCCGCCTCGTCCTCGGCGACCCCGGCGTCCCAGGCCAGCAGCCGCGGGGGCTCGTACTCCGGCGGCGGCCCCCCAGGCGCCGCACGATGACCCGCGCAGCCGACGAGAAGGACGAGCAGAGCGCCGAACGGAGCGCGGCTCACAGCGCCATCCCCTCCCCGGTGCCACCCGGCACCGGCGGCGTGGGCGCCGCCGGGTCGTCTCCCCCGGCTCCCCCGCCGCCGGCCGGCGGGGCTGGGGGCGGCGGAACGTCGCGCTCGCCGGGCGCCGCGAGATCGCGACGGGGAGCGGGCGTGGCTCCACCGGCGAAGTACGCGCCCCGCGCCCCGGGTGCCCCCGAGGCGATGGCGCCAGGCGTCGGGGGCGGTCCGCCGGGGGCCAGGCCATTACAGCCGCCCAGGCCGATCAAGAGGGCGAAGAGCCACCGAGCGCCGCGAGGGCGCCGCGCCGCGATCGGGGCGGAGAGGACGGTCACGGTTGGGCACGGTACTCGCCCCCCGGGTGGGGAGTGAACCCCCAAAAGGGGTCCGGATGCCGGTGCGCCGCCGGCGAGCGTCCGACCGAGGAGGCTCGCGCGCCGGCGCACGGCCGGGTTAGCTTCGCCCCGATGAGCGCCGATGACGGATGGATCGTTCCCCCGCCGCTCGCGCCCGGGTCCCGCATTCGTGTGATCGCGCCGTCGAGTCCCTTCGATCGCGCGCTCGTGCTGCGGGGACTGGGCTGGCTCTCCGAGCGCTACCGCGTCGAGTTCGAGCCCGGGCTGTTCTGCCGCGACGGGTTCCTCGCGGGGTCCGACGACCGCCGGCTCGACGAACTCACCCGCGCCCTCACCGAGCCCGGGATCGCCGCGGTGGTGGCCGCCCGCGGCGGCTACGGCCTCACGCGCATCGCCCACCGCGCGCCCGTCGCGCACCTCCGCAGCGCACCGCGATGGGTCGTGGGCTTCTCCGACGTCACGGCGCTCCACGTCGAGTTGGGCCGCTGCCGGGTGGCGTCGTGGCACGGCCCGAACGTGGCCGGGCTGGGACGCTGCGACGCCGCGCTGCGCGCCGCCTGGATCACCGCGCTCGAGACGTCCCCGCCGCCCCTCCGACTCCGCTCCCTCTCCATCTGGAGCGGCGGCCACGCCGAAGGGCGGCTATTCGGCGGCAACCTCACCGTGCTCTTCAGCTGCGCCGCCGCCGGTCGCCTCGCGATCCCGCGCGGTGCGGTGCTCCTACTCGAGGACGTCTCGGAGCAGTCCTATCGCCTCGACCGGATGCTCACCGCCCTCTACGTCGGTAGCCACCTCGATCGGGTCGCGGCGTGCGTGGTCGGCGACCTCAGCGACTGCTCACCCGCGCCTCACGGAGTGCCGGCCGAAGCCGTGCTCGCAGAGCGGCTCGGGCGGCTCGGCGTGCCCGTCCTCGCGGGAGTCCCCGCGGGACACGGCAGCAGCAACCTCCCGCTCCCGCTCGGCACCCGGGTCACCGTGGATGGAAAGCTCGGGCGGCTCGACTCCGCTCCCGTGTAGACGGCGCACGCCCGCCTGGATCCCGCTCAGAACCGCGGGAGGCGCCCTCGCCGACGCGACGGCACCGAACCGTCAATCCTCGTCGAGCAACTCCCCGTCGTCGACGGAGATCTCCTCCTCGAGGTCGGGCGGTACGCGCCCCTCGGGCCGTTCCGCGCCCGGCCCCGTCGGCGCCGGCCCTCCCGCACGCGATGGCGGCGGCGGCGGCACCCGCGACCCCGGCGGTGGCGGCGGCGGACGCCCGCCTGGTGGCGGCGGCGGCGGCGGCATCCGCGAGGGCGACGGCGGCGGTGGCGGCGGCACCCGCGACCCCGGCGGTGGCGGCGGCGGACGCCCGCCTGGCGGCGGCGGCGGCGGCGGCACCCGCGAGGGCGACGGCGGCATGGACGAGGCCGAAGGCACCGGTGGAGACCCGACGTGCGAGGGTGGTGGTGGCGGCGCGCTCGGACGCGGCAGCGACGCACCCACCCCCGGGGCGACCCCGGTGGAGGGGAGCCCGCCCGCCAGGGGCAGGGGCAAGACCGGCAACGGAGACACTGGCAGCGCCGCACCGCCGACCGCCGGGGGGGCCGGCGGGGTCCGTACCGGCAACGGCAGCGCCGAAACCGCACCGGAAGCGACCGGCGGCGGCGGCGGTGACACTACCGGCGGCGGCTCCGCGGTGACCGGCGGCGGAACGGGAGACGCCCCGTCGTCCGAGTCCATCGCGTCGCCGACTCCGACGTCCGGCTCCGAGGCGACGTCCGGCATCTCGTCCACCCCCGGATCCGTGGGCCCCCCTTCGGTCGCCTCGTCGTCGGCGTCCGGCAACTCCGCGCCGGCCGCCGGCGCCGGCCCCGACGGGGCCTCGACGAAGGGAGGCGCCGGCTCAGCGGGAGGCGGCGGGACGTCCGCGACGTCGTCCGGCTTCTTGAGCATGTTCGACTTGGCGCGCTGGAGCCCCTCCTGGGCCTCCTCGTCGCCCGCCTTCATGCGCAGGACGCGACGCCACGCATCTGCCGTCTCACGCGGATCCTGCAGTCGCTCCTCCCAAAGCCGGGCCACGAGGCGCGCAATCTCCGCGCGCGCCGCCGGGTCCTTCCCGCGCAGGATCTGATCCTCGTACAGCTGGACCATCCCGCGCCAGTCGCCGAGCTCCCGAAAGAGCTGCGCCAGCTGATCGCTCACCGCCTGATCCGAGGGGGAGAGATCGTGAAGCCGCTTCAGGTCATCGGCGGCCCCGCGCCGATCGTCGAGGCGATCTCGCAAGAGCGTCGCTCGCCGTGCGAGCAGCTTCCGGACCAGGGGGCCGTCGAAAACCTCCTCCAGCGCGCGGTCGAGCACCTGCTTGATCCGCTGCGGCTCGCCGGCATCGTCGGCGAGCGACTCCAGGGCGTCGAGGCTCACGTCGTCCACGTGCGCCACCAGCCCGTCGCCCATCCACCGGAATGCCAGCTCCACCTCGCCCAGCTCGTGGAAGCCGAGCTTGGCCGCCTCCCGCAGGACGAAGCCACGCGTGCGGCCCCCGTCCCGTGCCCCGGTTCCCCCTGCCGCGACGGCGTGGGTGACGACCTCGCGCAGGGTCTTCACCCCGTGCTGCTCGTCCCAGTCCCGCGCCATCCCGATCAGCACCTCCAGCGTCTCCTCCTGCACGCCACCGCCCAGCGCGATATCGAGGAAGGCGCGAGCTCGCTCGAGATCCTTCTGCTCGCAGGCGACCTGAGCGGCCCGCCCGAGCGCCTGCAGCCGATCCGCCGGGGCCTTGCAGCGCGTGACCTGCCGCTCGTACAGGTCCACCCGCTGAGACGGATCGGTCGCCAGCTTGGCGAGCCGCTCCAAAAGCGGCTCGACGTCATCCGGGGAGACGCTGGTGAGAGCCTGCTCACCGTGCTGCATCGCCGTCTCCACGTCGACGCCGGCGCTCGCGAGCACCTCGGCCTGCCGCACCATCTCCTCCGCCCGCGGCGGACCGCTCAGCCCGCTGACGAGCAGGTCGTGCGCCACGCCGAGGGAGTCGAGATCCTTGAGCTCGACGGCGATCTTCTCCAGCTCCTCCGCGAGCTCCGCGTCGGCGGCGCGGCCGCGCACGAGCTCCACAGCAACCGCCGCCGCGTCCTGGTTGCGGCCGACCGCGACGAAGCGATCGAAGGCCCCCCGCAGCGCCAGGTTCCGGTCGTCGCCCGTGGGAGCCTCCAGGTTCCACTCCACCAGCTTGGTCGCGACGATGCCCTTCCAGCCGAGCGAGTCGCCGAGCTTGACGTACTCCTCGCGGCAGGCCCCGTCGCCACGGTCGGCGACATCCATCAACACCGCTAGCGCGTCGTCGCTCCGCCCGACCTTCTCGTGCAGGATCTCGGCGAGGCGCCGCGTCATGCGGCTGATCTCCTCGTCGTCGCCCTCGACCTCGATCAGCCCCGCCGTGTACTCCGCGACGGCGGGCCAGTCCTCTAGCCGCTCGCTCAGCGAGCATAGGCGCGCCAGCGAGTCGAAATCCTCGGGGTCGAGCTTGCGGATGAGCCGCAGCGTGCGCACTGCCGCCGTCGGGTCGTCGAGCGCGTCCTCGTAGAGGCTCGCCAGGCGCTGCGCGACCTCGAGGCGCACGGTCGGATCGCTGACCACCGTAAGCCGCCGCTCGAGCGCCTCGGCCGCGCCCGCGGGGTTGTCCATGCGATCGTGCAGCTCCGCGATCGCCGCGAGGGCGTCATCGCGCTGCGGATCGATCTCGGCCAGCAAGAACTCGTAGCGCTCGATCGCCTCCGGGGGATCGTCCAGCCCCTCAGCAATGAGGCGCGCCTCGCGCATCACGAACTCGCCGCGACGCTGCGGCTCCGTGACGACCTTGACCAGCCGCCCGAGGTACTCCGCCGCCTCCTCCGGCACGTTGCGCTCCTCGGCGTCGGTCGCCAGGATCTCGAGGGCCTCGACGTCATCGTCCTCGGCCAGGATCGCCTGCAGGGTTTCCCGCGCGCCGTCCATGTCGCCCAGCTGTTCGCGCTGGATCACCGCTGCCCGACGCCGCAGCTTCAGGCGCAGCGCTCGATCCGACAGCGCCTCGGCTCGGCGCTGGAACAGCCCCACCAGATCCTCGACTCTCCCCGCCGCCTCGTAGCGCTGCTCGAGTCGTGTCGAGAGATCTTCGTTGGTGGGGTCGAGCTCGGTCGCCTGCTCGAGCTTCTGGACGGCGGTGGCGTCGTCGCCGGCGCGCACCAGGTAGTCCGACTCGAGCGCAAACAGCTCGGCCTGGGCGCGCGCCCCATCCGCGAGCAGCGCCCGCGCCTCGATGGCGGACGCCGCCTGCTCCCACGCCGACGCAGAAACGAAGCACTCCTCAGCGAACTCCCACGCCCTCGGATCGCCCGAGAGGGAGGCCGCCTCGGTGAAGGCCTCGCCGGCCCCGGTCGTGTCCCCGGCGGACCGCCTGAGCTCGCCGAGCTTGCGGAAGAGGCCCGCGCGCGTGGGCTCGTCGTCGACCTGCGCCACGTTCTCTGCGATCGCCTGCGCAGCGAGATCGAAGCGCTGCCCCTTCTCGAACCACTTGATGGCGGTGGCGAGCGCAGCCTCGTCCGCCGGATCGAGCGCCGCGATCTTTGCCCACGCCTCACCGGCGCCGACTGGGTCCTTGCGCTTCTGCTCCTGCAGCTTCGCGATCTGCTTGTAGTGCGTGATCCGCGCCTCGACGTCGTCCTCTTGCTCGGCCTCCTGGTCGAGGAGCACGACGACGTCGTCCCAGCGCTGGGCGCGCTCGAGGAGCCGCCGCAGCTGACCGCGCGACCCCTCGTCCGTCGGGTCGAGGGCGAGGATCGCCTGCCAAGCGCCAACCGCCCCGTCGAGGTCCCGCAGCTGGCTCTCGCAGAGGCCCGCCAGCTCGCGCAGCCAGCCCTTGCGCACGTCCTCGTCGACGGCGTCGTCCTGCGACGCGCGTTGGAGGATGTCCTTGAGCTCGGCGAACTTCCGGGTCTGCCGGAGGTGGCTCTCGAGGTAGCCGATCGCCTCCACGTTGGTCGGCTCGAGGGCGAGCACCTCGTGGTACTTCTTGGCGGCGTCGCTCTTCTTGCCACGGCGCGCGAGGCCCTCCGCCTCTTGCAGGAGCGCGGCCACCGCGTCCACGTCAACCGCCGCCGCTCCGTCCCCGCTCGCGGCGAGCCCGGCAGGCGCCGGTGCCGAGCTCCCTCGGGCGGCGGGCGCCGCGCCTTGCGCTGCGGGTCGGCCCACCGCCGCAGCCCCGACCCTCGGGGCCGGGTGGGCGTCCCCGGCCACCTGACGCGCCTCGCCGGCGAGGGGGCCGCTCGGGTTCACCTGCAGGTAGGCCGCCGCCCGTGGCGCCACCTCGGCGTCCCGCCCGAGCTGCTGACCATAGAAAATGGCAAGCTGGATGCCGCGATCGTGCCCGGGCTCGAGCTCGAGGGCGCACACAGAGTAGGAGAACCCGTGCTCACCGGGATACTCCTCGGCCAGCTCCACGAAGAGCTGGGCAGCCTCGGCGAGGTCGGCGGGCGACACTCGCTCCCCGCCCTGCGCCCGCTCGAGCACCAGGCTCGCCAGCTGCTGCTTGAGCCCGGGGTCGCGCCCTCCCTCGACGGCCCGCGCCCCGCGCAGAGCGTCCGTGGCGCCAGCCGCGTCCCCCGCCTGCTTCCGGACCTCGCACTCGTCCACGTAGAGAGCGAGCTTGCGCTCCGGATCGCCGACGAGGGCCTGCTCCTGCGCGAAGAAGGGCACGGCCTCCGCCCATTGGGCGTTCGCCTTCAGGAGCTCCCGCGCGGCGTAGATGCTGTAGGCGCTGCGGGGATCGTACTCGATAGCGCGACGGTAGTTCTCGACCGCCTTCTTGGGCTGAGAGAGCGGCGCCTCGGCCCAGAGCCGGCCCAGTTCTTCGTGGATGGCCGCGACCTGAGCCCGGCGCTCCCCGTCCTGCTGCGCCAGGGGGGCCAGCGCCTTGGCGAGCCGCTCGAGCAGGGCGACGAGCGCCTTGGTGTCGCCCTTCCCACGGTAGAGCTCGGCGAGCTTGTCCGCGGCCGCCGCCTGCGTCGGATCCCGGTCGATGGCGATCATCAGCGCACGCGCCGCCTTGTGCGCGTCACCGAGGGTCGTGTTCCAGACGTCGGCGGCCTGCGTCAGCCAGTAGCTCGCGAACGCTGGGTCACTGGTCGCGGTCCCCACCCGCTCCAGTAGCATCGCGTACCATTTGGGGTCGCTCTGACCCGCGTGGTGCGCGTACGCGATGGCCTCTTGATCGTGGGGATTTTGGACGAGACGCTGGACGAGCGCCTCCATGTCGCGAAGGTCCATGGCAGGCCGGGACGCTAACACGCCGACTCTCGCAACCGCAACGCGAGTCCCTTGTCGCTCGGCCGGAAAAATCACCCGCTCGCGCCCCTCACCGGCGGCTCCGACCGCCGCAGCGAACGAGGCCAGGCCGCCGCGCGGCGCGCGGCGCGCGGTGCGCTCCGTTCGGGGCGCCGCTAGGCGCCGCCCCCTGCGCGCGATTCCCACCTCCGCCCGATCTTGCGACGGTGTACCCCGAGAGCACCGGGCGGCACCGTGGGTGAGCGGAGTCGATCGCGGCTCGTCGGAGCCGCCCGAAGCTCTGGAGCGTGCCTGTAATTTTCCGCCATCCGCACCCCGACCATTCGCCCGGTCGTCGCGGCGGGGAGGAGCCCGTAAGCGGTGGACCCGCCCAATCGTTGTCAGCGAGGAGCGCCGCCGCTCGCCCGCTGGGAGCCACCATGCGAACGATCCTCCTTTCCTCCTCGCTGCTCTCGTCGATCCTCGCCACGCCCGGCCTGGCCCACGCGCAGTACGCCGAGCCCCCCTCGCCGCCTCCCGTCGTCTACCGCGCCGCGCCCCCGCCAGCTCCGGTCTGCTGCGACTGCGGGCCGCCGGCCGTCCCCAGCGGCGCCTTCGTCCGACTGGAAACCGGCCCAGCGCTTCGGCTCTCGGACGCGACGCCGCTCGGCGGTCTGCTCGTCGCGCTCGACGTTGGCCGGCGCGCGGCGGGCTTCCGCGCCAGCGCGGCGTGGATGGGGGTCGGCCAGGAGCAGGGCGGCGGCCAGTACACGGGCGAGCTGTGGCTCGACTTCGGCTACGGACGACGCCTCCACCCTGTGCTGGGAGCGGGCGGCGGCCTCGCGCGGGTGGGCGTCCGCGACGAGGCCGACCTCCTCACCGCGACGACGGTCGGGATCGGGGTGCTGAGGCCTGGGCTCCACTACGTCCTTCCCGTTCGAGGTACCGACGCTCGCGCTGGCGTCGAGCTCACCGGGGCGCTCCCGGCCGTGCAGGGCTCCAGGAGCCCGACCGTGGATCCGTGGCTGATGGCGGTCGCCGCGGTCAGCATCGGCTTCTAGAGCAGCAATCAGGTTGATTGCTGCGATAGATCAACGACCTAGGGACCCGCGTCCTCCGGGTCCCACCCAGCCACCGCTGGGTGGGTGAGGGCGTGGGGTACCGAATTGGGAGCAGACTTCGGCGAAGGAGGCCTGGAAAATGTCTCCTCGCCCTGCACGGAGGCATCTTCCGGGCCTCCGTTGCTGTCGGCAACCTGTTCGGTGCTCTAGAGCAGCAATCCGTTCTGATCGGCGCGGAAAGTCAACGACCTGGAGCGACGGGCGAGCAGCAGACCTTGCCAAAGGGGCCCAGCTCACTCCATCGTGGTCCGGGCCGCCACCGCGCGTAAGATGGCCCCGCGGGCCCCCCTGGGGCCAGGCCGCCCCCGTGCACCGATGTCGAGCACTGAGCCAGAACGGGTCGAGGCCACCGAGCCGCCTGGCGCGGGCGCGCCCCCGGCGGCGTCCCCTCCCGCGGCTGCGCCTGCGCCCCCTGCGCTGGCGATCGCCGCGCTCGTGATGGGGCTCGTGGGGATGACCTGTCTCCCGGGGTCGGGTGGGCTGGTAGCGATCGTGCTAGCCCTGCTCGCACGCTCCGAGGCGCGCGGCACCGAGCCGCGCCCGCGGCTGGCGCTGGCCAACGTCGGGCTCGTGCTGGGCACGGTGAGCGTGCTGGGCACCGTGGTCGGGCTCGTCTGGCTGTTTGCCTTCATGCAGCAGTCCACCATCGCCCGCGCCACGTCGGCTCGCGCGCGTCCCCGCTCCGCCGTCGCGCTCCCGACCGCCACCGCGACCGGCGTCCCCACCGTCCCTCCGCCGTCGTCTGGCGGGAGCAGCGCGGCGAACGCCGACGAAGCCGAGGCTCGCCGCACGGAGACCGTCCGCATCGGCACCGTGGTGCTGACCGATCTCGGCCCGAATGCGGGCAGCCTCACCGCGGCGCTCACGGAGCAGCGACGCACCGCCGAGCGAGAGGAGCGCACGGTCCTGCTCTGGGTGAACGGCACCGACTGCACGCCGTGCGACGGCGTCGCGGCCGCGTTGCTCGACGAGCGCGTGCAGAGCGCCCTGGCCGGGACTCTCTTGGTGCGCGTCGACGTGGCCGAATTCGGGGTGGAGCTCGCACACCTCGGCATACCGACCGCCAGCGTCCCCGGCTTCGCCCGTCTCGACGCGAACCATCGGCCGGTCGACTACCTACACGGTGGGGAATGGGACGCGGACCTCGCGGTGAACATTGCGCCCGTGTTGCGAAGTTTCGCTCGGGGTGATCCTATGCAACGTCGTCACCCGTGGCGCCCCGCCGGCACCCCGGCCCCGACACCGATCTGAGGCACCCCGTCCGCGGGTGCGTTTGCAAGAGCGGCAATCGGCTTGATTGCCGCGGAAGATCAACGATCTAAAGCAGCGATCAAGCAGCAGATCTCGCCAAAGGCGCCCTGAGGAACGCCCCCTCGCCACGCATGGGGGCATTCTTCAGGCCGCCGACGCAGCTGGCGAACTGATGGGCGCTCTAGTATGCCGGCCCCAATGAGCGCTCAGCGGATCGGAACCCCCCTACCCGTCGGCTCGGCCATCTCACCCGGCTCGCTCCGGGCGCGCCTCGAGGAGCTGCGGGCGCAGGGCCAGGTCCTCCTCCTGACCGATGCGATCGGAATCGTGGTGCCGCTCTGCCTCGCCGCCGCCGAGCGGCACGCGGCGGGTGAGCGGCTCTATCTGCACCCGTCAGCCGTACACCAGGTGAACGGCCGCTGGACCGTGGACCCCGGCCTCGCGGCGACCCCGCCCACGCTCCCCCGGGACAAGTCCTGCCTCGCGCCGGAGGAGCGCACGGGGCAGCCTGGCGACGCTCGAAGCAGCGTGTTCTCCGTCGCCGCCATCCTCTACGAGCTGGTGACCGCCCAGACCGTGGGTCCGGGGATGCGGCGCCCCACCGAGATCGACCCCACCCTCCCCGCGGCTATCGAGACGGTGCTGAGCAAGGCCCTCGTCGCGGATGGCGCTCACCGGCCCGACGATCTGCACGCCCTAGCCCAGGCCCTGCACCACCTCGCTCCACTCGGCAGCTCGACGCCGCCGGCGGCGGACGAGTCGCACCTCGATCACGTCGGTGATCTCGACGTGGACGTGTCGATGTCGCTGATGCCGCCGCCGCCCAAGCAGCGGATCGAGGTCGTGGGCGGCGCCGTCAGCCCCTTCGACCTGATGGTGCAGCAGCGAACGGCGCCGCAGCGGCCGCAGGACGACCAGACCGCGGAGCTCTCCGCGCTGAAGTCCCGGCTGGAGTCGGATCCGCGCCCCCGCTACGTGGTGATCAAGGACGGGATGGATCACGGGCCGTTCAACGCGGTCGAGCTCCTGCAGCAGATCGCCTCCAACTCGTTCCTCGAAGGCGACTTCCTCCGCGACGCGCTGAGCGCCCAGGAGCGCATGATCCGGGACTGGGACGAGTTCGCGCCGTTCGCCGAGCACGCCCGGATCCACCGCGACATCAAGGCGGAGAAGGCCGCCATCGAGCGCGTGGTCGTCCAGGAGAGCAGGAGCACCGCCGGCAAGGCCCTCATCGGCGTGGCCATCGTCGGCGCCCTGATCGCCGTCGGCGTCGTCTGGCTCGTCGCTCAACGCGGTATCCGTCGCGACAAGGTCGAGATGACCGGGGAATCGGTCGCCAACGTGGACACGGACGGCGGGGTCGGGCTCGGCGCCAAGCGCGGCGGCTCGGGCCGCGGCGGGGTGGTCGGAACCCGGGGCGGGTACCCACAGCTCGGCGGCGGGATGAGCTGCGAGGCCGCGCAGGCCAGGTACGTCGAGTCGTACAGCATGGGCCCCGACGGCAAGAAGATGCCGGCCGACCTCACCGCGGGCGCCTACGGCGCCGTGCTCAACCGAGGCACCTACCTCAACTCATGTGGCGTCCCCAGCAGCATGTCCGTGAACATCTGCGCGGCCGTGCAGAACGGCAGGGCCGTCGGCGTCAGCGTGTCGACCAAGCCCTCCAACCCGGGGATCTCCAACTGCATCGCCTCCCGGATCCGCGGCATCACCTTCCCGAGCCACCCTCGACTTGACGTGACTCGGACCACCTTCGCCGCCAACTGATCGCCCCGGCGAGGGCGTGGCCGGGGGCCGGGGGCTAGGCGCCCCCGCAATCGGGCACGATTGCGGCGTCTTCCGCGCGTCCTTTGGCACCGCGCCGCGCCCTCTCCGACCCCGGAACCGCCCGACGCCGACTTCACCGAGAGAAGCGACCGCTTCAGCGCGCGCCCCTGGGCGCCGAAGTGGCCGCAAATTCGATCTACGCGACCGAATTGCGGTGTAGGCTGGCCACCGATGCGAAGGGCGGTCGGTGCCGGGTGCTGGGTCGCGCTCGCCGCCGCGGCGGCCTGCGCGGGGGGCTGCTCCGCGCCGATCGCTGCCGATCTCGCCGAGCGGGAGGCCAACGAAGCGGTCGTCGCGCTCGAGGCGAGCGGCGTCGCGGCAACGAAGGAGCCGGATCCAGCGCACGAGGAGCGCTGGCGTGTCACCGTCCCGCGCCGGGAGGCCGCGCCCGCGGTCGCGGTGCTGCAGGCGCGCGGGCTCCCCCGCCCGGAGGCGCCCGGCGTGCTCGACGCCCTCGGCGCCGGATCGCTGGTGCCGAGCCGCTCCGCCGAACACGCTCGCCTCGTCGCGGGCACGTCGGGGGAGCTCGAGCGCTCCCTGCTCGGCATCGACGGGATGCTGGCCGCGCGCGTCCACCTGGCCGTGCCGCCCCGCGACGCCCTCTCGCTCGATCCGCACCCGCTCGAGCCCAGCGCCTCCGTGCTGCTCCAGCACCGCGGGGCGACGCCCCCGGTCGGGGTCGCCGACGTCCAGCGCCTCGTCGCCGGGGCGGTCCCCGGCCTCGGTCCCGAGCGGGTTTCCGTCGTCACCACGCCCGTTCCGAACGCCGCCACCCCGACCGCTGGCTTCGCCCGGTTCGGACCCATCGCGGTGACGCGCGGCTCCCTCGGCCCGCTGCGCTGGGTGGGGGCGGGCGCTCTCTGTGCGCAGCTCCTGGTCCTCATCGGCGCGGTCGCCCTCTGGTTCAAGCTCCGGCGCACGCAGCGCGCCCTGGCGGCCCTCCGTGCCACGTCGGAGCGCGAGGCCGAGCCGTGATCCGGCTCGAGCGCGTGATGAAGGCCTACGGCCGGCCCGTCCTGCGCAGCGTGACGCTGCACGTCCCCCGCGGGTGCCTGTTCGGCCTCGTCGGCCCCGCCGCCTCCGGGAAGACGACCCTGCTCAAGGTGATCTCGGGGCTAATCAGCGCCGACTCCGGCCGCGTCGTCGTCCAGAATCGCAACGTGGCGGCCATGGACGACGTCGACCTGGCCCGGTTTCGGCAGCAGCTCGGGATGCAGTTCCAGAATAACGCCCTCTTCGACTATCTCACGGTCGGCGAGAACGTCGCCTTCCCGCTGCGTCGCCTGGAGCAACTGCCGGAGTCGGAGCTCGCCCGCCGCGTCGCCGAGCGCCTGGCGCGCGTGAGCCTCTCCGGGTTCGAGCCGCGCATGCCTCCGGGGTTGAGCGGTGGCCAGCGGCGCCGGGTGGGGGTGGCAAGGGCTACCATCACCGGGGCACCGATCGTCATCTACGACGAACCCGCGGCGGGGCTCGACCCGGTCAACAGTCAGAAGATCTTCGACCTGTTGCGCGAGGAACAGCGGGCGACCGAAACCACGGTGGTCATGGTTTCGAGCGACCTGGATCGGCTCTTCACCGTCACCGACCGCGTCGGGATGATGTACCGTGGGCGCCTGATCTTCGAGGGGACCACGGCGGCCGCGCTCGAGTCTCCGGACCCTTACGTCCACCAGTTCATGCACGGCCTCGCTGATGGCCCGCTCTAGAGCGGCATTCAGTTTGATTGCCGCGAAGAATCAACGACCTAGAGCACCGAGCGAGCAGCAAATCTCGCCGAAGGCGCCCTGGGAAACGCCCCCTCGCCCCGGCAACCAGTGGTGCCAGGGAGGCGTTCTTCGGGGCGCCGATGCAGCCGGCAAACCGATTGGTGCTCTTGAGCAGCAATCAGGTTGATTGCTGCGATAGATCAACGACCTAGGGACCCGCGTCCTCCGGGTCCCACCCAGCCACCGCTGGGTGGGTGAGGGCGTGGGGTACCGAACCGGGAGCAGATCTCGCCCCAGGCGCCGCAGACGACGCACCCTCGCCCTGAGGGGGTGCGTCGTCTGCGGCGCTGTTGCCATTGGCAACCTGATCGGTGCTCTGGCGCGGGTCAGCCGGCGAAGAGGACGTACCCCAGCGCGCCGATGGCGAAATCCAACATGATGACGGTGAGCGACGCGTTCACGACCGCGCGCGTGGTCGCGCGCCCGACGCCCTCCGACCCGCCTCGCGCCGTGAGCCCGCTGTACGAACTGACGATGGGGATCGCCGCGCCGTAGGCGAGGCACTTGACCACGGCGATCACCAGATCGCCGGAGTCTACCACACGGAAATCGGCGAAGGTGCGTGGGTTGACCCCGAAGAACACCAGGGCCGTGAGCATCCCCGTGAAGAAGGCCACTCCCGTCGACAGGATACCGAGCATGAACGTCATCGCGACGGACGCCACGAACCGCGGCTTCACCAGGTAGTCGACGGGGTCCGCCGCGCACATGCGCAAGGCGTCGACCTGCTCGGTCACCACCATCGAGCCGATCTCGGCCGCGATGCCCGCCCCGACGCGGGTGACGATCATGAGGGCGCAGATGGTCGGCCCGAGCTCGCTGACCAGGAGCGCGATGAAGGTGGGGCCGAGATCGGTCAGATCGGGGATCACCCGCAGCAGCTGCAGTCCGGCCTGATAGACGAGGATCATGCCGATGAACCCCATCACCACCGAGACGAAGACCAGCGAGCGGTTACCGATCTCGTACATCTGCGTGGCGACGGCGCCGAGATCGAGCCGCCGCTGAAAGGTGAACCGGACCGTGGTGACAAAGAGCGCGGCGACGCCCCGCAGTTCCCCGACGACCGCGACGGCCGCCTCGACCAGCGCCGCCACCCCCTCCACCGGGCGGTCCGCGGCCTCGTCGACGAACCCCACGCTGCTGGTGCGGTCCGTGCCCTCCACCCTGGCCTCTTCGTACCGCATCGGCTCACCCGAACACGAACGAGACGACGTAGTCGAGGACGAAAATCCCGACGGCGCTCGACACCACGGTCGAGTTCACCGCCCGCCCCACGCCCGGCGCGCCGCCTGCCGTCGCCAGGCCGAAGTGACAGCTCGCGAGCGCGATCACGACGCCGAACACGGCGCTCTTCAGCATTCCGTGCAGGAAATCCCCCGCGCCGAGCAGGCCCCCCGTCAGGCCGGCGTAGAACACGGCCGGGGAGACTCCGATCAGCGCGTCCCCCACGTAGGCCGCGGCGACCAGCGCGACCAGCACGGCGAAGACGTTGGAAAAGAACAGCGTCGCGACGATCCCCACGAAGCGCGGCACGATGAGGAAGCTGATGGGATCGATCGCGAGCGCGCGAAGGGCGTCGATCTGCTCGGTCACCACCATCGTCCCGAGCTCGGCGGTGTTGTTCGCGCCCACGCGCCCCGAGATCATCAGAGCCACCAGCAGCGGCCCGATCTCGCGCAGGGTCCCGAACCCGGCGCCCCACCCGAGCAGCCCGTGGGCCTGGTAGCGGGTCACGATGGGCGCGGCCTGGATGACCATGATCCCGCCGGTGAAGAGCGCGGTGACCACGACGATGGGCAGGGACTTGACCCCCATCTTGTACAGGCTCCGGATGAGCTCGGCGCGGTCGAAGTCCAGCCGGAGCAGCCGCAGGATCACGCGCCCAGCGAGCGTCCCCAGCGCCCCCACCAGCTTGGCGAGGTCGAAGAAGCCGTCCCCGACCGCAGCCGCGGCACCGCCGACGTTCTGCCTGGCTCCCGCGAAGAGCATACCGGTCCGTGTACCCTACTCCCCGACCGCGCGCACCCCGAGGAACGCCGCGCCGTGCAGCGGCGGGAGAGGCCCAGCGGGGGGCCTCAGCGGCCCCGAACCGGGCCGCCCCGGGGCACCACCGAGCACCAGGCGTAGCAGCACTCTTCGAACCCCCGTTGCCGGCGCTCCCCCGTCTGGGTCGGGTCGAGGAGCGCGCCGGGGGGCACGAAGAACGCGATGGCCTCCGGGGGTGCAATGGCGCTCGGACAGCGTTCGAAGGGCGCCGCGCCCGGCTGGCTGGTGCCAGCCTCCGGCTCGTCGAGGCAGTACGACTCGCGGATCGCCCCCGGCTCGTCACAGCGCGCACGGGGCTCGATACGCCCGGCATCGCGCAGCGTGATGGTCGCGCACCAGCTGTAGCAGCAGCTGCTGCCGGGCGACTGGCGCTCACGGATGTGCTCGGTGTAGCTCGGGTCGAACACGGCCACCGAGGGGGTCGGGTCGAACTCCCCGACGTGCTCGTCGACGACCCCTGGGCAGTCCTCGTAGGGGGGCGCCGCCGGAAAGGCCGAACGCTGGGGCAAGAGCTCGTCGCAGAAGTACTCCCGCGCTTCGTCCATCTCGCAGACGATCGGGCTGTGCGACCAGTACCCGACGCCGCGCCGCGCCGGCGGCACCGGGTCGGGGCGATGACAGGCCGCCAGGCACGTCAGCGCCAGGGCGCAGCAGGCCAACGAGCGACGAACGACGGGCAGGAGGGGACCAGTCCGCACGACAACCGTGGCCGACGAGTTTAGCAAGAACCGTTCCGGCCCGGGGATATTGCGCCGGGTCCCCTCCTCGGCACAGGATGGGGCGCTCGGATCCGGGCGGTTCCTCACCGTCCCCGCCCCCCCACCTCCGCGATGATCTCCTTTCGGAACCTCGAGAAGAGCTTCGGCGAGAAGCGCGTGCTCCGGGGGGTCAGCTTCGACGTGTCCGACGGAGAGGTATTCTTCATCATCGGGGCCTCCGGGGTCGGCAAGAGTGTGCTCATCAAGCACCTGGTGGGGCTCTTGCGCCCCGACGGCGGCCGCATCCGGATCGACGGCGAGGACATCACCGACTTCGACGAGCGCCGAATGTTCGCCGTCCGGAAGAAGTGCGCCATGGTGTTTCAGCACGCGACGCTCTTCGACTCCATGTCCTGTGCGGAGAACGTCGCCCTCCCCCTGCGCAAGCACTTCCGGATCGGCGCCGCGGAGGGCCGTCGCCGGGCGCTCGAGCTCCTGGAGCGGGTGCAGATGGGCGACTTCGCCGACCGCTTCCCCGCGGAGCTCGGGGACGGGATGCGCAAGCGCGTGGCCATCGCGCGCGCCCTCACGCTGGAGCCTCGCTACGTGCTGTTCGACGAGCCGACGACCAGCCTCGACCCCGTGAGCGCCCGCCGCGTCGACCGCCTGATTCGGCAGCTGAGCGACGAACTCGGGGTGACCAGCATCGTGGTGTCCCACGATCTGACGAGCATCTTCGCCATCGCGGATCGGATCGTCATGCTCTACCATGGCGAGGTGCTCCTCCTCGGTACGCCGGACGAGTTTCGGAGCTCCCCGGACCCCATCGTCCAGCAATTCATCCACGGGCGCGCGCAGGGGCCCATCGAGGCCTGACCCTCCTCGAGGGGCGCCGCCACCCCTCGCGCCCCCGCTCCCCCCCCATGGCACGCTAACCCCATGTCTCAGCGCTCGATCGAGGCCAAGGTCGGAGCACTCATCCTGATGGCGCTCGCCCTGCTGGCCGGCTTCATTGTGGTCATGGGGGGCCTCTCCCTGGAGCCGACGCTCTCCATCTACGTGGACTTCGAGAACCCCGGGGCGCTCCAGGCGGGCGCGCCCGTGCGCCTGGCGGGGATGCAGATCGGTCGCGTCGCAGAGGTGCACTTCCGTGGCGGCGAGATCGACCCGACCACGCAGGAGCCCGTCCCGCCCATCCGCGTGGTGGCCCGTATCGAGCAGAAGTACCAGAGGGCGCTGCGCGCCAACTCCCGCTGGTTCGTGACCTCGAGCGGAGTGCTCGGCGAGCAGTTCCTCGCGGTGGAGCCCGGCACCAGCCAGGCCCCCGTGCTCTGGGACGGCGCGATCGTCACCGGCGTGAGCCCCCCCCGGCTCGACCTCTTGCTCAGCGAGGGCTACGACCTGTTGCACAAGGCCTACCTCGGGCTCTCGCGCAACGAGGCCAAGCTCTCCGAGACGTTCGACGGCCTGCACTCCACGCTCAAGGGCACCGGCGACTTCTTCCGCAACAACCGCGAGAAGATCGACGCCATCGTGAGCAACACGGAGAGCCTGACGATGGAGGCGAACGACACCCTGCGCGAGGCCCGCGAGCGATACGTCACCAGCCCGCAGGTGGGTCGAATCATGAACAACGTCGAACGCGCGACGGCTACCCTCGACCGCGACCTGCCGCCGCTGGTGAGCGACACCCGGTCGGTGCTAAAGGACGCGAAGAAGCTCACCGGGGCGCTGGCTGCCGACGACCAGCTCGAGCGGTACCGGCAGATCACCCGCGACGTCGCCGACGCCTCCGCGAAGGTGAAGGTCGCGGCCACCGACGTGCGAGACGTGGTGTCGCGAGTCAAGCTCGGCGAGGGCACCCTCGGGGCCCTGGTCATGGACGAGGCGATCTACGACGACCTGCAGGAGCTGCTCCGCGATCTGAAGCACAACCCGTGGAAGCTGTTCTGGCGCGAGTGAGCCCCCGCGGCCCCGCCGTCACGGCCCCCCGGCGCCCCCTCCGGGAGGCGCGTCCCGACTCCTCGGTGGGATCGCCGGCGGGTGGATTTTTCTGCCGTCCCGCGCCGCCGGGGAGCGCCGCGTCCGACCTCGCCCTGGCGCCCGGGGGCTTGCCCCGCCGTGAGCCGGGTCGCGCCCCCGTCGGCGGGAGCGCGGCTTCCCTGGGGCCCCCCGGGCGACGAAACCCGACCTGGCGGCTCGGGCCGCCCAAGCGGTTCCTCGCGATCCGGGTCGGACGTGATGCCTGCGTACTGGGCCGGCACCGCCGGCTGGTCTACATTAGCCGCACGCTCCGGTTGAGAAATCCGTTGCGGATTGCTATGCGCAGGCGTGGCTCCGGCACGGTGCGCTCACCGTGAGCCACCCCGCTCGAGGAACGCCCATGGCCGAACAGAAAGAAAGCTCGGTTCTCTTCTCGCTCAAAGAGCTGATGAACCTCGAAGAGGATCGGATCAAGACCGAGGAAGCCGAGAAGGAGGCGCGGGCCCGCGCCGAGGCCGAACGCCGCGCCGCCGAGGAGCGCGCCCGACGCGAGGCGGAGGAGGCGCGGCTCCAGGCCGAGGAGGAGGCGCGACGGATCGAGGAGCAGCGCCGGCGGGAAGAGGCGGCGCGGCTCGAGGCGATCCAGCGGGGCGAGCTCGATAGGGCCCGCTCCGAGGCCGAACACCGCGCCAAGATGGAGGCGCTCGCGTCCGCCCAGGCCCACGAGCAGAACCTGGCCGTGCTCGCCCAGGACAAGTCCAAGAAGAACCTGAAGCTTGCCGCCATCGGGCTCGGTGCTGTGCTCCTGATCGGCGGGATCGGCGGTGGCGTCGCCTTCAATAACTGGTCCAAGCAGCAGAAGGCCAAGGAGGCCGCCCTCGAGGCCCAGCGCCAGGCGATCGAGGCCGAGAAGGAGCAACTCCAGCGCGCCATGGAGGAGAACGAGCGTAAGCAGAAGGCCCTGGCGGATCAGCTCGCCTCGACGAAGGACGAGGCCGAGCGGGCCAAGCTCGAGGCGCAGCTCGCCAAGACCCAGCAAGAGGCCACGAAGATCCGGGGCGGCGGCGGCCCTGCCAAGCCTCGCGGCGGCGGCGCGGACAAGCCCTGCGTCTGCCCGCCCGGCGATCCGCTTTGCTCCTGCCTGTGACGCCAACGCGAGCTTTCGGCGCCCCCTGTCCGGTTCCGGCTTACGGGCCGCCAGCCCCGGCTCCTTAGTCGCCTCCAGACCGTCGCGGTTTCCCCCGATGCCCCCTCTTGCCACCCCGACGTCGCTCGAGGCCGCCCGCCGCCGGCTGATCTACGCGCTCGACTTCCCGAGCCTCGCGGCGGCTCGCCAGGGCGTGGCGCAGGTCGCGGAGAGCGTCGGTGTGCTCAAGGTCGGCCTCGAGTTGTTCGTCCGCGAGGGCCCCGCGGCCGTGTCCCTCGGGGCCGACTTCGGGTGCGACGTCTTCCTCGACCTGAAGCTCCACGACATCCCCGCGACCGTGGAACGAGCGGTCCGCTCGGCGGTGGGCCACGGCGTCCGCTACCTGACGATCCACGCGGCGGGCGGGCGCGCGATGCTGGACGCCGCGGTCCGAGCCGCCAGCGGCGCTCCGCTGACGCTGCTCGCCGTCACCGTCCTCACCTCGCTCGACGCGGCCGACCTCGACGCGGTGGGGGTGGCGGCGTCGCCGGCGGACCAGGCGCTGCGCCTCGCCCGCCTCGCCCGCGCCGCCGGGGTCCCCGGTCTCGTCTGCTCGGCCGCCGAGGTGGCCCTGCTGCGACGCGAAGTCGGGCCGGAGGCGGTCCTGGTGACGCCGGGGATCCGCCTGGCCGGACCGGGCGACGACGACCAGAAGCGGATCGCGACGCCGGCGGGGGCCATTCGAGACGGGTCATCGCTGCTCGTCGTCGGCCGCCCCATCCGCGACGCGGCGGATCCCGCGCTGGTGGCGCGGAGCATCGTCGCCGAGATCGCGGGGGCCGTCGATGGCGCCTCCTGAACGGGGCCGCGGCGCGCCCCCCCACCGCCCCGCGCGCGACCGTCGCCGAGACGCCACCGCTGCGCCCGAGGAGCGCCTGATCGCCGGGCTGCAGCCGGTCCGCGAGGCGATCCGGGCTCGGGGCCCGTCGCTCTTCCGGGTGGCGATCGACGAGCGACCTTTGCCCCGTCTCGACGCGCTCGCGCGCTTCGCGCGCGACCAGGGGGTGCAGGCCGTCGCCCGCCTGCGGGGAGCCGAGCTCGACGCCCTCGCGGGGCCGGGGCAGCACCAGGGCGCCGTCGCCTGGGCCCCCCCTCTTGCGCTCACCGACGCGGTGCAACTTCTCGAGCGCCCGTCGCTCGTCGCGCTCGCCCTCGATCAGATCCAGGACCCGCAGAACTTCGGCGCCACCGTCCGGAGCGCCGTGGCCATCGCCTCGGCGCCGATCGTGTGGCCCGAGCACGCTTCGGCTCCCCTGACGGCCGCCACTTTCCGCGCCTCCGCGGGGGCCATCGAGCACGCCACGCTCTGCCGCGTGGGCTCCCTCGTGGGCTGGCTCGACGCGGCGCGAGCTCGGGACGTGCAGGTGATCGGGCTCGAGGCGCGCGCCGAAACCGCCATCGCGGACTGCGACCTCACGCTCCCCACCATCCTGGTGATCGGCAACGAGCACGAGGGGCTTCGGCGCTCGGTTCGTCATGCCTGCTCGCAGCTCGCTTCGATCGTGAGACAAGGTGCGATAGACTCCCTCAACGCCTCGGTCGCCGCCGCCGTCGCGCTCTACGCCGTCTCACAAAGTCGTTCTAAATCGGTCGCTTGAGCAACAATACCTCCTGTCGTTTCTCGATCTGGAGGTCCCCCGGCCCCGACCTGCGCGAGCGTGCAGGGGATGGACCGGTGACGTTCCATTCAATACCGGGGCTACGACGGCGTTGGCGGTCACGGATCCCCTCGTGATTCTCGCCGACTACCGCTCGTCAGCGAGGTGATGCTGAAGGGACGTCGGTGCCGCCAAGGTAACGCACGAGCCTTGCACGCCTCCGCCCGTTCCGCCGTGCGGCCGGCGCCGACCCGGCTCGCCCCAGCGCGCTTGGCCCCGCCGATTCGGCGACGGCGCCGTTGCCGATGAGCCCGCGGCGCGCTCCCCGGCGGGAGCCGGCCGGCCTCGGTCGCCCCCCCGTCAGCGCGGCGTCCCGATCGCCATCACCGTCGAGGGAGGGCGGGCGGGGAACAACAGGTGGAACGCCGCTCCGCCCAGGGGCCACCCCCCGATCACCACCGAAGAGGGCGACTCGGCGCGAGCCATGCCCCCGTGCCCCTCGACGATCCCCCGAGCGATGGCGAGCCCGACGCCGGTACCGCCGTGACTCCGGGTCGGTGACGCGTCGACCTGATAGAAGGGCTCGAAGACCCGCTCGAGCAGCCCCGGAGACAACCCGGGCCCCGTGTCTGCGACGCAGAGCTCGAAGGTGCCACCCCCACCGAAGCGCGCCCGCACCCCGATGGCGCCGCCGGCCGGGGTGAACTTCACCGCATTGTCGACCAGTTGCTCGAGCGCGCGCCCGATCCGGGCGCCGTCTCCCAGCCCCGGCAGCGCCTCGGGGAGCTCGAGCAGGAGCTGGCCCGCCTTCTGGGCGATCGACTCCCGGTACCGATCGACCACCCGCCGCACGACCTCGACCAGGTCGTATTCGTGCAGCGCGAACCGGAGCTTGCCGGTTTCGAGCGCAGTGACGTCGAGCAGGTTCTCGATGAGCCCTCGGAGTCGCTGGACGCAGTCGTCCATCGCGCCGAGCGCCTTGCCCTGCGCCGTGCTGAGCGGTCCGAGCTCGCCGTCACGGAGCAGCTTGACGTACCCCACGATGGGGGTCATCGGCGTCGCGAGCTCGTGCGAGACGTTCCGGTAGAAGGCCTTTCGCGCCTCGGCAACCTCCCGGAGCTGCTGGTTCGCCGCGCTGAGCTCGGCGATCTTCTCCTCGAGGTGGCCGACGATGCGCTGGCTCTGGGCGCGCAGGTGTACGTCCGTCCGCGCCGGCTCGCTCGCCTCGCGGTGACCGGTCAGGTAGCCGCGCACGTCCCGCGCGAACGAGCGCGCGTCGATGGGCTTCTGCAGAAAGCCGTCGCAACCCACGGCGAGGCTGGCGTCCCGGCTCCCCTCCGCCGTGATCGCCACGATGGGGACGCCCTGCAGGCCGGGCTCGGCACGCAGGCGCAGCGTCACCTCGTAGCCGTCCATGCCGGGAATGGCGATATCCACGAGGATCAGATCGGGTCGCTGGGCGCAAGCCTTGCGGATCCCCTCGATCCCGTCGACGGCGTCGACCACCTCGAAGCCTTGCGGCACGAGCAGCTTCCGCACCAGCAGGCGATTGGCCGGATCGTCCTCGATGTGCAGGATGGTGGGCATCCTCTGCGCATCATTCTCGCCGCGGGCTCGGCTGGCAAGGCGGCACCGCCCCCAGACCTCGAGCCAAGACGCAGCGCCCGAACCGGGAGCGGCGCCCGCCGCCCATCGGGACGAACGCGGGCCTTGCGCCATGGCCGGGGTCCGCCGTAACTAGGCGCCCATGCGCGCTCTCACGACCCTCATCCTCGCCGCGCTCGGTCCGTTGGCATGCGCAGACCTGACGGCGCCGATGCGTGAGCCGGGCGCCGCCGAGACGCCCACCATGGCGCCGCCCAGATCCGCGGACGCCGCGGACGCCAGGCGAGCCCCAGCGAACTCCCCGGCCAACCCCTCGAGCGCCCGCGCCGAAGCGTCGCCGCCGAGGCGGGGCCGTCCGCGGCCCGACGGCTCGGCGGCGGGGCCCGAAATGGCGCGACCGGCGGCGTCCCCCCCCCCGCCGACGGGCACACCGTGACGGGGACGGTCATGACGCCGTCGGCCCCGATTGTCGCCCGTGGGCCCGCCCACGCGCTCGCCTTCGCCTCGGGTTTTGCCTACTTCCTAGCCTTCCCCGGGGTGGATCTCTGGCCCCTCTCCTTCGTCGCGCTGGTTCCCCTCATCGTCGCGCTCCGGGGAGCGTCGGTCGGCCGGGCCACGGCATCTGGGTGGGTGGCCGGCTTCACCATGACCCTCTTCGGCTTCTACTGGCTGAACGAGATGCTGGTGACGTTCAGCGGCTTCCCGACGGCGTTGTGCTGGCTGTTCGTGGTGATCCTCTCCGGATACCAGGCGGGCCGGATGGCCCTCTGCGGCTGGCTGTACGCACGCGCGGCTCGCCGTGGTTGGCCGCCGGGGCTCGTCTTTGCGGCCGCGTTCGCCGCCAGCGAGCTCGCGTTCCCGCTGCTCTTCCCCTGGACCTACGCGGCGACCGTACACCAGGTCCCGGCGCTCCTGCAGCTGGCTGAACTCGGCGGCCCGATCGCCGTGGTGATGGTGATGGTGGGGGCCAACCTGGTCCTCGCGGAGCCGATCCTGGGGTGGCTCGAGGCGCGCCAGGCGGGACCGACGACGCGCCCCCGCGCCCGCGCTGCGGCGCGGACGGAGCGCTGGCGCCGCTGCGCGCGCTGGACCGCGCTCGTGGTCGGCGCCCTGCTCTACGGCGCCGTTCGCATCCCCCAGGTCGACGCGGCCGTCGCCGCGGCTCCGAAGGCCACCGTCGGCATCGTGCAGGCGAACATGAGCCTCTTCGGCAAGCGCTCGGAGAAGGTCGAGGGGCTCCGTCGGCACCTGCGGCTCACCCAGCAACTCCGGGAGGCGGGCCCTCTCGACCTCGTCGTCTGGAGCGAGACGTCGGTCATGTCGGCGCTGCCCGAGGCCGAAGCCGCCGAGGCGCTGCGCGAGCGCGTCACCGCACGGCTCGGCGTCCCGGCCATCGTCGGGGCCGTCCTTTACCGCCCCGTCCCCGGCCCTCGTCAGTTCGCGATGTACAACTCCGGCCTTCTGGCCGACGCGGACGGGGTCGTGTGCCCCGACTGCCGCTACGACAAGCAGTACCTCCTCGCCTTCGGCGAGTACCTGCCGCTCGGTGACTGGCTGCCGATCCTCTACGAGTGGTCCCCCAACTCGGGCCATTTCTCGCCGGGCACGTCGCTGCGCCCGCTCCCGCTCGGCGAGCGGCAGATCGCCCTCTTCATCTGCTACGAGGACATTCTCCCGGCCTTCGTCAATCGCATCGTCCGCAGCGGGACCCCGGACCTGCTCGTCAACATGACGAACGACGCCTGGTTCGGCGACTCCACGGAGCCCTGGATCCACTTCGCGCTCGCCAAGCTCCGCGCCATCGAGCACCGTCGGTTCCTGGTCCGCTCGACGAACAGCGGCGTCAGCGGTTTCGTGGATCCGGTGGGGCGAACGGTGCGCCACGGCGGCACCTTCCGAGAGGAGGCCTTCACCGCCGAAATCGCCTGGCTGCGAGCCGGCACGCCGTTCGCGGTGCTGGGCAACGCGCCCTGGTGGCTGCTAGCGCTCGCCGTGTTCGCAGCGGGGTTCCGCAACGCCCCCGGGGTGATCGGGAGTGTCCCGGCCTCGCCGGGCGGTCCGCGACCGGGCCCCGCCGGCGACGATCGCCAGGGGATTCCGAGCGGCCGGCCCACCGGCAAGCCGTCGGAACCTCCGACGAAGCTCGGCAGGACGGGCGACGAGACGCCCGAGGCTAAGCGGCGGAGTGCCCCCCCCGCCGCCGACGATTGAGCCCCGCGAGGGAGCCCTGCCCCCGCCGCAGCTCTCGGTTGCGGGCGGCAGCGACCCCGCGCGCGGGTAGAGAATACGCGTCCGCGTCCACCCGTCCATCCACCGCTGCCGCAGGAACCGCGAGGAGTCCCCCCGGCCGCTGGGTTTGACTGCATGGGTTTCGGGCCGCTAGATTGCGCCCCTCGGGTGCTGCCCGAGCGGCATCGCGACCACGGCTCCTTCGCGATGTCGAGGGGACCGGGCTCGGGCCGAGACGGCTCGGACCAGACTTGCGCCGGCAGCGGTCGCCGGTAAAACGAGGGTGAGCGAAACGGTGGCGCGCCTGGCGCGGCGCCAAAGGGAGATGGACATGAAGTCTTGGCTGAAAATCGCGAGCTTGAGTCTTGTCATTGGTTCCGTGGCGGTGGCCTGCACCATCAGCGAGGGTGATCCGGACGACGAGGGCATCGGCGGCGCCGACACGGGCGAGGGCGGCGAAGCCGGAGAGGGCGGCGAAGCCGGAGACGCCGGAGCAGTCACGGGCACCGGCGGCTCGGCCACGGGCGGCTCGGCCACCACCGGCGGCTCGGCCACCACGGGCGGTGCCGAGACGGGCGGCACCAGCGGCTCTGGCACGGGCGGCAGCGAGCCGGAGGACAACCCCTGCGTCGACTGCATGGTGGCCAACTGCGAGGCCGAGCTCATCGCCTGCTCGGAAACCACGGACACGATCGGCTGGGACACGGAAACCGGCGAGCTGACGGGGCCGAACGATAGCCCCGACTGCATCGACGAGTTCGTGAGCTACCAGAGCTGCCTCGAGGTCGCCTGGGAAGAGGACCTGTACTACTACAACGAGGCTGACTGCGACTCCGCGGCCATGCTGGTGGACCCGGACTACCCGATGGTGGAGACCAACGCCCTCATCAACTGCGTCGTCGATGCGGAGGCCGCCGCGGGCGTCGACTGCATCGACGAGTGCCTCGACTACAGCGAGGACATCGGCGCCGGCGGCGCGGGCGGCTGATCCAGTCGCGTCGAGCCAGCGCCAGCGGCCCCCCGCTGGCGCTACATCGTGAGGCGCTCGGGCCCCCGGCCTGGGCGCCTCGCCGTTTCCATGCCCTTGCGCCGCGCCGACCGGCCGGGACTAGAGCCGGATGGACCGCTTGAAACGTTTGGCATCGGCGAACATGTCCACGTTCGTGAACACGTAAGTCGCCGCTTGCTCCAGGTTGCCCGCGGCGATCTCGGCGAGCCGCTCGATCGCCGGATCCTCGTAACGCGACTTGTGCCCGGCCGGACCGGGCAGGCGATAGTAGGCCACGTTCCGCTTGGACAGCCCCGACGCCAGCGGGTCGCGCACCGCGAGGGCCTTGGATTCCTCGGCGATCTCGTCGGCCTCCTCCGGATCCCAGGCGGCGCTCACGTCGAAGACGACCCGCTGGAAATGCCCCCCGACCAGCCGCAGGAACTCTTTGAGCGCCAGCTTGTTCGCCCGCGCCGCGGTGAAGTCGGGGGGCGCCACGAATACGGCCGTCTGTGACTCGAGCTCGGCCGCCACCTCCGTGAGGATCCGCAGGGCGTTCTCGACCACCTTGCCCGGCCGAAAGCCCTCCTGGCCGATCTCCCGCGGCCCGAGCAACGCGAATTCGAAGCCCGGTGGGGCCTCCCTCCGCCAGCGCCGCACCGTGCCCGGTCCAGGCACCGCGAGGTGAGTCTCCTGCACCTCGACGAACAGGTACTCCTTGAAGTACCGCGTGGCCGGTACCGCGAATCCCGCGCAACCCACGGTGATCATGGCGGCGTAACCGTAACACAGGTGTCCGAATCCAGCACCGTCACGTCGCGGGTGCCGGCCACAGGCCCGATTCGTGGCCCCGGAGGGCGAGTGGATCTGCTACACGAACGCGCCATGGCCTACGACCACCTCGCCATCGAGCCCGCCTGGCAGCGCTTCTGGGAGGAACACCGCACCTTCCGCGCCGAGCGGCGCGCAGGGCGGCCCAAGCTCTACGTTCTCGACATGTTCCCCTACCCGTCCGGCCACGGCCTTCACGTGGGGCACCCGGAGGGCTACACGGCCACGGACATCGTCGCTCGGTACCGGCGGATGTGCGGCTGGGACGTCCTGCACCCCATGGGTTGGGACGCCTTCGGGCTCCCCGCCGAGCAACACGCCATCCAGACCGGCACCCACCCGGCGGTGACCACGGCGGCCAACGTCGAGACCTTCCGGCGTCAGCTCAAGATGCTCGGCTTCTCCTACGACTGGTCGCGGGAGATCGACACCACCGACCCCGGCTACGTGCGCTGGACCCAGTGGATCTTCCTCCAGCTGTTTCGCCGCGGGCTCGCCTTCCAGGCGGAGGTCCCGGTCAACTGGTGTCCTGCCCTGGGCACGGTGCTCGCGAACGAAGAGGTCATCGACGGCAAGAGCGAGCGCGGCGGGCACCCGGTGGTCCGCGAGCCCCTGCGCCAGTGGCAGCTCCGGATCACGGCCTACGCCGACCGCCTCGCCGCCGACCTCGACGGGCTCGACTGGCCGGAGACGAAGCTCAAGCAGCGCGACTGGATCGGGCGCAGCGAGGGGGCGGAGGTGGACTTCGCGCTGGCGGGGCGCGGCGAGACGCTTCGCGTGTACACCACCCGGCCGGACACGCTCTTCGGTGCGACCTACCTGGTGATCGCTCCCGATCACCCGCTCACGCTCGCCATCGCGACCCCCGAGCGGCGCAGCGAGGTCGAGCGATACGTGACCGCGGCTCGCTCCAAGAGCGATCTGGAGCGCACGACGAACCGGGAGAAGACGGGCGTCGACACCGGAGCCTTGGCCATCAACCCCGTCAACGGCGACCAGGTCCCCGTCTTCACGGCCGACTACGTCCTCGGCAGCTACGGCACCGGCGCCATCATGGCCGTGCCCGCCCACGACGAGCGCGACTTCGAGTTCGCGACCCGGTTCGGGTTGCCGATCATCGAGGTCGTCTCCCCCGACGGCGAACTGCACGGCGCCCCCACGGCCGCCTTCACCGAACCCGGCATCGCCGTCCAGTCGGGGCCGTTCACCGGCCAACCCACGGCCGAGATGAAGCGGAACGTCACCGCGTGGCTGGAGGCCCGGGGCGTCGGCGCCGCCAAGGTCAACTACAAGCTCCGCGACTGGGTCTTCTCTCGCCAGCGCTATTGGGGCGAGCCGATCCCGATCTACTTCCCCGTGCGGACGACGGGCGATCCGCGCCGCGGCGACCCCTACGAGATCGATTACGGTCACCCGATCCCTCTGGACGAGGGCGAGCTGCCGCTCCTGCTCCCCGAGCTCGAGGACTTCCGCCCGGGCGACCCCGCCGGGCCGCTCGTCAAGGCCGTCGACTGGCGCTTCTTCCAGCGCAACGGGGCCTGGTACGCGCGCGAAACGAACACCATGCCGCAGTGGGCGGGCTCCTGCTGGTACTACCTCCGGTACCTCGACCCGCGCAACGACCGCGCCATCTTCGACGAGAGCGCCTACGACGACTGGATGCCGGTGGATCTGTACGTCGGCGGTTCCGAGCACGCCGTACTGCACCTGCTCTACGCCCGATTCTGGCACAAGGTTCTCTTCGATCTCGGCGTGGTCAAGCACCCGGAGCCCTTCCAGCGGCTCGTCCACCAGGGGATGATCCTCGGCGAGCCGCAGCTCGTCGCGTACCAGGCCGCCGATGGGGCTTGGGTGAGCGCCGACCGCGTCAAGGCCGGCGAGGGCGACGACGCACACGTCGACACCGAAACCGGCGCCCCCGTGGCTGCCGTGCGCGTCACCGAGGACGCGGTCGAGAAGAAGGCCGGGTCCCTCCGACTCAAGGCGGACGAGCGGATCCGCGTCAACAGCGTCGCCTTCAAGATGAGCAAGAGCCGCGGCAACGTCGTCAACCCCGACGACGTGGTCCGCGAGCACGGGGCCGACGCCCTCCGCGTGTACGAGATGTTCATGGGCCCGCTCGAGCAGGTAAAGCCGTGGCAGATGGCGGGGATCAAGGGGGTCCGCCGCTTCCTCGACCGCGTGCATGCGCTGGCGACCCGACCGCTCTCCGACGCGGCGCCGGACGCCACCACCCAGCGGCTCCTGCACAAGACGCTCAAGAAGGTTGGCGAGAACATCGAGGCACTCCGCTTCAACACCGCGATCAGCGCCATGATGGAGTTGGTCAACCACCTCGCCCCCCTGGAGCGCACCCCGCGCCAGGCTGCCGAGTGGCTGGTGCTGATGCTCTCACCGTTCGCGCCGCACCTCGCCGAAGAGCTCTGGGCGAGCGGGGACCCCGCCGGCGGCGGCCTCGCGCACGCGCCGAGCGTTGCCGACGTCCCCTGGCCCGCCTACGATCCGGCGCTCGTCGTCGACGATGTCCTCGAGATCGGCGTCCAGGTGAACGGCAAGGTACGCGGTCGAGCGCTGCTCGCCCGCGACGCGAGCGAGCAGCAGGCCCGCGAGGCGGCCCTCGCCGACGAGAACGTCCGGCGCTTCGTCGAGGGCAAGGCCCTGAAGAAGCTGGTGTACGTCCCCGGCAAGATCCTGAACCTGATCGTCGGCTGAGCCCCCGCCCGCGCTCCCCTTGAGCAGCAATCAGGTTGATTGCTGCGAAAAATCAACGGCCTAGGGACCCGCGTCCTCCGGGTCCCACCCAGCCACCGCTGGGTGGGTGAGGGC